>NZ_JBHFHD010000008.1:0-532277 GCF_041927335.1 Herbiconiux liangxiaofengii | reverse complement strand
AGCAGCATTACGGTGAGACACGAAGACCTCCGGCAGTGGTGATGGAACCTAGACAGCTCCAACCCTCCACCGGAGGTCTTCGTCACTTCAAGACATCACACATCAACCAACGTCCCTGGGCAGTACAGCTAGCGGAGCCCGAGCGTCGCGACGATGTCGTCGACCACCGTGCCCGGCTGGGCCGCCACCGTGATCGCCGCCCCGGCCTCGTCGTCGCCGAGCGGTTCGAGGGTGGCCAGCTGCGATCCGAGCAGCGCGGGCGGCATGAAGTGGTCTTCCCGGGTGGTGAGGCGCGCGGCGATCAGCTCCGCCGATCCGACGAGCTGCACGAACAGCGCTCCCGGGTCGGCCTCGCGCAGAAGGTCGCGGTAGACCCGCCGCAGCGCCGAGCACGCCACCACGACCCCGGCCGTCGAGCCTGCAGCATCCGCCTCTCTCACCCGGCCTGCCGCGGCGGCGCCGACGGTCCGCAGCCACGGCCAGCGGTCGTCGTCGGTGAGCGGGATGCCCGCCGCCATCTTCGCGACATTGGCCTCGGGATGCAGGTCGTCGGCGTCGACGAAGGCCCAGCCCAGCCGTTCGGCGAACTGAATGCCCACCGTCGACTTGCCCGACCCGGAGACCCCGGTGATGAACACCACTCGACTGCGCATCCCCCCAGTCCACCACGGGTCGGGGAGCTCGCGACCTGTTTAGTAAACGTTTGCGTAGCTCGAAACAGGGTGCCTACAGTCGACCCACACCGCCGACGAAACCGATTGCGCGACGCCACCCGACGTCACATCCCAAGGGAGGGACCATGCCGACCATCCGCGATGTGGCCCGCCTCGCCGGAGTCTCGCCCGCCACCGTCTCCCGTGTGGTGAACGGTCTCGTCGGCTACTCGCCCGTCACCCAGCGCCGCGTCGAAGAGGCCATCGAGCAGCTGCACTACGAGCCCGACACCCTGGCGCGCAGCCTCAAGACCAAGCAGACCGCGGTGATCGGAGTGCTCGCACCGGTGGTGTCGGATGCGCTCGCCTCCCAGATCATGGCCGGCGTCGAAGCGGCGGCCCGGCTCCGCGGTCACTCCGTCATCCTCGGCCGCACCGGCCCCGGGTCGACGTTCGCGGCCGACTACCTGCGAACGCTCCGCACCTACCGCGCCGCCGGCGTCATCCTCATCTCGGCCGCGGTCACGCCCGAGATGCGGCGCGTGCTCGGGTCGACCGTTCCGTTGATGTCGGTCGCCATCCGCGACGGACACCGCTTCTCGAGTCTCGCCATCGACGACGAGGCCGCCGCCTACGACGGCACCCGGTACCTCATCGCCGCCGGTCACCGGCGGATCGCCCTGCTCGCCGGCGATCCGGCCTCCGTGCTCGTGACCACCGTGCGGGTGCGCGGCTATCACCGCGCCATGGCCGAGGCCGGCCTCGCGCCCCTGGTCGAGCACGGGAACTCGCTCTACGACTCGGCCCCGCCGGCTCTCAACCGACTGCTCGTGCGCGATCCGGAGCTCACCGCGGTGTTCGCGCTGAGCGACGAGATGGGCGCGGCCACGGTGAACGAACTGCAGCGCATGGGCCGGCGGGTGCCCGAGGAGATCTCGGTGCTCGGCTTCGACAACACGCGAACCTCGCAGCACGTGCATCCGGCGCTCAGCACCGTGGCGCAGCCGCTCGAGCGGATGGGCGAACTGGCGGTCGAGAAGCTGCTCGCCATGGGCGACACCGGCCCGCGCATCCTGCCCCATCGCCTGATCGAGCGCGGCTCTACCATGCCCCGTCTCGACACGGCAACGGGATCGCCCTGACGCGGGCGGGCGCGGAGACTCCACGCCAACGCCCGAACACCCTCATCACCCCCCTGCACCACCCCCATCACAAGGAGCAATCATGATGCAACGACGCCGTGATCGACGAGTCATCGTCGGCCTCGCCCTCGCCGCCACCGCCGCGATCGGCCTCTCGGCCTGTTCGGGCTCGGGCGGCTCCGGCAGCTCGAGCAGCCCGGCCGCCGAGGCCGCCCTCGAGGGCCGCGGTCCCATTCAGTACGTGTCGAGCCCCGACGCCTCGGGTGCCGCACAGGGTTCCATCGACGAGTGGAACGCCGCCCACCCCGACGAGCAGGTGGAGTGGGTCGAGCTGCCGCTGGACGCCGACCAGCAGCGCCAGCAGATGGTGCAGAACGCCCAGGTCGAGGGCGCGAGCTACTCGGTGCTGAACCTCGACGTGGTGTGGACGAGCGAGTTCGCCGCGAACCGCTGGATCACCCCGCTGCCCGAAGACGCCCTCCCGCTGGACGACATGATCCCCGCCACCGTCGAGGCCGCGAGCTACCGCGACACCCTGTACTCGGCGCCGTACTACACCGACGGAGCGCTGCTCTACTCGCGCACCGACCTGCTGAGGGCCGCGGGCGTCACCGAGGCCCCGCAGACGTGGGACGAGCTGCAGACGGTGTGCGACGCCGTGATGGCGCTGCCCGAAGCCGCGGGCATGTCGTGCTACGCCGGCCAGTTCGACAAGAACGAGGGCCTCACGGTGAACTTCAGCGAGGCCGTGGCCTCGGCCGGAGGGTCGCTGTTCGACGACGACGGCACGCCCACGGTCGACACCCCTGAGGCCGCGACCGCGCTGCAGTTCCTGGTCGACGGGTTCGACAGCGGCATGATCCCCAAAGACGCGATCACCTACCAGGAGGAGCAGGGTCGTCAGGCCTTCCAGGAGGGCAAGCTCGTGTTCCTGCGCAACTGGCCCTACATCTACAAGTCGCTGTCGGCGACCGACGGCTCCAGCCCCGTGGCCGGCAACTTCGGTGTGAGCGCCATCCCCGGCGAAGACGGACCGGGCGTCTCGACCCTCGGTGGCCGCAACATCGCCATCTCCTCGTTCGCCGAGAACAAGGCCACCGCGCTCGACTTCATCACCTTCTTCACCAGCCAGGAGCAGGAGGAGAAGCGTCTCGCGCTGAGCTCGCGTGCCCCGGTGTACGCCGAGTTCTTCGAAGACCCGGCCGTCACCGCGAACTACCCGTACCTGCCCACCCTGCTGACCTCGCTCGAGAACGCCGCGCCGCGCCCCACCGTGGTGCAGTACGGCGCCACGACGGCCGCGATCCAGGATGCGATCTACTCGGCGCTCACCGGTGACACCGAGCCCGAGGCCGCACTGTCGGGTCTTCAGGACACACTCACCGAGATCACCAACGGCTGATGACCTCCACCCTCAGCAGGGCCCCGGGAGCTGCCCAGCAGCCTCCGGGGCCCGGCCGCCGGGCCGGCGCGGAACGCGCGCCGCGCGAAGGCGGAATGGCGACGCTGCTGCTGTCGCCGACCTTCATCGTGCTGGCGCTGGTGATCGCGTATCCGCTCATCTCGGCGCTCTACCAGTCGCTGTTCGCGGCTCAGTCGGGCCTGGATGCGAGCGGCTTCGTGGTCGAGGGCGAGAACTTCGTCGGCCTCGGCAACTACATCGACATCTTCACCGGCGGCGACGCCGGGCGCTTCTTCAACGCCCTGTGGAACACCACCTTCTTCACGTTCGTCTCGGTCGGGCTCGAGACGATCATCGGTGTGGCCTTCGCCGTCGCGATGAACCGCGCGTTCAAGGGGCGGGCCTTCCTGCGTGCCGCCATCCTGATTCCGTGGGCCATCCCCACGGCCGTGTCGGGCCTTCTGTGGCGCTGGATCTTCCAGTCCAACGGCATCGCGAACGACCTGCTGAACCAGCAGATCCTCTGGACGGCCGAGGGCTTCGCCTCGCAGGTGGCCGTGATCATCGCCGAGGTCTGGAAGACGGCCCCGTTCATCGGCCTGCTCGTGCTCGCGGGCATGCAGCTCATTCCCGAAGAGGTCTACGAGGCCTCCAAGCTCGACGGCGCCGGTGCCTGGAAGCAGTTCTGGCAGATCACCCTGCCGCTCGTGCGCCCGGCCCTGCTGGTCGCGGTGCTCTTCCGCCTGCTGGATGCGCTGCGCATGTTCGACCTGCCGTTCGTGATGATCGGGCCGCGCAAGAGCTCGGTCGAGACCCTGTCGATCCTCGCCTGGGATGAATCGAACCAGTTGCAGTACGGCACCGCCTCGGCGTTCGCCATCATCCTGCTGATCTACGTGGGGCTCATCGCGTACGTGTTCATCCGCGTGCTCGGGGCCGACGTGGTGGGCGACAGCGACGAGAACGCCGCCAAGAAGGCCACGAAGCTCGCCGCCCGGGCATCCCGCATCAGAAAGGACGTGGCACGATGACCGCCGTCTCCGAACGCGACCTCATCGCCGGCCGATTCTCGTCGCCGAAGCGCCGTCGCACGAAGGGCCTCGGCTCGGCGATCACCCGCTGGGTGGGCATCGCCATCGTGGCCGTGTACTGCCTCGCGCCGTTCTACTGGATGATCGTGTCGAGCCTGCGCCGCACGAACGACATCTTCGAGACGTCGCTGCTGCCCACCACCTGGTCGATCGAGAGCTACCTGCAGGTGTTCGACTCGTCGAACGACTTCGGGCGGTCGCTGCTGAACAGCCTGATCGTCGCGGGCACCACCACGATCCTGGCGCTGGCGATGGGCATCTTCGCCGCCTACGCCATCGCGCGGCTGAAGTTCCGGTTCAAGTCGGCCATCCTCGCCGTGATCATCGCCACCTCGATGTTCCCGGGCATCGCCGTGGTGGTGCCGCTGCTGCGCCTGTTCACCGACATCGGGTGGATCAACACGTACCAGGCCATGATCGTGCCGAGCCTGTCGTTCGCGATCCCGCTGGCGGTCTGGAACCTCACCACCTTCATGAAGCAGCTGCCGCACGACCTCGAGCAGGCGGCGATGATCGACGGCTGCACCAAGTGGCAGGCCTTCACCAAGATCTTGCTGCCGCTCGCCGCACCCGGCGTGTTCACGACCGCCATCCTCACGTTCATCCACAGCTGGAACGAGTTCATCATCGCCCTCTCCATGGCCAACGACCCCGCCATCCAGACCGCCACCGTGGCGATCTCGAAGTTCACCGGGGCGAGCGACTTCCAGGCGCCGTTCGGTGCCCAGATGGCCGCGGGCGTCGTCGTGACGATCCCGCTGATGATCGTGGTGCTGCTCTTCCAGCGCCGCATCGTCGACGGCCTCACCGCGGGCGCCACCAAGTGACGCACTGGTGGCAGACGGCGCTGATCTACGAGGTCTACCCGCGCTCGTTCGGCGACTCCGACGGCGACGGGGTGGGCGACCTGCGCGGCATCATCGAACGGATGCCCTACCTCGCCTCGCTCGGGGTGCAGGGTCTCTGGCTCACCCCGTTCCAGCGCTCGCCGCAGGTCGACCAGGGCTACGACATCAGCGACTACTGCGACGTCGATCCGCTCTTCGGCACCCTCGACGACCTCGACGAGCTGCTCGAGGCCGCACACGCGAACGGGCTGCGGGTGCTCGTGGACATCGTTCCGAACCACACCTCTGTCGAGCATCCGCTGTTTCAGGATGCTCTCGCCGCCGCCCCCGGCTCGGCGGAGCGTTCGCTCTTCCACTTCCGCGCCGGCGGCGGGCCGACCGGCGACGAGGCGCCCAACAACTGGGTGAGCGTGTTCGGCGGGCCCGCCTGGCACCGGGCTCATCCGTCGTCGGAGACCGACACCGAGTGGTACCTGCACCTCTTCTCGTCGGCCCAGCCGGACTGGAACTGGGACAACCCGGAGGTGGCGGAGTACTTCGACGGCGTGCTGCGGTTCTGGTTCGACCGGGGCGTCGACGGCATCCGCATCGACGTGGCGCACGGCCTGTTCAAGGCCGAGGGCCTGCCCGACTCGCCGACGGTGCCCACCGTGATCGACGGGCTGCGGTCGAACCCGCTCGCCATGGATCAGGAGCCGGTGCACGGGATCTACCGCCGCTGGCGGAGTCTCGCCGACGGCTACACGCCGGCGCGACTGCTGGTGGGCGAGGTGAACCTCGAGCCCGAACGATCGGCGCGCTACACGCGGCCCGACGAGCTGCACCAGACGTTCGCGTTCGCCTTCGCCCGGCTCGGCTGGAACGGTGCCGACTGGGTGGATGCGGGAACGCGGCTCGACGAGGCCAGGCGCGCGGTCGGCGGCGAGCCCAGCTGGGCGCTGGAGAACCACGACCTGGTGCGCACCGCGACCCGCTTCGGCGGGGGCGAACGCGGGCCGGCCCGCGCGAGAGCCGCCCTCGTGGCACTGCTCGGGCTGCCCGGCGCCGCCTATGTGTACCAGGGCCAGGAGCTGGGGCTGCCCGAGGTCGACGTGCCGATCGCCGAGCGTGCCGACCCGATGTGGCAGCAGGGGGGCGTGAGTCGCGACGGCGCACGCATCCCGCTGCCGTGGACGGTGTCGCCATCCGGTGCCCACGGCTTCTCGCCCTCGGGCTCGGGCGTGGCGCCCTGGTTGCCGGTGCCCGCAGGCTGGGGCGACTTCGCGGTGGAGCGGCAGCAGACGGATGCGACGTCGACGCTCGCGCTGTTCCGTGCGGCGTCGACGCGGCGGGCCGAGCTGCTGGCCTCGGGGGTGTTCGGCGCGGCCGAGGCCGCCTCGTGGAGCCTCGACGCCGACGGACTGCTGCTCTGCCGCCGATCGGGCGGTGCGGTGGTGGCCGTCGCGATGGGAGAGGCCGCCGTGCGGCTTCCGGCGGGGGAGCTGCTGTTCGCCTCGGCGCCGCTCGTCGACGGTCTCCTGCCGGCGGATGCTGCGGCCTGGCTCCTGCCCGCCTGAGGATCAGGTGAGGCGCCGCACCAGGTCTTCCCAGCCCTCGGTGAGGCGCGGGAGCATGCGCTCGAGGTCGGCGTCGGGCAGCCAGACGATGGCGTCGAGCATCGCCATCAGGTTGAACGAGAGCACCGGGATGTCGCCGTCGACGCCGGCCTGCCGCAGCAGCGTGCCGATGTGCACCTCGGCGAGACGGCGGGCCGGCACGGCGTAGCGTTCGTCGGCCGGGCGTTCGGCAGCCCGCAGGAGCGGCACCTGCCGCGCCGCCGTGGCGAGCTGCGCGCGACCGAATGCCACCAGCCGTTCGACGGGCGGAGCTCCTGGGCCCAGCGGCGGGGGCCCGCTCAGGAAGCCTGCCTGGAACTCCCGCTCCGAGTCGTCCAGCAGCGCCTGGAAGAGTCCGGCGCGCGACCCGAAACGACGGAAGATGGTGCCCTTGCCGACCCCGGACTCCGCGGCCAGTCTGTCCATCGTGAGGCACTCGCCGCCGCCCTGGTCGACCAGCCGCCGGGCCGTCTCGAGCAGCAGTTCGCGGTTTCGCGCGGCATCCGATCGCTCGGGCGGGCGCAGACCGACGGTGGGGTTCAGCGGCCCGGGCGGCCCCCCGATCGGATCCATGCCCGGACTGTAGCACGCGACATCCTGCAACCCGGGGAATAAACGGACTTCAGTCCGCTTTAATAATCTCGAACCGCGGGATCCCCCCGCCCCACCACTCAGGAGACACCATGACCCAGAAGTCCGTCCTCGTTCTCGTCGGCAGCCTTCGCGCCGCCTCCACCAACCGTCAGCTCGCCGAAGCGGCCGTCGACCTCGCCCCCGAGGGCATCGATCTGGCCATCTACGACAAGCACGGCGAGCTGCCCCTCTACAACGAGGACATCGACGTCGAGGGTGCGCTGCCCGACTCCGTCGTCGCGTTCCGTGCGGCCGTCGACGCCGCCGACGCCATGCTGATCGTGACCCCCGAGCACAACGGCACCGTGCCCGCCAACCTCAAGAACGCCATCGACTGGGCCTCGCGCCCGTACGGCCAGGCCGCGATCGTGGGCAAGCCGGTGGCCGTGATCGGCACCGCCTTCGGCCAGTACGGCGGGGTGTGGGCGCAGGACGAGGCCCGCAAGGCCCTCGGCATCGCCGGCGCCACGGTGATCGAGCCCACCCTGTCGGTGCCCAACTCGGTCGTGCGCTTCGCCGAGACGCACCCGAAGGACGACGCCGAGATCGTGGCCCAGCTCGAGGAGTTCATCGCCGCCTTCGCCGCCTCGCTCGAGAACGTCGACCAGCAGGCCGCGTAGCCCCCACGCTGCCCGCCGAGTTGCGCCAAAAGGCCCCCTCCCTGTTCGGGAAGGGGCCTTTTGGCGCAACTCGGCGAAGGCGAGCGCGCGGGGGCTACTCGCCGGCCTGCTGCTTGGCGACGGCCTCGGCGTAGTCCTTCTTCACGGCGTCCATGTCGAGGGCCCGCACCTGTGCGATGACGTCTTCGAGCACCGTGCCGGGCAGGGCGCCGGGCTGCGCGAAGATCGGGATGCCGTCGCGGTAGCCGACCAGGGTCGGGATGGACGTGATGCCGTAGCTGGCGGCCAGCTGCTGCTGGTCTTCGGTGTCGACCTTCGCGAACGTGATGTCGCTGTGCTCGTCGGAGGCCTTCTCGAACACCGGCGCGAACTGCTTGCAGGGGCCGCACCAGTCGGCCCAGAAGTCGATCAACACGATGCCGTCGGCGATCGTCTCGTCGTGGTTGTCAGTGGTGAGGGTGGTGGTGGACATGCTTCAGTGAACACCCGGCAGGGCTCGGTTGTTCCCAGGGCGCGCCCGTCGCCGGGCGTGCGCACGCGGCATCCTGGACGGAGCGGGCTCAGCTGACGTGCACCTCGGGCCGATTGCGCCGGTTGGGCTCGGCCCGCCGCAGCACCTCCCGCGCCACCGGAGCGACCTCGCCCGTGCCGGTGACGAGGTACTTGAACATGTTCGAGATGGGGCTGCCCTCGGTCCACTCGAAGTAGATGCCGGGCACGACGCCCGTGAGGTCGCGGATCTCCAGCAGCACTGTGGCGATGGTGTTCGGGATGTTGCCGCTCGTGACCTTCAAGACCCGGTAGCCGTGCACGGTCTCGCCGCGCACCACCAGGTCTTCTTCGAAGTCGGAGGAGTCGGACGGGTACACCTCGAGGAAGATGACGGGCGAGCGCATCGGGATTCCGCTGTCGCGCCGCTCCTCGCTGATCTTCTGGCGGTACTCGGCAGCCGAGCCGTCGTCGGGCTCGTTCGCGATGATGCGGATGGAGTCGAACTCGTCGGCGTCGGTGAGTACGAAGTCGAGCGCCATGGCGTCGAGCGTCACCGAGGTGGCGCGCAGCTGGAAGGAGCGGTGCACCCGCGACACGATCGACACCACGATGATGCCCAGGATGAACAGCCCAGCGATGCGAACGCCGTCGGGCCGCTCGATCACGTTGGCGACCGTGGTGTAGAGGAACACCACGGCGATGGCGCCGAAGCCGATGGCGGCCGCCCTCTGCTTCTTGCGGGCCGCCGACAGCGTGACGGCGACGGATGCCGAGGTGATCAGCACCAGCACGCCGGTGGCGTACGCCCCGGCCTGAGCGTCGACGTCGGCCTGGAAGACGAGCGTGATGATCACGGCGATGGCCGCGAACACGAGCACGAGCGGCCGCACGGCGGCGGCCCAGTGCGGCGCCATGCCGTAGCGGGGGAGGTAGCGCGGCACGAGGTTGAGCAGGCCTGCCAGTGCCGAGGCGCCGGCGAACCAGAGGATGGCGATGGTGGCCACGTCGTACACGGTGCCGAAGCCGTCGCCCAGGAACTGATGCGCGAGGTAGGCCAGCGCCCGCCCGTTCGCGGGGCCGCCCGACTCGAACGCCTCCTGCGGAATGAGGAACGTGGTGACGATCGACGAGGTGATCAGGAAGGTCGACATGATGACGGCCGCCGTGGTGAGCAACCGCTTGGCACCACGGATGCGCGCCACCGGCTTCTGAGGCGTGTCGCCCGCGCCGCCCGTGATCTGCGGCATCACGGCCACACCGGTCTCGAACCCGGAGAGCCCGAGGGCGAGCTTCGGGAACGCGATGAGCGCGATGCCCACCATCACGAGCGGGTTGCCGTGCTGCCGGGTGAGGGCCGACCACCAGTCGCCCACCACCACGGGGTTCTCGAACACGTGCACGATCGAGACCGTGATCACGATGGCGTTGAGCAGCAGGAACGCGGCCACGAGCACCACGGCGATGTTGATGGCCTCTTTGAATCCCCGCAGGAAGACGACCGCGAGCGCGAGCACCAGCACCAGAGTGAGAAGCACCTCGTTGCCCTCGAACCACGACGGCGCGAACGGGTTCTCGATGGCGTGCGCCGAAGCATCCGCAGCGGAGAGCGTGATGGTGATCATGAAGTCGGTGGCGGCGAAGCCGAGCAGCACCAGCACCACGAGCTTGCCGCCCCACCAGGGCAGCAGCTTCTCGAGCATGGCGATCGAACCCTCACCGCGGAAGCTCTCGCGGGCGACCCTGCGGTACACCGGCAGAGCTCCCAGGAGCGTCACCAGCACGAGCACGATGGTAGCGATGGGGCTGAGCAGGCCGGCCGCCAGGGCCGCGATGGCGGGCTGGTAGCCGAGGGTCGAGAAGTAGTCGACGCCGGTGAGGCACATCACCCGCCACCACGAGTGCGTCTTCTCGGGCTTCGAGGCTCCGGGCCCCGGATGCCGGCCCGCCGTGTCTTGCAGGCCGTCGGTGAGCCACCTCCGCAGCCGCGACTTCTCGGGGGGCGCGTCGGGCCACGGCTGGCCGGGGGTGATCGGCGATCCGGCGCCGACCGTGGGTGAACTCATGCTCCATCTATACACGCTGCGCGCGACGAGCAGGTCACCACGTCGGAGGTTGTGGAGAGAGCGCCGACGGGTCCGATTGTGAAGGAGCAGCCCCCGGGCGTCGAAGCGGGGTCAGCCGAAGATCATGGGGCGGTCGTCATCGTCCTGCGCCAGGGTGTCGGAGAGCTCCAGATCGAGGTCCACCACCACCGGCACGTGGTCGGAGGGGGCGTCGCCCTTGCGCTCGCCGCGGTCGATGCGCGCCGCCGTCACGAGGTCGGCGAAGGGCTGAGAGCCCATGACGAAGTCGATGCGCATGCCCTCGTTGCGCGGGAAGCGCAGCTGCTTGTAGTCCCAGTAGGTGTAGCCCGTGGGCACGAGGGGCCGCACCACGTCGGCCAGGCCGATGCGCTCGAACTCCGCGAACGCCGCGCGCTCGGGGGCCGAGACGTGGGTCGACTCCGCGAAGACTCCGATGTCCCAGACATCCGTGTCGAGGGGCGCGATGTTCCAGTCGCCCATGAGCGCGAGCGGTTGCGCCGGGTGCTCGGAGAGCCAGCTCTCCGTCTGGGCGGCGAGCTCGTGCAGCCAGACGAGCTTGTAGTCGTAGTGCGGGTCGCCCAGGGCGCGGCCGTTGGGCACGTAGAGGCTCCACAGGCGCACGCCGTCGACCGTCACACCGAGGGCGCGGGCCTCCAGCGGCAGCGACCCGTCGTCGATCGGCTTGCCGAAGCCGGGCATGCCCGTGAAGGTGTTCGCCACGTCCTCCAGCGGCAGGCGGCTGGCGAACGCCACGCCGTTCCACTGGTTGAGGCCGTGCAGCACCACCTCGTAGCCGGCCTGCTCGAACGCCTCGAACGGGAACTGCGACTCCTTGCACTTGATCTCCTGCATGGCGAGCACGTCCACGTCTTCCCGCACCAGCCAGTCGACCACGCGGCCCACCCGGGCTCGAATGGAGTTCACGTTCCAGGTCGCAACACGCATGGCTCAACGCTACCGCCCACCCGCCGGGCGCATCCGCTGCTTCGCTAGGCTGACAGGATGGCGGGACAGGGCGAGGGCGACGACGCGCGCGCCACCGCCGAACGACTGCGGGAGCGGCTCGAGGAACGGTTCGAGCAGCCCCTCGAGCGTGTCACCACGGTCACCCGGCAGACGCTGGCGCTGTTCCCCGCGCGGGTGTGGCGCCGGTTCCTCGCCGGCAACGGCTTCCTGCTGTCGTCGGGCATGAGCTACCAGGCGCTGTTCGCCGTGTTCGCGGCGGTGTACCTCGTGTTCGCGAGCGCCGGCATCTGGCTGGTGCAGTCGCCCGAGACGATGGATGCGTTGGTGCGGCTGATCAACACCTACGTGCCCGGCCTCATCGGCGACCAGGGCATCATCTCCGACTCCGACCTGCGCACCATCGCCACCTCGAACGCGTCGTTGCTCACCATCACCGGCGTGCTCGCCGTGCCGGTGCTCGTGTGGACCGCCATCGGCTGGATCACCTACTCCCGCATCGCCGTGCGCACCATCTTCGGCATGCCCCGCGACACCCGCGCGTACCTGCTGCTGAAGGCCAGGGACTTCGTGGTCTCGGTGCTGATCGGGCTGGTGCTCTTCGCCGCGGCGCTGCTGAGCGTGGTGAGCACCTCGGCGATCGACTGGATCCTGTCGCTGTTCGGGGGCGGGTTCCGCGACGGCACGCGGGCGTTGATCACGGTCGGCGGGCTCGTGCTGGTCTACGCCATCGACGTGGCATCGCTGATGGTGCTGTTCCGCTTCCTGGCCGGCGCGCGCCTGACGCTGCGGCGGATGTCGGTGGGCGCGCTGCTCGGCGGGGCGGCGCTGCTCGGCCTGCAGCTGCTCGGCAGTTCGCTGCTCGGGGGTGCGAGTCGCAATCCGCTGCTGTCGACGTTCGTGGTGTTCATCGCGCTGCTGCTGTGGTTCCGGCTCACAAGCGTCGTGACGCTGGTGGCGGCATCCTGGATCTCGGTGGCCGCCGAAGACCGGGGCGAGGCGCTCTATGAGCACACCGCGGCCGAACGGGCGGCTCTCGAGCACGAGGCGCTGCTGATCGCCTCGGCGGTGCGCCTGCGCGAGGCCGAGCGTGAGCTCGAGGAGGCCTCGTGGTGGCGGCGGCCTGCGGCCACGTGGCGACGGGATGCCGCGCTCGAGGAGCACCTGGCCCTCGAGAGCGTGAATCCGCCGGGCGCTCCGGCGGAGCCGACGCCGTGAATCCGCCGGGCGCTCCGGCGGAACCGAGGGGCAGGATTGAGCCATGACGAGTTCTGAGCCGTTCCCCGTGTCCGCGCCCGTGGTCGTGACGGGAGCCACCGGCGCCGTGGGCGGCCGGGTGGCCCGGCAGTTGCACGACGCGGGCGTCCCCGTGCGTCTGCTCGTGCGCGATGCCGCGCGGGCCCCGCAGCTCGACGGCCCGGCGGCTGTGGAGGTGGCGATAGCGGAGTACCGCGATCCGCACGCCGTTCAGCGGGCCCTCGAGGGCGCCGAACTGGTGTTCATGGTGTCGGGGGCCGAGAGTGCCGACCGGGTCGACGAGCACCGCACCGTCATCGAGGCCGCCAGGGCCGCCGGCGTCGGCCACCTCGTGTACACCTCGTTCTTCGGGGCCGCGCCCGACGCCGTGTTCACCCTTGCGCGCGACCACTGGGCCACCGAGCAGCTGCTGCGGGCCAGTGGCCTCGGCTTCACGGCGCTGCGCGACAACTTCTACACCGACTTCCTGCCGCTGCTGGCCGGCGACGACGGGGTCATCCGGGGGCCGGCCGGTTCGGGCCGGGTGGCGTCGGTGGCGCGGACCGATGTGGCGGATGCCGCGGTCGCCGTCATCCGGCAGCTGAGAGACGGCGGGCCACAGGCCCACACGCACCGCGACGCCGTGTACGAGCTCACCGGGCCCGAGGCGCTCACCCTCGCCGAGGTGGCGGGCATCGTGTCGGAGTTCGGCGGGCGCGGACCGGTCGTCTTCCACGACGAGAGCATCGACGAGGCCTACGAGTCGCGCGCGGTGTACGGGGCGCCGCCGTGGCAGCTCGACGCCTGGGTGAGCACCTACACGGCCATCGCCACGGGCGAGCTGGCACGCGTGTCCGACGACGTGCAGCGCCTCACGGGCCACCCTCCGCGCAGCCTCCGCGACGTGCTCACCGCCTGAGCCGAACGGCACCGGACGGCGCTGGGCAGCAGCACCGGAGCGCGGCACCGGGGTGTGGCGGGGGCGTCGGTAGACTGGCGCGGTGACCGACGCGCGCAGCCAACTCATCGAGTACATCAAGACGGATGCCGTGTTCCACGGCGACTTCACGCTCACCAGCGGCAAGAAGGCGAGCTACTACGTCGACCTGCGCAAGGTGTCGCTCGACCACCGCGTCGCGCCCCTGATCGGCCAGGTCATGCTCGACCTCATCGACGGCATCGCCGACGTGCACGCCGTGGGCGGCCTCACCATGGGTGCCGACCCGATCGCCTCGGCGGTGCTGCACCAGGGCGTCGCCCGGGGCCGCGCCTACGACGCCTTCGTGGTGCGCAAGGAGCCAAAAGACCACGGCCGCGGCCGCCAGGTCGAGGGCCCGGATGTGGCCGGCAAGCGCGTGATCGTGCTCGAAGACACCTCCACCACGGGCGGGTCGCCCCTCGCGGCGATCGCGGCGCTCGAGAAGGCAGGGGCCATCGTCGTGGGCGTCGCCGTGGTGGTCGACCGCAACACGGGCGCCGGCGAGCGCATCGAAGAGGCCGGCTACCCCTACCACTACGCCATCGGGCTGGCCGACCTCGGCCTGGAGTGATCGGTGGGCTCCCGCGGCGAGGGCCCTCAGGGTCGTGACGGCACCGGCGGTCGCGAGGGCGTCGAGGGGCGCGGGGCTCCTGGCCGCCTGACCGCACGGCTCCCACGGGTGGCCGCGGTGGTGCTGGCGGCGCTCGTGGCGGTGGGCGTCGTGGTCGCCCTGTTCGCGGTGGGGCTGCGGGTGGGTGGCGGCTCCGGCGCGACGGAGGCCGGCGGCACCGGCACCGGTTCGACCTCCCCGGCGGAGGGCGTGACGGATGCCCGGCAGACACCCTCGCCCGCGGCGACCCCTTCGCCCGTGCCGACCACGGCTCCCGCAGCCGACACGGCGCAGCAACCGCCGCAGCTCCCACCCGCGCCCGCCGCCCCGGCCGCCCCCGGCGATCACGCCTGGAGCGACCTCTTCGGCGGCGAGTGCCTCGGCACCTATACCTCCCCGTGGGAGGAGCGCTTCACGGTGGTCGACTGCGCCACCCCGCACCCCGCCCAGGTGGTGACACGCGGCCTCTTCCCCGAACCGGCCGGCGCCACCTACCCCGGCGAAGCCGAGCTCGGTGCCCGGCTGAACACGCTCTGCACGGCGCCGTCGGTGCTGAACACCGCCGCGGCATCCGATGTCGCCGACCTGCGCTGGCAGGGCTCGTTCCCCGCCACCGACGCGGACTGGGCCGCCGGCGACCGCGTGTACTACTGCTTCTTCACCACTGCCTCGGGCGCGCCCCTCAGCGGCACCCTCGTGCCTGCCGCCTGACCGACCCAGGTCGGTCCGGGTGAGAATTGCTCGTCACGACTAGAGTGGCGGCCATGCGCACGCTCATCAGGTTCCGGATGCTCGCCGCCCTCGCCGTGGGGATCGCCCCTTTCCTGGCGGCCGCGCCCGCATCCGCCGCCCCGGCACCCGCGGTGCTGGCGGCGCCCGCAGCACCCGCGGCGCTCGCCGCCGTGCCGGCCGGCGTGAACGACTTCTCGTTCGCCTCGTTCGACGCCCACTACGAGCTCGGCATCGACGCCGAGGGCCACTCCACCCTCACCACCACCGAGACCTTCGTGGCCGAGTTCCCCGAGACCGACCAGAACCGCGGCATCGAGCGCGCCATCCCGCGCGTGTACAAGGGCCATCCCACCGATCTCGAGCTCGTCTCGGTGACGGATGCGGCGGGCGACCCCCGACCCTACGAGACCGACACCGACGACGAGAACCTGCTGGTCACCATCGCCTCCGACGACTACGTGCACGGCGAGCAGACCTACGTGCTCACCTACACGCAGCGCGACGTCACCGCCTACTTCCCCGACACCGACGACGACGAGTTCTACTGGGACACCAACGGAGTGCAGTGGCGGCAGCCGTTCGCCCGGCACTCCACCACCACGGTGGTCGCACCCGAGCTCGTGGGCGCGCTCGCCGGGAGTCCCGGCTGCTTCGTGGGAGCGGCAGGCTCCACCACCCCGTGCGAGATCGTGCGCGACGACGCCGCCGGTGGCGCGACCTCCAGCGGCGAGGCGGTGGCGAGCGGGTCGGCCGTGTTCACCACCCGCACCACCGACCTCGCGGCCGGCGAGAACGTCACCATCGGCATCGCCTTCGCGCCGCACACCTTCACCGAGCGCGACACCTCCTACCTCTCGGCCGGCTCGAGCTGGGTGCAGCTGATCGCCGTTCTGCTGCTCGTCGGAGTCGCGGTCGCGGCGTTCGTGCGGCAGTTCACCGTCCTCCGCGATGCGAAGGGCCGGCCCGTGATCGTGCCGGAGTACACGCCGCCGCCCGGGGTCGATCTGATGCTGGCGGCGCAGGTGACCAAGCGTCGCACCAAGGCCGCCGCGGCCTCGTTCGTCGACTTCGCGGTGCGTCACAACATCCAGATCGTGGAGAAGACCGACCCGGGCCTGTTCGGCTCGTCGACGGTCTATTGGCTGCAGCTGCTCAAGGCCGACGGGCTGAACGCGTCGGAGCGCGAGCTCGCGGCCGCCCTGTTCGGGCCCCAGCTCGCGCCGGGAAGCTGGCGCGAACTGAAGAAGAACGATGCGCCGCTCGCCAAGTCGATCCAGGCGCTGATGCAGCTCACCCGAACCCGCGCCCGCGCCGAAGGCTACGTGGGCAAGAGCGTCACCGGAATCGGGTCGCTGCTGCTGGTGTCGTCGTTCGTGCTCACGGCGGTGGTGGTGGTGAGCGGCGTGTTCTCGGGTGATGCGGGAGTCGGCGGCGCGATCCCGGGCGTGCTCGCGGCGGTGGCCGCCATCCTGGTGGTGGTGACGCTGCTCACGGCGTTCCGCGTTCCCCTCACCCCGAAGGGCGCCGAGCTGCGCGACTACATCGAGGGTGTGGAGATGTACCTGAAGTGGGCCGAGGAGGATCGCTACCGGCTGCTGCAGAGCCCGGAGGGAGCGCTGCGCACCGGCGTGAACGCGCCCGACTGGGGCCAGGTGGTGAAGCTCTACGAGAGGCTGCTGCCCTACGCGGTGCTGCTCGGTCTCGAGACGGAGTGGGCGAAGGTGCTCGGCACCTACTACGAGAGCCTCGGGGCCTCTCCCGACTGGTACGGCGGCCACGGCACGTTCAACGCCGCGGTGTTCGCGTCGAGCATCGGGTCACTCAGCTCCACGTCGGTGTCGTCGTACTCGGGCAGCTCGTCGAGCAGCTCGAGCGGCTTCTCCGGTGGCGGCGGCTCATCGGGCGGCGGTGGAGGCGGCGGAGGCGGAGGCGGCGTCTGACCTCCCTGGCGGGCAGCACCCCCGGGCGATGCCACCGAGCCGTCGCAAATCGCCCTGTGACCGCCGCGAGAGGGCGGTTTGCGACGGATGGGCGGGGAGGGCGCGGGGTCAGCTGGCGGGGAGGGCGGGAGGGCGCGGGGTCAGCTGACGCGGAGGGCGCCGGCGATGAGGGCCAGGCCCACGAACGCGATCCAGATCAGCG
The DNA here is from genome assembly GCF_041927335.1 of Herbiconiux liangxiaofengii. Lineage (NCBI taxonomy): Bacteria > Bacillati > Actinomycetota > Actinomycetes > Micrococcales > Microbacteriaceae > Herbiconiux > Herbiconiux liangxiaofengii. Next base: position 515,055 of record NZ_JBHFHD010000008.1, on the reverse strand, counting down.
CCGCCGCGATCCAGCCGGCCAGCGTGATGTAGCCCAGGATGAGGCCGGCGAGCGTGATCCCCCGGCCCTCGTCGCCGTTCTTCTTGATCTGCGAGAGCGCGATGTGCCCGGTGATCACGGGCACCAGGCCGAAGCCCAGGATGCCGAGCACCAGCGTCACGACGCCCAGCACGTTCGTGCGGGCCTGCGCCGCGAACGTGGGCTGGGCGGCGGGCGGCACAGGCGCCCCGGGCGCCCCGGGTGCAGCAGGCGCGGCGGCGGCGGCCGGGGCCCCTGTCGCGGTGGGGAACGGGGGCTGCCCGCCCGCGGGGATGACCGCGGTTGTCTGCGCGTCGGCGGTCTGCGAGTCGGTGGTCTGCGCGTCGGCGGCCTGCGCAGCAGTGTCGGCGGAGAGCGGGAGGGTGGATGCGTCGGGGGTGGAGGTCGATGTGGTCATGCTTCGAAACTACGCAGCACGCCGGTGCCGCCCATCCGACCACGGGCTCATCCGGGTGGTACCCGGGGACGAGATCGGGTCAGTCCTCGAAGGGGTTGGCGCAGGTCTGCTGCGCCGCCGTCTGGCCCTTCAGTCCCTCGATCACCTCGGGACCCGCCGCATCCGTGGTGGTGGGCGTGCCCGTGTCGGGGGTGGTGCCCGCATCCGGAGCCGTGGTCTCGACCGGAACCGGGGTCTCGGCGTTCGGGTCGGCCACGACGGTCGAACCCGTGCTGGTGGCGTCGTCACCCAGCGTGAAGGGCTGGTCGGCGAGGATCTTGGCGAACAGGTCGTCGGCCAGCGAGGTGACCGGCACGACCTTGTTCGGGTTGTCGGCATCCGACCCGGACGGGTACTGCACGAACACGATGTTGTTCAGGTCGACGTCTTTCAGCGTGAGCGCCAGCGACACCATGGCGTCGGGGCTCGCGAGCGACTTCGAGGGCTTGATGTTCGACGCGGCGGCCTGGGCGAGCCCGTAGAGCTTCGACAGGTCGCTCAGCGTGTTCGAGCTCTTCATGGTGCGCATGAGCGAGGAGAGGTACTGCTGCTGCGACCCGATGCGCGAGAGGTCGCTGCCGTCGCCCACGCCGTGGCGGTTGCGCAGGAACGCCAGCGCCATCTGGCCCTCGATGAGGGTGGTGCCGGCGGGCAGGTCGAGGCCGGAGTCGGGGTCGGAGATGGCGTCGACGAGGCACACGGGAACGCCGCCCACCGCGTTGGTCATCTCGATCACGCCGTCGAACGAGGTGGCGGCGGCGTACTGGATGTCGACGCCGGTGAGGGCGGAGACGGTGTTCACGACGCAGGAGATGCCGCCGCGCGCGTAGGCGTCGTTCAGCGGCTGCGCGCTCATGGAGTCGAAGGTCTCGCCCGTCTCAGGGTCCTGGCACTCGGGGTGCGGGATCACGAGGTCGCGCGGAAAGCTCACCACGACGGCGTTCTTGTGGTCGGCCGAGACGTGCAGCAGGATGTTGACGTCGTTCAGGGTGGCGTCGCGCTCACCGAAGCTGTCGCCCTGGTTCGGGTCGTTGTCGGTGCCGATCACGAGCATGTTGAAGCCGCCCTCGAAGGCCGACAGCAGGGGCGGCGCGGCCGGCTGCTCCTCGCCGTTGGAGATGTCGACGGCGTTGGCGCTGAACTGGGTGGTGACGCTGTTCACGGCATAGGCGGTGATGGTGCCCACACTCACCACGGCCACGGCGGCCACCACGGCGAGGCCCTTCAGCACGGTCGCGACGGGCGACGAGGTACGCAGCCGGCCATGGCGCACGGGGCCGGAGCTCTGGCGCCGGGGGCGGCGGTCGGTCTCGTTCACGCGGCTGTCCTTCGTGGGGGGAGGGGGTCAGCGGTCGATACTAGCCGACGCACATATCACGTCATCAGGCTCTTTCTCAGCCTCCGGACACCGTGTCGCCGGGTCGGCGACGGGTAGGCACCCCCTTGCGGGGGTCATCTAAACCGGTATAGTTTCGATCTAAACCGGTTCAGCCGGTACTCGACGGCGAGTTCTCGCCGCATCCACGAGGAGGTGGCGATGAAGCGCAAGACCACCATCACCGACGTCGCCCGTGCGGCCGGCGTGAGCAAAGGCCTGGTCTCGTTCGCTCTGAACGACCGGCCCGGCGTCTCGCCCGACACCCGCGACCGCATCCTCGACGTCGCCCGAGAACTCGACTACCGCCCCAGCCTCAGCGCCCGTTCGCTGTCGACCCGCACCTCCTACGCGCTCGGCCTCGTGATCGCCCGCGACCCCGAGATCCTCGGCGCCGACCCCTTCTTCCCGTCGTTCATCGCCGGGGTGGAGCGGGTGCTCTCCGCCGAGGGCCGCGCGCTCGTGCTGAGCGTGGTGGGCGACGACGCCCACGAGGAGACGGTGTACCGCACCTTCGCCTCCGACTCCCGGGTCGACGGCATGTTCCTCACCGACCTGCGGCACGACGACCCGCGCATCCCGTTGCTGCAGTCGCTCGGCATGCCCGCCGTCACGCTCGGCGACCCGGCTGCGGGCGACCCCGATGCGGGCGGCCCCGCGCGCGACGGCCACCCGTATCCGTCGGTCGTCCTCGACGACACCCCCGGCGTCGTCGCGCTGGCGCACCACCTCGTGGGCCTCGGCCACCGCCGCATCGCCCACGTGATCGGCCCGCGCCGCATGATGCACGCCACCCGGCGCGACGCGGCGTTCGCGGCCACGCTGGACGCCTCCGGCGTGCCGGCTCCCCTCGTGGTGGAGACCGACTTCACCGCCGCCGAGGGGGCCGCGGCCACCGACCGGTTGCTCGCCCTGGCCGAGCCGCCCACCGCCATCGTGTTCAGCAACGACCCGATGGCCATCGCCGGCATCGGGGTGGCGCACGAGCGGGGCCTCCAGGTGCCCCGCGATCTGTCGATCGCCGGCTTCGACGACTCCGAGCTCGCCCGGTACGTGTTCCCCTCGGTCACGTCGGTGCGCTCCGACCCGCTGGTCTGGGGTGAGCAGGCCGCGCGCACGCTGCTCGAGCTGATCGCCACCGGCTCCGCCGACGACCTCGAACTCCCGCCCGCCCGACTCGTCGAGCGGGCCTCCACCGGCCCCGTGCGGGCCCACTGACCCATCCGCAGCACCGAACCGAACGACCGCGGCGACGACGCCGCCACCGAAAGGAGCACATCGTGAAGATCACCTCAGTGTCGAGGCAGCCCGGCCGAGCGCCCGTCAGGGCGGGCCGCCGAATCGCAGCCCTCGCCATCACCGTCGTGGCGGGCCTGGGCCTTGCCGCCTGTTCGGGCGGGGGCGCCGCCTCCACCGACCTCACCGCCACCGGCCCCATCACCATCTGGTACTCCAACAACGAGGCCGAGGTGGGCTGGGGGAAGCAGATGGTCGAGGCGTGGAACGCCGAGCATCCGGATGAGCAGGTCACCGCGCAGGAGATCCCCGCCGGCAAGTCCAGCGAAGAGGTGATCGGCGCCGCCATCACCGCCGGCAACGCCCCCTGCCTGGTGTTCAACACCGCTCCCAGTGCCGTGGGTCAGTTCGAGAAGCAGGGGGGCCTCGTCGACCTGTCGTCGTTCCCCGACGGGGCCTCGTACATCGAGGAGCGCTCCGGCGATCTCGCCAAGCAGTACCAGAACGCCGACGGCCAGTACTTCCAGCTGCCGTGGAAGTCGAACCCGGTGGTGATCTTCTACAACAAAGACCTCTTCGCCAAGGCCGGCATCGACGCCGAGAACCCGCCGCTGTCGACCTACGACGACTTCCTCGCCACCTCGAAGAAGCTGGTGGATGCGGGCGTCTCGCCCTACGCCATCCAGCCCGCGCCGACGAGCGAGTTCTACCAGATGCAGTTCGACTTCTACCCGCTCTACGCGGCGGCCACCGGGGGGACCCAGCTGGTCGAAGACGGCAAGGCCACCTTCGCCGACGACAAGGGCGTGGAGGTGGCGCAGTTCTGGCGTGACCTGTACGCGCAGAAGCTCGCCGGCCAGGAGCAGTACCAGGGCGACGCCTTCGCCGACGGGCAGGCCGCCATGGCCATCGTGGGCCCGTGGGCCATCTCGGTGTACAAGGGCCTGAACTTCGGTTCGGTGCCCGTGCCCACTCCCGACGGAACCCCCGCCGACCAGACCTGGACGTTCAGCGACGCCAAGAACGTGGGCCTGTTCTCGGCCTGCGAGAACAAGGGCACGGCCTGGGAGGTGCTGAAGTTCGCCACCAGCCAGGAGCAGGACGGGAAGTTCCTCGAGGCGACCGGCCAGATGCCGCTGCGCCAGGACCTGCCGACCGTCTACGCCGACTACTTCGCCGCCAACCCGGCCTACGTCGCCTTCGGCGACCAGGCCAGCCGCACCGTCGAGGTGCCCTCTGGCCCCAACACCGTGCAGATGATGCAGACCTTCCGCGACGCGTGGAGCAAGTCGGTCATCTTCGGCGAGGGTGACGTGCAGGAGGCTCTGGACGGCGCGGCCTCCACCATCGACGGCCTCGCCACCCAGCCGTAGGAGGCGCTCGTGAAGCGCATCTTCGGCCGGCAGCCGCTCGGCCTCCTGTTCAGCTCGCCCTACCTGGCGTTCGTGCTGGTCGTGTTCGCCTTCCCCATCGTGTACGCGGTGTGGATCTCGTTCCACGACTTCTTCTTCGCCGCTCCCGGGGCGAACCCGCCCCGGCCCTTCGTGGGGTTCGACAACTACATCGCTGCCTTCTCGAACCCCGCGGTCATCCGGTCGTTCGGCAACGTGGGCATCTTCTTGATCATCAACGTCCCGCTCACCGTGGTGCTGTCGCTGATCCTGGCGACAGCACTCAACAAGGCGGTGCACGCCCGCACCTTCCTGCGGGTGAGCTACTACGTGCCGTACGTGTCGGCGAGCGTGGCGGTGGTGGCCGTGTGGCTGTTCCTGTTCAACGGCAACGGGCTGGTGAACAGCCTGCTCGGGCAGCTCGCGCCCGATCCGTCGTGGCTCATCAACGAGCGGCTGGCGATGCCCATCATCGCCCTGTACGTCACCTGGAAGCAGCTGGGGTTCTACATCCTGCTCTACCTCGCGGCGCTGCAGAACGTGCCGAAGGAGCTCTACGAGTCGGCGGCCACCGACGGCGCAGGCAAGGTGCGGCAGTTCTTCTCGGTCACCGTGCCGGGGGTGCGGCCCGCCACCCTGCTGGTGCTGCTGATCTCCACCGTCACGGGAGCGAACCTGTTCACCGAGCCCTACCTGCTCACCGCGGGTGGGGGGCCGAACGGCGCCTCCGCGTCGCCGGTGCTGATGATGTACCAGCTCGGCATCCAGCAGGGCCAGCCCGACGTGGCCTCGGCCATCGGCATCGTGCTGGTGATCGGCGTGCTGATCATCGCGTTCATTCAGAACCGCTTCGTCGGGGAGAGGGAATCATGAGCACCATCGAGAAGCCGGCCGGAGCGCCCGCGAAGCGGGTCGAACGCCGCCACCGGGTGAGCGGTCTCAGCCGCTTCCAGTCCATCCTGCGCGGGGTGGTGCTCGCGGTCGGTGCCGTCGTGTTCCTGTTCCCCTTCTACTACATGGTGGTGGGGGCACTGCAGACCAAGCCCGACCCCACCCTGGCGGGGGCGTTCCCGAACCCGGCGAACCTCTCGCTGGACAACTTCGTGAACGTGAACGAGCGCATCAACCTGGCCAGCGGGCTGATCAACTCGGGCATCTTCACCGGCGGCGTGCTGCTGTGCACCGTGGTGTTCGGGGTGCTGGTGGGCTACGCGCTCGCCATGCTGCAGTGGCGCGGGCGATCGGCGACGTTCGCCCTGGTGCTGCTGGTGCAGGTCATCCCGTTCCAGCTGCTGCAGATCCCGCTCTACGTGCTGATCGCCCGCGACTACGGTCTCGCCGACACGCACGTGGGCATGATCCTGCCGTTCGCCATCAACTCCACGGCGGTGATCATCTTCCGGCAGTACTTCCTGCAGCTGCCGAAAGAGCTCTTCGAGGCGGCCCGCATCGACGGGGCGGGCGAGTTGCGTCTGCTCTGGAGCGTGGCGCTGCCGCTCGTGCGGCCGGCCCTCGTCACCGCGGTGCTGCTGACCTTCATCGGCCCGTGGAACGAGTTCCTCTGGCCGTTCCTCATCACCAAAGACGCGTCGTTGCAGCCGCTCGCCGTGTCCCTCGCCAACTACATCTCCACGGTCGCAGCGTCGACCGACAACCCCTTCGGCGCGATCCTCGCCGGTGCAGTGGTGCTCGCGGCCCCGGTGGTCGTGCTGTTCATCGTGTTCCAGCGGTACTTCGTGTCGAGCGACCTCGGATCGGGAGTGAAAGGATGACCATGCCCAGCAACGAGAACACCAGCCCCACCGTCAGCACGGAGGTGCCGTACCGCCTCGAGCGCGCCGGCATCGTGATGGAGCCGGAGCCCGGCAACGACCTCGAGGCCGAGGGGGTGCTCAACCCCGGTTCGGGGCACACCCCCGACGGGGCGCTCTACCTGCTGCCCCGGCTCGTGGCCACCGGCAACGTGTCGCGCGTGGGGCTCGCCCGCGTGGTGCTGTCGGATGACGGCGTGCCGATCGGGGTCGAGCGGGAGGGCGTGGTGCTGGCCCCCGACCGCGGCTTCGAACGCGGGGCCCACAATGCGGGAGTGGAGGACCCGCGGGTCACGTTCATCCCCTCGCTCGGCGAGCACGGCCTGCACGTGATGACCTACGTGGCCTACGGGCCGCTCGGGCCGCGCACGGCGCTCGCCGTGAGCGACGACCTGCGCGAGTGGCGTCGGCTCGGGCCCGTGACCTTCGCCTACGACGACGCGCTCGACATCGACCTCGGGCTCTTCCACAACAAGGACACGGTGTTCTTCCCCGAGCAGGTGCGGGCACCCGACGGCACGCCGTCGTACGCGGTGCTGCACCGGCCGATGTGGGATCTCAGTGAGACCCGTCCCGGCGAGGGCGTGCGCCTGCCGGCGGGCGTGACGGATGCACGTCAGAGCATCTGGATCAGCTACGTGCCGGTGGCCGAGGTCGAGCGCGACCTCGCGAACCTCACCCGCTGGACGCGCCACCGCTTCCTCGCGGGCCCGGAGTTCGACTTCGAGGCCGTGAAGATCGGCGGCGGCCCGGCACCCCTGCGGGTGCCGGAGGGCTGGCTGCTCATCCACCACGGGGTGACCGGGGTGATCGACAACGCGTTCGCGCAGCAGCAGCGGGTGAACTACGCGGCCGGCGCCATCCTGCTCGACGGAGACGACCCGTCGCGGGTGATCGCCCGCACGGCCGTGCCGCTGCTCGCCCCGGAGACCGAGGAGGAGCGCAGCGGCATCGTGCCCAACGTGGTGTTCCCCACGGCCATCGAGGAGATCGACGGCACGCACTACGTGTTCTACGGCATGGCCGACTCCAAGATCGGCGTGGCCCGCCTGGTGCACACCTAAACCCCCGATGCGAAAGGTGAGTTCGATGACGAGCACGCTGAGAACGAGACGGACGGTCGCCCTGCTGGCGGCCCTGGCCCTGGTGTCGGGGGGTGCGGGCGTCGCGGCGCCCGCCTTCGCCGCCCCGGCGCCGCAGCAACCCGACGGGGAGGCGTTGACGAACCTCGCGCACCTCGACTTCCTGCTCGACGAGGTGACACCGGCAGCGGTCGCCGGGCACACGAGCTACCGGCTCGACACCGAGCCGGAGCTCACGCTGCCCTGGACCTACGCGGATGCGCGCGACGGCGGCACGTTCGAGCGCGTGGGCGGCGGCCCGCTCGACCCCGCCACCGGCGACTACGGCCAGGGCGCCTTCAACAGCGACGACGTGTCGCGCACCGCCGTGGTGTACCTGCGGCACTGGCAGCAGACCGGAGACGAGGCCAGCCGCAGCAAGGCCTACGAGGTGCTGCGGGCTCTTGCCTACTTCCAGACCACCACGGGCGACGACGCCGGCAACGTGGTGCTGTGGATGCAGCCCGACGGCGAGCTCAACCCGAGCGCCGAACCCGTGGAGCTGCCCGACCCGAGCGACTCGGCCGAGAGCTACTGGCTGGCGCGATCGCTCTGGGCGTTCGGTGAGGGGTACGCGGCGTTCCGCGACAGCGATCCGGCGTTCGCCGCCTTCCTGCAGGAGAGGTTGCGGCTCGGGGTCGCGGCGGTCGATCGCGAGGTGCTCGACCGCTACGGCGAGTACGAGCAGGCCGACGGCGTGCAGGTGCCGGCCTGGCTGATCGTGAACGGGGCGGATGCGACGGCCGAGGCCGTGCTCGGTCTCTCGGCCTACGTCGAGGCCGCGCCGGATGACGACGCGGTGCGGGCGTCGACCGCGAAGCTCGCGGACGGGATCGCGGAGTTCGCGGCGACGACCACCGGGGGCTCCGGCTCGGGCTCCGACGCGGCGGCCTCGTGGCCGTACGGCGCCATCCTGCCGTGGGCCGAGTCGCGGTCGATGTGGCACGCGTGGTCGTCACAGATGTCGGGAGCGCTCGCCCGCGCATCCGTCGCCCTCGACGACGAGAGCCTGCGCGGCCCCGCCGTGGTGGAGGGCGCACGATTCGCCCCCACCCTGCTCACGGCGGGCGGGCCCGACAACGGCTGGTACCCCTCGCCCACCGAGCGGGTGCAGATCGCCTACGGCGCCGACTCCCGGGTGCAGAACCTGCTCGCCACCGCCGATGCGGCCGGGCTGCCGGGCCTCGCCGACCTCGCGGGGCTGCAGGCGGCCTGGTTCTTCGGCCTCAACCCGGCAGCCGAGCCGATGTACGACCCGGCCACCGGCGTGACCTACGACGGCATCCAGCCCGACGGTTCGATCAACCGCAACTCGGGGGCCGAGTCGACCATCCACGGGCTGCTGTCGATGCTGGCGCTGGATGCGCATCCCGACGTCGCCCGGATCGCGACCTCGCTCACCACCCTCGACGGGCGCGACGGCCTCACCGTGGTGGAGGCGGAGTCCGCGTTCACGGGTGAGGGCACGGTGGTGACGCCGGAGTCGAGCTGGACGGGCGAGTCGTCGTGGAGCGGCTCGTACCTCTCGGTGGGCAAGGGCCAGACCGCGTCGCTCGCCCTCCCGGGTGGGGACGCGGCATCCGCCGACCGCATCGTGGAACCGGTGGTCTGGCAGGTGCAGAAGGGCTCAGAGACCACGCCGAAGACGCAGTGGAAGGCCGGCCGCACTCCCCTCGGCGTGCTGAAGTCGGAGGTGGGGGAGCAGGGCATCACCGCGGTGCCCGGCGCCCTGCTGCCGCAGAGTCTCGACCGGGTCGTGCCGGCGGGTGCCTCCGGCGTGACGGTTCGCGGCGTCGCCGGGGAGACGAAGATCGACGCGCTGCTGGTGCGGCCGGTGCTGTCGACCCTGACGGCCTCCGGGCCCGAGGCGGCGACCGCGCAGCTCGTGCAGAACTCGCTCGACTGCGCTCAGGATGCGACGCTCGGCTCGGCCGGGTCGGCTCAGACCCTGAGCGTGTACGACGGCGGGGGTGCGCTGGTGGGCAGCCGGTCGATCGACGGGCCGACGAGTGTGTCGGTGCCGGCGGGAGGGTTCGCGCTGGCGCTGGGTTGACGCCGGCACCGCGCTGACGCCGGCACCGCGCTGCCGCCGACGCCGCGCTGCCGCCGACGCCGCGCTGACGCCGGCACCGCGCTGTCGTTGGCAGTAAGTCGATGGGATGGGGCAGTCCTGCCACTCGTGGCGGGATTGCCCCATCCCTACATTTACTGCCATGACCCTTTTCCTCGTGTCCCTGCTCGTTCTCGCCCTTCTCGCCGTGGTCGGCTCGGTGCTCGTGATGGCTCGTGACGGCTACCGTCAGGTGCCCCGCCGGCCGGCGCGCGACACCTGCCCCGACCGGAAGTGGAGCGGTACGGCGTAAACTGCTCGCGTGCATCCGTTCTTCTCGCTCTCGATGGCCGTCGGCCGGTCGGAGGTCGTCGGCGCCTCAGCCGGCGGTAGATAGAGCCGTTCTCGCTCGATGATGTCTCGCGCCCCGTGCGCGCTCGCGACCGATCTGCCCGCAGTCTGCCGGCGCCGGTCGCCTTCTGAGAACCGCCCCGGCGCGCATCCGCGCGGGGCACGAACGAGTGGATCGACATGCGACCTCTGACCGAGAAGCAGCTGCGGGCTGCCTTCATCAACACCTCCCAGCGCGAGCGGGCCGCCATCGTGCCGCCGGCCGGGCTGGATGCGCTCCGATGGAGCGAGCTGGACTACCTGGGCTGGCGCGACCGGCGGCAGCCGAACGTGGGGTACGTCGTCGTGGAGCTGGGCGGGGGCGATGGCGCTGCGGACGCGGACGGCGGCGGTGGGTTCGTCGGGGTGATGCTGCGGCAGACCGAGGCCCGGGCGCGCAGCCGCCCGCAGTGCTCCTGGTGCGACGACGTCACCCTGCCCAACGACGTGGTGTTCTTCGGCGCCAAGCGTGCCGGGCAGGCGGGCCGCAACGGCGACACCGTGGGCGCGCTGGTGTGCTCGGAGTTCGAGTGCTCGGCCAACGTGCGGAAGCTCCCGCCGCTGGCCTATCCGGGTTTCGACCGCGAGGCGGCTCGGCTGCAGCGCATCGCGGCTCTCCGGCAGCACGCGACGGCGTTCGTGCTGGCGGTTCGGGCGGGCGGGTAGCGGCGAGAGGGGTCACGCCAGCCACGAGGGGTTCAGGGGGCCGTCTCCACGATCGCGAAGCCCCGGCCGCGCAGGCGGCGGTGCTCCTCGGTGAGGTGGGTGAGGATGCGGTCGCGGGTGCCGCGCCCGTGAGCCAGCACGAGGGCGCGGGCGTGGTCGGCGTCGCGCGAGCGCAGGGCCGCCACGATGGCGAGGTGCTCGTCGCGGGCCGACTCGCGCGAGGCCGCGGTGCGCACGTCGAGCCAGCGGGTGCGGCTGAGCCTCGTCAGCACGTCGCGCATCCCCTGCACCAGGAAGGCGTTGCCGCTGAGCGCCGCCAGTGCCAGGTGGAACTCGTCGCCCCCGCGCACGCCGGCCTCCTCGTCGTCGCGCTCGTCGTGGCGCCGGGCGAGCTCGGCGAGGGCGGCCAGCTCGTCGTCGCTCGCCCGTTGCACGGCGAGGGCCGCGACCGCGCCCTCCACCGCCTCGCGGTACTCGGCCACCGCGCGCACCTCGGCGAGGTCGATCGGCGTCACCTGCCAGCCGCGGTCGGTGCGCCGGGTGAGCCCCTCGGTCTCCAAGCGCATCAGAGCGGCCCGGATGGGGGTGCGGGATGCGCCGAGCACCTGCTCGAGGCCCCGCTCGCTCAAGCGCTCCCCCGGAACGAAATCGAGTCGCAGGATGCCTCCGCGCAGCAGCTCGTACGGGCTCTCGACGCCTTTCGTCATTGGTGCTCCTTCGTGGTATACCAGCATGGTATCCCTTTCGATCGGAGACGTCCATGACCACCGCCCCGCCTCGCACCTCCGTTCCGCGCGCCGCGTGGCGGATGCTCGGGCTCGGCGTGGCCGCGCAGGCGGCCGGTACGTTCCTGGTGAGCACCCCGGCGTTCCTCATCCCGTTCCTGCACGTCGATCGCGGCGTCGACCTCGCCACCGCCGGCTGGCTCGCGGCCGCCCCGACGATCGGCATGGTGCTCACCCTGGTGGCCTGGGGCGCTCTGGCCGACCGGGTGGGCGAGCGCTGGGTGATCGCCGGCGGACTGGCCCTCACCGCCCTGTTCGGCGCGAGTGCGGCCGCCGTGGCCGCCGACCCCGTGCTGCTCACGATCGGCCTGGTGCTCGCGGGAGCCGCCGCGGCCAGCACCAATGCGGCGAGCGGCCGGGTGGTGGTGGGCTGGTTCCCGCGGTCGCGGCGGGGGCTCGCCATGGGCATCCGCCAGATGTCGCAGCCGCTCGGCGTCGCGGTGGCGGCGTTGGTGGTGCCGGCGCTCGCCGCGGGATCGGGCGTGGGGGCGCCGCTCGTCGTGTCGGCGGTGGTCACGGGGGTGCTGGCGGTGGGCTGCGCGCTCGGCATCCGCAACCCGCCGCGGCCGTCGGCGCCGGTACCGTCGACGTCGGTGCCCCAGCACGGTGCGCCCCCGCTCGGTGCGCCCGCGCCCGCGGCGACTCCCGCTGCCGCTGCATCCGTGCCGGCCGCCGGGTCGGCGACCCCGCACGCCAACCCCTACCGGCGCGACCGCTTCCTCGCGCGCATCCACGCGGTGTCGCTGCTGCTGGTGGTGCCGCAGTTCACACTGTCGACCTTCGGGCTGGTGTGGCTGATCGCCGGCCTCGGGCTCGACGCGGTGCTGGCCGGGCTCGTGGTGTCGGTGTCGCAGTTCGTCGGCGCCGGCGGGCGCATCGTGATCGGGGCGGTGAGCGATCGCGTCGGCACCCGGGTGGGCGTGCTCCGGATGGTCTGCGTCGCGGGCGTGGTGCTGCTGCTGGCGACCGCCGGGCTGGCGGCGGCGCACTGGGCCGTGGCGGCCGTGGTGGTGTTCGTGCTGGCCACATCCGTCAGCGTCGCCGACAACGGGCTGGCCTTCACCTCGGTGGCCGAGGCCGCGGGGCCGGCGTGGTCGGGGCGGGCGCTCGGCATCCAGAACACGGGCCAGTTCCTCGCGGCCTCGGCGGTGGGCCCTGCCGTGGGAGCCCTGATCGGCCTCGTGGGCTACCCCCTCGCGTTCGCGCTGGTGGCGCTCACACCCCTGGCGGCACTGCCCCTCGTGCCCGCCCACGACACCGACGCCACCCCCGCCTGACCCGGCCCCCGGGGTCGCGGGGCGTCAGGCCACCGCGGAGGAGGAGGCCCAGAGGTTGAGGTCGCGGTCGCCCGCGAAGCCGTCGATGCGTTCGAGCTCCTCGGCCGTGAAGCCGAGGTGGTTCACGGCGGCCAGGTTGTCGTCGAGCTGCTGCACCGACGACGCCCCGATCAGCACCGAGCTCACCCGGCCGTCGCGCAACGCCCACGAGAGCGCCAGCTGCGCCAGGGTCTGCCCGCGCGAGGCCGCGATGGCGTTCAGGCCGCGTACGCGCGCCAGCGTGTCGTTCGTGAGCATGTCCTCCGACATCGACCCCTCCCGGGCCGCCCGCGAGTCGGCCGGCACCCCGTCGAGGTAGCGCGAGGTGAGCAGGCCCTGGGCGAGCGGCGAGAAAGCGATGCACCCCACGCCGAGCTCGCCGAGCGTGTCGAGCAACCCGTCCTCGATCCAGCGGTTGAACATCGAGTACGAGGGCTGATGGATGAGCAGCGGCGTGCCCAGGTCGCTCAGGATGCGTGCCGCCTCCCGGGTGCGCTCCGGCGAGTAGCTCGAGATGCCGGCGTACAGCGCGCGGCCGGACTGCACCGCGGTGTGCAGCGCCCCCATCGTCTCCTCGAGCGGGGTGTCGGGGTCGGCCCGATGCGAGTAGAACACGTCGACGTAGTCGACCCCCATCCGTTCGAGCGACTGGTCGAGCGAGGCCAGCAGGTACTTGCGCGAGCCCCAGTTGCCGTAGGGGCCGGGCCACATGTCGTAACCGGCCTTGGTCGAGAGCACGATCTCGTCGCGGTGGGAGGCGAAGTCCTCGGCGAAGATGCGGCCGAAGTTCGTCTCGGCGCTGCCGTAGGGCGGGCCGTAGTTGTTGGCGAGGTCGAAGTGCGTCACACCCGTGTCGAAGGCGCGGCGCAGGATGGCGCGTTGGGTCTCGATGGGCTTGTCGTCGCCGAAGTTCTGCCAGAGCCCGAGCGACACGGCCGGCAGCTGCAATCCGCTCCGCCCCACCCGCCGGTAGGGGAACGACTCGTAACGGGCGGGATCGGCGACATAGCTCATCCCCCCATCCTGCCCCCATGGTGCGCGCGGCGGCATGGCAGGTGGGAACTGCGCCGAAGAGCTATCGAGATCGACTGCCGACGTGGCACGATGGTTCGTGAAACCTCATCAGAGGGCCGGATTCACTGCGGAAAGAGTCGTATGCACCACCTCGAGAGAGACGTCGTCATCGTGGGAGCCGGCGCCACCGGCCTCACCGCCGCCACCGAGCTGGCGAAGGCCGGCCGTTCGGTGGTCGTGCTCGAGGCCCGCGACCGGGTCGGCGGGCGCCTGCACACCGACCACATCGAGGGGCAGATGTACGAGGTCGGCGGCCAATGGGTCTCGCCCGACCAGACCGCCCTGCTCGAGACCCTCGACACCCTGGGCCTGGACACCTACGAGCGCTACCGCGACGGCGAGAGCGTCTACGTCGGCCCCGGCGGAGTCTCCGCGCGCTTCACGGGCGACATCTTCCCCGCCTCCGACGCCACCCAGGCCGAGCTCGAGCGCCTCATCGGCGTGCTCGACGAGCTCGTGGCCCAGACCGACCCCGCCGCGCCCTGGGAGCACCCGCGCGCCGCCGAGTTCGACCGCATCTCGTTCCGCGCCTGGCTCGAGCAGCAGACCGACGACTCCGAGGCCATCGAGAACATCGCCCTCTTCATCGCCGACGCCATGCTCACCAAACCGGCCCACGCCTTCTCGCTGCTGCAGGCGCTGCTCATGGCCGCGAGCGCGGGCAGCTTCAGCAACCTCGTCGACGCCGACTTCATCCTCGACCGCCGGGTGGTGGGCGGCCTGCAGCAGGTTCCCCTGCGCCTGGCGGAGGCGCTCGGCGACGACGTGGTGCTCGGGCAGCCGGTGCGCACCATCCAGTGGGGCGACACCGGCGTCAGGGTGTCGACGGATGCGCTCACCGTGTCCGCCCGGCACGTGATCGTGGCGGTTCCACCGAACCTGTACGAGCGCATCGACTACGTGCCCGCCCTGCCGCGCCTGCGCCAGCAGCTGCAGCAGCACCAGTCGCTCGGCCTCGTGATCAAGGTGCACGCCAGCTACGAGACGCCGTTCTGGCGCGAAGACGGGCTCTCGGGCACCGCCTTCAGCCCGTACCAGGTGGTGCACGAGGCCTACGACAACTCCAACCACGGCGAGACCCGCGGCACCCTCGTGGGTTTCGTCTCCGACGAGAAGGCGGATGCGCTCTTCCGCCTGTCGGCGGACGAGCGGCGCCGTGCCGTGCTCGAGTCGCTGGCTGCGTACTACGGCCCGAAGGCCCTCGAACCCGTCGTGTACTACGAGAGCGACTGGGCTGCCGAGGAGTGGACCCAGGGCGCGTACGCCGCGAGTTTCGACCTCGGTGGGCTCACCCGCTACGGCGCGCTGCAGCTCGAGCCGGTCGGGCCGATCCGCTTCGGATCGAGCGACCTCGCGGCGGAGGGGTACCAGCACGTCGACGGCGCCATCCGCGTGGGCCGGCGCCTCGCGGCCGAGATCCTCGCCGAGTCGGGCGACCAGGCCCCGGTCTCCGCCGCCTCCCCCGCATCCGTCACCGCCCCCATCGAAGGAGCCTCAGCATGAGCACCCACTACGCCGTCGTGAACCCCGCCACGGGCGAGACCCTCGCCGAGTACCCCACCATCACCGACGGCGCGCTGCAGGATGCGATCGACGCCGCTTCCGATGCGTTCGAAGGCTGGTCACGACGCGCATCCGTCGCCGACCGCGCCGCGCTGATCGCCCGCGTGGCCGCGCTGCACACCGAGCGCAAGGAGGCGCTCGCCGAGATCGCCGTGCGCGAGATGGGCAAGCCGCTGGACCAGGCGGTGGGCGAGGTGGAGTTCGCCGCGGCGATCTACCAGTACTACGCCGACCACGCCGAGGAGTTCCTCGCCGACGAGCCGATCGCCCTCACCGACGGCACCGGCCAGGCCTTCGTGCGCCGCGCCGGCCTCGGCGTGCTGCTGGGCATCATGCCGTGGAACTTCCCGTACTACCAGGTGGCCCGGTTCGCCGGCCCGAACATCGTGGTGGGCAACACCATCCTGCTCAAGCACGCGCCGCAGTGCCCCGAGTCGGCCGCGGCCATCGCGCAGATCTTCGACGACGCGGAGGCCTCGCTGGGCGCTCACGACTCGGTGTACGTGAACATCTACGCCAGCAACGAGCAGATCGAGACCGTGATCGCCGACCCGAGGGTGCAGGGCGTCTCGGTCACCGGCTCCGAGCGCGCGGGCGCAGCGGTGGCGCAGCTCGCCGGCAAGCACCTCAAGAAGGTGGTGCTCGAGCTCGGCGGCTCCGACCCGTTCATCCTGCTCTCGACCGACGACCTGGATGCCGCGGTGCAGGACGCCGTGAACGCCCGCCTGGACAACAACGGCCAGTCCTGCAACGCGGCCAAGCGCTTCATCGTGATCGACGACCTCTACGAGGAGTTCGCGTCGAAGTTCGTCGAGGTGTTCACGGCGGCCCAGCCGGCCGACCCGCTGGCCGAGGGCACCCTGCTCGGCCCGCTCTCGTCGAAGGCCGCCACCGAGCGGCTCGAGGAGCAGCTGCACCGGGCCCGTCGGCAGGGCGCGACAGTGCTCGCGTCGGGCACCCCCTCGGGCAATTTCTTCCCGCCCGCCGTGCTCGCCGACGTCACCGACGAGATGGATGCGTACCGCGAGGAGTTCTTCGGCCCCGTCGCCGCGCTCTACAAGGTGGGCTCGGAAGAGGAGGCCGTGCTGCTGGCCAACGACACCCCGTTCGGCCTCGGCTCGTACGTGTACACCACCGACCAGGAGCAGGCCCTGCGGGTGGCCGACGGCATCGACGCGGGCATGGTGTGGGTGAACCTCGTGCTCGGCGACGCGGCCGAGCTGCCCTTCGGTGGCGTGAAGCGCTCGGGCTCGGGCCGCGAGATGGGCCGGTTCGCGGTGGAGGAGTTCGTGAACAAGAAGCTCATCCGCATCGCCTGAGCCGGGCGGGCCTGAGGGGCTAGGGGAGGGCGATCACGAGGCCCGTGCGGGCCGCCGTGATCTCGCTGATGCCCGCGGCCACGGCCGACGGCACGCGGGCCGCGAGGTCGGCCGCCACCGGTGACGCGTCCGACCCCGGCCACACCACCGCGGTGATGTTCGCCGTGGGGGCGTTGGGCTTCGCACCCAGCACCAGGAACTCGCGCTCCGGGTGGTCGGCCGCCACCTTCTGCAGGCCGTCGAGCCCGGCCGGCCCCACGGTCACCACCACGTCGGGGTCGGAGTCGAGCGCGCGCTGGTAGACCACGTTCGCATCGGTGGTCTGCCCCACATCCAGCAGGGTGACGGATGCGGCATTCGCGCTCGCGAACACCGTCAGCGCGTCGCGCGCCGCGTCGGCCTGGTCGGCGCCCGCGGTTCCGGCGCCGGGCAGCACCACCACGAGCGCGAGACCGGTGGGCACCGCGATCTCGGTGGGGGCCGCCACGGTCGGCGCGGCTTCGGGAACCTCAGGAGCCGGCGCCGCCGAGGCGGGAGGAGCGGCGCTGGGGGAGGGACTCTTGGTGAAGAGGGTCTCGTCGCCGGTGGGCGAGCATCCGCTCATCGTCAGGAGCACGAGACCGGCCAGGAGTACGCCCGAGAGGGCCCAGGTGCGCGCGGGCACCGGCTAGAGCTCGGTCTCGAAGGGCTCGGTGACGAGCAGCTCGGCCACGGAGGAGAGGATCTCGTCGGGCCGGAACGGGTACTTCGCGATCTCGGACTCGTCGCTGATGCCCGTCATCACCAGGATGGTGTGCAGGCCCGCCTCGATGCCGGCCACCACGTCGGTGTCCATGCGGTCGCCGATCATGCCGGTGTTCTCGGAGTGGGCGCCGATGCGGTTCATGGCCGAGCGGAACATCATCGGGTTCGGCTTGCCCACCACGTAGGGCTCCTTGCCGGTGGCCTTGGTGATCATGGCGGCGATGGCGCCCGTGGCCGGGAGCGGACCCTCGGCACTCGGCCCCGTCGCATCCGGATTCGTGACGATGAAGCGCGACCCGGCGCCGATGAGCCGCACCGCCTTCGTGATGGCCTCGAAGGAGTAGTTGCGGGTCTCGCCGATCACCACGTAGTCGGGTGCGGTCTCGGTCATGATGAAGCCGGCCTCGTGCAGGGCCGTGGTGATGCCGGCCTCGCCGATGACGAAGGCGCTGCCGCCCGGCATCTGGTCTTTCAGGAAGGCGGCGGTCGCGAGCGCGCTCGTCCAGATGAACTCCTCGGGCACCTCGAGGCCGCTCGCCCTGAGGCGGGCGCTGAGGTCGCGCGGCGTGAAGATGGAGTTGTTCGTGAGCACCAGGTAGGGCTTGCCCTGGTCGCGCCACTGCTGCAGCAGCTCGGCGGCGCCGGGGATGGGGTGGTTCTCGTGCACCAGCACGCCGTCCATGTCGGTGAGCCAGCATTCGATGTCGTCGCGGCCGGGCATGCGGTACCTTCCTTCGTGCGTCAGCCCCAGGCTAGCGAACACGCCTTGCCGCCGCCTGCACGGAACCGGGTTTAGGTAGTTCGAACCTTAAGGGTTATAGTCAACATCACCTTTTGGTCCGGCACCCGCCGGCGGCGAGCGGAGACGGCGATGAGCGAGCAGACCGAGGGCCATCGGCCCGGGATCGCCCTGGCGGTGTCGACCGTGATCTTCGCGCTGCGACCCGATGAGCCGGATGCGCCTCCCGGGCTGTGGTTGCCGCTGGTACGGCGCATCCGGCCGCCGTACGAGGGTGACTGGGCGCTGCCGGGCGGGCCCCTGCAGCTCGATGAAGACCTCGAGGCCGCCGCTGCGCGCACCCTCGCCACCACCACCGCCCTCGAACCCGGCTACCTCGAGCAGCTC
Organism: Herbiconiux liangxiaofengii; assembly: GCF_041927335.1. NCBI lineage: Bacteria > Bacillati > Actinomycetota > Actinomycetes > Micrococcales > Microbacteriaceae > Herbiconiux > Herbiconiux liangxiaofengii. Next base: position 496,613 of record NZ_JBHFHD010000008.1, on the reverse strand, counting down.
TACGCCTTCGGCACCCTCGACCGCTCGCCCGAGGGGGCCAAGAACCGGGTGGTCTCGATCGTGTACTGGGCGCTGGTGAGCTCCGACGAGGTGGCCACGAGCGTGGGCGCCAACCCCGAGAACGTGAGCTGGTTCTCGGTGGACGACCTGCCCGACCTCGCCTTCGACCACGACGTGATCATCGAGTACGCCCTGTGGCGGCTGCGCAACAAGGTGGAGTACAGCCGCATCGCGCACGCCTTCCTCGGCGACACGTTCACCCTCGCCGAACTGCGCGAGGTGCACGAGGCGGTGCTCGGGCGGTTGCTCGACCCGGCCAACTTCCGGCGCCAGATCGAGTCGTCGAACTCGGTGGTGCCCACCGGCAAGCGCGTGCTCGGCACGAGCTACCGGCCGCCCAAGCTCTACCGCTACAACACCTCCGTCGCTCCGGTCGATCGCGGGCCGCTCGACCGACTCAGCAGAAAGCCGCGCCCATGACCGTCACCAACCCCTCCCTGCCCGTTGTCGGCTCCGCCACCCCGGCCCTCCTCTCCGTCGACGACGAGATCCAGCTGATCGCGGCGGGCACGGCCGCGGTGCCGGCCGGCGACCCGGCTGCGGCATCCGGCGCCGTGTGCGCCCCCGAGCTGGCCGACGGCCCCTGGGTGTTCGACCCGCAGGCGCCGTCGTACGGCCCGGGTGCGTCGATGGCCGACCCGATCCCGGCCGACGCACCCCGCCAGGGCACCTTGCCCGAGCAGTACACGCGCGCCTCGAAGAGCGAGCTGGATGCGCGCATCCGGGCCGCGAAGGCCACCCTCGGCGACCGGGTGGTGGTGCTCGGCCACTTCTACCAGCGCGACGAGGTGGTGCAGTACGCCGACTTCGTGGGCGACTCCTTCCAGCTCGCGAACGCCGCGCTCACCGTGCCCGAGGCGGAGGCGATCGTGTTCTGCGGGGTGCATTTCATGGCCGAGACGGCCGACATCCTGGCGCGGCCGGGGCAGTCCGTCATCCTGCCCAACCTCGCCGCGGGCTGCTCGATGGCCGACATGGCCGACATCGACTCGGTGGAGGAGGCCTGGGCGCAGCTGGGCGAGCTCTACGGAACCGAGCCCGACGCATCCGGTCGCGTGCCCGTCATCCCGGTCACGTACATGAACTCCTCGGCGGCGCTCAAGGGCTTCTGCGGGCGCAACGGCGGCATCGTGTGCACCTCGTCGAACGCGGCGACGGTGCTCGAGTGGGCGTTCGAGCGCGGGCAGCGGGTGCTCTTCTTTCCCGATCAGCACCTCGGGCGCAACACCGCGAAGGCCATGGGGGTGCCGCTGGAGCGGATGCCGATGTGGAACCCGCGGAAGGCGCTCGGCGGCAACACCGCGGACGCGCTGCGGGAGGCGCAGGTCATCCTGTGGCACGGGTTCTGCTCGGTGCACAAGCGGTTCACGGTCGCCCAGATCGAGCGCGCCCGGGCGGCCCACCCCGACGTGCGCGTGATCGTGCACCCCGAGTGCCCGATGCCCGTCGTCGACGCGGCCGACGGCGCCGGCTCGACCGACTACATCGTGAAGGCCATCGCGGCGGCTCCGGCCGGCTCGACCTTCGCCATCGGCACTGAGATCAACCTCGTGCAGCGACTGGCCAACGAGTACCCGCAGCACACCATCTTCTGCCTCGACGACGTGATCTGCCCGTGCTCGACCATGTACCGCATCCACCCCGGGTACCTGGCCTGGGTGCTCGAATCGCTGGTGGACGGGGTGGTGCTCAACCAGATCACGGTCGACGACGCGGTGGCGGTTCCGGCGCGGGTGGCCCTCGAGCGGATGCTCGCGGCCCGGCCATGAGGCCGTCGGGCGAGAGGGGCGCTTCGCCGGCGCGAGGCTCTGCGGCTTCTCCGGGCTGGGAGTCCTCGGGGGTTCGGGGCGCGGGGGCGCGGGCGCGGGTCGTGGTGGTGGGGAGCGGCATCGCCGGGTTGAGCCTGGCGCTGGAGCTGGCCGAGGAGTTCGAGGTCGTGATGGTGACCAAAGGGCGCATCGACCAGGGGAGCACACCGTGGGCGCAGGGCGGGATCGCTGCGGCGGTGATGCCGGGTGACTCGGTGGCCGCGCACATCCGGGACACGCTCGACGCGGGCGCGGGTCTCTCCGATCCCGCGGCGGTGGAGGTGCTCTGTGCGGAGGGGCCCGACCGCATCCGCGAGCTGATCGCCCGCGGCGTGGAGTTCGATCGCGACGCGGAGGGCGGGCTCGATGCGGGGCTCGAGGGGGCGCACTCGTTCCGGCGCATCCTGCACGCGGGCGGCGACGCCACGGGGCTCGCGGTGGAGACCGCGCTCGTGCGCGCGGTGCGGCGCACCAGGGTGCGGGTGCTCGAGAACACGATGCTGCTCGACCTGCTGCTCGGTTCGCCCTCGTCGAGCGGTGCCGCTGAGTCGCGCCGTGGTGCTGGTCTGGGCGCTGAGTCGCGCCGTGATGTCGCAGTCCGGCGCGACTCAGCGGCCGGGGTGGTGGGGGTTCGGGTGCTGCGGGCGGGGGGCGTCGAGGAGATCGAGGCCGCCGCCGTCGTGCTGGCGAGCGGGGGCCTGGGTCAGGTGTACCCGATGACGACGAACCCGGCCGTGAGCACCGGCGACGGAGCGGCGGCGGCGCTGCGGGCGGGGGCCGCGTTGGCCGACGCGGAGTTCGTGCAGTTCCACCCGACGGCGTTGGCGGCGCCGGGGGCGTTCCTGGTGTCGGAGGCGGTGCGCGGCGAGGGGGCCGTGCTGCGCAACAGCCGCGGGGAGCGGTTCATGGTGGGCGTGCATCCGCTCGCCGAGCTCGCGCCCCGTGACGTGCTGGCCCGGGCGATCGCCGCCGAGATGCTCGCCACCGGGGCGCCGGTCGAGCTCGACGCGACGGGGATCGAGGGGCTCGCGGAGCGGTTCCCGACCATCACGGCGGCGTGCCGGGAGGCGGGTTACGACTGGACCCGCGAACCCGTTCCCGTGACCCCGGCCGCGCACTACTGGATGGGCGGCGTGGCCACCGACCTCGACGGCCGCACGTCGCTGCCGGGCCTGTTCGCGGTGGGGGAGACGGCGTGCACGGGCGCGCACGGGGCGAACCGGCTCGCGTCGAACTCGCTGCTCGAGGCCGCGGTGTTCGCGCACCGGTGCGCGGCGGCGCTGCGGGGTGAGGTGGCGTTGCGGGGTGAGGTGGTGTTGCGGGGTGAGCTCGCGCTCGCGCCGGTGGCCGGGGCGGCGGGCGGCGTGGCGTGGGCGGATGCGGCGGCGGGCGAGGAGCCCGAGACGGGTGTGGCGGGCGCAGGCCCAGAGGCGGATGCGGCGGCCGCCGGGGAGGGCGCGTCGACTTCCGGTATGGGAGCGGGAACGGGTGCGGTCCGGCATCCCAGGGCAGGGGCGCAACGGGCGGGCCGGAGGTCGGAGACGACGCGGTCGGAGGTGCGGTCGGAGGCGGCGCCGGACGTGCCGACGCGGCAGGCTCTGCAGGAGCTGCTCTGGCGGCAGGTGGGGCTGGTGCGCAGTGCCGAGGGGCTGCGCGCGGCGCGGGAGCGGCTGGCGGCCTATGAGGTTCCCACGGCGGGGATCACCGACGTCGAGCGGCTCGAGACGGCCGGGATGGTGCTCGTCGCGCGGGCGATCGTGGAGGCCGCCTTGGCCCGAGAGGAGTCGCGCGGGGCGCACTCGCGCCTCGACTTCCCGGAGACGTCGCCGCTCTTCGCCGAGCACCTCGCCGTGACGGCGGGTGCGGACGGCGAGCTGACGGTGTCCCGCCATCCGACCGTCGCCGCGGTGGTCGCCGCCCGGAGCGCTGCCTCCCCCGAGAGCGCGGCGAGCGCGACCGGTGGGGCGGTGGCCCGGGAGTCAGGCCACCCGGAGAGGTCCGGCGGCGCGACCGCGGGCGCGGTGACGGCATCCGCCATCGACTCGACCGGCACCACCCATCAGAGAGAACACGAGGTGCACGCCTGATGCTCACCACCCAGATCATCGACGACGTCGTCACCCGCGCGCTTGCCGAGGACGCGCCGTGGGGCGACCTCACCTCGGAGCTGCTCATCCCCGACGATGCCGGCGTCGACGCGGTGCTGGTGGCGCGTGAGCCCGGCGTGTTCAGCGGGGGCGAGGTGTGGCAGGCGACGATGCGGCTGGTCGACCCGCGCATCCGTTCGTCGGTTCTGGTGCCCGAGGGCGCTCGGTTCGACGCCGGAGACGTGCTCGCCGAGGTGTCGGGGCCGGCGCGCGGGGTGCTGCGGGCCGAGCGGGTGGCCCTGAACTTCGTGCAGCGGATGTGCGGCATCGCCACCGAGACCGCCCGATACGTGGCCGCCGTGGCCGGCACGTCGGCGCGCATCGTCGACACGCGCAAGACGGTTCCCGGGCTGCGGGCGTTCGACCGTGCGGCCGTGCGGGCGGGGGGCGGACACAACCACCGGTTCTCGTTGTCGGATGCGGTGCTGGCGAAGGACAACCACCTCGCCGTGCTGGCCCGACGGCACCGGGGTGATCTGGGGGCCGCCATCCGTGCGGTGCGGGCGCAGCTGTCGCACACCACGCACCTCGAGGTGGAGGTGGACCGCCTCGACCAGATCGAGCCCGTGCTCGCCGGCGGGGTGGACACGGTGCTGCTCGACAACTTCTCGATCGACGAGCTGCGGGCCGGGGTGGCGCTGGTGGGCGGCCGGGCGCTCGTCGACGCGAGCGGCGGGGTGAACCTCGCGACGGTGGGGGACATCGCGCGCACCGGGGTTGATCTGATCTCAGTGGGAGCGCTGACGCACAGCGTCCGGGCGCTGGACCTGGGGCTCGACGTGCGGTTCGACGCTCGGTTCGGGGATGCGGCGGACGGCCCGGCAGGCCCCGGCCCCGACACCGGCCCCGACACCCCCCCGGGCCGCGTGGGCCGCCCGTGATCTACCTCGACGCCGCCTCCACCACCCCCGTGCGCCGCGAGGTGCTCGAGGCCATGTGGCCCTACCTCACGGGCGAGTTCGGCAACCCCTCGAGCCAGCACGCCGCCGGTCGCTCGGCCGCGCGGGCGCTCGCCGCCGCCCGCAGCACGGTGGCGGAATGGTTCGACTGCCGCCCCGCGGAGGTGATCTTCACCTCGGGCGGAACCGAGGCCGCCAACCTCGCCGTGAAGGGGCTCGCGCTCGGGAACCCCCGGGGCCGGCACCTCGTGCTGAGCGCCATCGAGCATCCGGCGGTGGTCGAGTCGGCCGAGTATCTGCACCGCGTGCACGGCTTCGAGCTCTCGGTGGTGCCCGTCGACGGTGACGGGCTCGTGCAGCCCGACGCGTTCGCCGCGGCCCTCCGCCCCGACACCACCCTCGCCAGCGTGATGCTCGCCAACAACGAGATCGGCGTGGTGCAGCCTGTCGGCGAGCTGGCCGGACTCGCGCATCTGCACGGCATCCCCGTGCACACGGATGCGGTGCAGGCCGCGGGCTGGCTCGACGTGCGGCCGGGCTCGCTCGGCGTCGACGCGGTGAGCATCTCGGGGCACAAGCTCGGGGCCCCGAAGGGGGTGGGGGCGCTCGTCGTGCGGCAGCGTCATCCGTTGGAGCCGGTGCTGCACGGGGGCGGTCAGGAGCGCGGGCGGCGGTCGGGCACCGAGAACGTGGCGTTCGCGGTGGGGCTGGCGCGGGCGGTGGAGCTGGCGTCGGTGGCCGGTTCGAGGGCCGGCCCGGATGCAGGCGCGGCGTCGGGTTCGGCTGCAGGCGCGGCGTCGGGTGCCGATGTGCGCGCGGCTGCGGCAGAGGCGGGGGCGGGCGCGGCCCCGACGCCGGATGCCCGGGGGATCGAACGGGTCGCGGCTCGTCGCGACGCGTTCATCCGGGACGTGCTGACCCGCGTCGAGGGCGCGCGACTGACCGGGCACCCCGAGCGGCGGCTGCCGTCGCACGCGTCGTTCGTGTTTCCGGGGACGGCCGGGGAGGCGGTGCTGCTGGGGCTCGAGGAGCGCGGCGTGACCGTGTCGAGCGGCTCGGCGTGCGCGGCGGGCGACGACGAGCCCTCTCCGGTGCTGCTCGCGATCGGGCTGCCCCCGGCCGTGGCGCAGACCGCGGTGCGCTTCACGTTCTCTGCCGACACGTCCCCGGCCGACCTGGCAGCGGCGGCCGACGCCCTGGAAGCCAGCGTGACAGCCCTCACCTCCCTGCGCTGACGCCCCTCCCCACGCTGACGCGCGTGTTGCGTCGCGCAGAGTCGTCTTCACGGGGGCGTGAGCACGACTTTTTGCGACTCAACCCCCGTGGGCCCGGGGTCGGGCGGGGATACTGGGCGGGCGAGCGGCGCAAGGGCGCCAGAGGGAGTGCGGGATGGTGCTGCAGGTGACGATCGTGGTCGGCAATCCGCGAGCGGGGTCGCGCACGCGGACCGTGGCCGAGACCCTCGTGCAGAAGCTGCTCGAGCCGGGCGGGTACGAGCTCGAGGTCGTCGAGCTCGCCGACCACAGCGGATCGGTGTTCGATTGGGCGTCGGCCGAGGTTCGGGCCCTCAACGATCGCGTGGCGGCGAGCGATCTCGCCGTGTTCGCGACCCCCACCTACAAGGCGTCGTACACCGGCCTGCTCAAGGCGTTCCTCGACCGGTACCCGGCGAACGGCTTGGCCGGGGTCACCGCCATCCCCGTGCACACCGGCGGCGACCTCACGCACTCGCTCGCGCCCACCGTCACCCTGGCGCCGCTGCTCGTGGAGCTCGGCGCGATCGTTCCGGGCCGGGGGCTGTACTTCGTGGCCGGCCAGATCGACCGGGTCGACGAGATCGTCGGGCACGCGGCGGCCGAGTACGCGGCGAACCTCGGCCGGTTGTCGGTGGTCGAGGCGGCCGTGCGCCGCTGACGCCGCTGACGCCGCTCGTCTCCGGCGCAGGTCGACGGATGCCGCGTCCCTGGTCGGTCGGGGCAGCGCGACGTGCTGCGCATCCGGCCGGGCCGCCGCGCACTGCGCTCCCCCGATGGCGACAAGCCGGACGGGACTCCGGTCACGGTCAGGGCGTGAGCCAGATGGCGTCGAGCGCCTCAGGCGGCACGACGCTGCCGGGGGCGGCCGCTGTGGCGGTGGTGGACGCCCCGGCGGAGCCGGGGGCGGCCGACGGGGGCCGCTCGACCAGGGCGAGGCGCACGGGCTCCGGCGCATCCGGAGCTGTGGCGGGACGCTCACCCGAGACCACCCGCACCGCCGACCCCGGACCGATGCCGTCGGCCGCCAGGGCCCGAAGGAGCGCCGGGTCGCGATCGCTGATGCGCACGACGCGGCCCTCGTGGCCGGGCCGGGCATCGGCGAGCAGCAGCGCGTCGAACGAGGGGACCACGCCGAGCGCAGAGGGAATGGGGTCGCCGTGCGGGTCTTGCGCCGGGTGACCGAGGCGGTCGTCGATGGCGTCGAGCAGGCGGTCGCTGAGGGCGTGCTCGAGCACCTCGGCCTCGTCGTGCACCTCGTCCCAGTCGTAGCCCATCTCGCGCACGAGCCAGGTCTCGATCAGCCGGTGCCGGCGCACCACGCCCACCGCGCGGCGGCGCCCTTCGGGGGTCAGCGTGAGCGGACCGTAGGGCACGTGCGTGAGCAGCCCGCCCGCCGCCAGCTTCTTCACCATCTCGGTCACCGACGAGGGTGCCACCCCGAGCCGCCCCGCGAGAACCGAGGGGCTGATGGGCACGGGCTGCCACTCGGTGTGGGCGTAGATGGCCTTGAGATAGTTCTCGGTGGCCGTGTCCTGGCTCATGATGCACCAGCCTAGCGAGGGGTGGGGTCTCGCCGAGTTGCGCCGAAATGCCCGCTCGGGCGCGTTGTGATGGCGATTTGGCGCAACTCGGCGGGTCGTGCGTGGGCGCGGCGCGGGTTGTGCGGGAGCGCTCGGCGAGGGCCTGGGTAGGGTCGGGGGATGGACGATGCCACTGGAGACCCGGGCCGGGCAGCGGCCGACGCCGCCGAGATCGAGGCCCTGCTGGCCGCCGCCGCGAACGACCCGACGGCCGCGCCCCGTTTCGTCACCGAGCTGCTCGAGTCGACGGTGCTGGTGCCCGGCACGATCGCCCCCGGCCCCGACGGATCGGGTCAGGTGGCCGATCTCGCCGATCTGCTCGACGCCGACGGATCCCGCGCCCAGCCGTTCTACACCTCGGAAGCCCGCCTGCAGGAGACCATCGCCGCCGTGCCCGGCTTCCAGGCGCGGTTCATCGCCCTGCCGTGCCGCATCCTGTGGCAGATGACCCGCGGCGCCACCCTCGTGCTCAACCCGCACTCCGCGCACGGCAAGATGTTCCTCCCCGGCGAGATCGGCCAGCTGCTCGACGGCGCCGCGACGCTCGACCCCATCGTCATCGAGAAGGAGACGCAGGTTCTGGTGGGTCGCCCCGCGCACGTTCCGCCGGGCATGGAGCAGGCGCTCGCCGACGTGTTCGGCGGGCATCCGGAGGTCGAGGAGGCGCGCCTGGGGTGGAAGGTGACGCCCGGCTCGGCGGCCGGCACGGGGCCCGGCCCGGCCGAAGCCGGCGAGCAGACCTACCTGCTGGTCGTGACGGGGGCTCCGGATGCGCGCGCCGCGGTCAGCGGCGACCTCGGGCGGGCGTTGCGGGATCGGATCAGGCGCCCGTGTACCGGCCGGGGCGGTGGTTGAGGGCGAGCACGAGGTTGAGCAGCACCGCGCCCGCGGCCGACAGCAGCACCGTCAGCGGCGGAACCACCGCGAAGGCGCACAGCACCACCGCGAGATCGAGCGCCATCTGCACGTAGCCCGCGCGCCAGCCGAGCTTCTCCTGCGCGATCAGCGCGAGGATGTTGAACCCGCCGAGACTCGATCGGTGCCGGAACAGCACCAGCAGCCCGATGCCTGCGAGCAGGTTTCCGGCCAGCACTGCGAACACCGGGTCGAGCCGGTCGAGTCCGATGGCGAGCGGGTTCACCAGCGAGAACACCGACAGCAGCGCCACGCTGGCGGCGGTGCGGAGGGTGAAGCTCCAGCCCTTCTTCCAGGCGGCGAGGGCGAAGAAGGGCACGTTCACGGCGAAGAACACGACGCCGAAGGGCAGCGGCAGCACGTAGCTGAGCAGCAGGGCGAAGCCGGCGGTGCCGCCGGTGACGGCCCCGCTCGACTTGAGCAGGAACAGGCCGAGCGAGGCCGTGAACGTTCCGGTCAGCACGCCGAGCACGTCTTCGGCGGGGGAGTGCGCCAGGGGGCCGCGCTTCGCGACGGGGGCGGATGCCGCGGCGGGGCCGTGCGGGTCGGCACCCGTGGTGGGCCCCGACGTCGTCACGCCAGAACCTCCGCCGCCGAGGGTTCGCCGGCGGCCGGCACGGCTGCGGGCGCATCCGTCGTCTGGGTGGCGTGCGGATCGAGACCGGCGAGCACCGCCAGCACCCGGTCGTTCGAGGCGCGGTCGGCCAGCGAGATGCGCACGCCGTCGCCCGGGTAGCCGCGCACGAGGATGTGGTGGGCGGCGAGCAGCTCGACGAGGGCCTCGCGAGCGGCGTCGGGCATGCGCAGCCAGACGAAGTTGGCACTGCTGTCGGGCACGCGCCACCCGCGGTCGCGCAGCACGGCCACCACGCGGCCGCGCTCGGCGACCACCTCGGCCACGCGGGCGCGCATCTGGGCCGAGGCCTCGGCGGTGAGCGAGACGAGGGCCGCCCGCTGGGCGAGCGCGCTGACGGCGAAGGGCATGCCGGAGCGGCGGAGTCCGTCGGCGACGAGGGGTGCCGCGACGGCGTAGCCCACGCGCAGGCCGGCCAGACCGTAGGCCTTCGAGAAGGTGCGCAGCACGCACACGTTGGGATGGCGGTGGAAGAGCGCGATCGAGTCGACCCGGCCCGCGGCACCGCCCTCGGAGTACTCCACGTACGCCTCGTCGATCACCACGAGCACCGACGACGGAACCCGCTGCAGGAACCACTCCACGGCCTTCGCGCCGAGCGACACCCCCGTGGGGTTGTTCGGGCTGCACAGCAGCACCACGCGGGTGCGCTCGGTGACGGCGGCGGCCATGGCGTCGAGGTCGTGCCCCTCGTCGGCGAGCAGCGGCACGGGCACCGGCACCGCGCCGGCCAGCCGCGTGAGAATCGGGTAGGCCTCGAACGAGCGCCAGGCGAACACCACCTCGTCGCCCGGGTCGCAGAGCGAGGTGACGATCTGCTGCAGCACCCCCGTGCTGCCCGGCCCCACCACCGTCTCGTCGACCGACACCCCGAGGGTCTCGGCGAGGCGTTCCCGCAGGGCGGTCGCGGACGGATCGGGGTAGCGGTTCACGCTCGCGCTCGAGTGCGCGAGCACGTCGAGCACGGCGGGCAGGGGCGGGTGGTGGCTCTCGTTCGAGGCGAGGGCGGCGGTGAGCTCCGACTCGGCTCGGCGGCCGGCGACGTAGGCGGGCAGGTCGAGAACCGAGGCGCGCGGGCGGGGCAGGTCGTGGGTGGGCATGATGCCAGTGTGCGAACGGATGTGCACGCGCACAAATCGCCTCGCTCCCATTGAGCAGATTGCGTCATCCGGGGCGCTGAGCTGGCAGAATGACCAGCGTGACCCAGCTCGACGATCTCGACGCCCGCATCCTGCTCGCCCTCGACGAGAACCCCGACGCCTCGGTGCTGCACCTGGCGCAGACCCTCGGAGTGGCGCGCAACACCGTTCACGCGCGGCTGCGACGGATGACCACGAGCGGGGCCCTCGGCTCGTTCAGCAAGCGGGTGGCGCCGGCAGCACTCGGGTACCCGCTGGTGGCGTTCGTGTGGATCGCCATCAGCCAGGCGTCGGACCATGAGGCGATGGCGAGTCTGGCCGAGATCCCCGAGATCGTGGAGATGCACGCCACCACCGGCGACGCCGACCTGCTCGCGAAGGTGGTGGCGCGCGACCCGCAGCACCTGCACAGTCTCACCAGCCGCATGCTGCGGGTGGAGGGGGTGATGCGCACGAACACGGCGCTGTCACTGGTCGAGGCGATGCCGCACCGCGTGCGCGGGCTGCTCGAGGGTGTGGCGGGCGCCCCGCGCCCGGCCGGGTAGCGCGATCGGGTGGTGCGTGCGCGCCCGGGGGCGCGTTCGCGCTCCGTGGGCGTGGGGCGGGTCGACCTCGGGGCGGGTCGACCTCGGGTGGGTCGACTTCCGGGCGGGTCGGCTGCCGGGCGGGTCAGGCGGTGAGGAGGCTCGAGGTCATCACGCGGTCGACGTCGATGGCGATCACGACGCGCTCGGGGTTCTCGCGCGGGGTGCGGTACCGCTCGGCGTAGCGGGCGACGGCGTCGGCCACATCGGCCGGGTCGTCGAGGATGCGGGCGGTGCCGGCAAGGGTGATCCAGCGCGCACCGTCGACCTGGCAGACGCTCGCGCGGCCGTCGCGGCGCACGTTGAGCACCTTCTGCGACGGGCCGTTCGTGATGATGCGCACCGTGCCGATGCCGCCCGCCGTCGGAGCGTCGGCGCCCCGGTCGCCGTCGGTGGCCGGGGCGGGTTCGAACGTGAAGCCCACCGGCACCACGTGCGGGAACCCGTCGGCGAGCAGCGTGGTCAGCGTGGCCAGGTGGCGCACGGTCACGAATTCGAGCGAGGCGGCGTTCAGCGGGGCGGCAGAGGTCACGCCTCAACCCTAAGCGGGCTCGCCGTGCGCCGCGTCAGCGCAGGATGCCGCGTCGCCGCGCCGCCGACACCGCGGCCGTGCGCGAGGACACCCCGAGCTTGGTGAAGATGTGGGCCAGGTGCGATTTCACCGTCGTCTCGCTCACGAACAGGTCGGCGGCCGCCTCGGTGTTCGAGCGGCCGGCCGCCACCAGCTCGAGCACCTCGGTCTCGCGGGCGCTGAGGCTCGCCTGCGGTGCCCGCATCCGGTCGAGCAGGCGCGAGGCGATCACGGGGGCGAGCGCGCTCTCGCCACCGGCGGCCGCGCGCACGGCGGCGCTGAGCTCGTGCGGCGGCGCATCCTTCAGCAGATACCCGCTCGCACCGGCGCCCACGGCGCTCAGGATGTCGGCGTCGGAGTCGTAGTTGGTGAGCACCAGCACGTAGGGCGCGGCATCCAGGGCCCGGATGCGGCGGGTGGCGTCGGCCCCGGTCGCCGAGACCGAGGCCCCGAACTGCAGGTCCATCAGCACCACGTCGGGGTTCTCACGCTCGACCACGGCCACCGCCTCGTCGGGCGTCGCGGCCTGGCCCACGACCTCGAAGTCGTGCTCGAGGGCGAACAGGGCCACGAGGCCGGCCCGCACGATGGGGTGGTCGTCGGCGATCACGAGCCGGATCATGAGACCCTCTCGGCAGCGAGGTCGACGACGAGCGAGGTTCCGTGGCCGGGCGACGACTCCACGGTGAGTGTGCCGCCGAGCTGGTCGACGCGCTCTCGGGTGGCGCGCAGCCCGAACGAGTCGGAGGTGCTGCGTGGCCCTGACGCCTCCCGGGGGTCGAAACCGCGGCCGTCGTCGGCGACGGTGAAGCGCAGGCCCGCGGGATCGGTGGTGAGGGTGATGGTGGCGCCCGAGGCGTCGGCGTGCTGGATGACGTTGGCGATCGCGCCCTGGGCGATGCGCAGCAGGGCGGTCTGCACGGGCATCGGCAGATCGAGGGTGTCGGAGACCCGCACCTCGACGCGCAGGTTCTGCGCGGCCCACTGCTCGGCGGCGAGCTGCCGGAGGGCGCCGCCGAGCCCCCGGTCGTCGAGGTCGGGCGGCGTGAGCTCGCGGATGAAGCGGCGGGCGTCGGCCAGATTGGCGGCCGCCGTCTCGCGGGCCAGTCGGATGTGCTCGACCCCCGGCCGCTCGGGGTCGGCGCGTTCGGCCGCGTGCAGCAGCATCTGGATGCTGGACAGGCCCTGGGCCAGGGTGTCGTGGATCTCGCGGGCCAGCCGCGCGCGTTCGGCGAGCACGCCCGACTCGTGCTCGGTGGCGGCGAGCCGGCTCTGGGTGAGCAGGAGGGTCTGCATCAGGGCCTCGCGCTGTTCGGCCTCGCGGGCGAGCGCCTGGTAGCCCAGTCCGATGAGGAGGGCGACGCCGGCTCCCACGAGCGGGCCGACCACCCCGCCCACGCTCCACCCGCCGTGCAGTCCGAGGGCCACGATGGCGACCGCGGTCGACGCGACGATGGCCGCCGGGCCCCACCACCGGCCGAGCAGGTGCAGGTAGAGGAAGAACAGGGGGAAGACGAGGTAGGCCGCCTCGGGCGTGAGCCAGACGAGCGCCATCCACTCGAGCGTGATGGCGCCGAGCCAGAGGAGGCTCCGCAGGCGCGCCGTGCCGCTGCGCCTGGCAGGCGCCGCGCTTGGACGCCCGGGGACCGCCGCTTCGCGCTGGGTCGGCGCCGCGCCCCGTCGGGCGAGCATCCCGCCGGCCGCGTAGGTGACGAGCAGCAGCACGCCGAGCCCCACCACCACCCCGCCCGACCCGCCGGGGGCGAGCGCTCCCCGCACGATCGCGAGCCCCGCGAGCCCCACGAACAGCACGTGCAACCCCGTGCGCAACCCCACGAACACCGGGGTCAGCGGGGTATGGGCCATGGTCGGAATTTTACGCGCCGCCCCGCGGGAGGCATCGTCCGAAAGAACGAATCGGTCACCCGCCATCCGGCCGCCGAACGCCGTCCGGGCGGCCGATGATGTCCGTCGCTCACGCCGGAAGAGTGGAACCTGCCGCCGACCAGGTGGCGGGAGAGGACCACTCATGTTCGTCGCACTCCGCGACCTGCGCTTCGCCCGGGGGCGCTTCATCCTGATCGGCTCGGTGGTGGCGCTGATCACCGTGCTCGTCGGCTTTCTCAGCGGCCTCACCGGCGGGCTCGCCACGCAGAACATCTCGGCCGTGCTGGCGATCCCGGGCGACCGGATCGTGTTCTCGGCCCCCACCGAGGGCGGCAGCGCGAGCTTCTCCGACTCGTCGATCAGCCCGCAGCAGGCGGCCGGATGGGCGTCGACCGCGGGCATCACCGCGGTGCGGCCCGTCGGCATCAGCCAGACCCGGGCCCAGGCCGGTGATGGAGCTCAGGCCGGAGACGACACCGAGGCCGAGGGTGCCGCCGGTGCCGACGCCGGAACCGGCCGCGCCGCCCGCACCGCGGTGGCCGTGTTCGGCGTCGAGCCCGGCTTCGACGCCGGCGCCCCCACCCGGAACGGCCGCCTCGGACTCTCGGCCACGGCAGCCTTCGAACTCGCGGTGGGGGTGGGCGACAGCGTCACCATCGCCGGTACCGCCTACACCGTCGAGAGCGTCGGCGGCGAGGCCTGGTACAGCCACACCCCCGTCGTCGAGATGACGCTGCACGACTGGCAGGCCTCCGCCGCGGCCACCGGCACGCCCGACGCCTACGCCACCGTGCTCGCCGTCACCGGCAGCGCCGACTGGGCGGCCGCTGACGCCGCGAACGCAACCGTCTCCGAGACGCAGCTCGGCTCGCTCACCGCGTTGAGCGCCTTCCGGTCGGAGATCGGATCGCTGCTGCTCATGGTGACGCTGCTCTTCGGCATCTCCGGGCTCGTGATCGGTGCCTTCTTCACCGTGTGGACCATGCAGCGCAAGGGCGACATCGCCGTGCTCAAGGCGCTCGGGGCCGGCACGGGCTGGCTCGTGCGCGACGCGCTCGGGCAGGCCCTCGTCGTTCTTCTCGCCGGCATCGGCGCGGGGCTCGGGCTGGTAGTGCTCTTCGGGGCGCTCGCCGGCACGGCGCTGCCCTTCTTGCTCAGCCCGCTCACCACGCTGCTGCCGGGCGGGCTGATGGTGCTGCTCGGGCTGATCGGCGCCGCATCCGCTCTTCGTTCCGTCACCTCCGCCGACCCGCTGACCGCTCTGGGGAGCACCCGATGATCCGACTCGACGACGTCACCCTCACCTTTCCCGACGGGGATGCGCGGCTCACCGCCGTCGACCACGTCACCCTCACGGCACGGCCGGGCACCGTCACCGGCATCGTGGGGCCGAGCGGCTCGGGCAAGTCGAGCCTGCTGGCCGTCGCCGCCACGCTCATCCGGCCCGACTCCGGGCGGGTGCTCATCGACGGCACGGATGCGACGGCTCTCAGCGCGGGCGAGGCGACCGAGCTGCGGCGGCGCAGCGTGGGGATCGTCTTCCAGCAGCCGAACCTCATCCCGTCGCTCACCGCGGAGGAGCAGCTTGCCGTGATGCGGGAGCTCGGCGGGGGCGGCCGTCGGGGCCGGAGGGTGGCATCGGCACGGGCCGGAGAGCTGCTGGAGGCTGTCGGTCTCGCCGACCACGCCGGCAAGCGGCCCCACCAGCTCTCGGGCGGCCAGCGCCAGCGCGTGAACATCGCGCGGGCCCTGATGAACGACCCGAGCGTGCTGCTGATCGATGAGCCCACGAGCGCGCTCGATCAGGAGCGGGGCGCGGAGATCATGGAGCTCATCCTGCGGCTCACGGCGGAGCGGAGCACGTCGACGCTGCTGGTGACGCACGACCGGGCGCACCTGCCGCGCATGCACGGGGTGGTGACGATCGTCGACGGGCGGGTGGTCGAGGCGGTGCCGACGCGGGCGTAGCCGCGGGCTGCGCGGTGCCTGCAGGCTGCACGGGCGGTCAGGGGGTGGGAGCCACCGCCAGCACGGTGGGCGAGCCCAGCGGCAGGCGGGCGACGATGCCGGCGGGCAGGCCGTCGGGGCCCAGGTGGTGGGTGGTGATCTCGTCGGAGTCCTGGTGCGCCACGTGCAGGCGGTCGCCCACGACGAGATGGTGGCGGGGGGTGCGTCCGCCGCTCGCGACGTCACCGAGCAGCCGGGGCTCGGGGCCGTCGACACCCAGGGTCACGATGCGGTCGCTGCCGCGAATGCCCACGTAGGCGTGGCGCGCATCCGTCGACAGGGCGATCTCGGCGCCGGTGTCGCCCTCGGCGGGCCCCGCGGCGAGCACGGGCACCGCGCCCGCGAGGCGATAGGGGGCGGATGCGCGGTCGCGGTCGCCCGCCGGAACCGGTTCGAGCACCAGCACCTGCACGGAGTACTCGGTGACCACGAGCAGCCGCTCGTCGGGCAGCCGCACCAGATGCCGCGGACCGCAGCCGAGCGGCAGCACCACCTCGCCGGCCGGCACGAGCTCGAGCCGGCCGTCGGCCACCGTCCAGAAGCGCAGCAGGTCGTAGCCGAGGTCGGTCGACACCACGAGGCGGTCGCCGCCGGCGGTGCGGCCGAGCGCGAGCGTCAGATGGGCGCGGCTGGAGGGCGGGCCGTCGGTGCGGGCATCGAACGGCGGGCGGGTCGCGGCGTGCGGGTCGGCGGCGGCGGGCGCCCGCCGGGGCTCGATCAGCGAGCCGTCGGATGCCACGGGGTACAGCAGCACGCTCCCGTCGCCCCAGCAGGCGGCGGTGACGAACCGCCCCTCCGGATCGACCGCCACGTGGCACACCGCCGGACCGGCGTCCCGCGACGGTCCGAGGGCGGCGAGCCCGGTCGGGCGACCCGGGGTGACCGCGAACGCCGACACCGTCGCGCGCGACTCGTCGGCGGTGTATAGCACGGGCGACGACGGATGCGCCACCACGAAGCTCGGCGACGGCACCTGCAGAGCGTCTGCCGCCACCCGCAGCCCACCTCCCGCATCGGTGCCGGGCGTGGCAGCGGTGGCCGGCGGAACCGGTGCGAGCGGCGTCAGCCCCCGCCCGCGCCCGCCGAACTCGGGCGTGTAGCCGCCGGCCCAGAGCAGGGGTGGAAGCACGGATGTCGGGGCAGTGGTCATGCTCCATTGTCGCTTCCGGCCGACCTGAGCGAACGGGGTTGCGCACGTCATCCGCGCAACCCCTGGACAGGTTCGACGATCGTGCTAATTTTTAGGCATGCCTAAAAATCAGGTGCGAGGACGCGCGGGGAGTGCGGGGGCCGCTTCGGGGAACCGGCCGGCCGACGGCGCGGGCGCATCCGTCGCCCGGCCCCGGTGGTGGCACGCGGCGGCCATGCTCGGGCCGGCGTTCGTGGCGTCGATCGCCTACGTCGATCCGGGAAACGTCGCCGCGAACCTCACCTCGGGCGCCCAGTACGGGTACCTGCTGGTCTGGGTGCTGGTGCTGGCCAACCTGATGGCCATGCTGATCCAGTTCCAGTCGGCGAAGCTCGGCATCGTCACCGGGCGCACGCTGCCCGAGCACGTGGGGGCCCGGGCGCGGCCGGCCACGCGGCGGGCGTACTGGGTGCAGGCCGAGGTGGTGGCGGCGGCCACCGACATCGCCGAGGTGATCGGCGGGGCGCTCGCGCTGAACCTGCTGTTCGGGCTGCCGCTGGTGGTGGGCGGGCTGATCGTGGGCGTGGTGTCGATGGGGCTGCTGCTGGTGCAGTCGTCGCGGCGGCAGCGCACCTTCGAGTTCGTGATCATGGGGCTGTTGGCGGTGATCGCGATCGGCTTCCTCGCGGGAACGGTGGTGTCGCCGATCGACTGGCCCGAGGCCGCGGGCGGGCTGGTGCCGCGGTTCGAGGGCGCGCCGACCGTGCTGCTGGCGGCGAGCATGCTCGGGGCGACCGTGATGCCGCACGCCATCTACCTGCACTCGGCGCTCGCCCGAGACCGCCACCACGCGGCCTACGCCCGAGTGGCGGAGCTCACGGACTTCACGACCGGCCCCCACCCGACCCCGCCGTCGCCCCGGCAACGACGGATGTTCTGGGCGATGGCGGATCGGGCCTCCGTCGTTCCCGTGATCGGCCCCGAAACCCCGTCGGTACCCGACGTCGGTTCCGGCACGTTCGCGCCGTCGCCGTCTCGGCTGCGCACGCTGCTGCGGGCCACCCGGGGTGACGTGCTGATCGCCCTGTTCATCGCGGGGGTGGTGAACATCGCCATGCTGCTGCTGGCCGCCGCGAGCCTGCGCGGAGTCGCCGGAACCGACACCATCCCCGGCGCGTACACCGCCATCGACGCCGCCCTCGGCCCCGTGATCGCGACGATCTTCGCCATCGGGCTGCTCGCATCCGGACTCGCGTCGACCAGCGTGGGCGCCTACGCCGGCTCGGTGATCATGAAGGGGCTGCTCACCGTCCGGGTGCCCATCCTGGTGCGCCGCGTGGTCACGCTCATCCCCGCGCTCGCCGTGCTGGCGGCCGGCATCGACCCCACCTGGGCCCTGGTGCTGAGTCAGGTGCTGCTGTCGGTCGGCATCCCGTTCGCGTTGATCCCCCTCATCCGTCTCACCGGCGATGCACGCGTGATGGGCGACTTCGCCGATCGGATGCCGGTGCGAATCGTCTCGTGGACGGTCGCCGCCCTCATCGTGGCCCTCAACGTGCTGCTCATCGCGCTGACCATCACGGGCGCCTGACCCCGCCGGTGCGTCGCGAAAAGTCGTGCTGATGCGGCGCTGAACACGTCTTTTTGCGACCCAACCGCGGGCCGAGGGGCGGGTGCACAGGGGGTGCGCAGGGGCGGCTGACAGGATGGCAGGGCCAGCGAAGGCACCCGGACGAGGGAGCAGTACCCGGACAGCGACAAGACTGACTCGAAGGAGTCTGCAGTCATGTCATGGATCGTTCTGATCGCATCCGGAGTGCTCGAAGCCGTGTGGGCCACCGCACTCGGCAAGTCGGAGGGCCTCACGAGGCTCTGGCCCACGGTGGTGTTCGGCGCCGGGCTCGTGGCCAGCATGGCGGGGCTCGCCTTCGCCATGCGTGAGCTGCCCACGGGCACCGCGTACGCCGTGTGGGTGGGCATCGGCGCGTCGCTCACCGTGATCTACGGCATGGCGTTCGGGGGCGAGGGGTTCTCGCTCGCGCGCGTGCTGCTGGTGCTCGGGATCGTGGGGTGCGTGATCGGGCTGAAGGTGCTGCACTGACGGGTGCGGGGCGGTTCGCCGAGGGATGCGGGGTGCCCGCTGTCGGCCGGGCCCCGCGGCCCCGCCCCCGCGCATCCGTCGCCCCGCCCCGCCACGAACGTTCACCCGGCCGTCGTAGGGTTCACCCATGCCCCTGATCGACAACGCCGTCTACGTCGACGGCCGGCGTGCCCGCGCCCCGAAGAGCCTCGACGACACCTACGCGCTGATGCGCGAATCGGGTGGCATGGCGTGGATCGGCCTCTACCGGCCCGACGAGCAGGAGGTGCACTCGCTCGAGACCGAGTTCGGTCTGCACCACCTCGCCGTCGAAGACGCGCTCACCGGGCACCAGCGCGCCAAGCTCGAACGCTACGGTGACACCCTGTTCGTGGTGCTGCGCCCCGCCCGCTACGTCGACAAGAGCGAGGAGGTCGAGTTCGGCGAGGTGCACGTGTTCATCGGCCCCGGCTTCGTGGTGACGGTGCGGCACGCCGAGTCGCCGAACCTCGCCGCTGTGCGGCACCGGCTCGAGACGAACCCCCAGCTGCTGGCGCTCGGCCCCGAGGCGGTGCTGTACGCCATCGTCGACGAGGTGGTGGACGAGTACACCCCCGTGGTGCACGGGCTGCAGAACGACATCGACGAGATCGAGAAGCAGCTCTTCGGCGGCGACCCCGACGTGTCGCGCCGCATCTACGACCTGCTCGGCGAGGTGATGGACTTCCAGCGCGCCGTGCATCCGCTGATCGTGATGCTCGAGGCCTTGCTGCGCGGTGCCGACAAGTACGGGGTCGACCTCGAGGTGCAGCGGGGGCTCCGCGACGTGCTCGACCACGTGCTCTCCGTGGCGGGCCAGGCCGACGCCTTCCGGGCGACGTTGCAGAACGCGCTCACGGTGCACTCGACGCTCACCACGCAGAAGCAGAACGACGAGATGCGCCGCATCTCCGAGGCGAGCCTCGCCCTCGCCGACGACACCCGGAAGCTCTCGGAGACGAGCATCAAGCAGGGCGACGAGGTGAAGAAGATCTCCGCGTGGGCCGCCATCCTGTTCGCTCCCACCCTCATCGGCACCATCTACGGCATGAACTTCGACGACATGCCCGAGTTGCACTGGGAGTTCGGCTACCCGCTCGCCATCCTGGGCATGCTGGCGATGGGCGGCATCCTGTACGGGGTGTTCAAGCGCAACCGGTGGCTGTAGGTCTCCGGTGCAGTGCTCGCGGCGACGGTAGCCTTGGCGGGTGACGGATGCGGAGGCGATGGCGGGCGGTGAGGCGCCGGCACCGGCATCCGGAAACCCCAGCCACGAGCTGAGCGCGGGCGGCGTGGGGCCGTGGGTGGGCGAGCATCCGGATGCGCCCTGGTACGACCCGGAGCTGCTCGCCGCGGGCGACACCCGCAACGTGATCGACCGCTACCGGTACTGGAGCATGTCGGCGATCGTGGCCGATCTCGACGAGCACCGGCATCCGTTCCACGTGGCCATCGAGAACTGGCAGCACGACATGAACATCGGCTCGATCGTGCGCAGCGCCAACGCCTTCGCGGCCGACACCGTGCACATCATCGGCCGCCGCCGCTGGAACAAGCGCGGCGCGATGGTGACCGACCGCTACCAGCACGTGCAGAATCATCCGGATGTCGCGAGCTTCGTCGATTTCGCGCGGGCCGCGTCGCTGGCGGTGATCGCCATCGACAACGTGCCGGGGTCGGTGATCATCGAGACCTTCGCGTTCCCGGAGCGCTGCGTGCTGCTATTCGGGCAGGAGGGGCCGGGACTCTCGCCCGAGGCGCTCGCGGCGGCGGATGCGGTGGTGGAGATCTCGCAGTTCGGCTCGACCCGCTCGATCAACGCCTCGGCGGCGGCGGCCGTGGCGATGCACGCCTGGATCACCCAGCACGTCACGTTCTGACCCGTCGGGCCGGGCCGGACCGGCCCCGTGGCGAACGACGGAGTCTCCCGGCGACACGCCGCAGGTTCTCCGTCGTTACCGGGTTTCGGCCCGAATCTCCGTCGTTGCCGGTACCGGCGCCGCCGCCGCACGGTCGGGCGCCCCGACCGGGTTGGCCGGTGACCGACGACTCCGGCGCCGCGGCCATCCCGCCGTCGCGACGAACACTCCCACGATCACGATCGCGCCCCCCACGAGGTCGCCCACGTTCGGCACCTCGCCCAGCACCAGCCACGCACTCGTGAACCCCGCCACCGGCACGAGCATCGAGAACGGCGCCACGCGGCTCGACGGGTTGCGCTTCATCAGCGTCACCCAGATGCCCGAGCCCACCACGGTGCCCAGCAGCACCGTGTACACGAGTCCGAGCAGGGCGGGCAGCGCCTCGAGGGTGAAGGCGGTGGCGAGCGACTCGCCGATGCGCTCCGGGCCCTCGACCGCGAGCGAGAGGGCCAGCAACGGGATGGGCGGCACCACCGACATCCACATCGTCAGGCCCAGCGGGCTCACGGGCTTCGCCTGCCGGCTGCAGATGTTGCCGAACGCCCAGCCGAGTGCCCCGCAGAGCGTGAGGATGACGGGCAGCAGCGCCGACACCCCGGCCCGTTCCGCCGCGATCACCCCGAGCCCCGCCACCGCGATCAGGATGCCGACCCCTTGCACGAGCGTGAGCTTCTCGCGCAGCCACACCGCGGCCAGCACCACGGTGAACGGCGCCGACGCCTGCAGCACGAGCGAGGCGAGGCCCGGCGGCATCCCGGCTGCCATGCCCGCGTAGAGGAATGCGAACTGCAGGATGCCGAACCCCAGCCCGTAGCCGAGCAGCCAGCGCACCTTCACGCCCGGCCACTTCACGAACAGCACCGTCGGCACGGCGAGCACGAGAAAGCGCAGCGCCACCAGGAAGAACGGCGGGAAGTGCTCGAGCGAGAAGTGGATGGCCACGAAGTTCACACCCCACAGCACGGCCACGAGGGCGGCGAGGAGGCGGTCGCGGGTGGGCACCTGCTCAGCCTCGCGCCGCGCCGCCGCGCGCACAAGCGAGCATCGCTTCACCCAGGCGGTGGCAGCGGTTCACAATGCTCCGGATGCTCCGCCCGCCGCTTGTAGCCTGGGTGACGTGGCCGCATCCGCTCTTCACCGCGTCGCCGTGCTCGTGCTCGAGGGGGCCAAACCGCTCGACGTCGGCATTCCGGCGCAGGTGTTCACGACGCGGGCGAGCATGCCCTACGAGGTGCGCGTGTGCGGGGCGGCTCCGGGGCTCGTGACCGGAGGCGACGGGCTGTCGTGGCACGTCCAGCACGGGCTCGAGGCGCTGGAGTGGGCCGAGATCGTGTTCATCCCGGGGTACCGGCACCCCGACCGCGACGACCCGCCGCCCGCCGTGGTCGAGGCGCTGCAGGCGGCCCATGCGCGCGGTGCCCGGCTGGCTGCCATCTCCACGGGCGCCTTCGCCCTGGCGGCGACCGGGCTGCTCGACGGGCGGCGGGCCACCACCCACTGGCACTACACCCGGGCGCTGGCCGCCCGGCATCCGCTCATCGAGGTCGACGAGAACGTGCTGTTCGTCGACGAGGGCAGCGTGCTCACCTCGGCGGGCGCCGCCTCGGGCCTCGATCTCTGCCTGCACGTGCTGCGGGGCGACCTGGGGGTGGCGGCGTCGAACCACGCGGCCAGGAGGCTGGTGGCCGCGCCGTACCGCAGTGGCGGGCAGGCGCAGTACGTGCCGCGGAGCGTTCCCGAGCCGCTCGGCGAACGCTTCGCCGCCACCCGGGAGTGGGCGCTGCGGCGGCTGCACGAGCCGCTCGGTCTCGAGGCGCTCGCGCGGCACGCGGCGGTGTCGCCTCGCACCTTCTCGCGGCGGTTCGCCGACGACACCGGGTACACACCGATGCAGTGGGTTCTGCGGGCGCGCATCGACGTGGCGCGCGAACTGCTCGAGCGCTCGGAGCGCAGCGTCGAGCAGATCGCGGGCGACGTCGGGCTCGGCACCGGGGCGAACCTGAGGATGCACTTCCAGCGCATCCTCGGCACGACACCGAGCGAGTACCGGCGCACCTTCTCGCGCGGCACGTAGGGGCGCCCAGGGAGCGGGCGGTGGGCGCGGGGCGCCCGGGGAGTGGGCGGTGGGCGCGCCCGTTCGGATGCGCGGGGTACGCCCGCACGGCTGGCACGATCCTTGCGCACCGTGTCTTCGGCGCCGCTGTCGCGCATCCGTCGGCTCGGCGAATCTGGGGTCGACGAAAGGAAACCCCATGACCCGCATCGCCATCAACGGATTCGGCCGCATCGGCCGCAACGCCCTCCGCGCCCTGCTCGAGCGCGACTCCGACCTCGAGGTGGTCGCCGTGAACGACCTCACCGAGCCCGCCGCCCTCGCGCGGCTGCTCGCCTTCGACACCACCGCCGGGCGGCTCGGCCGGCCCGTCTCGGTCGAGGGTGACGTGCTCGTGGTCGACGGGCGGCGCATCCGGGTGCTCGCCGAGCGCGACCCCGCCGAGCTGCCCTGGGCCGAACTCGGCATCGACCTCGTACTCGAGGCCACCGGCCGCTTCACCGCGGCGTCGGCCGCCCGTGCGCACCTCGACGCCGGGGCCGGCCGGGTGCTCGTCAGTGCTCCCTCCGACGGGGCCGACGTCACGCTCGCCCTCGGGGTGAACACCGACGCCTACGACCCGGCTCTGCACCGCATCGTGTCGAACGCCTCGTGCACCACGAACGCCCTCGCCCCGCTGGCGGCGGTGCTCGACGCCCTGGCGGGCATCGAGCACGCGTTCATGACCACGGTGCACGCCTACACGCAGGAGCAGAACCTGCAGGACGCCCCGCACCGCGACGCCCGGCGCGCCCGCGCGGCCGCCGTGAACATCGTGCCCACCACCACCGGGGCGGCCAAGGCGATCGGGCTCGTGCTGCCGCAGCTCGACGGCAAGCTCTCGGGCGACTCGATCCGTGTGCCGGTGCCGGTGGGCTCGATCGTCGAGCTGAACGCGACCGTGGCGCGCGAGGTCACCCGTGAGGCGGTGCTCGAGGCCTACCGGACCGCTGCCGAGGGGCCGCTCGCGGGCATCCTGGAGTACAGCGACGACGCGCTCGTGTCGTCGGACATCACGGGCAACCCGGCGTCGTCGATCTTCGACTCGGCGCTCACGCGGGTCGAGGGGCGGCACGTGAAGGTGGTGGCCTGGTACGACAACGAGTGGGGGTTCTCGAACCGGGTGATCGACACCCTCGAGCTTCTCGCGGCGAGCTGAGGCCTGGGCGCGCTCACGGCGCCCCCGCTTCTGCCCCCCGAACGCTTTGCGGCGGCCCCGTGAAGCGGCGTTCGGGGGGGGGGGGGCAGACTGCGGGCGGGTGCTCGCCCTTGGGTGCTCGCCCCGGGTCAGCGCCCGTGCTCGGCGAGGATGGTGTCGAGGTCGATGCGCTTCAGCAGCCCGGCCCAGTCGAACGCGCGGGCCGCCTCGATGGCGTCGTCTTCGGCGAGCACCTTGCCGTTGCGCGACACGGTCACGCCCGCGGGCGCTTCGGCGTTGACGATGCGCAGGATCTCGTCGTTCACCGCCTCGGGGTCGAAGTCGGCGCCGTAGCGGGCGTAGACATCGGCGTTGACGGTGTAGTTCAGCACGGTGATTTCGGTGTGGGTCACCCGTCCATCCTCGCTCAGCGGGCAGCGGTGCGATAGAGGTGTGACAGAGCGGATGCGGCGGCCCCAGGCCCCTTGCGGCTTCCGATGACCGGCCTAGCGTGAGGCGTATGCAGAAATCCGACATCCGCTGGAACGACGAAGCCCGCGCCAAGATCCTCGACGACGCCGACGCGGTGCTGCGGGAGGCCGTCGAGGACGTCGCCCGCTCGCACGCCGACGCCACCTCCGACGAGGCCTACGCCGAGCTCAACAGCCGCCTGAAAGACCGCTTCATCGACTATGAGCCGGGGCCTGACGTGCGCAAGTATGCCGACGCCATTGTCGCGGGCGAGTTCCTGCCCGAGTAACGGGCACCCCCGCCGCGCAGACCAGATCCGTCACTTTCCGCCCTAAAAACCCTCGGGTAGGGCGAAAAGTGACGGATCTGGTGTGTCAGGGGGCGGTGAGCTGGGCGTGGCCCGCCCGCAGGGCCGAGCGCAGGTACGCCTCGGGCCACAGGGCGAGCAGTTCGGCCGGCAGCACCGCGGCGTCGGCGGATGCGCCCGCAGCGTACGACTCGCGAACGAGAGCGGCCACCGACTCGAGCTGGTCGGCCTGACGCTCGGCGAACGCGCGGTCGACGGGCGCGCCGTGTCCGGGCACGATCACGTCGGAGGGGTCCACGCGACCGAGCACCGTGCGCAGGGCTGCCGGCCAGTCGAGCGGGAACGAGCCGGAACCGAACATCGGCGGCCCCGACTGCTCGACGACGTCGCCGAGGAACCACACCCGCGCATCCGGAACGAACACGGCCAGGTCGGTGTCGGTGTGGCCGCGCTCGATCGGGATGAGCTCGACGGTGCGCCCGCCCAGCTCGAGCGTGAGCGGCGCGTCGACGAGCACCGAGGGCGGGGTGAGGTGCACGTCGGCCCACTGCCTGTCGGGTTCGCGCGAGGGGTCGGCCTGCGCGGCGGCGAGGCGCGGCGCCTCGTGCTCGTCGAAGTGCCGGGGGAGCAGCGTGTGGCCGTAGATCGCCACGTGGTTGGCGGCGAAGCGCTCGTTGCCGAAGGTGTGGTCGTAGTGGGCATGGGTGTTGACGGCCGCGATCACGGGGCGGCGGAACTCGGCCACGGCGTCACGCAGGATCTCGTCGGCCTCGGCAGGATTGGTGCGGGTGTCGACGATGGTGACGCCGGTGGGCCCCACGACGGCGCCGACCGACACGTCGAGCGGCTCGTACCGCCGCTGGAACACGCCGTCACCCACCTCGACCCACCCGCCACGTGGGCTGGTCTCGTTCTGGGGCGGCCCCTGGCTCCGGCCTGTGTCTGCGCTCATGCCGGCCACGCTATCCGGATGCGCCCCACCCCGCGCGGCCCCGCCAGGCCCCGCCATCCGTCGCAAACCGCCCTCTCGCGGCGGTCGGAGGGCGATCTGCGACGGTTGGGGCGTCGCCGGGGGGAGGGGGGAGGGGAGGAGGAGGGGGTACCCCCGCATAGGGTGGGACAGGTGACCACACGTTCCACCGTTCTCGCCGCTGCGGCCGACACCGCCCTCGTGCTGCTGTTCGTGGCGATCGGCCGCCGCAGCCACGACGAGGACAGCGCGCTCCTCGGCTTCGCCACCACCGCCTGGCCGTTCCTCACGGGCGCGCTCGTGGGCTGGCTCGCCTCCCGCGCGTGGCGCCGACCCCTCCGGGTATGGCCCACGGGAGTCGTGGTGTGGATCGCGTCGGTGGTGCTGGGCATGCTGCTGCGCGCGGCGAGCGGTCAGGGTGTGCAGCTCAGTTTCGTGATCGTGACGACCCTCGTGCTCGCCGCGTTCCTCCTGGGCTGGCGCGCCATCGCGGCGCTGGTCGTGCGCCGCCGGGCCCGCGCCCGCGCGCACCGGGCGTGAGCGACCGACCGTCCGGCACCTGACGACCCGGGTCCCGCACCGACACGCTCTGGCCCTGGCCACCACCCGGGGCCCCGCGCCATCCCCCGACTGACACCCCGCTGCCAGCCCCGCGTGCCTACGCTGAGCACATGCGCTGGAAACTCTGGGCCGCCGCCGCCGGAATCGCCTCGGCCGCCGCCGTGCTCGCCACGGCCGAGGTGATCGCCGTGTTCGCCGGCGCCTCCACGAGCCCGCTCTTCGCCGTGGGTTCGCTCGTGATCGACCTCGCTCCGCCGGGCGTGAAAGACCTCACCATCCAGCTCTTCGGAACCGGCGACAAGGCCGCGCTGCTCACCATCCTCGGGGTGCTCGTGGTGGCGCTCGCCGCGGTGGCCGGCCTGCTCGAGCTGCGCCGCACCCCGTTCGGCGTGGCTGTGCTGGTGCTCGTCTCGGGCGTCGCCGTCGTGGCGGTCACGACCCGTTCGGGCGCGGGCGGGCTCTCGGGCCTGCCGACGGTGGTGGGCATGATCGTCGGCGCCGTGCTGCTCCGGATGCTGGTGACCCGCCTCCGCGCCTGGCGAGACGCCTCGGCCCCCGCCCCCGCCGCGGCCCCCGCCACAACCCGCCCCCGCGCATCCGACCCCCTCACTCCCGTGCCCGCCCCGGGCGCCCGCGCGCGCGGCGCCGTCGAGCGCCGCAGCTTCCTCGTCGCCACCGGTGTCACCGCCGTGGTGGCCGTGGTGGCCGGCGTCGTGGCCCGCTCGATGAACGCCGCCGCCTCGGCCGTGAGCGCCGCGCGCGCCGCCATCACGCTGCCCGCGGCCGCCGCGCCCGCCGCCCCGGTTCCGGCCGGCGCCGACCTCGGGCTCGACGGCCTCGCCCCCTACATCACCCCCAACGCCGACTTCTACCGCATCGACACCGCCCTGCAGGTGCCCAACGTCGACGCCGCCACCTGGTCGCTGAAGATCACGGGCATGGTCGAGCAGGAGGTCGAGATCACCTGGGACGAGCTGCTCGCCCTGCCCCTCGAGGAGCACCTCGTCACCCTCGCCTGCGTCTCGAACGAGGTGGGCGGCGATCTCATCGGCAACGCCCGCTGGCTCGGCTACCCCATCCGTGAGCTGCTCGCCCGGGCCAAGCCCACCGCGGGCGCCGACATGGTGCTCGGCCGCAGCATCGACGGCTTCACCGCCGGAACCCCGCTCGACGTGCTGCAGGACGCCGACCGCGTCGGCATCCTGGCCGTGGGCATGAACGGCGAGCCGCTGCCGGTGGAGCACGGCTTCCCGGTGCGCGTGGTGGTGGCGGGGCTCTTCGGCTACGTGTCGGCGACGAAGTGGGTCACCGAGCTCGAGGTCACCACGTTCGCCGACTCCCAGGGCTACTGGACCCCGCGCGGCTGGACGGCCCTCGGCCCAGTGAAGACCGAGTCGCGCATCGACGTGCCGCGGCGGGGTGCCGCCGTCGCATCCGGAACCGTCGCCGTGGCAGGCGTGGCCTGGGCCCAGCACACCGGCATCGCCAAGGTGGAGGTGCAGGTCGACGGCGGGGCGTGGGCGGATGCCCGGCTCGCCGACACGGCCGGCATCGACACGTGGGTGCAGTGGGTCTACGAGTGGCAGGCCACCTCCGGCGATCACACGATCGCGGTGCGTGCCACCGACCTCTCGGGCTACACGCAGACCTCCGACGAGGCGCCCCCCGCCCCCGACGGGGCCACGGGCTGGCACACCCGCACCATCACGGTCTCCTGACCCGGATCCCGCCCGCCCGTATCCCGCCGAGTTGGGGGGGGGGGGGGGGGGGGGGGGGGGGGGGGGGGGGGGGGGGGGGGGGGGGGGGGGGGGGGGGGGGTTGCGCCAAATCGCCCCTTCCCGGCGCGGGAGAGGGCGATTTGGCGCAACTCGGCGAAGTCCGAGGGCGGGCGCGCGGCGGGTCAGCCGATGAGGGAGGGGCGCAGGTCGCGCAGGGTGCGGTGACGCGTCATCCGTCGTGCGCCGAGGTACGACACCAGCAGGGCGCCCACCAGCCAGAAGAACAGCGCCCCGGCGTCGCCGCCGGCGAGCGTGACGTCACCGCCGTACATCAGCTGTCGTATGCCGTCGACGGCATGACTCATCGGCAGCACCTGGTGCAGCACCTGAAGCGGCCCCGGCAGCGTCTGCCACGGGAACGTGCCGCCCGCCGTCACGAGCTGCAGCACCATCAGCACGAGCCCGAGGAACTGCCCCACACTGCCCAGCAGGATGTTCAGCGCCAGGATGATGGTGGCGAACGTCGCCGAGGTGAGCACCATGAACCCGAACATGCCCCACGGGTGCTCCACCTGGTAGCCGAGCGCGAGCGTGACGATGCCGAACACGGCCGCCATCTGCAGCGCCCCGAGAACCGCCGGCGCCGCCCAGCCCGCGGTGGTGGCCACGAACGGCTTCTTCATGGCGGTGAGGGCCCGCCGTGACAGCGGCTTCACGATCAGGAACAGTGCGTAGATGCCGATCCACGCGGCCAGGCTGATGAAGAACGGCGCCATCCCGGCCCCGTAGTTGCTCGCCTTGGTGACCGCGCTGGTGTCCACCGCCACCGGGTCGCTGATGGTCTGGGCGGCCGCCTCACGCTGGTCGGCGGTCTGGTTCGGCACGTCGTCGAGCCCGGATGCGAGCCCGTCGCGCAGCTGGTCGGCTCCGCTGTCGAGCTTCTGCACGCCGTCGGCGAGGCTGAGCGAGCCCTCGGCGAGCTGCCGGGTGCCGCCCGCGAGCGTCGTGGCGCCCGACGCCGCCGAGGCGATGCCGTTCGCGAGCGTGGGGGCGTTGTCGGCGAGCTGCTGCGTTCCGGCGGCCACCTGGGCGGCTCCGGATGCGGCGGAGGCGATCCCGTTCGACAGCGTCGGCGCCGAGTCGGCCAGCTTCTGGGTTCCGGCCGCGAGCTCCGCGCTCCCGGCGGCGAGGGTGGCGATGTCGGTGTTCGCCTGCTGCACCTGGGCATTGCCGTCGTCGACGGCCGTGGCGATCTGCGCGATGTCGGCGAGCAGCGCCTGCTTCTGCTCGGGGGTCAGCAGTGCGCTGTCGGTGATGTCCTTCTCGGCCTGGGCGCGGGCGGCGGCGGCCTGGTTCACCGCGTCCTGAACGGTCGATGCGAGACCGGTGGCCTTCTCCGAGAGCGCGGCATTGCCCGCCGCCACCTTCTGGGCGCCGTCGTTCAGCGCGTTCGCCTGCGCGGGCAGGTCGGCCGAACCGGCCTGCAGCTGGCCGAGACCGCTCGACAGCTGCTGGGCGCCGTCGTTCAGCGTGCTCGCCTGGGCGGGCAGGTCGGCCGAACCGGCCTGCAGCTGCTGCAGCCCGTCGGCCAGCTGTGCGGCGCCGACGTTGGCGGTTCCCGCCCCCGAGGCCAGGTCACCGGCGCCGGACGCTGCCGTCGAGGTGCCGTCGGCGAGCGTGGTGGCGCCGTCGACGGCGGTGCTGAGGTTGCTGCGCACGGTGGCGAAGCCGTCCAGCAGCTTCAGCGCGGCCTCCTTGCCCACCTGCTCGGTGATGCTGGCGCGCACCTTCTCGGCCACCTGCCCGGCGATCGTGGTGGCGAGGAAGCTGTTGGTGTCGTTCGTGGTGAGCTCCACCACGGCCTGCTGCGGCTCGTTGCCGCTGGCCGAGGTGAGGGCCTGGGAGAAGTCCGGGCCGAGCCGCAGGATGAAGTCGAAGGTGCCGTCGCGCACGCCGCGTTCGGCGGTGTCGGCGTCGGTGACGATCCAGCCCACCGAGTCGTCCTCGAGCAGCTGGTCGCGCACCTGGGTGCCGTAGTCGACCTCCTCGCCGTCGAGGGTGGCGCCGGTGTCCTCGACCACGAGTGCCACGGGCACGTCTTTGAGGTTGCCGTAGGGGTCGTTGTTGGCCCAGAGGTAGAGGCCGGCGTAGAGCACGGGCACGAGCATCAGCGCCACGAGGGCGAGCTTGGCCATGCCGGTCGCCGTGAGCCGTTTCAGCTCGGATGCGACGAGGTGGTAGATCTTCACGCGAGAGGCTCCGGGTTCAGGTCGTCAGAGGAAGCGGTGGGGGCGGCCCCGGCGTCGGCCGGGTCGGTGGCCTCGGTGGGCCGGGCGTGCGCGGGATGCGCGGGGGCGGCCTCCGTGGACGCAGGTGCAGCGGGCGCCGCAGCGGCAGCGGGCGCGGCGGGCGCCGGGAGTGCGGCGGGCGCAACGGCCGCAGTGGCCTCGGCCCGCTCGTCGAGCAGCGGCTGCACGAGCAGCGCCGACGGCGCCCCGCACACCACGAGCACCGCGAAGTCGCGTGCCGCGAGGTCGGCCGCCACGTCGAACCACTCGCGGGGGTCGCCGCCGTGCCGGTCGGGCGACGCGAGCACCACGGCCCGCACCCCGCGTCGGAAGGCGGCCAGCTCGGCCAGCAGCCGCACGCGCAGCGCGGCGGGCACGTCGGCCATCCGCACGTTCGCGTAGTCGCCGGCCCCGGCGTCGGCCAGCGTCTGGGCCACGGTGGCCCGAGAGGTCGAGCGGTCGGCGTACATCAGCTCTTCGCGCACCACGTCGCGCAGCCGCAGGTCGGCGGCGGGCGAACTCACGTCGGGCGCGTCGACCAGGGCAACCGACTCGCGGATGAGCGCCGCGTCATCCGCCCCGTCGATGGTGACCGAACCGCTGTCGGGCACCATGCGCCCGCTCGCGATGAGGGCGAGCACGGTGGGCTGGTCGCCCACCTCGCCCTCCACCACGGTGATGTCGCCGGTCTCGTACTCGAGCGAGGTCTCGCCGAGCGGCACTCCGGCGCTGCCCTTGCTCACGCGGTCGACGACGACCCTCATGACGAGACCTCCCCGGTGCGCTCGACGGAGCTGCCCTCGGCCGCTTCCGGCTGCCGCAGCAGCTCGGCGGGAATCGACTCCACGAGCGCATCCGCGTCCCGCCACGACAGCCCGGCCACCGACAACCCCACGGTCATCACGAGCCGGCGCCCCTCGTCGTAGCCGAGGTCGCCGCGCACCGCCTCGTCGAGCACCCCGATGGCCGCGTCTTCGATCAGGTGCGCCAGCGTCTCCACGGGCACGCTCGCCCGGAACCAGCCCTGCTCCACCCCTGCGCGGGTCGCCCGGCGAACCGAGGCGCGAACCGGCGACAGCGCATCCGCCACCGTCTTCTCGAGCGGGCCGTGCAGCGCCAGCTGGGCGAGCACGCGCACCTGCTGCACCTCGGCCCAGATGGCGGCGCCGATGAGAGCGAGGTGGATGCGCGGGTCGGCGTGCTGCACGTCGGCCAGGGCGGTGGAGATGCGGGCGCCGCCGCGGGTGAGCAGCTCGGCGAGCAGCTCGTCGCGCGAGGAGAAGTGGCCGTAGAGGGCGCGGCGCGAGAGGCCGGCCTCGCCGGCGACGGCGTCGAGCGACGCCTCGGGGTCGCGGCGGAAGACGGCGGAGGCCGCGAGCACGATGGCCTCGCGGTTCTCGAGGGCGTCGCGCCGGGGGGCGCGGGAGGAGAGAGTGGATGTCACGCCCCCGATTCTACGAACTTGCACACCACTGTGCAAGTTAGTTCGGGGAACCCCCAGCCCGCCACGCGGCCGCCGACGCCGCGAGGGCGGCGCGCACCGCGGTGATGGCCGCCGATCCGGATGCCGAGGCCCGGTGCGCGGTGAAGATCGTGCGCCGGGGCGCGCCTGGCGGCACCACGAGCCGGCAGGTGGTGGGCCGACCCGCCCACACCAGTTCGGGCATGAACGCCACCGCGTTGCCCGTCTCGATCAGCCTGATCTGGGTCTGCAGGTCGGCCGTCTCGTAGCGCACGTCGGGCTCGAACCCCGCGGTGCGGCAGAGCTGTTCGGCGAAGTGCCGGCTCGCGGTGCCGCGCGGCTCCATCACCCAGGGCATGCTGCGCGCGTCGGCGAACCCGGTGAGCGGATGCGGGCTCTCGCGGTCGCCCGGCAGCGCCAGCTCGATCGCGTCGCTGGTGAGGTCGTGCCGCTCCAGGCCGTCGAGCCACGGCGCGGAGTGCGCCGGGTACTCCTCGCCCACCACGAGGTCGAACTCCCGCGCCCAGGTGTCGTGCAGCGCCTGCCCCGGCTCCTGCTGGGCCATCTCGATGCGAACGGCAGGATGCTCGTCGGTCATCGAGCGGAGCGCGGCGGGCATGAGGGTGAGCGCCGCCGACTGGAACACCGCCACCCGCACGGTTCCGCTCACCGTGCTGAGCGAGGCCTGCAGTGCCACGTCGGCGCGCTCGAGCGTGTCGAGCAGCTCGCCGGCCGACGCCACGAGCACCTCGGCCTGCGGCGTGAGCTGCACCCGGCGGCCGGCCTTGCGGAGGAGTTCTACGCCGGTCTCGCGCTCCAGTGCGCTCAGCTGCTGCGACACTGCGGAGGGGCTGAAGCTGAGCGCCTCGGCCACGGCGGCGATGGTGCCTCGGATGGCGAGCTCACGCAGCAGCACGAGCTTTCGCACATCGAGCATCCGCTGTTTCTCGCTTTCGTCAGTTCGTCTTAGCAGTATGCGTCAGAAAGCATTGCTTTTGCTGAGGTGTTGTGGAGCCTGACGATGGGCATATGACCGATCTCACCCACCTCGACCGCATCGACTCCGGCGCCGGCGACGGCGCGGGCCTCGCCGACGAGGTCGTCGCCCTGGTTCGCCGCTGGCTCACCGAGGCCGCCAGCCACGAGGCCGACGCCTCGGCCACACGCCTCGCGGGCGTGCTGGCCGACCCGAAGGGGCTGGACTTCACGGTGGGCTTCGTCGACGGCGTGGTGCGCCCCGAAGACCTCACGGTGGCCGCGGCCACCCTGGCGCGCATCGCGCCCGACGTGCCGGCCTTCCTGCCGCTGCCGCTGCGGGCGGCGGTGCGGCTGGGCGGCGTGCTGGCACCGGTGCTCCCGGGGGTCGTGGTTCCGATCGCCCGGCGGGTGCTGCGGCAGATGGTGGGTCACCTCGTCATCGACGCCACCGACCGCAAGCTCGGGCCCGCGATCGCGAAGATCCGCCGGCCGGGCACCCGGCTCAACGTCAACCTGCTGGGCGAGGCCGTGCTGGGCGAGCAGGAGGCGGGCCGGCGGCTCGGCGGAACCGTGCGCCTGCTCGGGCGCGACGACGTCGACTACGTGTCGATCAAGGTGTCGTCGACCGTGGCGCCGCACGCCCCCTGGGCCTTCGACGACTCGGTGGCCGACGTGGTGGCGAAGCTCATCCCGCTGTTCAGCGCGGCCGTGAAGCCGACGCTCAGCGGCCAGCCCGCCAAGTTCATCAACCTCGACATGGAGGAGTACAAAGACCTCGACCTCACGCTCGCGGTGTTCATGCGCATCCTCGACCGGCCGGAGTTCCACCGGCTGGAGGCGGGCATCGTGCTGCAGGCCTACCTGCCCGACGCCCTGGGCGCCATGATGCGGCTGCAGGCCTGGGCGGCCGCCCGCCGGGCCTCGGGCGGCGCCGGGGTGAAGGTGCGCCTGGTGAAGGGCGCGAACCTGCCGATGGAGCAGGTGGAGGCCTCGCTGCACGGCTGGCCGCTCGCCACCTGGGGCACCAAGCAGGACTCCGACACCAACTACAAGCGGGTGCTCGACTACGCCCTGCACCCCGATCGCATCGGAAACGTGCGGCTCGGGGTCGCGGGCCACAACCTCTTCGACCTCGCCTACGCCTGGATCGTCGCGGGCCGTCGAGGCGTGCGCGAGGGGCTCGAGTTCGAGATGCTGCTCGGCATGGCGCAGGGCCAGGCCGAAGCCGTGAAGCGCGAGGTGGGCTCGCTGCTGCTCTACACGCCCGTGGTGTCGCCGAAGGAGTTCGACGTGGCGATCGCCTACCTCATCCGCCGGCTGGAGGAGGGGGCGTCGCAGGACAACTTCATGTCGGCCGTGTTCGAACTGAACGACCGGCCGGAGCTGTTCGAGCGGGAGAAGAACCGGTTCCTGGCGTCGCTGGAGGCGCTCGACGAGGCCGTTCCGCCGGCTCGCCGGGTGGCCGACCGGTACACGGCCGTGCCGCGGTCGGAG
The DNA here is from genome assembly GCF_041927335.1 of Herbiconiux liangxiaofengii. Taxonomy (NCBI): domain Bacteria; kingdom Bacillati; phylum Actinomycetota; class Actinomycetes; order Micrococcales; family Microbacteriaceae; genus Herbiconiux; species Herbiconiux liangxiaofengii. The sequence continues at coordinate 462,477 of NZ_JBHFHD010000008.1, read as the reverse complement.
CCCGGACGGTTCGAGAACACGCCCGACACCGACCCGTCGGTGGAGTCGAACCGCGCCTGGGCCGCCGGCATCCTGAAGCGCGTGCCGTCCTCCACGCTCGGCGAGTCGTCGGTGCGGGCGGCGGCGGTGCGCGACGAGGCCGAGCTCGAAGCCCTCATGGCGGCCACCATCGAAGCCGGCCGCGCCTGGGCCGAGCGGGGAGCCGCCGAGCGCGGCGCCATCCTGCACCGGGCGGGCGACACCCTCGAGGCGCGCCGTGCGGAGCTGATCGAGGTGATGGCCGCCGAGGCGGGCAAGACCGTCGACCAGGCCGACCCCGAGGTGTCGGAGGCCGTGGACTTCGCGCACTACTACGCCGAGCTCGGCCTCGAGCTCGAAGCCGTCGACGGTGCCCGGTTCGTGCCGGCCGGCCTCACGCTGGTGACACCGCCGTGGAACTTTCCGGTCGCCATCCCCGCCGGCTCGGCGCTCGCGGCACTCGCCGCCGGCTCGGCCGTGGTGTTCAAGCCCGCCGGCCTCACCGCCCGCAGCGGCGCGCTCGTGGCCGAGGCGCTCTGGCAGGCCGGCGTTCCCGCCGACGTGCTGAGGCTGGTCGACGTCGACGAGCAGGCGCTCGGCCGCCAGCTCGTGTCGCACCCCGCCGTCGAGCGCGTCATCCTCACGGGGGCCTTCGAGACGGCCGAGCTGTTCCGCTCCTTCCGCCCCGACCTGCCGCTGCTCGCCGAGACCAGCGGCAAGAACGCCGTGATCGTCACCCCGTCGGCCGACCTCGACCTCGCGGTGAAAGACGTCGTGGCCTCGGCCTTCGGGCACGCGGGCCAGAAGTGCTCGGCCGCGTCGCTGGTGGTGCTGGTGGGTTCGGTGGCCTCGTCGCCGCGCTTCCGGTCGCAGCTGATGGATGCGATCACGTCGCTCACGGTCGGCTATCCCGACGACGCGTCGACCCGCATGGGCCCGCTGATCGAGGCGCCGGGCGCGAAGCTGCGCGAGGGCCTGACCACCCTCGGCGCGGGCGAGCGCTGGCTGATCGAGCCGAAGCCCCTCGACGACACCGACCGGCTGTGGAGCCCGGGCCTGCGCGACCACGTGGTCCGCGGCTCGGCCTTCCACCGCACCGAGTACTTCGGCCCGGTGCTCGGCATCATGACCGCCGGCACGCTCGAGGAGGCGATCGCCATCGTGAACGAGGTCGACTACGGCCTCACCTCGGGCCTGCACGCCCTCGACCGCACCGAGATCTCCACCTGGCTCGACACCATCGAGGCGGGCAACCTCTACGTCAACCGCGGCATCACCGGAGCCATCGTCGAGCGCCAGCCGTTCGGCGGCTGGAAGAAGTCGTCGGTGGGGGCCGGGGCGAAGGCCGGTGGGCCGAACTACCTGGTGAACCTGGGGTCGTGGCGGCCGGCCGTGTCGCAGCACGCCGGGTCGCAGCCGGTGGCGACGGATGCGCTGCAGCCCGCAGTGGCCGGGCTGCTGCGGGCGGCCGCCGGCTCCGCCCTGGTCGGCGAGGCCGAGCGCGCATCGCTCGCCCGCGCGGTGCAGAGCGACGCCCGGGCCTGGGCCGAGCGCTTCGGCGTGGCCGTCGACGTGTCGCAGGTGGCGGCCGAGCACAACGTGTTCCGGTACCGGGCGTTCGACGGCGTCGTGGTGCGTGCCGCGGCGTCGGCAGTGCCGGCGGAGTTGCTGCGCGTGCTGGCCGCGGCACTGCGGAGCGGCTCGGCCGCCGAGGTGAGCGTGGCGACACCGGAGCTCGCCGGGCTGCTCGACGGTGTGCCGCTGCCGGTGCGGGTCGAGACGCCTGAGGAGTGGCGCTCGTCGCTCGCGCAGAACCCGCCCGCGCGCATCCGGCTCGTCGCCGCCGGCGCGCCCGGCGCCTCGCCGGAGGCGGCGGAGATCGTCTCAGCCACCGGCGGCCGCCCCGACGTGGCCGTGTGGGGCGGCCCGGTCACCGAGGCCGGACGGCTCGAGCTGCTGCCGTTCCTGCGCGAGCAGGCGGTGTCGATCACGGCCCACCGCTTCGGCACCCCCGACCGGGCCCTCGCGGCCCTGGTCGCCGCCCTCTAGGCAGGAGGCTCCGTAGACGCGATGCCACGCCCGGTGCCTCCGAGTCGTGCATTCGTCCAGAATGCCGCGCTTCAGAGCCGAAAGAATCGACGAATCGACGGGTCGTGCCGGACAGGTGACGAAGTACTGCATACTCATCGACTGTGACTGAAGCCCTGCGCACCGCTCCCACGCTCGACGGCCTCGAGTTCGTGATGGAGTCCTCGACCAACAGCGCGGTCGATCCCGAGTCGCCCTCGCGCTTCCGGTACTCCGAGCGCGACGGCGTGATCTGGGGCGACTACGAGGGTGACACGGTCACGTTCGGCCGCTTCGTGGGAACGCGCGAGGGCGATCGACTGTCGGTCACCTTCGTGCACGTGATGCTCGCCGACGGCACGGTCGTGGGCGGCACCGGCGCGAGCCGCGTCGAGGTCGACGGCGAGGGCCGCGTGCGCTTGGTGGAGGACTTCGAGATCGACGGCGTCGACCACGTGAGCATCTGCGTCGAGGTCTGACCCACCCCCGCGACTCGGGTCAGCGGGCCGCGTCGCGGCCGTTGCCCGCCGTGGTGAAGCGCGTCATGCCCAGGCGGTTGGTCGATCCCGAGCGGTCGGGGATGTCGGAGGGCAGCAGGTAGGCCTTGCGTACCACCTCGTCGAGCACCACCACCGACACCACCGACTTCACCTCGGGCCGCGCGGCCACCACGCCGGTGACGAAGTCGTGCACGCCCCCGATGTCGAGCGAGCGCACCAGCAGCATGGCGTCGTGCTCGCCGGTGGTGATGCAGCAGTACTCGACATCCGGCATCTGCAGGATGCCCTCGCGGAAGCGGTGCCACGACTGCGGATGCACGGTCACGAACACCAGTGCGCACACGTCGAGCCCCACCTTGCCCGGGTCGACCTGGGCCGAGAATCCGGTGATCACCCCCGCCGCCGTGAGCTGCTCGACCCGGTTGTAGACACTCGCGCGCGAGACGTTGACCCGCTCGGCCAGAGCCGACATCGAGATGCGCCCGTTCTCGCGCAGAATGCTCAGGATGCGCAGATTCACCTCGTCGAGACCGGCTGCGCTTTGTCCAGCGGGCGGGGTCGCCGCCTGATCGATGATCGACATTTCCGGCTCCTTCATCGGGTGGGGCTGCAATTCGTCCACGATAGCGCCTTCGTGAAAAAGGAGTGCTCGGAATTGTGCCAAAGTACCTCCACACCGTCCAGACGAACCCTTGCCAGGAGGCCGCCATGGTTTTCCGCTCCACACGCACAGCCCGCTCCACACGCACCAGAACCCGGATCGCGATCGCGGCCGCCGCCGTCTCGCTCACCCTTCTCGTCGCCGGCTGCTCCTCGGGCCGCACCGACACCGCCGACAGCGGCACCAAGACGCTCACGATCAACAAGGCCTTCGACCTCAAGACGGCCGACCCGGGCCGCATGTACGAGCCCACCGGCCAGCTGGTCGACAAGGCGCTCTACGAGACCCTGCTCACCTTCGAGGGCGGCGACGTCTCGAAGGTCGTCGACGGTCTCGCCAGCCTCGAGCAGTCCGACGACGCGAAGACCTTCACGCTCACGCTCAAGGGCGAGCACACCTTCTCCGACGGCACGAAGATGACCGCCGACGACGTGGTGTTCTCGCTGCAGCGCGTGATCGGCCTGAAGGGCAACCCCTCGTTCCTCCTCGACGGGGTCACCGTCACGAAGAAGGACGACACGACGGTCGTGCTCACCACCGCGACCCCGACGCCCGCCCTGCCGGCCATCCTCGCGAACCCGGCCCTCGGCATCCTGAACTCCAAGGTCGTGAAGGAGAACGGCGGCACCACCGACGAGACCGACACCGCCGAGAAGTTCCTCAACACGACGTCGGCCGGTTCGGGCCCGTACGTGCTCGACACGCTCGACCTCGCCTCGCAGGTGGTGCTCACGGCGAACGAGAACTACGACGGCACCGCTCCCGGCTACGGCCGCGTGGTCATCCAGAACGTCGAGGGCGCCACCCAGAAGATCAACGTCGAGGGTGGCAGCGCCGATGTGGCGCTCGACCTCTCCGGCACCCAGGCCTCGGCGCTCGGCGACTCGGTCGCCGTCACCAGCGACCCGTCGGCGAACGTGATCTTCCTGCTGCTCAACCAGAACCCGAGCGTCTCGACCGTCACGTCGAACCCCGACTTCGTGAAGGCCGTCAAGGAGGCCATCGACTACGACGACCTCGTGTCGATCGCCGGAACCGGCACCGCGCAGGCCTCGGGCGTCGTGCCCAGCATGCTGCTCGGCGCCCTGCCCGCGAGCGACGCCCTCACGCAGGACCTCGACGCCGCCAAGGCCGACCTCGCGAAGAGCGGCTACGCCGGCGAGTCGGTGACGCTGAACTTCCCGAGCGACATCAGCCTGAACGGCATCGACTTCCCAACCATCGCGCAGCGCATCCAGTCGCAGCTCAAGGAGGTGGGCATCACGGTCGACCTCGCCCCGGCGCCCGTCGCCACCGAGCTCGACGCCTACCGCAACGGCACCGAGACCATGGGCCTGTGGTACTGGGGCCCCGACTACCCCGACCCGAGCGACTACCTCGTGTTCACGCCCGGCAACGTGGTGGGCCTGCGCTCCGGCTGGGCCGAGGGCGCGAACCCCGCCATCTCGACCCTGGCCGACGCGGCGGCGGCCGGCGGCAGCGACGAGGAGCGGCAGATCCGCTTCGAAGACCTGCAGAAGGCGCTCAACGCAGACGGCCCGTTCATCCCGCTGCTCCAGCCCGGCAACAACATCGCCGCGGCGACGGACGTGACCGGAGTCGTGTACAACGCGGTGTGGACCATCGACATCGCGGCTCTGTCGGCCAAGTAGCGAGCAGCCCCTCGTGAACAGCAGCACCCCGGCCGTCCGGCCCCCGCGTTCGCGCGGGGGCCGGACGGCCCATCCCTTTCTCCGCTACGCCCTGCGCCGCGTGCTCACCTCGCTGCTGCTCGTGGTGGGTGTGACCCTCGTCACGTTCGTCTTGACGAACCTCGTGCCGGGCGACCCGGTGGCCGCGGCCCTCGGCCAGCGCGCCGCGGAGGACCCGGCCATCGTCGCCCAGTTCCGGGCCACCTACGGGCTCGACCAGCCGCTGGTGGTGCAGTACTTCACCTATCTCGGCAACCTGCTGCACGGCGACCTCGGCGTCTCGACCACCACCCACAACCCGGTGGCCGACGACCTGGCCAAGGCGCTGCCGGCCACGCTCGAGATCGCGCTCGGCGCCATCGTGCTCAGCGTGGTCATCGGCGTGGTGCTCGGCACCGTCGCGGCCTACCGGCGCGGCAAGGCCTCCGACCACGTGCTGCGCGTGGTGTCGCTCGCCGGCCTCAGCGTGCCCACCTTCTGGCTCGCGCTGGTGCTCTACTACGTCTTCTACTTCCAGCTGCACATCGCGCCCGGCTCCGGCCGGCTGAGCAGCGACTTCGCCACGCCTCCGCGCATCACCGGCCTCTACACGGTGGATGCGCTGCTGGCCGGCCAGCTGGACACCTTCCTCGACGCGGCCTCGCACCTGTTCCTCCCGGTGCTGGTGCTCACCCTCTACACGGTGGGGCTGCTCACCCGGTTCGTGCGCACCGCGGTGCTCGAGATCCTCGACCAGGACTACGTGCGCGCCGCCCGCGCCAAGGGCCTGCCCACCCGCACGGTGATCTGGTCGTACGTGCTGCGCGGCGCGAGCATCCCGATCCTCACCGTGGTGGGGCTCGCCTTCGGCAGCCTGCTCAGCGGCACGGTGCTCGTGGAGGCGATCTTCGCCTGGCCCGGCATCGGCTCGTACGCCTACCAGGCCGCGTCGCACCTCGACCTGCCCGGCATCATGGGCGTGGGCCTCCTGATCGGCGTGATGTACCTGCTGGTGAACCTGATCGTCGACCTGCTCTACGGCGTGCTCGACCCGAGAGTGAGGTTGGCCTCGTGAGCGATCCGCGAACCCCGCGCTGGCGGCGACCCCGCCTGCGGCTCGGCCGGTGGTCGGCGCCCCTCGGCATCCTCGGTGCGGCCGTGGCCGTGCTCTGGATCGTGGTGGCCGTTCTCGCCCCCGTGATCGCGCCGCACGACCCGCTCGCGCAGGATCTCCCGATTCTGCAGGCGCCGGGCCAGGGCACCCTGATGGGCACCGATGCGCTCGGCCGTGACGTGTTCTCGCGCGTGCTCTGGGGCGCCAGGGTCACCATCCCGCTGGCCCTGCTGCTCGTGGTGCTCTCGGTGCTGATCGGCGCGATCGTGGGCTCGGTGGCCGGGTTCTTCGGCCGCGCGGTCGACGAGGTGGCCATGCGCATCACCGACCTGGTGATGGCGTTCCCCACCGTCATCCTGGCCATGGTGATCGCGGCGGCGCTCGGCGCCTCGCTGATCAACGCGGTGCTCGCGGCGCTGATCGTGTCGTGGCCGTCGTACGCCCGGCTCACCCGCGGCCTCGTGCTCGGGCTGCGCTCGTCGAACTACGTGGTGTCTGGCCAGCTGCTGGGCTTCTCGCCGCTGCGCTCGCTCGGCCGCGACATCGCGCCGAACATCGTGGGCCCGGTGCTCGTGCTGGCGAGCCTGGACATCGGCACGGCCATCCTGCTGCTGTCGGGCCTGTCGTTCCTCGGGCTCGGCGCGAAGCCGCCCACCGCGGAGTGGGGCTCGATGGTGTCCGACGCCATCCAGAACTTCGACTCGTGGTGGATCGGGGTCTTCCCCGGCCTCGCCATCCTCACCGTGGTGATCGCGTTCAATTTCGTGGGCGACGCCCTGCGCGACGCCCTCGACCCGAAGTCGGCCACCATCCGAGGGGGAGGCACCACGCTGTGAGCGCTCTGACCATCGAAGGGCTGCGCATCGCCACCCGCACCCACACCATCGTGGGCGGCATCGACCTCGCGCTCGAGCGCGGCGGCATCCACGGGCTCGCCGGCGAGTCGGGCTCGGGCAAGACCATGACGGCGCTGGCCGTGCTGGGGCTGCTGCCCGGCGGCATGACCGCGAGCGGCAGCATCCGGCTGGCCGACGCCGAGGGCTCCGGCTCGACCGAGCTCGTCGGCGCCTCGCGCGGGGTGCTGCAGGGCGTGCGCGGGCGACGCGTGGCGATGGTGTTCCAAGACCCGTCGACGAGCCTGCACCCGCAGCTGCCCGTGGGCCGCCAGCTCACCGACCACATGCGCCACCACCTGGGGCTCGGCAAGGCCGAGGCCCGGCAGAAGGCCGAAGCGCTGCTCGACCGGGTGCGGGTTCCGGATGCGCGGGGTGCGCTCTCGAAGTACCCGCACCAGTTCTCGGGCGGGCAGCGGCAGCGCATCGCCATCGCGGTGGCCCTGGCCTGCGACCCCACCGTGCTGCTGGCCGACGAACCCACCACCGCCCTCGACGTGACGGTGCAGGCGGGGGTGCTGCAGCTCTTGCGGGAGCTGGTGGACGGCGGCGACCTGAGCATCCTGCTGGTGACGCACGACCTCGGCGTGATGAGCGCCGTGGCCGACGAGGTGACCGTGATGCGGCAGGGGCTCGTGGTGGAGTCGGCGCCGCGGCAGCAGCTGTTCACGGCACCTCAGGACGACTACACGCGGTCGCTGCTGGCGGCGCTGCCCGGCTCGAGCTTCGAGGAGAGCCCCGAGGTGCTGGCCGAGGAGCTGCTCGAGGGGCGCGAGCCCGGCTCGGGTGCGGCCGGAGCGGGCACCGGGGCCGCCGACGCCGCGGGAGCAGCAGACACGCCCGGCGCATCCGGAGCCGTCGACACGGGGGAGGACGCACGATGACCGAGCACCAGCCGGCCGAGCGGGCCGCGGGCGAACGCACCGTGCTCGAGGCCGAGGGCATCGTGGTGGAGTACGGTCGCCGGCCGGCACTGCGCGCCGTCGACGGCGTGGGCTTCACGGTGGCCGCCGGAGAGGTCGTCGCTCTCGTGGGCGAGAGCGGCTGTGGCAAGTCGAGCCTCGCCCGCGCGATCGTGGGCATCGAGAAGCGCACGGCGGGGGCGGTGCGCCTGAACGGCGACGACGTTCCGACGCTGGGGCTCCGCCGTCGCTCGGCGGCCATGACCGGCATGCAGATGGTCTTCCAGGACCCGAACTCCTCGCTCAACCCCCGCCGCCGCATCGGCGACCAGATCGGCGACGGCGTACGCGCGGCGCTCGCGCGCGGCGACCAGGGCTCCGACCCCGCGGACTGGCTGCGCCGGGTGGGACTCGACCCCGCGATGGTGAGCCGCTACCCGCACGAGTTCTCGGGCGGCCAGAAGCAGCGCATCGCCATTGCGCGGGCGCTGGCGGCGCGGCCCGGCATGCTCGTGGCCGACGAGCCCATCTCGGCGCTCGACGCCTCCACCCAGACGAGCGTGGCGGCCCTGATGCGCTCGCTCAGCGTCGAGGCCGGAGCCGGCATGCTCTTCATCTCGCACGACCTCTCGGTGGTGCGGCGCATCGCCGACCGGGTGCTGGTGATGTACCGCGGGCGCGTGGTGGAGTCGGGCGTCACCGAGACGGTCTGGCAGAACCCGCTGCACCCCTATACACGGGCGCTGCTGGCCGCCATCCCGCTGCCCGACGGCGCGGGCCGGCTGCCGGTCGCCCCCGCGGAGGCCGACCGCGCGGGCTGGCTCGTCGACGTGCCCGCCGCCCTCGAGCGGACCACGGCATGAGCGCGCACGACACCCACGCGATCCCCGCGCACGACACCACCTCCTGGGCCATGCCGCGCGCCGCCAACCGCTCCCCGCTGCCGGGAGACGGCGCCTTCATGACGGCCGGCTGGGCCGACCCGGCGCCCGTACTCGACCCTGACAACCCGGTGCTCGCCTACACCGCCGAGCGGCGTGCCCGCCTCGCGCAGGCCCTGCCCGCCGAGCTGCTGGTCATCCCGGCCGGGCAGCCGCGCGTGCGCTCGAACGACACCGACCACACCTTCCGGCCGGGCACCGACCACGTCTGGCTCACCGGCAACGACGTGGCCGAGAGCGTGCTCGTGGTCGACACCACGGGCGGCGAGGCCGGCTCGATCCTCTACCTGCGCGGGCCCTCGGGCCGCAGCGGCGACGAGTTCTGGCAGAACGACGCCCTGGGCGATCTCTGGGTGGGCGCCCGCCCCACCCTGCAGGAGACGCAGGATGCGCTCGGCATCGAGACCCGGCCCCTCGCCGACTTCCGCCGCGACTTCGAACGCGCCGCCCGCCGGGCCCGGCGCATCCGGGTGCTGCCTCGTCTCGACGAGACGGTCGACGAGCTCGTGCGGCAGGTGTGCGGCCCGGCGTTCGCCCCGCACCTCGCGCTCAAGACCGCGCTCGACGAGCTGCGGCTGATCAAGAACGACTGGGAGATCGGCCAGCTGCAGCTCGCGGTCGACGCCACCGCGCGCGGGTTCGACGACTGCCTCGCCGAGTGGGATGCCGCCCGCGCCAGCGCGCGCGGCGAACGCTACATCGAGGGAACGTTCGCCCGCCGGTCCCGCCTCGAGGGTGAGGGGCCGGCCTACGGATCGATCGTGGCGGCCGGCAGCCACGCCACCACCCTGCACTGGACGCGCAACACCGGCAACCTGCCCGACGGCGCGCTCGTGCTGATGGACATGGGCGTGGAGCTGCAGTCGCTCTACTCGGCCGACATCACGCGCACGGTGCCCGTGAACGGTACCTTCACCCCCCTGCAGCGCGACGTGTACGCCATCGTGCTGCGCGCCCAGCAGGCGGGCATCGACACCCTTCGGGCGGGGGTGCGGTTCCAGGACTACCAGGACGCGTGCGGCCGCTCGCTCACCGAGGGCCTGATCGAGCTGGGGCTCATCCGGTGCTCGCTCGACGAGGCGATGGCCCCGGATGCGCTGCACCACCGCCGGTGGAGCATCTCGAGAGCGGGTCACATGCTCGGCATGGACATCCACGACTGCAACCACGCGCCGCAGGAGTCCTACCTCGGCGGAGTGCTCGCCGCGGGGCACACGCTCACGGTGGAGCCTGGCCTGTACTTCCAGGTGAACGACCTCACGGTGCCGGCGGAGCTGCGGGGGCTCGGCATCCGCATCGAGGACGACCTGGTGGTCACCGAGACCTCGTCGATCAACCTCTCGGAGGGCATGCCCCGCACGCCGGAGGGCATCGAGGAGTGGATGGCGGCACTCGCGCGGTGACCTGCGGCGGGACATGGTCCTCCTCCGTAGGATGAGGCCCATGGAGCAGCCGAGCGCATCCGACCCCGACGAGCTCGCCCGGCTGCTGGCCGAGGGCGAGACCGAGGTCGACGAGCGTCCGGGACTGCGGGCGGCCCAGGCGGGGGTGAGCCTCGGCGTGCTGATCGCCGTTCTGGTGCCGCTGGGGGCGCTGATCGTCTGGGTGCTGGTGAGCCTCGTGGTCACGTTCGCCTCGGTGTGGCTGACGAGCTTCGTGTGGGTGCCGCTGCTCGACGGGTAGCGCCGGCCTGCGGCATCCGGCGCGGCATCCCGTGCGGCATCCGGCGAACGCATCTTCGAAACCACACGGGTGTGATTCGTTCGATGCGCCCCGGCGGTATTCACAGGCCCGGGAGCCGCGGTTTCCCCAGCCCCTCGCCCACAATGACGACCCGGCCAGCCGGGTTCGCGGGCTTGTGCACGGGAGTTTCCACAGATCTGTCCACAGCCTGTGAACAACTGGGTTTCGAACCTCGCGCCGTCCGTGGACGGTCTCGCCGCCCACGGAGACCAGACCCGTCACTTTTCGCCCTACCCGCGGGATTTTGGGGCGAAAAGTGACGGATCTGGTGTCAGGCTGTGCGGCGGCGGCCGTAGAGCGAGATCACGATCAGGATGATGGCCCCGTAGATGAGCTGCTGGATGTTCGCGCCGAGGTTCAGCACGGTCACCAGCGTCGACACCTGACCGAGCACGAGCGCCCCACCCACCGTGCCCACCACCGAGCCGCGCCCGCCGAAGATCGACGCGCCGCCCACCACCACGGCCGCCACCGAGGCCAGCAGGTAGCTCGCCCCCATGGTGGCCGAGGCCTGCTGGTAGTAGCCCACGATCACGATTCCGGCGAAGGCCGCGAGCACTCCGCTGAGCAGGTAGCCGGTGATGCGGATGCGGTCGACCGGCAGGCCCGCGAGCCGCGCCGTCTCGGCGGCCGAACCCACCACGAAGAGCGACCGCCCCCATCCGGTGTAGCTCAGCAGCAGCTGCAGCACCACCATCAGCGCGAGCCCGAGCGGCAGCACGGCCGGCATGGTGATGCCGAGCACCGAGAGCTTGGCCGAGGTGATGGCGATCACGAAGTCGGGCGTGACGGTGAGCTCCGAGAAGTTGAACGCCAGCAGGATCACGCCGAACAGCAGCCCGTTCATGGCGATGGTGGTGACGATGGGCGTGAGCCCGAGCTTCGCGATCACCACTCCGTTGAGCACTCCGACCAGCGCCCCCGCCCCGAGCGCGGCCACGAACGCGCCGCCGGGCCCGAGCGGGCCCACCAGCGAGAGGAAGGCCAGTGCGCTGAACCCGATGGTGTTCGGCACCGAGAGGTCGATGCCGGCCTGGATGACGGCGATGGTCTGCCCGAACGAGGCGATGGCCAGGATGATCGCGAAGGTGGCGGTGCCGATCAGCGCGTCGACCGTGATGAGATTCGGCCGGATCAGCCCGCCCACGGCGAACAGCACCAGGAACGCCAGCAACGGCCACGCCGCCCGGGGCACGCGGGCGAGCACGGAGCCCACCGAGGCCCGGCCGGTGGCGCCGGTGTCGGGGCCCGCCTCGGGGCCGGTGACGACGTCGGATTCGGTGACGGAGCTCATGAGCGGTTTCCCTTCACGCGGAACGCCACCCGGCGCCACACCACCGGCAGGCCCACCACGGCCACGATGATGAGCGCGCTGATGACGTACTGCCAGTACGAGTTGACGCCGGCGAAGAACAGCAGGTTGCCGATCAGTCCGAGGGTGCAGGCGGCCAGGATGGTGCCGATGATGCTGCCGCGCCCGCCGGTGAACGCGGCGCCGGCCAAGGCCACGGCCGCGATCGACGACAGCAGGTACGGGTCGCCCGAGCGCGGGTCGCCCGTGACGGTCGACGAGGCGAGCATCATGGCCCCGAACGAGGTGAGCACGCCGGCCAGCCCGAAGGCGAGCAGCTTGGTGAGCCGGGCGTTCAGCCCCGCCGCGCGCACACTCTCCATGTTCGAGCCGACGCCGTAGATGTGCCGGCCGAGAGCGGTGCGCTGCAGCAGCAGCCACAGGCCCACCGCGATCACCGCGAGCCACACCAGTGCCACGGGCACGAAGGGCAGCAGCTCGCCGCTCGTGGCCAGGTAGATCTCCTTGGTCACCCCGCCGCCCGGCCGGTCGAGCACCTCGCGGGCTATGGAGCCGAAGATGAAGGCGCTCGCCAGGGTCACCGCGATGGCCGGCAGCCCGGCGTAGGCCACCAGGAAGCCGTTGAACAGCCCGCAGGCGAGGCCCACCAGCAGTGCGAGCAGCACGGCCACGGGCACGGGCAGCGTGAGCAGCTGGGTGGCGAACACCACGTTGCACAGGCTCATGATGGCGCCGATGGAGATGTCGATGCCGCCCACGAGCACCACCACCAGCTGCCCGAGCGCCACCAGGGCGAGCGGCACCACGAGGTTCGAGGCGGTCTGCAGCTGGAACCGGGTGAGCAGCTCGGGGTTGATGATCACGTACACCACGAAGAACACCACGAAGGCGATGATCGGAGCGATGGCGCCCTCGCGGCGAAGGCGGGTGATGCCCGTGCTGTTCCACGGGCGGGTTCGGGATGCCGGCTGCACGCCGCGTGCGGGCGGGGCGGCCGGGGGTGCGGTGGTGGTCACGAGGTCCTCCCGGTGGGAACGGAGTCGGTGGTGAGGGCGATGCTGCCGGTGGAGCCGACGGCGGCCCCCACCACGGCGTCGGCGGTGAGCCGGTCGCCCACGAGCTCGTCGGCGACGGAGCCCTGGTAGAGCACGATCGCGCGGTGGCACACGTGCACGAGCTCCTCGACCTCGGTCGAGAACCAGATGATGCCCACCCCCTGCTGGGCGAGCTGCACGATGGCGCCGTACAGCTCCTGCTTCGCACGCACGTCGATGCCGCGGGTGGGGTCGTGCAGCAGGATGATCGTGCGGTCGCGGTTCAGCCACCGCCCGAACACGAGCTTCTGCTGGTTGCCGCCCGAGAGCGCGCCCGCGAGCTCGCCTGCCCCGCGGGTACGCACCGAGAGGGCGCTCAGGATGCCGTCGATCCAGCCCCGCTCGCGGGCCAGGCGGGGTCGCCCGCCGAGCTGAGCGGCTCTGAACCAGGGCGCGAGCAGGTTCTCGCCCACGCTCATCTCGAGCGCGAGCCCCTCCTTCTTGCGGTCTTCCGGCACGTAGCCGAGGCCACGGCGCACCGAGCGCACCGGGTCGGTGCGCGAGATGCGGCGGGAGCCGATCGTCCAGGAGTCGGCGGTGGCCGGGGCGGCGCCGAAGAGCGCCCGCAGGAGCTCGGCCTGGCCGTGGCCCTGCAGACCGCCCACCCCGAGGATCTCGCCGGCACCCAGCGTGAGGCTCACCCCGGCGAGGCCAGCCGACCGCAGATTCTCGACCGACAGGGCCGTCGCATCCGTGGTTCGTGCGGGCGGGTCGGGGAAGAAGCGCTCGGCCTCGCGGCCGGCCATCATCGAGATGAGTTCGTCGTCGGTCCAGCCGCCGCGGTGGAACTCGCCCACCACCTCGCCGTCGCGGAGCACGGTGCCGCGGTCGGCGATCTCGGCGATCTCGCCCAGGCGGTGCGAGACGTAGATCACGCTGCCGCCGCGGGCGGTGAGCTCGCGGATGCGCTCGAACAGCCACTGCACACCCGGGGGAGTGAGCGCCGAGGAGGCCTCGTCGAGGATGAGCAGCCGGGGGTCTCCGGCCAGGGCGCGGGCGATCTCGACGAGCTGACGGTCGGCCAGCGAGAGCGTGCCCACGGCGGCGCGCGGATCGATGCGGCCGAGGTGGAAGCGGTCGAGCAGCTCCTGGGCGGCGGCCACCGACTTCTTCTGCGAGAAGCCGCGCAGCGGGGCCCCGTCGGGCAGCGACAGGTTCTCGGCCACCGTCCAGTCGGGCACCAGGGCGAGCTCCTGGAAGGCGCAGCGCACGCCCGACAGTCGGGACTGCTTCACGCTGCCGGAGGCGAGCGGCTCGCCGCCCACCGTGATGCGGCCCGAGGTGGGCGGCACCGCACCGGCGAGCATCTTGGCCACGGTGCTCTTGCCGGCGCCGTTCTCGCCCACGAGGGCGAGCACCTCGCCGGGGAGGCAGTGGAAGGTGGCCGAGCGCACGGCCTTCACCGGCCCGTAGCTCTTCACCAGGTCGGTGGCCACGAGCAGTGCACCGGCGGGAGCGGGGGTCGGTGCGTACGCCGCGCCCGGGCGGGGGGAGGGTGCCGCAGCCGAGGCCGCGGCACCCGTGGGGAGGTCGGTCACGGGTGACCCCTACGAGCCCGAGTAGTAGGTCATCACGTCGTCGAGCGTGAGGTCGAGACCCGGGAAGTCGTAGCCGAGCTGGAAGTTGTTCGGCTTGTCGTCGAGGCAGTAGTCGGCCGCGTTCTCCTCGGTGATCTCCAGCGGCGGGAAGTACTGCTCCTTCTCGATCTCCTGGCCCTCGAGGAGCGCCACCGCCTGCTCGAGGCCCTTCGCGTAGATCGCAGGCTGACCGAACACCATGTTGCCCGTGAGGCCCTCGGGGGCGTACTTGGCCAGCGTGCACGCCTCGCCGTTGTAGCCCGAGCCCCCCACCACGGGAACGAAGGGCAGGCCGGCCGCCTTGAAGGCCTCCGGTACGCCCTGGCCGCCGGTGAGGAAGGAGTACACGCCGCCCACGTCGGGGTTCGAGCGCAGGATGTTCGACATCGCCTCCTGCGCGGTGGCCTCGTTCCAGCCGTTGGTGTCCTGCGCCACGACGGTGGCGCCGCCGCCCTCGAGCGTCTCCAGCACGCCGGGCATGGTGCCCTCGTTCAGCGGTACCCCGGCCAGGCCCTCCAGCACGGCGATGTTCTTGTCGGAGCCGAGGTTCTTCAGCAGCCAGTCGGCGCCGATGGTGCCGGCGTTCGCCCAGTCGGTCGACACCACGTACACGTCGTCGCTGTCGTACGGGCCGCCGTTGGCGATCACCGGGATGCCCTGGGCAGAGGCCTGCGTGATGGCGGCGTCGGCGCCCGACGACGAGGCGGGGTCGAACAGGATGAGGTCGACGCCGTCGGCGATGAGGTTCTGCATGGCCGCGTTCTGCTGGGCCGCGTCGTTGTCGTTGGTGCGCACGATCTTGAGCTCGACCTTGTCTTTGTACTCGGGCGAGTTCGCGAGCGCCTGCAGCGATGCCAGCCCCATCTCGCGCCAGGCCTGACCGCCCAGGGGCTGCTCGAAGCCGATCACGAACTTTCCGTCGGAGGCGGCGTCGGAGCCGCCGCCGCCCTCGGCCGGGGCGCTGGTGCAGCCGGCGACCAGGGCGAACGACGAGGCCACGGCGAGAACGGCCGCTCCCCGAGCGTAGAAGCGGGTGCGCTGTGCTGTGTGCATGATTTCTCCTTTGAAATCGAGTGGGGTGCTCGGCACAGTAGCGCAAAAATGGCAGCGCTACCAGTAGCGCTAGCATTTCGGACTATGATCCAATGGACCCACGAACCACAGGTCGCAACGACGCGATAGGAGACCCACGTGACATCCACGACACCGGCACCCGCCGCGGTCGACGAGCGGCTCAGGCCCGACGTCGAGATCCGCAGCCGGGCCCACCGCATCGGGTGCGTCGGAGCCGGCGCCATCATGGCCGATCAGCACCTCGCCGCCTACGCCGAGGCCGGGTTCCCCGTGGTCGCCATCGCCTCGCGCACCGAGTCGAACGCCCGGGCCGTGGCCGAGCGGTGGGGCATCCCCACCGTGCATCCCACCGTCGAGGCGCTGCTGGCCGACCCTGAGATCGAGATCCTCGACATCGCGTACCCGCCCGATCTGCAGCCGGCGATCATCCGGGCCGCGCTCGCGCAGCCGCACATCAGGGCGGTGCTGGCGCAGAAGCCGCTCGCACTCGACCTCGACGAGGCCGTCGCGCTCCGCGACGAGGCCGCGGCCGCCGGCACGATCCTGAGCGTCAACCAGAACATGCGGTACGACCAGTCCATCCGCGTTCTGAAGCAGCTGCTGGAGGCCGGCGTGCTGGGCGACGCGGTGTTCGCCCAGATCGACATGCACGCCGTGCCGCACTGGCAGGGCTTCCTGGAGGGCTACGACCGGCTCACCCTGGCGAACATGAGCGTGCACCACCTCGACGCCCTGCGCTACCTGTTCGGCGAACCGAGCGAGATCAGCACCGTGGCCCGCCGCGACCCGCGCACCCGGTTCGAGCATGAGGACGGCATCGTCGTCAGCACCCTGCGGTTTCCCGGCGACGTGCTGGCGCTGAGCGTCGAGGACGTCTGGGGCGGCCCCCGCGAGGAGGGCTTCGACGACGACTTCTTCATCAGATGGCGCGTCGAGGGCACCGAGGGCATCGCCCAGGGCACCATCGGCTGGCCGCACGGCGTGCCCTCGACCATCCGCTACGCCTCCACCATCGCCACGGGCGGCGAGTGGGTGGAACCGCGGTGGGACACCCACTGGTTCCCGCACGCCTTCATCGGCGTGATGGAGCAGGTGCAACACGCCGTCGAGACCGCCACGGCCCCCGAGCTGAGCGTGGCCGACAACGTCAAGACGATGGCGTTGATCGAGGCCGGCTACCGCTCGATCGCCGAGCGCCGCCCGGTGCGGCTCGACGAGTTCGCCCTCTGACCCTCTTTGCTTTCACCCGCTTCATCCACGATCCCCACCCATCCGAATCACCCAAGGAGCAATGACGCCATGATCCAGCTGGGCATCTTCACCGCCTATTACCCCTACGACCTGAAGACCACCGCGGAGAAGATCCGCGCGCACGGCTTCAACACCGTGCAGCTCGACCTGCACTTCAAAGACCTCGACCTCTCCGCGGGCCAGATCACGAAGGAGAAGGCCAAGCTGGTCAGCGACACCTTCCGTGACCACGACCTGCCCATCTCGGCCATCTCGGGCTACACCAACATCGTGCATCCCGACCCCGAGCACCGGGCGGCGAACGTGGCGTACCTCAAGGAGATCATCCGCAACGCGCGCGACTTCGGCTCGAAGTACGTCATCTCGGAGTCGGGCACGTTCAACCCCGACAGCGAGTGGGACCACGACCCCCACAACCGCACCGAGGACGCCTACGACCAGGTGCGCACCGTGCTCGCCGAGCTCGCCCAGGAGGCCTACGACCACGGCGCCACCTTCCTGCTCGAGACCTACGTGAACAACGTGATCGGCTCGGTGCGCGAGACCGCGCGGGTGTTCAACGACATCCGCACCCCCGGCCTCGAGCTGCTGATGGACCCGACGAACTACTTCGACGCGACCAACATCGACGACCAGGCCGGTGTGCTCAACGAGGTGTTCGACGTGCTCGGCGACCGGGTGCGGGTGGCCCACGCCAAAGACGTCAAGCGCGCCGGCGACGACAAGAGCGAGAAGCACGCCGACATCGGCGACGACGACGCGCTGGCCTCGCACACCTTCCGCGGCGTGGGCGAGATCGAGCTGCCCGCGGCGGGCCTCGGCTCGCTCGACTACGACCTCTACCTGCAGCGCCTGAGCGAGCAGAACCCGAACGCGCCGCTCATCATCGAGCACCTCGACGAGAGCGACATCCCGCGGGCCAAGCAGTTCGTCGTCGATACGCTCAAGAAGTACACCATCTGACGATGCGGTCATCGGGATCGGATCGAGAGGGAGAGACGTGCACGAGAAGGTAGCCATCATCACCGGCGCGGGCGGCGCGCTCGGGCGGGCGACGGCGCTGCGGTTGGGGGCCGACGGCTTCGCCATCGGCGCCCTGGGCCGCGCGAGCGCCGAGCTCGCCGAGACCGCCGCGCAGCTCGAGGCCGACGGGGTGCCCGTGCGGGTGCTCGAGGTCGACCTGCGCGACGCATCGGCGATCGAGGCGGCGATCACCTCCACCGAGCTGCAGTTCGGCCCGGTGCAGGCGCTCGTCAACAACGCTGCCATCTATCCGAGCACACCCTTTCTCGAGATCCCGCTCGCGGAGTACGACGACGTCGTCACGGTGAACCAGCGCGGCTACTTCGCCGCCGCCCAGGTGGCGGCGCGGGCCATGGTGGCGCGCCGCTCCGGCGCCATCGTGAACGTGGGCTCCATCACCTGGCACGGCGGCTGGTCGAACCTGGCCAGCTACGTCTCCACCAAGGGCGCGGCGGTGGCGCTCACCCGGGCGCTCGCCCGCGAGCTCGGCGAGCACGGCGTGCGGGTGAACGCCGTGTCGCCCGGCGCCTTCCCCACCAAGGCCGAGGAGATCCAGGGCGACGCCGCCGAATACTCCGCGCACGTGGTCGAGCACCAGGCGCTGAAGCGCCGCGGCTCGGATGCCGAGCTCGCCGCGGTGGTCTCGTTCCTGGTGGGCCCCGACTCGTCGTTCGTGACGGGCCAGACCATCAACGTCGACGGCGGCTGGATCATGGAATGAGGAACTCGATGCACATCTTCGGTCAGCAGCTCTCCCGGCGCGAGCTCGCCGAACGTACCGGCGACCTCTCGGCCGTCGCCGGCATCCGCCCCGTGGTGCTCGACGACGGGGTGGAGCGCGGCGTGCGCGCCCTGCAGCTGCGCACGGCCGCCGGCCTCGAGCTCGAGGTGCTGGTCGACCGCGCCTTCGACCTCGGCTCGGCGCGACTGAACGGCGTTCCCTTCGGCTGGCGCTCCGGCAACGGCTTCCGGCACCCCGGCCTGCACGAGCACAGCGACGAGGGCGGCCTCTCCTGGCTCCGTGCCCTCGACGGCCTGCTCGTCACCGGCGGCCTCGACCACACCCTGTTCGGCGGCGAGGTGGATGCGCAGCAGTACGCCTACCCTCCCAAGCAGAGCGTCACGCACGGGCTGCACGGCCGGCTCACCGCCATTCCGGCGAGGCTGCTCGAGGCCCGGGAGGTCGTCGACGAGAGCACCGGCGACTCCGTGCTGCGCGTGGTGGGCGAGGTGGTGCAGGCTACCTCGTTCGGCGAGCACCTGCGGCTCACCCGCACCATCGAGCTCGACTTCACGGGTCGCGAGATCCGGCTGCACGACGTGGTCGACAACCTCGGTTTCGAGCCCACCCCGCACATGTTCCTCTACCACCTCAACGTCGGCTGGCCCTTCGTCGACGAGGGCACCCGGTTCGTGGCGCCCATCGCGTCGACGCTGTGGTCATCCGACTCGGCCGGGGAGCAGCAGGTCTCGTACCGCACGCTGCCCGCCCCGCGGCCCGGCTTCGTGGAGCAGGTGTTCGAGCACGAGCTGGTGGCCGGGCCCGACGGGCGGCACCGGGTGGCGCTGCTGGCCGCCGACGACTCCCGGGGCGTCGAGGTGAGCTGGCGGGCCGAGGGCATGCCGAACTTCTTCGAGTGGCAGAACCTCCGCAGCGGTCAGTACGCCGTGGGGCTCGAGCCCTCCACCCACCACGTCGGGGGCGACGCGGCCGCGCGCGAGGACGGTTCGATGATCTGGCTCGAGCACGGCGACCGCCGCGAGTACTCCACGACGGTGCGCGTGCTCGAGGGTGCCGCCGAGACACGGGCGGCGCACGACGCCATCCGGGCCGTCGCCGGACAGCCGGAGTAAACCCGTGCCCCTCACCGCCGTCTTGCCGAGTACCCTGATGTTAGCGCTGCCAGTCTCTTCCCAGATCGTCAGCATCCGTTCCACGAGGAGCCCACGATGAGCGACACCCGCCCGAGCCCCGCCGCCGCGGCCGACGCCCCCGAGGTGCTCTCGGGCATCCGGGTTCTCGACTGCTCGATCGCCATGGCCGGGCCCTTCGCGGCCCAGCGGCTGGGCGACCTCGGCGCCGACGTCATCAAGGTCGAGCCGCCGCGCGGCGAGTGGCAGCGTCACGCGGCGGCCGGCGGCGCCACCGGCAACCGCATCAACGTGTCGTTCCTGTCGCTCAACCGCAACAAGCGCTCGATCGGGGTCGATCTGAAGGCCGAGGAGGGTCGCGAGATCCTCTACGACCTGGTGAAGACGGCCGATGTCTTCCTGCAGAACTACCGGCCGGGTGTCGCGGCCCGCCTCGGCGTCGACTACGAGACCCTGCGCCGCATCAACCCGGGCATCGTCTACGTGTCGATCTCGGGCTACGGCGAAGACGGTCCCTACCGCAACCGGCCGGGACAGGATCTGCTGCTGCAGGCCATGAGCGGTGCGATGCTCTCGTCGGGCAGTGCGGGGCATCCGCCCGCCCCCGCCGGGCAGTACCTCGTCGACGCGGTCACCGCGTCGACGGCGTTCGAGGGCGTGCTGGCGGCTCTGTTCCACCGGGAGCGCACCGGGCAGGGCCAGTTGGTGTCGGTGAACATGCTCGACGCCATCACCACACTGCAGATGCAGGAGCTCTCGGTGTTCACCGTGGGCGGGGTGGGTCAGCACCGCAGCGAGCAGCCGCACGCGCACGTCTACATCCGGGCGCCGTACGGCACCTTCTCCACCACCGACGGGTACATCGCCCTCGCCATGCCCGACCTGAACACCCTCGGCGAGGTGCTCGAGGAGAGCTGGTTCCTCGGCATGGACACCGAGGTCGACAGCTGGACCCACCGCGACGAGATCTACGCCAAGACCGCCGAGCGTCTGGCCACCCGGTCGACCGCGCACTGGCTCGAAGCGCTCGGCGCGGCCGGCATCTGGGCGGGACCGGTGTACGGCTACCAGGATCTCGTCGACGACGAGCAGATCAGGCACAACGGCACCTTCATCGAGTACGAGCATCCCACCGAGGGGCTAGTGAAGACTCCGGGGTTCCCGTACCGGCTCTCCGAGACGCCGCCGCGAATCGACCGGGGCGCGCCCCTCACGGGCGAGCACACCCGCGAGATCCTCACCGAGCTCGGCGTCGGGTCGGCCCGGGTCGACGCACTGCTCGCCGCGGGCGTGGTGGCGGCCGAGTCGGTTTCGGATGCGGGGGCGGGCCGGCCCGCCCCCGGCGCCCCGGCACCCGTCGTGGAGCCCGCGTGAGCGCCGCGCCCGCCGTGCCCGCCGTGCCCGCCGTGCCCGCCTACCGCGGCATCACGTGGGACCACCCGCGCGGCCGCGACGCCCTGCGTGCGGCGGCGGCGGCGGATGCGGCCATCGACCTGTCCTGGAACGCCCACTCCCTCGAGCACTTCGAGTCGCATCCCATCGACGAGCTCGCCCGCGACTACGACCTGATCGTGCTCGACCACCCGCACCTCGGCGAAGCCCTCGAGCACGGCTCGCTGCGGCCGATGCACGAGGTGGTGGGCGAGGAGCTGCTCGAGCGCTGGGCCGAGGCCTCGGTGGGCCCGTCGTTCGAGTCGTACCGGCTGCGCGGCCGGCAGTGGGCGCTGCCGCTGGACGCGGCGACCCAGGTGGCCGTGCTGCGCCGCGACCTGCTCGACGGCCGGGTGCCAGAGACCTGGGCCGACGTCGAGCGGCTCGCCACCGAGGCCCCGGTGGCGCTGTCGTTGGCCGGGCCGCACGCCTTCCTCAGTTTCGTCTCGATCTGCGTGGCGCTCGGCGAGCCGGTCGCCGACCACCCGCAGCCCTCGGCCGCCGGCCCGTCTCGGCCTCTCGTCTCGGAGATCACGGGCGCGCTCGCTCTCGACATCCTGCGCTCGATCGGCTCGCGGGCCCCGGCCGGCAGCGAGACCTGGAACCCCATCGCCCTGCTCGAGCGCATGACCGGCACCGACGAGATCGCCTACTGCCCGCTGGTGTACGGCTACGTCACCTACTCCTCGCCGGTGCTGCGATTCGCGGATGCGCCGAGCGCGCTGCCCGGCGGGCGTCGCGGTTCGACCATCGGCGGCACGGGCATCGCGGTGAGCCGCCGCGCCGAGATCACGCCGCAGCTCGTGGCGCACATCGTGGGGCTGCTGTCGGAGGGGTCGCAGCGCGGCTTCATCCCCGAGCACGCCGGGCAGCCCTCGGCCCGCTCGGCCTGGACCGACGAGGCCGTCGACCGCGCCTCGGCCGGTTTCTACCGCTCCACGCTCGCCACCGTCGAGTCGTCGTGGGTGCGGCCGCGCTACGCCGGCTACATCGCCTTCCAGTCGGCGGCCTCGGCGCTCGTGCGCGAGGTGGTGGCCGGCGTCCTGCCGGTGGCCGAGGGGCTCGCGCGCCTGGACTCCGCCTTCCACGCGTCGGTTCGATCGAGTCCGGCTGCGACCGACGCCGTCGGCGGCCCGGTCGCGGCGACGTTCGATCGAACCCGCGCCGTCCCCCTCACCGAAGGAGCCACCTCATGACCGAACCGACCGCCGTTCCGCAGCTCGGCACCCCCGAGGTGCTGCTCGAACTCCTCGACCAGGTGGCCGTGGTCACCCTCAACCGGCCCGCCAAGCTCAATTCCGTCACGCAGCAGATGTCGGATGCGCTCGTCGAGATCGCCGACTGGGCCAACCGGAGCGACGACGTGCGCGTAGTGGTGCTCACGGGCGCCGGCGAGCGAGCCTTCTGCGCGGGTTCCGACATCCGCTCGCTCGACGCCTACGCCACCCCGTGGGACTTCAGGAACCGCGACGACTACTGCGACGCCCTGCGCCTGCTGCAGAAGCCCGTCATCGCCGCCGTCAACGGCTACGCCTTCGGCGGCGGGCTCGAGACGGCGCTGACCTGCGACATCCGGCTCGCGTCGACCACGGCCTCGTTCGCGGCGCCCGAGATCAAGCTCGGCTGGATCGGCGGCGGCGGGATGAGCACGTTCCTCGCCCACTCGATCGGCGCCTCGAACGCCGCCCTGATGCTGATGACCGGCGACCCGATCGACGCCGAGCGGGCGCTCGCGTGGGGGCTGGTGTCGGAGCTGGTGGAGCCATCCGCTCTGCTCGACCGGGCCGTGGAGCTCGGGCGCACCATCGCCGCCCGCCCCCCGATCGCGGCCGAGACCGCCAAGGCCAACCTGCGGGCCGCGTACAACCTGCCTCAGGATGCGGCGATCGCCTACGAGCGCGACCTGCAGACCGTGACCTTCGCCACCGAGGATGCCGCGGAGGGGCGCGCCGCCTTCGCCGAGAAGCGGGCGGGCGTCTTCCGTCGCCGCTGAGCCGGAGCCCGCGACCCGCATCCCACCCCCACACCCAGGAGACCTCATGAGCATGACCGACACCACCCCTCTCGCGCCGGCCCCCGGGTGGGCGGGAACGGCCGCGCAGGCGCTGCCCGCCGACGGCTGTGCCGGCACCCTGGTGGGCCGGGTGTGGAACCCGGCCGCCGACGGCCCGTCGCCCGTGCTCGTGCGCGACGACGGCGTGTTCGACCTGAGCGCATCCTTCGCCACGGTGAGCGCCCTGGCCGACCAGGCCGACCCCGCCCGCGCCGCCCGCGACGCCGCGGGCGACCGGCTCGGCTCGTTCGAGGAGGTCTACGCCAACACGCCCCCGGCCACCCGTGACCGCTCGGCGCCGTGGCTGCTCGCCCCCGTCGACCTGCAGGCCGTGAAGGCGGCCGGGGTCACGTTCGCGGTCTCGATGATCGAGCGGGTGATCGAGGAGCGGGTGCGCGGCGACGTCGAGGCGGCCGCCCGCATGCGCGAGAGCATCCTGCAGCAGATCGGAGCCGACCTGAACGAGATCGTGCCCGGCTCGGCAGCCGCGATCGCGCTGAAGGAGTACCTCGTGGGCGAGGGGCTCTGGAGCCAGTACCTCGAGGTGGGCATCGGCCCCGACGCCGAGATCTTCACCAAGGCCCCCACCCTCGCGGCCGTGGGGCCGGCCGGCCAGGTGGGCGTGCTCTCGACCTCGCTCTGGAACAACCCCGAGCCCGAGGTGGTGCTCGTGATCGACTCGGCCGGCCGCATCGTGGGCGCCACCCTCGGCAACGACGTGAACCTGCGCGACGTCGAGGGGAGGTCGGCCCTGCTGCTGCCCAAGGCCAAGGACAACAACGCCTCGTGCGCCCTCGGCCCGCTGGTGCGCCTGTTCGACGACGGTTTCGACCTCGACGCGGTGCGGCGGATGAGCGTGACCCTCGAGATCGACGGTGACGACGGCTTCCACCTCGACGGCCGCTCCGAGATGGCGAGGATCAGTCGCGACCCGCTCGACCTCGTGGCCCAGCTCACCGGACCGCAGCACCGGTACCCGGACGGCGCCGTGCTGATGCTCGGCACCATGTTCGCGCCCATCGTCGACCGCGACGACGCCGACAAGGGATTCACCCACAAACGCGGCGACATCGTGCGGATCTCGGCGGGCGAACTGGGTAGTCTGGTCAACCAGGTCGAGGCGAGCGAGAGGTGCGAACCGTGGGAGTTCGGGATCGGCTCCCTGATGCGCAACCTGGCGGGCCGGAAGCTGCTATGAGCGACGCCGTGGTCGCCGAGCGCCCGGCGGCGACGAGTGACGATGCCGACACCGGCATCATCGCTCCGCTGCCGACGCGGCCGTCACGGCGATCGACGAACAGCGTCACGCTGGAAGACGTGGCCCGGCACGCGCAGGTGTCGCCGCAGACCGTCTCGCGCTCCATCCGCAGCCCGCAGCTCGTGTCGGAGTTCACGCTCGAACGCGTGCGCCAGTCGATCAGCGAGACGGGCTACGTACCCAACCTCGCCGCCTCGAACCTGGCGTCGAACCGAAGCATGACTGTGGCGGCCATCGTGCCGGCCGTGTCGGCCTCGGTGTTCGCCGACGCCCTGCAGGGCCTGGAGGACGTGCTGGCACCGGAGGGCTATCAGCTCTTCATCGGCTCCACCTCGTACCGCCCCGGTCACGAGGAGGAGCTCGTGCGCGCCTTCCTCGGGCGGCGACCCGACGGCATCTTCATCGTGGGCACGGCCCACTCCGCCGACACCGACCACCTGCTGCG
This sequence comes from Herbiconiux liangxiaofengii, assembly GCF_041927335.1. Classification (NCBI taxonomy): domain Bacteria; kingdom Bacillati; phylum Actinomycetota; class Actinomycetes; order Micrococcales; family Microbacteriaceae; genus Herbiconiux; species Herbiconiux liangxiaofengii. The sequence goes on along the minus strand of NZ_JBHFHD010000008.1, from coordinate 437,578 downwards.
GGAGTCGAAGGTACCGGTGGTGGAGGCCTGGGACCTCTCGGACCACCCCATCGACAGCGTGGTCGGGTTCTCGAACAGCGCGGCGATCCGGGCCCTGGTGGAGTTCGCGCGCGAGCGGGGCTACCGCCATCCCACGTTCGCCGGGTCGTTCCAGACCGGAGACTTCCGCGCGCTCGCGCGGCGCGCCAGCTTCGAGTCGGCGGTGGCGTCGATCTTCGAGGGCGAGCCGGTGCGGGTGGTCGACTCGGGAACCGGCACCGTCGACTACGAGACCGGCCGCCGGTTGCTGGTGGAGGCCAGGGCCGCCCATCCGGAGACCGACGTGCTGATGTTCGCCAGCGACGTGTTCGCGGCCGGAGCCGTGCTCGAGTGCGCGCACCAGGGCATCTCGGTGCCGGGGGAGATCGCGGTCACGGGCTTCGGCGACTTCGACATCGGCCGCCACCTCGTGCCCACCCTCACCACCGTCGCCGTGCCCAACCGCCAGATCGGCACCACGGCGGGCGAGGTGCTGCTGGCCCGGATGACCGGCCGAACCCGCGAGACCACCGAGATCGACCTCGGCTTCTCGGTCGTGGCGCGCGAGAGCGCCTGACCCACCACCCCACCCCCGAAGGAGACACCATGCTCACCACCACCGATCCGCGTACCGGTGTTAGCGCTGCCACCGAGTTGAGCGAGACCACCCCCGCCGGCGTGCACGAGATCGCCCTGCGCGCCGAGGGGGCCGCCCACGAACTGCAGTCGCGCGGGCGGGAGTTCCGGGCCCGGCTGCTCGACGCCATGGCGGCCGGGGTGCTGGCCGCCCGCGACGAGCTCGTGGCCACGGCCGACGCCGAGACGGGCCTCGGTGTCGCCCGCCTCACCGGCGAGGCCGGACGCAGCGCCTTTCAGTTCTCGCTCTTCGCCGAGGCCGTGCGCGAGGGCAGCTTCGTCGAGGCCGCGATCGACCGAGCGGGTGACACCCCGCTCGGCGCGGCGCCCGACGTGCGGCGCATGCTCGTGTCGATCGGGCCCGTGGCCGTGTTCGGCTCGAGCAACTTCCCGTTCGCCTTCTCGGTGCTCGGCGGCGACGTGGCATCGGCCATCGCGGCCGGCTCGCCCGTGGTGGTGAAGGCGCACGGCTCCCATCCGCTCACCTCGAAGCTGTCGTTCGAGGTGCTGCAGCGGGCGGCGGATGCGGTGGGTGCGCCCCGGGGCACGTTCGGCATCGTCTACGGCCAGCAGGCCGGCGTGGCACTCGTGCAGGAGCCCTCGATCAAGGCCGCGGGCTTCACCGGATCGCTGGGTGCGGCCGAGGCCCTCCAGCGCGCGATCGACCAGCGGCCGGACCCCATCCCGTTCTTCGGCGAGCTGTCGAGCATCAACCCGCTCGTGGTGTCGCCGGGAGCGGCCGCGGTGCGCGGTGCGGCCATCGCCGACGGGCTGTTCGCGTCGTTCACCGGCTCGGCCGGGCAGCTGTGCACGAAGCCCGGCATCGCCTTCATCCCCTCGGGGCCGGAGGGACAGTCGGTGGTCGACTCGCTGGAGACGCTCACCGCCGCCTCGACGGCGCAGGTGCTGCTGAACGGGCGCATCCGTAGTTCGTTCGAGGAGATCGCGGAGCGACTCGAGTCGGCCGGGGCGAGGCTCGCGGCCTCGGGGTCGGGTTCCGACGACGGGGCCGAGGGTTTCGCCGTCGCTCCACGGCTGCTCGAGACGACCGCGGCGGCTCTCGGCGCCGAGCTGGCGGAGGAGGCTTTCGGGCCGCTCGTGGTGGTGGCCAGGTACGACTCGCTCGACGAGGTGCGCGAGGCCTTCGGCCGCATCCCGCGCTCGCTCACGGCAACCCTGCATGTCGAGGACGACGAGACCGACGTCGTGACCGAGCTCGCGTCGACGCTCGAGGCGAGCTCGGGCCGGGTGGTGTTCAACGGGTACCCCACGGGGGTGCGGGTGGCATGGGCGCAGCAGCACGGCGGGCCGTGGCCCTCGACGAACTCGCAGCACACCTCGGTGGGGGTGACGGCGGTGCGGCGGTTCCTCAGGCCGCTCGCCTGGCAGAACGCGCCGCAGGCGGCGCTGCCGCCCGAGCTCCGCGACGGGCCCGTGGGCATCCCGCGCCGCCTCGACGGCGTGCTCACCCTCCCCTGACCCCCCCCGAAGACCAGATCCGTCACTTTTCGCCCTACCAGCGGGGTTTTGGGGCCGAAAGTGACGGGTCTGGTTCTCAGGGCGAGACTGGTTCTCCGGGCGGGACTGGTTCTCAGGGGTCGGGCAGCTCGACGGTCGTGTACGAGAGGGTCGTGAACACGCGGCTCCCGAGGCTGTACTGGTTGCCGGCCGCATCGTCGGCCGTGGCCTGCACCTCGTCGGAGCGCTGCACGAACACCTGCAGGGCGCTGAAGCCATAGCGTCCGGCCACCGCATCCAGCGCGGCGAGCACGGCCGCGCGCTCGCCGTCGTCGGTCGGCATCGGCTGGTCGTAGGTGGCGATGCCCGACACGGCGATGGCGGTCTCGACGCCGTCACGCTCGCTGCCGCCGAGCACCTGGGTGCTGCCGTCGACGGTCCACTCCCCGCCAGGGACGGCCGAGGCGAGGGCGTCCTGCAGTTCGGCCAGCATGGTGTCCAGGCGCGCGGCGGCCTCCTCCGCTGTGGCGTCGGGGGCGGCGTCGGCGGCGGCCGGCGTGCCCGCACCGGCCTCGGATGCGGGCCCATCCGCGGCGGGGGCTCCGCCTTCTCCGGGTAGCGTCACTGTGTACTCCTTTCCGCATCCGCTCACGAGCACTGCCGTGGCGAGGACGATGGTGGCGATGCCGAGCGTACGGCGGATTCCGGGCCGACCGGTTCGGCTTCTGTCTCGACTCATTCGACGCCCAGCACCTTGCCGATGATCGAGGTGGGGAGGTCGACGCTCAGCCCGAGCGAGCCGCGCAGGATGTCGCCGAGCCCCGAGTTGTCGCCCTCGATGGCGCGGTCGGCGTTGCCGCTCACGACCGCTCCGATGTTGTAGAGCGAGGTGCTCTTGTCGATCAGGTACTCGCTGTGACCCGACGAGGCCAGGTGCGAACCCTCGGCGTCGGAGCTGAGGTTGGTGGCCCCGGTGATGTGGTTCGGATCGGGCCCGAAGTAGCCGAAGTCGGCCACCGCGTCGCCATCGGCCTCGATCACGTAGAGGGTGCCGCTGCCGATCTCGAGGTTGTCGACGTCGCCGGTGGTGACCCCGGGCGACCCGAACACCACGGCGTCGTCGAAGGCATCGGTGAGCCGGAGCGCCGACCCGGTCACGTACGAACCGTAGGAGTGTCCGAGCGCCGTCAGGTGGGCGTCGCCGTTCACGCTGCGGAGCCCCTCGGCGAACTGCGCCAGATCGGGGGCGCCGTTCGCCCCGTAGATCGGGTTGGCCACCTGGCCGATGCCCGGCGCGTCGTAGCCCATCCACACCACCACCGCGGTCGACCCCGCCTCGCCGTCCTGTCGCAGCTGGGCGTCGGATGCCTGCTGCAGCCGGGCAGCGTCGTTGACCGAGTTCGACACCCCGTTCTCCACCTCGGTGCCCGAGTTCATGCCCTGCGTGAACACCGCCACGTTCTCGGCGGTGTCGACGTCGCCCACCGCGAGGGCGGCGTGCACCTGGTCGCCGCTCTGCGTGTCGAGCAGGAGCAGCTGCGTGCCCGGCTTGTCGTCGAGCGCCTTGTCGATGGCGTTCAAGGCGTCGAGGAGGCGGGCGCGCTCGGCGGCGGCGTTGCGGTCGGGCAGTCCGGGCATCGCCTCGACGCGCTCGATCTCCTGCTGCAAAAGGATGCGGTTGGCCTCGTCGCGGGCCGCTCCTGGTACGCCGTCGAGCGCACCCACGAGCTCGGGCTGCTGCTCGATCAGGGCGGCGCGCTGGGCGTCGGTGAGACCGTTCCACCAGGCCGTGACGTCGTCGGGTGAGCCGTTCGCGGGCGGGTCGGGGGTGCCGGCGGCGGGGGCCGCCGGGGTCGTGCTCGCGGTACTGGCGGGAAAGCCGGCACCGGGGCCTCCGGTCGCGCCGGCGTCGTCGGTGCTCGTCGTCTCCTGCGCGTCGGCATTGCCACGGATGACGCGGGCCACCTCGTCGAGAGCCCCGCCGATCGCGTGCAGCCGGGGGCCGTGCTGCGAGCTCCACTCCGCGCGGAACTGCTGCGCATCCGGACCCCGCCAGGGGCTCGACTGCACCTGCGTGGCCACGACGGATGCGGCCGACCGCGCTTCGGAGGCCGCCGTCGCCGCCAGACGCGCGAACTCGCGCAACTGGGCGACATCCGCGCCGTACAGGCCTGCAGTCATGGCGAACCTCCCTCGTCGCATTCACGGTAGCCGTGCGCTCTACGGGTGTCGATGGGTAGCTCTCCCCATTCGCCGAGCCGACCTTTTGCACGCGTGCGAAGACCAGATCCGTCACTTTCCGCCCCACCCGAAGGTTTTTGGGGCCGAAAGTGACGGATCTGGTCTTGCGAGCCTGGGGTCAGGCGCGGGAGGTGCGGCGGCGCAGCACGAGCAGCGTCGTGAGCCCGCCGGCCAGCACGGCGAACCCGATCAGCCCGAGGCCCAGGCCACCCGAACCCGTCGCCGCGAGGGCTCCCGTGCCGTCACCGGCCGGGACGGTTCCGGGCTGGGGCTGCGGCTGCGGGTCGGTTCCCGGTCCGCCACCCGGGCCGGGCGCGGTACCGGGGTCGGGCGGCGTCGGCGTGCTGATCGACACCAGGGTCGACACCCCGGTGTCGCCGTACGACACGCTGCCGAGGAACTTCGCCGGCCCGCCGAGGCCGCTCCAGGCCACGTCGTAGCTCGTGGCCGCACCCGAGACGGTGTCGAGGGATGCCGGCGCCGTGAGCGTGCCCGCGGTGACGCCGCCGAGCACGTAGTCGACGAGGTCGAAGGTCGCCGCCGTGGAGCCCGAGGGCACCGCGTAGATGTCGACGCGCACCCGGTAGGTGCCGGCCTCGGGGTTCTCGATGTCGACCCGTTCGTCGGCCGACCCGGTGGCCGAGACGTACGACGACACGGGGCTCCCGTCAGGGCCCAGCAGGTCGACGTAGAGGTCGAGGTCGGCTGCGTCGTCGAGCGAGTCGAGATCGAACCGCGCGAACGTCGCCCCCTCGGCCACCGTCGTCGTCGTGACCGACTCCGAACCGGTGGGCAGGGTGCCCGAGTGTCCGTCCGCGGCGGTCGGATCCTTCAGCAGGGTGCCCTGCGCGAGGCCCGTCACGGTCAGCGGCAGGGCGCCGTCGACGCCCGAGGTGATCGGCACCGAGACGCTGCCCGAGAAGCCGGTTCCGCTCACCTCGTAGGGAGCGGCGATGGCCACCGGCCGCACGGCCACGGGGCTGCGCACCTCGTCGCCGTCGGTGCTCGTCCAGGTGAGGTAGCCCGTGGCGAACTCGTCGAGCTCGGCGCCGGCCACGTCGAACGACACGGTGTAGGTGGCCGTCTCGCCCGGGCCGTCGAACGACAGCGTCGAGGGTGTCACTGTGGTGTCGACACCGGGGATGTCGAGCGAGGCCGTGTAGTCGCCGGCCGCGGTCGAGGTGACGGTGCGCGTGACGGTCTGAGCCCCGGCCAGCGAACCGATGGCGATCGACGCCTGGTTCAGGTCGGAGGGATCGATCGCGTCGATGCCCGTCGGCTCGCTGAACACGTAGCCCTCACCCTGAAGGAAGGCGATCCAGTCGGGAACCCCGCTGTCGTACACCAGTCCGGGATCGAGCATCCGGGTCGGGTCGACGTGACCGGCACCCTGGGCGAACACGTCGTCCGAGGCCGAGCCGTCCTGCTCCACGGTGTCGTACGCCGAGGTCATCATGGACGACTTGATCGTCGACACCGAGGCGTTCGGGTACTTCGTGAGGTACAGGGCGGCGAGGCCGGCGATGTGCGGCGCCGACATCGAGGTGCCGGATTCGAACTGGAACGTCGCCGGGTCGCCCTGGGCGTTCGCGCCGTCGGCGAGGATCGAGACGCCGGGCGCCGAGATGTCGGGCTTCAGCACGTCGGCTCCGTCGGCCTCGGCCGGGCCGCGCGAGGAGAAGCCGGCCACCTGGGGCACCGGTCGCTCCTCACCCGTGGTGTTGCCCTGCACGAGCGTGGCCGTGGCGCCGGGGGTCGCCGCGTAGGCGTAGATGGCGTCGTAGGCGTCGGAGTCGATCTGGATCGACGGCACCGAGTGGTCGTCGGCGTGGTCGGCGTTCGGGAACGGGTTCACCAGCAGCATGCCGACGCCTCCGGCCCTGGCCACCTCGGCCGACTTCGACACGCGGGCGGTGACACCGGCCTCGCACACCACGATCTTGCCGGCCGTGAGGGCCGGGGAGAGGCTGTCGGCCTCGCAGATCTTCGCGTCTCCGGTGGCTCCGGCCAGGTCGGCGCTCAGCGCGATCGGCGCGGTCACCGGGTCGTGTACGGTGATCGACGAGCCGGTGAAGGCCTGACCGTCGCCCAGCTGGGCGGTGGCCGTGTAGGTGGGGATGGAGGAGGCGGCCACCGTGGTGTACCAGGGGGAGGCGTGGTCGAGCGTGCTGGCGTCCGGGCCGGAGTTGCCGGCCGAGGCCGAGACGAACACGCCGGCTGCGGCTGCGCCGAAGAAGGCCTGGTCTTCGAGGGCGAAGGTGGAGGTGGCCGAGCCGCCGCCGATCGAGAAGTTGATCACGTCGACACCGTCGGCCACGGCCTGGTCGATCGCGGCGAGGATCGACTCGGTGTAGCAGCCGTCGTCCACGTCTGCGCCGTTGCCGTTCCAGCACACCTTGTACTCGGCCACCTTCGCGGCCGGGGCGACGCCCGAGATGCTGCCGAAGTCGTAGTCGCCGATGGTCGCGTCGACGTCGGCGTTGCCCGCCGCGGTCGAGGTGGTGTGCGATCCGTGCCCGTCGCCGTCTCGGGGCGAGAGGTACTCCGGCCGGTCGGCCGAGCCCACCTTGCCGTAGAGGTCGGTGGGCAAGAACCAGCTGGCACCGATCAGCTTCGTGTTGCACTCGTCGCCGGTCCACTGCTGGTCGGCGTCGTAGCCGGCCTGGCAGGTACCGGAGTACTGCTGCCCGTCGGACTTCTCGAACACGATGTCGTCGCCCGAGCGGTACGGCTCGGCTCCCGCGGTGGTGCCGAGCGCGTCACCCGCGAACGACGGGTTCTCGGGCGCGATGCCGCTGTCGAGGTCGCCCACGACGATCCCGGCGCCGGCCTCGTCGGCTCCGCCGAGCTCCGACCACAGGCCGTCACCACCGGTCAACCCGAGGAAGTCGATCGACGACTCCTGGCCGGTGTCGGGAAAAGGGGTGAGTGCCGCCGGCGCCGGTGCGGTCACGGCCGGGGCGGCGGCCGCGCTGTCGAGGTGCCGCACCTCCGACTTGGTGACCGTGGCCACGTCGCGGTTCTGCGCGAGCTCGGCCGCCTGCTCGCCCGAGAGCCGGGCCGAGAAGCCGTTGAGCGTGAGGGTGTAGCTGTAGTCGACGGATGCGCCGACCGACGCAGCCACCGCATCCTGACGGTTCTCGAGGTGCGCGGCGTAGAGCTGCACCTCGGAGGCCCCGGCCTCGAGCTGGCGGCCCTCCTCCGGAGCCGTCGGGGCGAACCGCTGGTCGCCGCCGGAGTAGGTGGCCGCCGGGTCGCCCTTCAGGGTGACGATGTAGGTGCCGTCGCTGTACGACACGGGTGACGACGGCCCGGCGGGCGGCTTGACGGCCGACCCGGCCGGAGCCGCCGAGGCGGGGGAGAAGGCGAAGGCACCGGCGGCCACCACCCCGGCCACGGCGACGACCGCCGCCATCCGTCGGCCTACTCGGCCTCCGGACCCCTCAGAACGATACGAACGGAACGACGGTGTCGCGGAGGCTCGGCGCACGCAGGACTGCTTTCTCGAAGGAACGTCCGGCGTAGAAGCGACGGACGTGTGAATGTCCGTTGATCATGCCGAGAATTTCCCCCGAATATAAGGCTGCCATTTTCGTTCACATTCGAGTACTGTTCTGCCCCCTTTCGGGGGTGACGGGGTGACCCCCGAAAGATGCGGCCCGGGTCAGGCCTTCACGTCTCCGCGCCACGCGCCGTCGGCCGAACCCTGCGACTCGATGAACTCCTTGAACTTCTCGAGGTCCTTCTTCACCGCGTGCGTCGGAACGCCGACGGCCGAACCCAGCTTCTCGAGAATGCCCTCGGGCTCCCAGTCGATCTGCACGGCCACGCGCGAGGTCGTGTCGCTGAGCTTGTGGAAGGTGACCACGCCGGCGTGGTCGACGTCGCCGTTCGTGCTCGTCCAGGCGACGCGCTCATCGGGGTGCTGCTCGGAGATGACGGTGTCGAACTCGCGGTGCTGGCCGGCGATGTTCACCGTCCAGTGGGTGTGGGTGTCGTCACGCTGCTCGATCGACTCGATGAAGTCGAGGAACTTCGGGAACGACTCGAACTGCGTCCACTGGTTGTACGCGGTGCGCACGGGAACGTCGACGTCGACGGTTTCGATGATCTGAGCCATGGGAGATCTCCTTCGTGGTGGGACTCCTCTCAGCAAACGACGGTGCCACCGCGCTGCCAAGGCGTGCACACCGCGCACTCAGCTACGAGCCACGAGCCACGAGCCACGAGCCACGAGCCACGGGCTGCGGACTACGAGTCACGCTCGGCGATCTCGTCGGCCACCAGCGTCTCCGGCAGGTAGTGCCCGGTGCGGTACGCGGCCCGGCCCACCATGTGCGCCGACACCGGGGCCGTCAGGCTCTGGAAGAACACGATGGCCACCGCCAGGGTGATCGTGACCGCGGAGGGGTTGGACACCGCCACGTCGGCCACGATCGCGATCACACCGAGGATCTGCGGCTTCGTCGCCGCGTGCAGCCGCGAGAGCACGTCGGGGAAGCGCAGCAGCCCGACGCCCGCCGCGAAGCACATCAGCGCGGCGAGCAGCACCAGCACCGCGGTCACCACCTCGCGGAGGCCCAATCCGTCGAAGCCCCACTCCAGTGCGCTCATGTGTCGTCCCTCGTCGAGAGGAACCGCGCCACCGACACGGAGCCCACGATGCCGAACAGGGCGAGCCCGAGCAGCACCGGCATGGTGTCGGTGTGGCGGTTGATGGCCATCTCGGCCCCGATCGCGCAGATGGCGGTGGCCACGAGCACGTCGGAGGCGATGATGCGGTCCAGCGCCGACGGTCCGCGGATGATGCGCACGATGGCCCCGATGGCCCCCGCACCCATCAGCAGTCCGGCCACGATCACGACGACGATCACGATCTGCCCCCTTCGGTCGGCGTGTGGCCCCCGTCGGAGCCGTTGCCCCCGGCCGCCCCGCTCCGGTCGGAGGAGAGCCGCTTGAGGTCGTCGGGCGACCCGGCCGCGAGGATGAGCCGCCGCTCGGTGGCGAGCACCGTGCGCTTGAGGGCCGGGATGTCGGCGGTCGAGCCCACGTTGAACGCGTGCAGCGACAGCGTGGCCGACTCGCGGTCGATGTCGAGCACGATCGAGCCGGGCACGAGCGACACCGCCTCGGCCGTGAACGTCATGATCAGGTCGGAGCGGGTGCGCAGCGGCACGGTGATCACGGCGTTCGAGGCCTTGTACCCCGGGGCGAGGGCGATCCAGGCGATCTGCAGCGACGCGAGCACGATGTCACCGCCGAGCCGGAGGATGAACACGAGCGCGTACCACGGGTTGATGCGGCCGCTCAGGCGCACGGCCGGCAGGTAGAACGTGCCGGACACCAGCAGCGCCAGCAGCACGCCCGACACCAGGGCGAGCCACGTGAACTGGCCCCAGATGAGCATCCAGATGAGAACGAGACCGAGGAAGGGCACGAGCCCGCTCACGACACGGGCGATCATCCGCCACCCCCCGGCTGGTCGACGGTGGAGGGGATGACCGAGCCGCCGGGGAAGACCGACTCGATGTAGAGCTCGGGGGTCGACACGTTGCCGGCGGCCCGCTGTGCGAGGTCGAACAAGGGCCCGGCGAACACGGTGAGGCCGAGGGTGAGCGCCATCAGTCCGGTGGCCGCGCCGATCATCAGCGGCGAGGTGCGCGTGCCGGTGTCGGTTCCCGCCTTCGTGCCGGTCATGGTGCCCACCGAGCCGGTGGGGCCCTCCTGCAGCGACTCGATCAGGGGTGACTCGTAGCCCTCCACGTCGGCCTTGGGGCGCCAGAACGCCATGTTCCACACCCTCATCAGCGCGTAGAGCGTCAACAGCGAGGTGACGATGCCGGCGCCGATCATCACGTACACCAGCGGGCTCGGGCTCGCGGCCCCGGCCTCGAACAGTCCCACTTTGCCGAGGAATCCCGAGAACGGTGGGATGCCGCCCAGATTGAGCGCCCCGATGAAGAACAGCGCGGCCACGAACGGCGCCTTCTTCAGCAGCCCGCCGAGCTTCGTGATGCTGGTCGAGCCGCCCCTGCGCTCGATCAGCCCCACCACGAGGAACAGGGCGGTCTGCACCAGGATGTGGTGCACGATGTAGTAGATGGTGGCGCCGGAGGCGAGCTCGGTGCCGATGGCCACCCCGAAGATCATGTAGCCGATGTGGCTCACCAGGGTGAACGACAGCAGTCGCTTCACGTCGGCCTGGGCGAGCGCCCCCAGGATGCCGACGATCATCGTCAACCCGCCCACGATCAGCAGCGGAACCTGCAGCGGCACGTCGAAGAAGAGCAGCTTGTCGGTGCGGATGATGGCGTACACGCCCACCTTCGTGAGCAGGCCGGCGAATACCGCCGTCACCGGCGCGGGGGCGGTGGGGTACGAGTCCGGCAGCCAGAACGACAGCGGGAACACGGCCGCCTTCACCGCGAAGCCGATCAGCAGCGCCGCGCACAGGATCACCTGCACGTCCAGCGGCAGTTCCCGGATGCGGTCGCTCAGGAGCGCCATGGTCACGGTGCCCGTCGCCCCGTAGATGAGGGCGATGGCCCCCAGGAACAGCAGCGACGACACCAGGCTCACCACGATGTAGGTCACACCGGCCCGGATGCGCGAGCCGGTTCCGCCGAGCGTCAGCAGCACGTAGCTGGCCGCGAGCAGCATCTCGAAGCCCACGTACATGTTGAACAGGTCGCCCGCGATGAACGCGTCGAACAGCCCCGCGGCCAGGATGAGGTAGGTGGGGTGGAAGATCGACACCGGGGTGTCGCGGTCGCGGTCGGCGATGCCCTGGCCCACCGCGAACACGAGCACGCCGAGCAGCACCAGGGCCGAGACCACCACCATGATGGCCGACAGCCGGTCGACCACCAGCACGATGCCGAACGGCGGCTGCCAGCCGCCCACCTGCACCACCACGGCGGTGCCGGAGCTGTCGACGGCGGCGAGCAGCACGGCCGCCGCGACGGTGACGGCGGTGAGCGCCAGCACGCTGATGGCGATCTGCAGGCGCGGGTAGCGGCCGAGGATCAGCGTGACGGCGGCTCCGACGAGCGGGATGATCACCAGGAGCGGTACGAGGGTGCTCATCGCATCACATCCCTGTCCCGTTCGCTGGGCTCGTCGCCCGTGCCGTGGTCGCTGTTCCGGTCGTCGTGGTCGCCGCTGCCGCTGCCGTCGCTGCCGTCGCCGCCGCGATCGTCGTCGGGGTCGCCCGTGTCGGCACCCTCGTCCAGGATCGACCGCACCGCGTCGTCGTCGCTCTCCAGCGACGCGTGGTACACCCCGGCCTCGTCGATCTCCATCGCCTCGTCCTCCTCCTCGGAGGCCGCCACGTCGTCGCCCTCGTCGCCGAGGTTCGACAGCCACCACGAGCGGTAGATCAGGGCCAGGATGAACGCCGTCACGCCGAAGTTGATCACGATGGCCGTGAGCATCAGCACCTGGGGCACGGGGTCGACGGTGTCGGCGTTGTTGCCGTCGACGATGGGCGAGTCGCCCGCCCGCCCCGACATGATGAAGATGAGCAGGTTGGTGGCGTTGCCCACCAGCAGGAAGCCGATCAGGATGCGCGTGAGGCTCTTCTCGAGCATCACGTACACGCCGGCGCCGTACATCACGGCCATCAGCACCACGAGGGTGATCGACGCGCTCATCGGGCCTCCTCCGCCGTCACGGAGTGCTCGTCGGAGCGGTCGGTGCCGCCCTCGGCCTCGGCCTGCTGACGGTCGACCTCGCCGCCGAGGGCGCGCAGCACGTCGAGCACCAGCCCGATCACCACGAGGTACACGCCGATGTCGAAGATCGAGCTGGTGCCGAACGAGAGATGCCCGAGCAGCGGCAGGTCGGCCTCGAAGTAGGCCGAGGTGAGCACGTCGGTGCCGAGGAAGAGGCTCCCCACCGCGGTGCCCGTGGCCAGCAGCATGCCGGCGCCCAGGAGCGCCCCCGGCCCGATCGGCAGGGTCTCGCCGATCTCGTAGCGACCACCCGCGAGGTAGCGGGCGATCAGCGCGAGGCCCGCCACGAGACCGCCGGCGAAGCCGCCGCCCGGTGCGTTGTGGCCGGCGAAGAGCAGATACACCGACACCACGATGGCGGGGTGGAAGATCAGGCGCACCAGCACCTCGAGGATGAGCGACCGGTTCTCGGGGGCGAGAGTGCGCCCGCCGAGCAGCCACGAGTGCTGCCGGTCATCCGGAGCCGACGCCGAGGTGTGCGGGTCTTCGACGAGCCGGATGCGACGCCGCCCCTGCCGCTGCCCCCGCGATTCGCGAAGGCGCGGCATCGTCACGTTGCGGCCCGTGACGAACAGCAGGCTCGCGACTCCGGTGGCCACGACGATCAGCACGGAGAGCTCGTTCATGGTGTCCCAGGCGCGGATGTCGACGAGCATCACGTTCACGATGTTCTTGCCGTGGCCCTCCTCCACCGAGAGTCGGGCGAGCTCGTCGGTGAGGGTGCCGGCCTGGCGGGCGCCGAGCGCCACCAGGCCGGCCACGCCCATAGTGGCTCCCACGAGGGCGCCGATCAGCAGTCGGCGACCGCGCTTCATCGGGGTGTTGTGCTGGGCGATGCGCGGCGGCAGCCGGCGCAGCACCAGCACGAACACCACGATCGTGACCGTCTCGACGAGCGCCTGGGTGAGCGCCAGGTCGGGGGCGCCGTGGAAGGCGAACAGCACCACGAGGCCGAAGCCGGTGGCGCCCACGAGCAGCACCGCGGCCAGACGGTGGGTGGCCCGGGCCGCCATCACCGCGGCGGCGGCCATGGCGGCGGCCACGAACACCTGCGCGGGGTAGTCGAACAGCACGAACTCGCCTGGCCAGGTGCGGTTGAAGGCGGTGGTGGCGCCCAGGCACAGCACGAACACCAGCAGGATGGTGCTGAGGTACTGCGGCAGGCCGCCCTTCTGGGCGAACAGGGTGATGCGGGCGGCGGCCGCGTCGACCCCGCGCACGATGGCCCAGTAGGTGCGCGAGGCGTCGACCATCGGCGGCACCTTCTTCTGCAGCCGCGAGAAGCTCGTGCGGGCCGCGAACAGGGCGAGGCCCGCCGCGATCACCAGGGCCGAGATGCCCAGCGCCGGCTCGAACCCGTGCCAGAGCGCGAGGTGGTAGTCGCCACCGCCCGGCACCTCGTCGGCGTAGCCCTCCAGGGCGTGACCGAGGGGGGCCGAGAGGATGCCGCCGGCGATGGTGGCGAGGGTGAGCACCACGGGGGCGATGAGGATGAGGCGGTCGGGGGCGTGCTCGCCGGCCTCGGGGGCGGGATGCGCATCCGCTGCTCTGCCGCTGACGGCACCCGACGCGCCGGGTTCGCGGGTGACGGCGGCGGGTTCGCGTTTGGTGGCGAAGGCGCCCCACACGAAGCGGGCGCTGTAGGCCACCGTGAGCACCGAACCGACGGTCACGCCCACCAGCGCCACCCAGCCCCAGGGCTCACCGTGCTCGACGGCCTCGAGGAAGGAGGTGAGCACCGCCTCCTTCGACACGAAGCCGAGCAGGGGCGGGATGCCGGCCATCGACGCCGCGGCGACGACGGCGGTGGCCGCGAGCACCGGGCGACGACGCCCGAGGCCCGAGATGTGCCGCAGGTCGCGGGTGCCCTCGTCGTGGTCGACGATGCCCACCACGAGGAACAGGGTCGACTTGAACAGGGCGTGCGCGAGCAGCAGGGCGGCTCCGGCCAGGGCCGCGTCGCGGCTGCCGAAGCCCACCACCACGGTGAGGAAGCCGAGCTGGCTCACGGTGCCGTAGGCGAGCAGGAGCTTGAGGTCGTTCTGACGCAGGGAACGCCAGGCGCCGAGCACCATGGTCCAGACGCCCACCACCACGAGCACCTCGGTCCAGCCCGGGGTGTCGGCGTAGCCCGGGGCGAAGCGGGCGATGAGGTAGATGCCGGCCTTCACCATGGCGGCCGCGTGCAGGTAGGCGCTCACCGGGGTGGGGGCGGCCATGGCCGCGGGCAGCCAGAAGTGGAACGGCACCAGCGCCGACTTCGACAGGGCGCCGGCCAGGACGAGCATGATCGAGGTGGTGACCAGCGCACCCCCGGCCGGCGGGTCGGCCACGATGCCGGCGATCGACGTGGTGCCGGCGGCGGTGCTCAGCAGGATGACGCCCACGAGCATGGCGAGGCCGCCGAACGTGGTGACGAGCAGGGCCTGGAGCGCCGCGCCGCGGCTCTCCTTGCGCTCGGTGTAGTGGCCGATCAGGAGGTACGAGAGCACACTCGTGATCTCCCAGAACATGAACATGATGTAGATGTCGTCGGCGGTGACGAGACCGTACATGGTGCCGGCGAACGCCAGCAGCAGGGCCGCGAAGCGCCCGAGCTGCGGCTCGTCGGGCGAGAAGTAGCGCGCGCAGTAGACCAGCACGAGGGCGCCGACTCCCGTCACCACCAGGGCGAGAAGCCAGCCGAGGGTGTCGACCCGGAAGCTCAGGGCGATGCCGAGCTGCGGAATCCACTCCACGCTCTGGGTGACCGTGCCGCCACCCAGCACCGTCTCGCTCTGGGTGAGCGTGTACACGAAGGCCGCCGCCGGGAGGGCCGCCACGAGGTAGAAGACGCGGGTGGAGAGGGCCCTGGTGAGAATCGGAGTGAGCGCTGCAAGCCCTGCGAACATCAGCAGGACCACTATCACGCGGACTCCTCGGGTCGGGGAGAGGGCAGGGTTCAAGTGTACCCGGCCACCGGGTGCCTCGGCCCGGGTGCCTCGGCCCAGGGGCCTGGCCGGCCGCGGGGTCGGGTCAGCCTCGGGCGGGGCTGCCGGAGACCGTGACGGTGGTCTGCACCCCGGGCTCGGTCGCCGCGATGCGCTCGGCGGCGGCGCGCGCGGTGTCGTCGGGCACCTCGAGGTCGAGCAGCAGCGTGGCGGGGTGCCCCTCCGCCGACGACACCACCCAGGCCCACGCCGACACGAGAGGCACGTCGGCGGCGACGCGCTGCCAGAGCGCCACACTCGCCTCACTGCCGGCGGCGGGTTGTGCCGACACCCGGAAGTCGCCGTCCGCGCTCACCGCGTCGAACTCGAGGTTCTGCTGCACGCCGCCCGCGTCCTCGGCCAGGGCGAGCAGCTCGACGACAGCCCGCTGCAACGATGCGGGATCGGTGTCGGCGATCCGCACGCAGTAGAACGCGCCGCAGTCTCCGTCGCCGCGCGCACTCAGCTCCAGCCATCGCGGGTCGTCGCGCAGCCGGGTGAACACCTCGAAGGCGGCTCGGTCGCCGTTGGAGAAGCTGCGGCCCTCACCGACGTGCCAGATCAGCCGGGGCCGGGGCCAGCCGGCCTCCTGGGCCCGACGCTCGGAGGCCGCGGCGAGGTCGCGCAGGTCGTCGTCCGACACGGCGGGGTCGACCGCGATCTCGAACTCGACGCCGGGAGACGACATCGTCTCGGTCGTCGCCGAGGCCCGGGCGGAGACGACCTGATCCTGGCTCCCGATCCAGGTCGCCACCCGGTCGGCGTCCTGCTGCCCCGGCCGCGCGCATCCGCTCAGGGCCGCCGCCACGAGCACCCCCGCCACCGCGGCCCCCAGGATGCGGCGCAGCACCATCGGGTCCATCCCCCGACCCTACCCGAACCCGAGGGTTCCTCACCCCCCGCGGAGGGTGGGGGCCGCTTAGGCTCGGGGACATGAGCTCCGTCAGCGTGCATCCCGTCGTTCCCACGGAGGGTGGACCGTACGCGGTCGCCGTCACCGACGACGGGGCCGTGTGGTGCTCGCTCGTGCACGCCGGTGCGCTGTTGCGGCGGGCCCCAGACGGAAGCACCACCACGGTCGACCTCGCGGCCGGCCGGCCCGGTGCCTCGCAGCCCGCGCAGGTCGCCACCGCGGGCGACGACGCCGTCTGGGTGGCCGACCTGGCGCAGAACGCGGTGCTGCTGGTGGGCCCGTCGGGCGTGCTGCGCCGGGTCGACGCGCCCTCGCCCGCAGCGCAGCCCTACGGCGTGGTGTCGCTCCACGACGGCACGGCCTGGTTCACCGAGCTGGGCGGCGACGCGCTCGGCCGGATCGGGATCCTCGGCCCGGTGGCGGAGTTCGCGACCGGCACGCTCGACGGCGGGGTGTCGATGATCGCCGCATCCGGTGACTCGCTCTGGTTCACGGCCAACCGGGCCAACGCGGTCGGTTACGTGCGGGGCGGGGATGCGGAGCCGCAGTTGTTCGCGCTGCCCACGGAGGCCGCGGGGCCGGTGGGCATCACGGTGGGCGACGACGGGGCCGCGTGGTTCACCGAGATCCTGGCGGGGGCCATCGGCCGGGTCGACCGGTCGGGTCGGTTCACCGAGTTCGCCCTGCCCGACCCGGGGTCGAAGCCGCACGCGATCGTGCGCGACCCGCGGCCCGACGCCGGCGCCTGGTTCACGCTCTGGGGCTCGAACGAGCTCGGGCACGTCGATCTCGACGGCGCGTTCACGTTCGTGTCGCTCGCCTCGACGGGGCACGAGGAGCCGCACGGGCTCGCGGTCGCCGCCGACGGCACGGTCTGGGTGGCGATGGAGACGGGCGCCCTCGTGTCGGTGGCGCCGGGGGCGTAGCGGTCGACGCCGGACGCCTGAGCCGGGACGACGGCCCGCTCCGGGTCAGATCTGAGGCCCCCGCGAGTCGGGCGCGAGAGTGGCCCCCAGGAGGTACTGCTCGACCTGACGGTAGTGCGGGTGCTCGGGCCCCACGGTGACGTTGCCGCCGTCGACCGGGAAGACGAGATGCAGCACACCCCGTTTGTCGCGCCGGTAGCTCACGCAGAGGGCGAGATTCCAGTGGGCGTCGTGGTTGCCTGCGATGAACATGACGCAATTCGACCACACCGGCGTCGACGCCGGGGTCAGCGGTCGGGGAGCGCGGACGCGATCGCGGTGAGGAGCTGGTCGGTGGTGGGAACGCCCGCGGCGCGCATCCGCTCGTCGCCGTCGGGGCCCGTGATCACGACGGTGGGGGTGCTCACGATGCCCGCGCGCTCGCTGCCCTCCGGGTCGTCGGCCACGTTCACCTCGGTCCAGCGGATGCGCCCGCCGAGCAGGCGGTCGATCTGCTCGAGCGAACTGCGGGTGCTCGAGCACGCGCCGCAGAAGCTCGACGAGTAGAGCGTGAGGCTCAGTTCAGGCATGGTCCCTCCTCTCCTGCACAACTCGGCGTGACCCCACGTTGTTCCCCAGGCGGCCGGCGAAACGGATGCGCGTGACGGCCCACGATAGAATCGAGCGTCAACCTGGAGGGAATCCACATGCCAGCGATCGTCTTGATCGGCGCCCAATGGGGCGACGAGGGCAAGGGCAAGGCCACCGATCTCCTCGGCAGCCGCGTCGACTACGTCGTCAAGTTCAACGGCGGCAACAACGCCGGCCACACCGTGGTGGTGGGCGACAAGAAGTACGCTCTGCACCTGCTGCCGTCGGGCATCCTCACCCCCGGTGTCACGCCGGTCATCGCCAACGGCGTCGTCGTCGACGTCGAGGTGCTCTTCCACGAGCTCGAGGCCCTCGGCTCCCGCGGGGTCGACGTGTCCAAGCTGCTGGTGAGCGCCAACGCTCACGTCATCACCCAGTACCACCGCACGATCGACAAGGTCACCGAGCGCTTCCTCGGCAAGCGTCAGATCGGCACCACGGGCCGGGGCATCGGCCCGGCCTACGCCGACAAGATCAACCGCGTCGGCATCCGCATCCAAGACCTGTTCGACGAGGGAATCCTGCGGCAGAAGGTCGAGGGCGCGCTCGACCTGAAGAACCACATCCTCGTGAAGGTGTACAACCGGCGGGCCATCGCGGCCGAAGAGGTCGTCGACGACCTGCTGTCGTACCGCGAGCGGCTGCGCCCGATGGTGGCCGACACGTCGCTGGTGCTCGACCGGGCGCTGCGCGACGGCAAGACGGTGCTCTTCGAGGGCGGCCAGGCCACCATGCTCGACGTCGATCACGGCACCTACCCGTTCGTCACCTCGTCGAACGCCACCTCGGGCGGCGCGGCGACGGGCTCGGGCGTGGCCCCGAACCGCATCGACCGCGTGATCGCGGTGGTGAAGGCGTACACGACCCGTGTGGGAGCCGGCCCCTTCCCCACCGAGCTGCACGACGAGTCGGGCGAGTTCCTGCGCTCGAAGGGCTTCGAGTTCGGCACCACCACGGGCCGCCCCCGCCGCACCGGCTGGTACGACGCGCCCATCGCCCGGTATACGTCGCGCATCAACGGCGTCACCGACTTCGTGCTCACCAAGCTCGACGTGCTGACCGGCCTCGAGCGCGTCCCGGTGTGCGTGGCCTACGACGTCGACGGCGTGCGGGTCGACGAGGTGCCGGTCTCGCAGACCGACTTCCACCACGCCAAGCCCATCTACGAGGAGTTCGAGGGCTGGAGCGAAGACATCACCGGCGCCCGCACCTTCGACGACCTGCCCCCGGCGGCTCAGCGGTACGTGCTCGCCCTGGAGGAGATGAGCGGCTCGCGCATCTCGGCCATCGGCGTCGGCCCCGACCGCGACGCCATCATCGTGCGGCACGACCTGCTGTCGTAGGGCCGCGCCGACCGCTCACGTCCGGGCTCGGGCTCGGGGTCGCGCTCACGCGGGCGCAGATCAGCTCGCGCGGGCGCAGGTCCGCTCACGCGGGCGAGGGCCCGTCGGCGCGAGCCCGAGCGCGGGCGCGGCGCGCCGACAGGGCGGCGACGGCCAGGCTGATCGCCACCCCCACGGCCGCACCCAGAACGGTCTCGAGCCCCCGGTCGCGCAGCATGCCGAACTCGTCGACGGGGTGGGCGAGCTGCGCCATGATCAGCGCCAGCGGCGTGATGAACACCATCGTCACCCCGTAGTTGCGCCCCACGAACAGCTCCGCCCCGGCCTGCAGCAGCACCACGAACAGCACCAGCACGAGCGGTGCCCCCGCGGCCACCAGCAACAGCAGCGCCGCCAGCGCCAGGCCCACGAACGTTCCGAGCACCCGCTGCCCGGCCCGCACGAGCTGCCCGGCCGTGTCGGCGGCTCCGAGGGCCGCCACCGCCGCCACCATCGCCCAATACGGATGGCCGAGCCCGCTCACCGTCGGGATCCCGCCGGCCACCAGCACCGCGATTCCCACGGTCGCGATCTTCACGGCCTCACCACGCCGTCCGGCCGCCTCCCGGAACGAGACCGCCCAGGTCGTGCGCGACCGTCGCCGGGCCGAGGGCGCCACAGCCCCGATCATCGAGACGACCATCGCGAGTGCCGCGCTGGCCCCCGCGAGCGCAAGCGCGGTGAGCACCCGCGACGGTTCCGCCGGCACCGAGGCGCAGGCCGCCAGCGCGAACACGAAGAAGAGCGATCCTGGTGGGTGCCAGGCCAGCGCGTCGGCCACGAAGGCGAGTGCGGCGGCGACCACCGCCACCATCGGCACCACGAGCCACTCCCGCTGGGGCGAGACGCCGATCGCCGTGCCGAGCACCACCGAGCCGACCAGGGCGACCGCCGCGGTCGCCTGCATCCGGAGCCGAGGCGCGTAGCTGTGCGAGCGCCCGTAGAGCACGGTGAACGCGCCGAAGACGGCGTAGAGCGAGAGATCGATGCGGCCGGCGGCGGTGAGCGCCAGCAGCGGGATGGCGATGGCCACCGCGGCGCGCAGGGCAACCCGGTGTGCTCCGGCGTGCGGACCGAATTCGATCAGGCGGCGCGGGTGTGGAAGGTGCTGGGTGAGGCTCATGACATCTCTCGGACGAGGGCGGAGGTCGCCGTCGACCGAAAACTAGTTTACTCGTGAACTACTATAGGCTGACCGCATGGAAAGCGGCAGCCCGAGCGAGCGCGACGTCGTCGATGAGATCCGCGACGGGTGGCGGGTGCTCCGGCCCGAGATCGACACGAGCGCCATCGAGGTGGCGGGCCGCATCCTCCGCGCGGCAGCGCTGCTCACGCGCCGGGGCGACGAGTTCCTCGCGCGTTTCGGGCTCACCCGCGGTGAGTTCGACATCCTGTCGGCGTTGCGCCGGCACGACGCCCCGCAGTCGCCCGGGTTGCTGCGCACCGTCTCGCTGGCCACCGGCCCGGCCACCACGAAGCGACTGCGGTCGCTGGCCGAACGTGCGCTGATCGTGCGCTCCGCGAATCCGGATGACGGCCGCGGCGCCCTGATCGAACTCACCGCAGCCGGGGTCGCCCTGATCGACGAGGTCTTCCCGCAGCTGCTCGAGCTCGAGGGCACGTTGCTCGACGGCATCCCGCCCGGTGACTCCGCCCAGGTGGCGGCCTCGCTCAGGCTCGCCCTCGCGAGCATCGAACGCCCCTGAACCCCGCCCCGGCCCACACCCCCGCTGGGCTCAGACGATGGAGTAGCCGTTGGGCAGGGGAGCACGGCCTGTCAGCCCGAGCAGCACCTGTTCGCCCTCGCCTCGGGCCGCGGCCACGCCCGCCGCGAGCGTGACACACGCCGCGATCGCCGCGGGCGGCTGTCCGTGCGGCAACCCCGTGGCCCGCGAGATGTCGAACGAGTGGATCACGAGCTCGAACACCCGGGTGCGCAGGTACTCGGGCAGGGCGATGCCGAGCCCGCCGATCGACACGATGCGCTCGGCCGGGGCGGCATCCACCCGGGCCGTGGCCCGCGCCAGCGCGTCGGCCACGGCCTGCGCCGGATTCTCACCCAGCCAGATACCGGCCTCGACCCCGCGCGCGGCCACCGAGGCCGGGTCGGTGAGCTCGCGGTACACCCGGGAGTAGTAGTGCTCGGCGTCGGGCACGTTCTCGAACCCGGGGTCGTCCAGGCCCAGATAGCTCTCCACCGTGAGGATGGCCCGGGTGGTGTGCCCCACGAGCGAGCGCAGCGTCCACTCCCCGAGTGCGATCTTCTCCCACGCATCGTCGGGGATGCGGGTGACGAGATCGTGGAACGCGGTGGCGGAATGTGAGAACGCGGCGGCACTGCCCATGCCCCCATCGTGGCACGGATGCGCCCATATGCTCTTTTCATGACCGCTGTGCGCCCCGATCCCGCCCGTCTGCTCGAGGGTCGCTTCGTGCGGCTCGAACCGCTCACCCGGGAGGCTCTGCCCGAGCTGCACGCCGCCATCGGGCACCCGGAGGTGTTCGCCGGAGGCTACGGCGGCGGGCCGCAGGGCTACCGCGACACGGTCGAGGGCTTCGTGGCGTTCGCCGAGACCTACTACCAGTGGGGTGTCGGCAACCCCTACGTCATCCGGCTGGTCGCGGGTGCGGATGCCGGCAGCGTGGTGGGCACCACCACGCTGGGCGACTTCGAGCCGGCCTTCGAGGCCGCGCACCTCGGCTGGACGGCGTACGACCCGCGCGTGTGGGGCACCGTGGTGAACCCCGAGGCCAAGCTGCTGCTGCTCGGCGCCGCGTTCGAGCACGGGTTCGGTCGCGTGAAGATCCAGGCCGACGTGCGGAACGAGCGGTCGCGCGCGGCGATCGCGAAGCTCGGCGCCACGTTCGAGGGCATCGTGCGCCGCGACCGCCCGCGCGCCGACGGCACCTGGCGCGACTCCGCGGTGTACTCGGTGATCGTCGAGGAGTGGCCCGCGGTGCAGGCCGCTCTGCGCGACCGGGTCGACCAGCAGGGCTCCGCGCATCCTGTGCGCTTGTAGAGCAAACGCCGGATGATCACTGCAGAGCGGCGAGGCGCTGGCCCGCGCCTCGAAGGAGTGGTGAACTAGTGGGTATGGAAGCTATCTACACTGCAATCGCGCACGCCACCGGTGGGGGCCGTGACGGCCACGTCCGCAGCGAGGACGACCGTCTCGACTTCGACACCCGCCCGCCCAAGGAGATGGGCGGCTCGGGCGAGGGCACCAACCCCGAGCAGCTCTTCGCCGCCGGCTACTCCGCGTGTTTCCTCGGCGCCCTGCACGCCGCGGGCCGCGAGTTCAAGCTCGACACCAAAGACGCCGAGGTCTCCTCGAGCGTCTCCATCGGCTCGAACGGCGAGGGCGGCTTCGGCCTGGCCGTCGAGCTCGACGTCTACGTGCCCAATCTGTCGCCCGAGGAGGCCCGCCAGGCCGCCGACAAAGCGCACACCATCTGCCCGTACTCCAACGCCACGCGCGGCAACATCGAGGTCACGGTCAACGTCGTCGAGTAGCCGCCGCTCCGCGGCCTGACGCCGTGAGACTGCCAGATCCGGGGCGCACGCCTGCCAAAGCGTGCGCCCCGGTCGCAGTCGGGCGACGGATGTCGGCGCCCGGCGCTATCGTCGCAGGGTGACCACGCCGAGCCGCCTCTCCACCACCCTCCAGTTCGCCGCGCTCGGCCTGCTCTGGGGGGCGAGCTTCCTGTTCATGAAGGTCGCCCTCGGCGGGGTGTCGTTCGGCCAGGTCGCGTGGACGCGACTGGTGCTCGGGGCCATCACGCTCGGGGTCGTGATCCTGGTGCTGCGCACGAAGCTGCCGCGCGAGCGCATCGTCTACCTGCACTTCGTGGTGATCGGCGCGTTCGGCTGCGCCATCCCCTACCTGCTCTTCGCCTGGGCCGAGCAGTACGTCACCTCGGGGCTCGCGAGCATCTACAACGCCGTCACGCCCATCACCACCGCGCTCATGGTCACCCTCGCCTTCAAGGTGGAGCGGCTCGACCGGTCGCGGGTGCTCGGCGTCGTGGCCGGCATCCTGGGCGTGATCGTCATCATCGGGCCGTGGAGCTTCGTGGCGAACGAGGCCGCGCACGGCGATCTGCTGCTCGAGCTGGCGGGGCAGCTCGCCTGCATCGGCGCGGCCGTCTGCTACGGCTTCACGTTCGGCTACATCCGCCGCTTCGTGTCGGCCCGCCACCCCGTGTCGGGGCTCACGGCCGCGTTCCTGCAGGTGGGCATGGGGGCCGCCATCCTTCTGGTGCTCACGCCGTTCGTGGCCCTCGGCCCGGTGTCGCTCGACCTGCCGATCGTGCTCAGCCTGGTGCTGCTCGGGGTGCTCGGCACGGGGCTGGCCTACTTCTGGTACATGAACATCCTGAACGCATGGGGGCCGACGGCCACCTCCACGGTCACCTACCTCACGCCCGTGGTGGGAGTGGCCCTCGGCATCATGCTGCTCGGCGAGACGCTCAGCTGGAACGCGCCGGTGGGCGCCGTGCTCGTGTTCGCTGGCATCCTGCTGGCCCAGGGGCGCATACGGCTGCCTCACCGGCGCGTCGCAGCAACGCCCCAGAAAGCGCCCGCCGAAGCTGGCTAGAGTTCTCTGCATGGCGAACGAGCACGAATCCGGTGGTTTCGACAGCACGGCGGATGTCTACGACCGGCTGGAGAGCATCCGCCAGTCGATCGACAACATCGACGCGGCCCTCATCCACATGCTCGCGGAGCGGTTCAAGTTCACGCAGACCGTGGGCCGCCTGAAGGCCGACTACGGATTGCCGCCGGCCGACCTCGAGCGCGAGAAGCGCCAGATCACGCGGTTGCGCGGGCTGGCCGAGGAGTCGCATCTCGACCCGGCCTTCGCCGAGAAGTTCTTGCAGTTCATCGTGGCGGAGGTCATCCACCACCACGAGCGCATCGCCGCCGAAGAGTCCTGAGCCCACGCTCGACCCTCCCCACCTTCGCCGAACCGTCGCAAACCGCCCTCTCTGGGCAGGCAGAGGGCTGTTTGCGACGGGTCGACGTCGAGGCGGGGGCGTCAGCCGCCGACGACGGGGCCGAAGTGCGCCGGAAGCGTCTCGCGATGGGCGCCCGAGAGCTCGGTGATCGGCACCTCGAACAGGCCCTGCACCTCGAGTGAGCCCGACTCGGCATCCGTCACACCGATGCGCAGCACCGGGATGTCGCGGCCGGCGCACAGGCCCTTGAACTTCACGTCGTCTTCGCGCGGCACCGACACGAGCACGCGGGCGGTCGACTCGCTGAACAGGGCATCGGATGCCGACACCCCGTCGCGCTCGATGATCTCGTCGAGCCACACCCGGGCTCCGATGCCGAACCGCAGCACGGCCTCGGCGAGCGTCTGGGCGAGCCCGCCGTCGGAGAGGTCGTGCGCGGAGTCGATCAGGCCCTCGAGCGCACCGGCGCGCAGCAGTTCGGCCAGCGCGGCCTCGTCGGCGAGCGACACCTGGGGCGGCAGGCCGCCGAGGTGGTCGTGGATGACGCCCGACCAGGCGGAGCCGTCGAGCTCCGAGCGGGTGACGCCGAGCAGGTACAGGTTCGACCCCTCGTCCTGCCAGCCGGAGGGGACGCGGCGCGCCACGTCGTCGATCACGCCGAGCACGGCCACCACGGGCGTGGGGTGGATGGGCTGCGAACCGGTCTGGTTGTAGAACGACACGTTGCCGCCGGTGACCGGGATCTCGAGTTCGAGACATCCGTCGGCCAGTCCCTCGACCGCCTTCGAGAACTGCCACATCACCTCGGGGTTCTCGGGGCTGCCGAAGTTGAGGCAGTCGCTGACGGCCACGGGCGTGGCGCCCGTGACGGCCACGTTGCGGTACGCCTCGGCGAGAGCGAGCTGGGCGCCGCGGTACGGATCGAGCTGGCAGTACCGGCCGTTGGCGTCGGAGGCCAGGGCGAAGCCGAGGCCCGACTCCTCGTCGACCCGGATCATGCCGCCGTCATCCGGGAACGACAGGGCAGTGTTACCGAGCACGTAGCGGTCGTACTGGTTGGTGATCCACTCCTTCGACGCCATGTTGGGCGAGGCCACCACGCGCAGGAACTCCTCGCGCAGGTCGTCGCCCGACGTGGCGCGGGGCAGGCGCGAGGCCGAGTCGGCCTGCAGTGCGTCGATCCACGCGGGGTAGGCCACGGGACGTTCGTACACCGGGCCGTCGACGGCGACGGTGCGGGGCTCGACGTTCACGATCTCCTCGCCGTGCCAGTGGATGACGAGGCGGCCCGTGTCGGTGACTTCACCGAGCACGCTGGTCTCGACATCCCACTTCGACGTGACGGCCAGGAAGCCCTCGAGCTTCTCGGGCGTCACGACCGCCATCATGCGCTCCTGGCTCTCCGACATGAGGATCTCCTCGGCGGTGAGCGACGGGTCGCGCAGCAGCACCTTGTCGAGCTCGATGAACATGCCGCCGTCGCCGTTGGAGGCGAGCTCGGAGGTGGCACACGAGATGCCGGCCGCCCCGAGGTCTTGGATGCCCTCGACGAGGTCGCCGGCGAACAGCTCGAGGCAGCACTCGATCAGCACCTTCTCGGCGAAGGGGTCGCCCACCTGCACCGCGGGGCGCTTGGTGGGCCCGCCGGCCGAGAACGTGTCGGAGGCGAGAATGGATGCGCCGCCGATGCCGTCGCCGCCGGTGCGCGCCCCGAACAGCACCACTTTGTTGCCCACCCCGCGGGCGTTGGCGAGGTGCAGGTCTTCGTGCCGCAGCACCCCGACGCTCAGCGCGTTGACGAGCGGGTTGCCCTGGTACACCTTGTCGAAGTAGGTCTCGCCGCCGATGTTGGGCAGACCGAGGCAGTTGCCGTAGAACGAGATGCCGCTGGTGACGCCGTGCACCACGCGGGCCGTGTCCGGCTCGTCGATGGCGCCGAAGCGCAGCTGGTCCATCACGGCCACCGGGCGTGCGCCCATCGAGATGATGTCGCGCACGATGCCGCCCACACCCGTGGCGGCACCCTGGAACGGCTCGATGTACGAGGGGTGGTTGTGGCTCTCGACCTTGAAGGTCACGGCCCAGCCCTCGCCCACGTCGACCACTCCGGCGTTCTCGCCCATGCCCACCATGAGGTTCTTCTTCATGGCCGGGCTGACCTTCTGGCCGAACTGGCGCAGGTAGATCTTCGACGACTTGTAGGAGCAGTGCTCGCTCCACATCACGGAGTACATGGCGAGCTCGCCGCTCGTGGGCCGGCGGCCGAGGATCTCGCGGATCTTCGCGTACTCGTCGGCCTTCAGACCGAGGGCGTCGTAGGGCTGCTCCCGCTCAGGGGTCGCGATGGCGTTATCGACGGTATCGGCATTGCTCACGCGGCCAGGACTCCTTGAGTTGCGGGGTGGGATGCGCGTCGATTCTACCGGGCCGGTGCGAGGGTGCTGTCGGCTCCCGACTGCGCTCCGGTTCCGGCGCCCTCCAGCGTTCCGGTCACCGGACCGGCGGGGTCGCCGATCACGCAGCTGATCAGCCGGTCGTCGGACTCGGTCCACGATTCCTCGGTCGGCACGAGGTAGTTGTAGTCGTAGACCGTGTCGGCGTACTCGGCGCCGAGGAACGTCTCGAAGGAGGCCAGGCAGGTCTCGTCGGCGACCGCGTCGACGGCCTCCGCGCCCGGGAACTCGCCGTCGACGGTGTCGGGCACCTCGAAGTCGTCGTACACCTCCCAGTCGTGCGGGGCGGCGCAGTCGACCACGGGCACCTCGTACACGGTGTCGCCCGACCAGTCGTCGAAGCAGTCGCCCACGGTCAGGTCGAACACGTCGGTGCCGTCTCCGGATGCGGGGCCGGGCTCGGAGGTCGAGTACGGGGCGCTGCCGGCTCCGGCTGCTCCCGCGGCTCCCGCCACCGCGATGCCGAGGAAGCTCGTCACCACGGCGATCAGCCCGATCAACAGGCCGATACCGCCGAGCGTGGCACCCACGATCACGCCGGCCAGTGCCGGACCGTTCTTCACGCCGGCCTGCTTGGACTGGTTGAGCGCGACGATCGAGATGATCAGCCCGATCACGTTGGCGAAGATCGAGACGATCAGGCCCACGATGCCCAGGGTGCGGCCCGGGAAGTCGCCGGGCGCGGTGCCGCCGGGCTGAGGCGGCGGCGGGTAACCGCCGGCCGGAGGGTACGGATACGTCGGCGGCCCGGCGGGCGGGGGCGGGTAGGCACCGGGGTGCTGGGGGTCGCTCATGGTTCTCCTCGCGGGGTCGTGCCGGCGCGCATCCGTCGCCCGCCGATGACGACGCTACCGCTCGGCCCGCGTGGAGGCGATGGGGAGAACTGCCCGGGTCAGGCCTCGGGTGCCCAGCCGAGGGCCGGGCCGAGCTTCTCGGCGATGTCGGTGAGGATCTGCGCGTAGTCGTCGGGCTCGAACGAGAAGGGCAGCGCGAACGCCACCTCGTCGACCTCGCGGAAGGCGATGTCGGCATAGAGGGCGCCGGCGATCTCGGCCGAGGTGCCCACCAGGTCGGCCGCGAACAGCATGCGTTTCGGGCCCATCGGCACACCCACCCGCCCGGCCCGCGAGGCCGCGTAGGCCTCGTACCGGGCGCGCTGCTCGGCGCTCGCCGAGTCGGTGGGGATGACCACGAGGCCCTGCGACACCCGCGCCGCCGAGCCGTCGGTGTGGTGCTCGCGGTAGCTCAGGATCTGCGCCAGCTGGTTGGTGGCGAAGTCGTCGCCGTTCTCGCCCTGCACCACGCTCGAGGTGAGGAAGTGGAACCCGTTGTCGCCGGCCCACTCCGCCGAGCGGGTGCTGCCCCCGCCGTACCAGAGGCGGTCGACGAGCCCCGCGGCGTGCGGCTGCACGGTGTCGGCGAACTCCTCGATGCCCTGGCGGCCGGCGAAGGTGCCCGCCACGTCGCCCCGCACGAAGTCGCGGAAGCGCAGCAGCCGGCCGTAGTCGAAGTCCTCCTGCTCGAAGGTGTTCGGGTAGATCGCGTCGCGGTAGCTGTCGAGGTTCATCGGCACCCCGGCCGAGAACCCCGGGTTCAGGCGGCCATGGGTGAGCACGTCGACCGTGGCGAGGTCTTCGGCCAGCCGGAACGGGTTCTCGGCGCCGATCGGGATCACGGCGGTGCCCAGCGCGATGCGCGAGGTGCGCTGCGACGCCGCGGCGAGCACGGCCGTGGGCGACGAGATGCCGTACTGCAGGTGCCGCTGCCGCAGCCAGGCGCTGTCGAAGCCGAGGCGCTCGCCGCGCTCGATCACCTGCAGCGTCGTCTCGTGGCCGGCGGCGGGATCGGCCGGGTCGAACAGGCCGATGGTGAGAAATCCCAGGCGCTTCAGCGGGGTTCCGGGTACGGGCATGAGTCGAGGGTACGCCGGTGGTGGGGTGGGCCGAGGCGGGCGGTCATGCACCGTCACGCCCGGTCGTCGGTCGGGCCGGGTCGGGTCGGGCCGGGTCAGGCGGGGTCAGCGGGTGGGGGCGAGGGCGGCGGCCACGTCGTCCCACCAGCGGGCGCTGTCGGCCCGGGCGGCCTCGGCCCGGTCGAGGCCGGCCACCCGGATGCGCCCCCGGTCGCTCCACACCCGGTCGAGCAGAGCGGCAGCGGCCCCGCCTGCCCCGCCGTGCGCCCCGAGCAGGTCGTCCAGCGGCAGCACGGCGTCCTGCCCGAGGTTGCCGAGCGCGCCGGTGAGCTTCACCGAGGTGTAGTCGTCCACCGAGATGCCGATGGTGGGCACGCCGCCCGACACGGCGAAGACGGCCGGGTGGTACCGGCTCGTCAGCACGAGCGCCGCCTCGCGGGCGAGGGCAGCCGCCGAGACGGAGTCGCCCGGCACCACCGCGGTCGACGGATGCCGCATCGACGCCGCCACCCGGTCGTGCAGCACGGAGTCGCCGCGCACCGCACCCGGCACGAGCGATCCGAAGTGCGCCACGAACAGCACGTCGAGCCCCCGGTCGGCGATGTCGTCGAGCAGTGCGGCTGCCGCCCGCACGAAGGCGTCGGGGTCGCGCCCGTTCAGGTGGGTGGAGAACGTGACGGCGCAGTAGTCCCGACCGGCCGGGCCCGCCGAGCCCGGTGCGGCCGGCACCCGGTCGCCCACGAAGCTCGCGTCGTCGACCGTCGCGTGCAGCACCTCAGCCGGCACCCCGAGCCGCCGGCAGAGCGCGAACGACGCCGGCTCCCGCAACCCCACCCGTCTCGCCGAGGAGAGCAGCTCCGTCACGAGCCGGGCGTCGTCGTCGCCGAGCTCCGGCCCGATGGTCTGCCCGCTCACCACGAGGGGCCGTCCGAGGGCCTCGGCCACGGCTCCGAGCGTCGCCCGCTCGAACACGTGCAACGGCCAGGTGGAGGCCATGTTGCCACCGCCGGTCACGAGCACGCCGTCGGCGGCGCGAACCGCCTCGATCACCGAGAACGCCGGGTCGCCGGCGGCCAGCAGGCCGCTCTCGCCGCGGGCCGTCTGCACGACCCGGCGCATCCGTTCGCCGTCGGCGGCCCGGTCGTGGGCGGAACCGGCGCTGAAGCCGATGCGCGCCACGGAGTCGACGCCGTACCGCTCGGCCGTCTCGGCCGGGTTCGCCGACACCGCGGTCACCTGCGTCGCACCCCGCTGCCGCAGCTGGTGCAGCGCCTCGTCGAACATCGCCTCGTCGCCGATGTGGATCATGTCGTCGAGCACTCCGACGTCGCCGAGCAGCACGAGGCGCATGTGGTCTCCAGAGGGGTCGGGTGAACGGCGCGGGAACGCCGGATTCACGGTAGCGGATCGAGGGAGCGCTCCCAGCCGCCTCGGCTTAGGATCGACGGTGTTCAGCGTGAGCTGGGAGAGACACGACCGAGGGGGCTCCCATGGGGATCCAGACATCGCTGGACGCCGTGCGCGGCGCGGAGCACATCGTCGACGCCATGCGGCTCGCCGACGACCTGGCCTTCGAGGCCAACCGAGACCCGGGTGCCCGCACCATCCGCATCCTGATCGCCGCGCTCGACGACGCCGATCAGCTCGTGGCCATCGCCGCCACCCACGCCCTGGCGCAGGTGTTCGACGAGCAGGCCGACGCGGCACTCTCCCGGCTGCTGTCGAGCGACCGTATATTCCTGCGCGAGCATGCAGCGTGGGCCATCGGCTCGCGCATCCCGCGGCTGGATGCGGTGGGCCGGTTGATCGGCATGGTCGCCGAGGGCGGCTTCGGCGGCATGCTGGCGCAGCGCACCCTCGAGCAGTGGGCGTTCCCCACCCCCGAGCACATCGCGGTGGGGCTCGAGGGTGCGCTCCTCGGCATCCACGACTCCGGCGCCCGCTACCGGCTGGTGGAGTCGCTCGGTCTCGTCCGGGGGCGCATCGCCACGGCTCCGCTGCGCACGATCGCCGCCGACGAGGGTGAGGCCGAGCAGGTGCGCGTGGCCGCCGTGTCGGCGCTCGGCCAGCGGCGCGACGACCTCGCGGCCACCGAGATCCGCTCCTTCCTCGACGGGCTCACGGCCGGCACCTCCTACCTCGCCGACGTGGCCCGCCTGGCCCTG
Source organism: Herbiconiux liangxiaofengii (assembly GCF_041927335.1). Classification (NCBI taxonomy): domain Bacteria; kingdom Bacillati; phylum Actinomycetota; class Actinomycetes; order Micrococcales; family Microbacteriaceae; genus Herbiconiux; species Herbiconiux liangxiaofengii. The sequence continues at coordinate 407,183 of NZ_JBHFHD010000008.1, read as the reverse complement.
ATCGACTTCGCGGGCGGGGCCGCCGTGCGCCGCGAGCCGCACGACGACCTCACGGTGGCCCAGCTCTTCCTGCACGCCGACATCGACGCCGACCTCAGCCACGCGGGTTCGGGCGACAACGGCGGCATCGCCACGCTGCTGGTGCGGCTCGGCGACGCGCTCTCCGACCCGTCCAGCGTCGAGCGCGTGCAGCGGGTCATCACCATGTCGCGGGGCTCGGTGGCAGGGGCCGTCGACAGCGTGGCCGAGATCCGGGCCAGTACCGAAGGGCACGTCTACGGGCGCATCCCGCTGCTCAGCCCGCCGGTGAACAGCGCCTCCGCCTGGCCCCTGCGGGTCGCGGCCCGGCGCGGCATCCGGCGCATGCTGCGGGCGGCGGGCGGGGTCGACCTGCTGCACCTGCGGATGGCCGACGTCGGCAGCCTGGCGGCCGCCGACGTGGCGCGCGAGCTCGACGTGCCGATGGTGTTCACGGTGGCGCCCGACCCGCACGCGGTGATCCGCTCGATGGACCTGGCAGGCTCGCTCACCCGCGCCAACTTCGGCGAGGTCGACGAGAACGAGCACTTCTGGTTCCGCACCCGGCTGGTGCAGCGGCTGGCCTCGAACGCCGACCACAGCGTGCTGTTCCCGCGGCCGCAGCTGGAGAAGGACATGCGCGAGCTGGTGGGCATCGACGTCACCTCGCATCCCGAACGCCACACCGTGGTGCCCGAGGGCATCGACCTCGGCGTGGTCGACCGCGGGGTCGCGGAGGCGGCGGCCCAGGCCTCGGGCCAGCCCGCCACGCCGCCCCTGGCCGAGCTGACGGCGCTGCTCGAGCAGCTGGCGCCGGAGCGGCGCGGGCTGCCGCTGCTGGTGAGCGTGGGGCGCTTCCACCGGGTGAAGGGCATGTCCTCCATCGTCGAGGCGTGGGCCACCGGCCCGCTCCGCGACCAGGCGAACCTGCTGCTGATCGGCGGCGACCTCGAGAACCCCTCGGTCGACGAGCGCGAGCAGCTGGCTTTGATGGATGCCCGCGTGCCCGCCGCCCGGCGCCTCGAACGCGGTCTGCTGCTGCCCGGCCACCGGCCGAACGACACCGTGGCGCGCTGGGTGGCCGCGGCGCGCTTCGGCGTGCCGGGGCTGGCGGCGCCGAACGGCGTCTACGTGTGCGGCAGTGTGAAGGAGGAGTTCGGCATCGCGCTGCTGGAGGCCATGGCCTCCGGACTGCTCGTCGTGGCCCCTGACGGCGGAGGCCCGGCCACCTACGTGGAACGCGGGGTCACCGGCATCCTCACCCGCACCTGGAACGTGTCGGAGCTGGGACTCGCCATGTGGGAGGCCTTCGCCCTGGCTCAGTCGTGCGCCAACCCGGGCCAGCCCGACGCCTCGCGCAGCACGGTCGAACGCAGCTTCACCGTCGAGGCGATGGCCACCGCCCTCGTGGGCGTCTACGACGGGGTGCACACCGAGAACGCCCCGGTGGGCGCGCTGTGACGCTGCTCATCATCAGCCCCGACTACGCCTCGCACCTGCTGCCGCTGGCCACGCTCGGCACGGCCTGGCGCGAGGCGGGCGAGCGGGTGGTGGTGGCCACGGGTCCGGCGACGGATGCGATCGTGCGGTCGTTCGGTTACGAGCGCGTCGAGCTGCAGCTGGGCAAGGGCTCGAACCCCGGCGTCATCCGTGCCGAGGACCAGCCGGCCGGGGAGGACGACGCGCTCCGCGGGTTCTTCGACGCCACCCGCCGGGGCATGGTGGAGGCGCTGGCGTTCCAGGCCGAGGCCCGGTTGTCGGACCTGATGTGGGAGCCCGTGCGCACCGCCCGGGCCGTGCAACGGGTGGTGCGGGAGGTGGCGCCCGATCGCATCCTGGTGGATCATCTGGCATTCAGTGCGCGGCTGGGGCTCGTGGCCGCGGGGATCGAGCACGTCGACGTGGTGCTGGGGCATCCGTCGGCGCTGCCGGTGGGGGGCTCGGAGGTCTACGGCTTCCCACCCGCCTGGCCCGCCGTGTTCACGCCGTCGGAGTCGTCGCTCGCGGCCCTCCGGGAGCTCTGCGAGCGGGTCGACGCGACCTTCACCGCCGAGTGGAACAGCGCGCTCGCCGAGCTCGACCCCGCCCTCCCGCCGTCGCCGAGCGCCTTCGAGGAGCACGGCGGCACCCTGCTGTTCAACTACCCGGCCGAGCTGGCCGACGCCCGCCGCCTCGAGCTGTACGGTCCCTCGGCCTTCATCGGCTCGGCGGTGCGGGCCGAAGATCCGGCGCAGGTCGAACCGGTCACGGCGTGGATCGAGTCGTCGAGCGAACCCATCGTCTACGTGAGTTTCGGCAGCTTCCTGTCCGTGCGCGGCGACGTGCTCGCCCGGGTGACGGATGCGCTCCGCTCACTCGCGGCATCCGGAACCCCGCTGCGGGTCGCCCTGGCCATCGGCTCGGCCGACCGCGCCGCCCTCGGCGAGCTGCCGCCGACGTGGCTCGTGCAGGAGTTCCTGCCGCAGGTGGCGCTGCTCGCGGCGTCGGCCGCGGCGGTCACGCACGGGGGCAACAACAGCGTCACCGAGGCCATGAGCGCGGGGGTGCCGCTCGTGGTGCTGCCCTTCTCCACCGACCAGTTCGCGGGGGCGGCGGCGCTCGTTGACGCGGGCTTCGCACGGGCGCTGGACCCCAACACGGCCGGGCCGCACGAACTGGCGGCGGCGGTCGCGGAGGTTCTGGCGCTCCCGGCCGAGCCGGCGGGCCGTCTCGCGGCCCTCGCGGCGTCCCTCCGGGCCACCCCCGGCCCGGCGCGCGCCTTCGCGGCGGCCGCCGCGCGCTGACGCGCCCGGCCCCTGCTGCGGGCCTGGTGCGGGGCGGGTCAGGCCGCGGGCTCGGGCTCGGGGTGGGGCTCGCCGTGCACGAGGCGGCGCATGGCATCGGGGGTGGAGGCCGCACGGTACTGCTCCATCAGGGCGGCGTTCGCGTCGTAGTTCGGGCCCTCGCGGAGCTCGGCCACGTGATGCAGGGCGTAGACCCGTCCGGCGTGGCGGCGCGGGGGCTCGCCGAGCAGCGTCTCGTGGGCCACGTGCCAGGCGGCGTCCTCGAAGCCCCAGCCGCGGAACCGTTCATCCTGCCCGCCGTGGCTCGCCCACGTCTCGGGGGTCGTGACGTACACGCCCGAGCAGGCGCCTCGCACGATCTCGTGCGAGCATCCGTTCAGCGGGGTGCCCGCGGTGAACTCGGCGGTTCCGGCCGCGCCGAGCCAGCGGTACTCGGTGTACGGCAGATGCACCCGCCCCGAGGTGCGCGCGGCGGCGATGGCCTCGAGCAGCGGCTCGCGCTCGGGGATGGTGTCGGCGTCGCCCACCACGACCACCTCGTGCGGGTCGCTCATCCGCCCCACGCCCAGGTTGCGGCAACGGGCGAGATTGAAGGCCTCGTCGTCGGAGTCGACGATCAGCACCGGCACGTCGCCGAGCGCCTCGCGGTACCAGGCGACCACCGCGTCGAACGCGGGCAGGCGGGAGGGCTGCGGCCTCCACGGGATGACGATCGTGACCATGGTTCGAGAATAAGGGGATGCGGGGGGCTGCCTGCACGCGGGTCTCCCCCAGGCGGGGTACGGGTGGGTACGGGCGGCGCGGGGGCGTGGTGCGGGGCCGGGGGCGCCGGGTTACGCTCGGGCCATGGGCGACGTGGTGAGCATCGAGCTCGTGCTCGACGAGGTCGCCGAGGCGCAGGTGCGGGCCGAGTGGGTGGCGCTCGCCGAGGCGGGGCTGTCGAGTCTCGCGGCGCACACCGCACCCTCGAACGCGCCGCACCTCACGGTGGCCGTGCGCGAGACGCTGGGCGGCTTCGACCTGGGCGACGAGGTGCGCGCGATGCTGCCGCTGCCCGTGACGCTGGGCGCGCCGATGCTGTTCGGAGCGGGCGAGCGACGGGTGCTCGTGCGCTCGGTGGTGGTGGGGATGCCGCTGCTGCGCCTGCACGCCGCGCTGCACGAGCGGCTCGGCCCGGGCGAGGATGCGCCGTTCACCGCTCAGGGGGAGTGGACCCCGCACGTCACGCTCGCGCGTCGGCTGAAGCTCGGCGACCTCCCCCGGGCGCTCCCGCTCGTGGGTGGTCTGCTTGCCGCGCAGGTCGTGGGGGTGCGGCGATGGGATGCGGCCGAGAAACTGATCACCCTGCTCGAGTGAGCCGGCAGGGTTCGCGGGGCGTGCGCCCCGATCGAGCCTGGGCAAACCCTCCGACCCCCGGGCATCCGGACGTGGCCTGGCTAGCCTTGATGAAACCGACGAACGGAGACCTCATGTGGTTCCTCATCATTCTCGGCGGGCTCGGAGCCCTCATCGCGACGCTCGGTGCGCTCACCGGCATCCGTCAGCGTCGCGCCGGCGACTACAGCGACCGGCTCGACCCGCGTGACGTGCCCGGCCGCAGCAACTCCGACGCGCAGGCGGCCGTCGGGGCGGCGCACCACGGGCGGTCGACCGGCAGCGGCAGCCTGAGCATCTGATCTGTTCACCGTCCGGTAACCGATCGATGACAGCATCCGCTCATGTCGACTTCTGATCCCTTCCTCCCCTTCGGCGAACCGCCCGCCGACGACGCCGACGACGCCAGGGTCCGCGACCTCCGCGACGACCCCGAGGACGACACCGCCTCCGACCTCTCCGACCTCCCCGACCTCTCCGAGCGCGCCGGGGCCGACGACGCCGCCGCTCTCGACGACCCCGACGCCGAGGAGGCCGCCGCGCGCGAGCGCCTGCACGCCGAGCAGTCGCCGTTCCAGCGTCCCCACCCCGGCGACCGGCTCACGGCCGAGCAGCTGGCCGCGCGCGAGGCGGGGTCCGCCGCCCCGGATGCGGGCGAGCCGGCCGGCTCTTAGCCGCGACGCCGGCTCCCGTCCTCGCGTGACGGGGCCGCCCGGTGCGCTTCGCGCACGCCTCGCGGCCGCCGGCCGCCTCACGGGGTCGGCAGCCGTTCTGCGTGCGCGGACCGCGCCCGCAGCGCTCGACCAGCCCCTCCCGCGGTACCGCACCGGTCGCGGCGGAGGGCCCGGGGTCTCCACAGGTGCAGGAGCGGCCGATCCGTCCACAGGTCGGGCTGATCGGAGCCAACTCACGGGTGAGCGGCGTAGCGTGAACGCATCCCGACCGAGCCGCAGTCTGCGGCCGCCGGATGGTCGAAAGAAGTGATGCAGATGGCTCGAAACTGGCAGCGCTGGGCACCCGCGGTCGCGGCCCCCGCCGTGATCGCCGTCGTCGTCGGAGGTGCGCTCGTCGCGGGCTCCGCCTCGGCCGATCTTCCCGAGAAGTCGCCCGAGCAGGTGCTCGAGCTGGCGGCCTCGGCCGACGTGCAGTCGTTCTCCGGCACCGTCGAGCAGAGTTCCGATCTGGGCCTGCCCGATCTGTCGGGGTTCACCGGGTCGAGCGCGAGTGGATCCGGGTCATCGGGTTCGGCTTCGGATGCGGATTCGTCCGACGGCGGTTCGGCCGCGGAGTCCGGGCTCTCGCCCGCATCCGCTCTCGAACTGCTCACCGGCACCCACGAGGCTCGGGTCTATGCCGACGGCGGCGACAAGCTGCGCGTGCAGGTGCTCGATCAGCTGGCCGAGCGCGACGTGGTGCGAAACGGCGACGACCTCTGGCTCTACGACTCGAGTGACGACTCCGCCGTGCACACCACGCTCCCCGCGAACGCCGGCGACGGAGCCTCAGCGGCCGCCCCCGGCACCGTTCCCACGCCCGCCGAGGTGGCCCAGCGCTTCCTCGAGTCCGTCGACCCGTCGACCGATGTCTCCCTCGGCGCCGACACCACGGTGGCGGGCCGCGAGGCCTACGACCTGGTGTTGACGCCCCGCACCGATGAAACCCTGGTGGGGTCGGTCTCGATCGCCGTCGACTCCGAGACGGGCCTGCCGCTCCGGGTCGAGGTGCTGGCGCGCGGGGCGAGCGATCCGGCGTTCGAGGTGGGCTTCTCGTCGCTCTCGCTCGACACCCCGTCGGCCGACCTCTTCGACTTCACGGCCCCCGAGGGCGCGACGGTCACGGAGAAGCCGCTCCCCACGGGTTCTGCAAACCGTGACGACACCGGGTCGGGCGCACCCTCCGACCACGCGCAGCCCGTCGTCACCGGCGAGGGCTGGGGGGCGGTGGTCGAGGTTCCGCTGGGCACGGCCGACCTCGGCGACGTCACGTCGTCGCCGCTGTTCGGTCAGCTCACCACACGCGTCGACGGCGGCAGCCTGCTGCAGACCACGCTGGTGTCGGTGCTGCTCACCGACGACGGCCGCGTGTTCGCCGGTGCGGTCGGCGGCGACACGCTGGAGGCCGCCGCCGCGGCGGCCCCGGTGGTCGCTCCGGCCCCGTGATCGGCCCGGCGTGACCGCGGCGATCAGTACGCGCGGGCTCACCAAGCGATTCGGGCGGCACGCCGTGGTCGACGGGGTCGATCTCGATGTTCCGGCGGGGTCGGTGTTCGGCTTCCTCGGTCCGAACGGCTCGGGAAAGACCACCACCATCCGCATGCTGCTGGGCCTCGCCGACGCGTCGGCGGGCGAGATCTCGGTGCTCGGCGAGCGGATGCCCGCGGGTCTGTCGTCGGTGCTGCCCCGAGTGGGCGCCCTGATCGAGGGCCCCGGCTTCTATCCCTTCCTCTCCGGCGCGGCCAACCTCGCGCGGCTCGACGCCGCTGACGGCTGGGCGCCGACCCGCACCCGGCGGGCCCGGGTCGACGGTGCTCTCGAGCAGGTCGGGCTCACCCAGGCGGGCGGCAAGAAGGTGCGGGCGTATTCGCTCGGCATGAAGCAGCGCCTCGGCATCGCGAACGCGCTGCTGATGCCGCGCAGCCTGATCGTGCTCGACGAGCCCACCAACGGGCTCGATCCGCAGGGCACCCGCGAGGTGCGCACCCTCATCCGCGACCTCGCCTCGGCCGGAACGACGGTCTTCGTCTCGAGCCATCTGCTCGCCGAGATCGAGCAGATGTGCACCCACATCGGCGTGATGCGCGGCGGCCGCCTGGTGGCGCAGGGCACCATCGACGACCTGCGCCGCACGGGTGCCGCCACCCTGCGCGTCACGGTGGCGGCTCCCGACGCGGCTCGTGCCGCGCGTGTACTCGCCGGCCTCGCCCTGACGGTCACCGCCGCGGCACCGCGCGCCGCCGTCGTCGCGCCTGCCGCGCCCGCCACGCCCGCCGCCATCGCGACCTCCGCCGCGACGTCCGCCGAAGGCGCGGACGCCGCAAACCTCGTCGGGGCTGAAGACCTCGTGGGCGCCGAGGACGACGTCGTGCTCACCGCCCCGGTCGCGGAGGGCCTCCTGCCGGAACACGTGGTGGCGGCCCTCGTCTCCGGCGAGGTGCGGGTGCGCGGCTTCGAGATGCGACGCCCCTCACTCGAAGACAGCTTCGTGGCACTCACCGGGGAGGGTTTCGATGTCCTCCAGTGATGTGAACGAGACCACATCGGCCCACCCGGTCGGCGCCGCACCCGCGAGGGCGGAGCGGCGCGCCGCCGGGTGGGGATTCTTCGCGTCGGAGCTCTCGGTGCTCTTCCGTCGCCGCCGCACCCAGGCCATGCTGGCCGTGCTCGCGGCGGTGCCCATCCTCATCGCCGTCGCCATCCGGCTCGCCGACGGCGGCGGGAGCGGCCGCGGCCCGGCGTTCCTCGACCGCATCAGCCAGAACGGCCTGTTCGTGGGCATGACGGCGCTCGTGGTGTCGATACCGCTCTTCCTGCCCCTCACGGTGGGCGTGGTGGCCGGCGATTCGATCTCGGGCGAGGCCTCCACCGGAACGCTGCGCTACCTGCTCGTGTCGCCCGTCGGGCGCATCCGTCTTCTCGTGGTGAAGTTCGCCTCAGCGGTGGTGTTCTGCCTCGCGGCCACCCTGACGGTGTCGCTCGCGGGCATCCTGGCCGGGGCGGTGCTCTTTCCCATCGGCCCCGTCACCCTGCTCTCGGGCGACACCGTGAGCGTGGGTGAAGCCCTGCTGCGCGCGCTGCTGATCGCCGGCTACGTGGCGCTCGGGCTGCTCGGGCTGGCCGCCATCGGGCTGTTCATCTCCACCCTCACGGATGCACCGGTGGGCGCCATGGCCGCCACGGTCGTCGTGGCCATCCTCTCGCAGGTGCTCGGCCAGCTCTCGCAGACCGAGTTCCTGCATCCGTTCCTGCTCAGCTACCACTGGCTCGACTTCGCCGACCTGCTGCGGCAGCCCATCGACTGGACGTCGTTCGGGGGCAACGCGGGTCTGCAGCTGGCCTACGTGGCCGTGTTCGGTGCCCTGGCATACGCCAGGTTCGCCACGAAGGACGTGCTCTCCTAGAGCGGGTCGGGCGAGCAGCGGTTCAAGCCAGCGGTGGCACCCGCTCGCCCACGGGCGGCTCCGCCGGAGGTGTGCCGTCGCCGAACGGCCGCCCGCCGAGCTCGGCCCGGTGGTGCTCGGTGAGCCAGCCCCGCGCATCCGGGCCCTTCGGAACGACGCCGGTGGCATTGATGTCGCGGTGCACCTGGTAGTAGTGCGCCTTGATCTGCGCGAAGTCGATGGTGTCGCCGAATCCAGGGGTCTGGAACAGGTCGCGCGCGTAGGCCCAGAGCACCGGCATCTCGGCCAGCTTCTGCCGGTTGCACTTGAAGTGCCCGTGGTACACCGCATCGAAGCGGGCGAGCGTGGTGAAGAGCCGCACATCCGCTTCGGTGATGGTGTCGCCGACGAGGTAACGCCGGCGGGAGAGCCGGTCGCCGAGCTCGTCGAGCCGGGCGAACAGGGCGTCGTAGGCGCGCTCGTAGGCCTTCTGCGATCCGGCGAACCCGGCACGGTACACGCCGTTGTTCACGTCGCGGAAGACGGCGGCATTCACCTCGTCGATCTCGTCGCGCAGGCGCTCGGGGTAGAGGTCGGGGGCGCCGTCGCGGTGGAACTCCGTCCACTCGGTGCTGAAGTCGAGGGTGATCTGCGGGTAGTCGTTGGTGACCACCATGCCGCTGGACACCTCGACCACGGCGGGCACCGTGATGCCCTTGGGATAGTCGGGGAAGCGGGCGAAGTACGCCTCCTGCAGGCGTTCGATGCCGAGCACCGGATCGCGCCCGTCGGGGTCGAGGTCGAAGGTCCAGCTGCGCTCGTCGTGGGTGGGGCCTGGCATCCCGAGGGAGATGGCCTGCTCGAGCCCGAGCAGGCGGCGCACGATCACCGTGCGGTTCGCCCACGGGCATGCCCTCGCGGCTATGAGTCGGTAGCGGCCGGCCTCGACGGGCCAGCCGTCACGGCCGTCGCGGGTGATGCGATCTTCGATGTAGGCGGTGTCGCGGGTGAACTCTCCGGGCTGCACGTAGCTCATGTTCGGAGCCTAGCCCCCCGGCCCGGACGCGCCAGGAGTACCGCAGTTTTCGCTCAGGATCACCTCAAGGAACGGTCAAGACGAGCACGAGCGCCACATCGGACGGGCGGATGGAGTGCCTGGTCAGCGGTAGTTTTCTCGCGCGACCGAAAGCTCAGGAGAGCGCTCTCCGGGCCCGTTCGGAGCCGATAGGACTCCGAGTCCCATTCGGGTAATGTCGTTAACACCCCCCAACGGATGAGCTGCTCTTCCCCAGAGCGCCATCCCCGGCATTACCCGATGCCGACGAGGTGGCGCGAGCGGCTTTACCCTGGCAGACCCGATGCCGCTGCTCGCGCCACCTACCCTGACCCGGGGCGGGCCGGAGCAGATCCCCGTCGCTCCGGCTCGCCCCGCACCAGGGCCACCCGGCCCCGCGCCTCGCCCGTCGCCAGGCCGACTACGCTTCTGGGGTGACCCGCGCATCCGCTCTTCTCCGACGCGTGCGCGACGTCATCTGGGGTCGTGGCGCCGGCCTGCCGCGCGACGTCGTGGTGCTGGGCGTGATCGCCTTCTTCGTGATGCTCGGCTTCGGCGTGGTGGTGCCGGTGCTGCCCGTGTACGTGCGCAGTTTCGGCGTGAGCTACCTGCAGGTGGGCGCCGTGGTGTCGGCGTTCGCGGTGATGCGGCTCGTGGCCAACCCGTTCGTGGGCAAGCTCATCGATCGCGGCGGCGAACGGGTCGTGCTCGCCGCCGGCATCGGCATCGTGGCGCTGTCGAGCGCTCTGGTGGGTCTCGCCGACAGCTACCTGCAGGTTCTGCTGCTGCGCGGCGCCGGTGGAATCGGCTCGGCCATGTTCTCGGTGTCGGCCATGACGCTCCTGCTGGCCTCCACCGACAAGTCGGTGCGCGGCCGGGCCGTGGGCTTCTATCAGGGCGGTTTCCTGATCGGGGGAATGGCCGGCCCCGCGGTGGGCGGGCTGCTCGCGGGCATCTCGCTGCACGCCCCGTTCTTCTTCTACGCGGCCACCCTCGTGGTGGCCGGCGCCGTGGGCCTCGCCCTGCTCAAGCGGCACCGCCGAGATCCGGATGCGGTGGTCGAGCCCGCGCGTCCGTTCCGCCAGGTGCTGCGCGACCGCGGCTATCAGGCCGCCCTGCTGGCGAACCTGGCCCAGGGCTGGTCGGCCATGGGTGTGCGGAGTTCGCTCGTGCCGGTGCTCGTGGTGGAGGTGCTGCACCAGGAGCCCGCCTGGACGGGCATCGCCTTCGCCGTGGCGGCCGTGGCCCAGACGGTGGCCCTCGTGCCGGCGGGCCGGTTCGTCGACAGTGTGGGGCGCCGGCCGGCCATCGTGGGCGCCTTCGCCGTGGGCGCGGTGGTGATGCTCGCCATCCCCGCGGTGGACTCCATCTGGCTGCTGATCGTGCTGCTCAGTGTGTACGGGGTGGCCGCGGCGTTCATGGGTACCGCTCCGGCCGCTGCCGTGGGGGACGCGGCGGGGGCTAGGGGCGGGCAGCCGGTGGCGGTGTTCCAGGCCGTGGCCGACGCCGGAGCCATCGTGGGGCCGCTGGCCGCGGGGTTGCTCGTCGACGCCTACGGCTTCGAGGCCGCCTTCGCCTCGGCCACCGTGCTGATGGCCGCCGCCGCCCTCTTCGCCCTGCGTATGCCCCGCTGCGCATCCGTCGCCTGACGCACCCCACCCCCGCGACCCGTCCCGAATCGGTGCGACACGCCGTGTCGCGCCCCGATTCGGGACGAGCCGCGGGGATGCCCGGGGTCAGAGGGTGCGGGTGAGGAAGTCGCGCATCGCCCGCACGAGGGCGAGCCGCGAGGAGGCCCGGCGGTACTCGTGGCCCTCGCCGGGGAGTTCGAGGTACTCCACCGGCCGCCCGAGTTCGCCGAGCGCTGCCACGATGCGGTGCGCCTCGCCGATGGGCACGTTGGTGTCGAGCTCGCCGTGCGCCACGAGCAGCGGAACGTCGATCTGCGCGGCCTGCTCGAGCGGCGAGATCGAGCGCAAGAACTCCTCGTCGACCTGCGGATGCCCGTACTTGGTCACCGCGGCGGCCGCGATCCAGGGCTCCGTCTCGTCGTAGAAGGTGAGCAGGTGCGACATGCCGCACACGTCGACCCCGGCCGCGAACACCCCGGGGGTGAAGGCGAGTGCGGCGAGCGTGAGGTAGCCGCCGTAGGAGCGCCCGGTCACCGCGATGCGCGTCGGGTCGGCCGCTCCGATGTCCACCAGGTGCGCCGCCGCGGCCGTGACGTCGTCGAACGCGCCCTGCCGGCGGTGCACGTCGTCGGCGTGCACGAACTCCCGGCCGAAACCCGACGAGCCGCGCACGTTCGGGGCGAACACGGTGATGCCCGCGGCCGCCAGCACCTGGTGCTGCGGGCTGAAGGTGGGGCGCTCCTGCGACTCGGGTCCGCCGTGCAAGTGCAGCATGGCGCGGCCCACCCGTCGCAGATCGCCCTCCGGCCGCCCGGAGAGGGCGGTTTGCGACGGTTCGGCGGGAGCCACCGGGGGTCGGTAGAGCCAGCCCGTGATCTCGAGGCCGTCGGGGGAGCGGTAGCGCTCGAGGGTGGGGGTGACCAAGGGGGTCGCCGGCAGGGGCGGCGCATCCGTCACCCGGTGCCAGCTGAGGGAGGCCGTGTCGAGGTGCCAGAGCTCGCGTGGGCGCGTGGGCCCCTCCACCGCGAGCAGCACGCTCGACCCGTCGCGGCTGAGCACCGGGCTCGTGGCGACGGCACCCGGTAGGCCCGGAACCGGGGTGCGCGCGCCCGTGTGGGTGTCGAGCAGTTCGAGTTCGCTGCGGCCGGCCGCGTTCCACACCAGCAGCAGCAGGCGGCCCTCGTCGTCGGCGTCGAGCCCCTCGAGCTCGGCGTCGTCGCGCGTGGCGAGCACGCGGGCGGGGCGCGACCAGTCGTCGGGGTCGACGGGGGAGGCCACGAGCTGCAGGCGGGGCAGGCCCACCTCGGTGGCCGCGTACACCACGGCCGGGGCGCTCTCGCCGGGCGGGGAGGGGCGGATGAATGCCCGGTCGGTCGCCCCGCGAGCCGGATGCGGCATCACCGCGTGATCGACGTCGGTCTCCCGGTCGACCACCACGCAGAACTCGTGCCCGCGCGCGCCGTCGCGCATCACGAGCATGCGCTCGAACGCCGAGAGGTCGAGCACGTGGATGAGCTCGCCCACCGCGAGCGGGTCGAGCTCGCCGGTGGCCGGGTCGGCGAGGTAGGCCCGGGTGGGTTCGCCAAGCTCGGTCGAGGGCACGCTGAGCACCACGCGATGGCCGCTCCTCGTCCACGGTCCGAGCTCGGCGTGGCGCTCGGGCGGCCCCGAGATGCGCCGGGCGTCGCGGCCGTCGGGGCGCACCACCCACACCTGGGTGCGCACGCCGCCGTCGGTGGCGACCGTGCAGGCGAGCCAGGCGCTGTCGGCCGACCAGCTCACCATCAGCACCGGGTCGTCGCTGAACCGGATGCGGGTGGCCTCGGGGGCCGGCCCGTCGAGCACCACGTCCTGCACCCAGAGCTCGGGGCTGCCGCCGCGGTCGCTGATGAAGGCCACTCGCGAGGCGTCGGGCGTCATCGACGGGCCCCAGCTGCCCCAGGCGGCCACGAGGGCCGCGGCGAGGTCGAGGTCGGGGGCGACCTCCCCCGGGCCGCCGTGGTCGCGCATCCCGTCGTCCCCGCGCGGCTCGGCGGTTCGCCCGCTCGTCACGGTCACCGGATGCCCCGCTCCTGCAGCCACATCTCCAACAGTGCCAGTTGCCAGAGCGAGTTGGAGCCGAGCGCCGTGCGCTCGGAGTTCGGGTCGGCCAGCAGCCGCTCCACCGTGGCGGGGTCGTACAGTCCGCGTTCGCGCGCCTCGGGCGCGGTCAGGGCCTCGCGCACGCGCTCCAGGTACGGCCCGGCGAGCTGGCGGATGGCCGGCACCGGGAACGAACCCTTGGTGCGGTCGATCACGGCATCCGGAACCACCCCCCGGCTGGCCCGCTTCAGCACGCCCTTGCCGCCGTCGGAGAGCTTCAGCGACGGCGGGATGCTCGCGGCCAGCTCCACGAACTCGTGGTCGAGGAACGGCACGCGGGCCTCGAGACCCCAGGCCATGGTCATGTTGTCGACCCGTTTCACGGGGTCGTCGACCAGCATCACGGTGGTGTCGTTGCGCAGGGCGGCGTCGACGGTGGTCTCGGCGCCGGGCCGGGCGAACTCGCGCCGGATGAACTCCGTGGCGGCGTCGGGCCGCGCCGCGTCGCGCCAGGCCGGGCCGAGCAACTGCTGCAACTCGGGCCAGCGCCGGTCGAAGAACACGGCCGAGTAGGCCTCGACGGCCTCGGAGCGCGGCACCCCGGCCAGGGGCGGGTACCAGTCGTAGCCGCCGAGCACCTCGTCGGCGCCCTGGCCCGACTGCACCACCTTCACCGACGTCGACACGTCTTCGGAGAGCAGGTAGAACGCCACGCAGTCATGGCTCACCATGGGCTCGCTCATGGCGGCCACGGCCCCGTCGATACCCGGCAGCAGCCGCGCCGAGTCGATCGGGATGCGGTGGTGGTCGGTGCCGAAGTGCTCGGCCACGAGGGTGGAGTACTCGAACTCGTCGCCCGACTCGCCGCCGGCCGAGTCGAAGCCGATGCTGAAGGTGGCGAGGTCGCTCTGGCCCGCCTCGGCGAGCAGCGCCACCACGAGGCTCGAGTCGATGCCGCCCGACAGCAGCACCCCCACGGGCACATCGGCGACCATGCGGCGCTCGACCGCCGTGCGAAGGCTCCCCAGCAGGGCCGCCTGCCAGTCCTCGTCGCTCCAGCCGGCGCGGTCGGGGTCGCGCACGAACTCGGGCCGCCAGTACACGTGCTCGGATGCGGAGCCGTCGGGCTCGATCATCCGCACCGTCGCCGGCGGCAGCTTGGTCACCCCCGCGAGGATGGTGCGCGGTGCCGGCACCACCGAGTGGAAGCTCAGGTAGTGCTCGAGGGCCACCCGGTCGATCGAGGTGTCGACGTCGCCGGCCTCGAGCAGGGCGGGCAGGGTCGAGGCGAACCGCAGCCGGCCCGCCCGCTCGTCGAGGTAGAGCGGCTTGATGCCGAGCCGGTCGCGGGCGAGCATCACCCGACCCGAGGCGTGCTCCACGATCACGAAGGCGAACATGCCGATCAGGTGCTGCACGCAGTCCATGCCCCACTCGGCATACGCCTTGCCGATCACCTCGGTGTCGGAGTCGGAGAAGAAGCGGTGACCGCTGCCTTCGAGCTCGGTGCGCAGGTCTCGATAGTTGTAGATACAGCCGTTGAACACCACGGAGAGGCCGAGCGGCGCATCCACCATGGGCTGGCCGCCCGCCGGGGAGAGGTCGATGATCGAGAGGCGGCGGTGACCGAGGGCGGTGCGCCCGTTCGACCAGAGTCCGCTGCCGTCGGGGCCGCGGTGCACCTGGCAGGCGGTCATCCGGTCGACGACGCCGAGGTCGGCGCTGCGCCCGTCGAAGCGGAGCTCACCCGCGAGGCCGCACATCCTCAGGCCCCCTTCGGAGCTGGCGAGGCCTCGCGCGCCACGATCCAGGTGTCCTTCGACCCGCCGCCCTGCGAGGAGTTGACCACCATGCTGCCGGCCGGGGCCACCCGCGTGAGAGCCAGGTCGGCCACCTCGAGCCCGTACTCGCCGTCGCCGGTGGCGTACACGAACACCCGCAGGTCGACGTGCCGCGGCTCGAGCAGGCTCGACGATCCGGCCGCCTCGGCACCGGGGGCGGCCTCGGCGAAGGTGAACGTGGGGTGCGACGACAGCGGCACGACCTCCTGCGCCACCCAGCCCAGCGGGTCGGCGGCGATCTCCGCCCGGCGCTCCGCCACGGCGGCGGCACCGGCGGCGGGGCCGATCAGCACCCCGTGTCCGCCGTGCCCGTCGACCGGCTTCGTCACCAGCTCGCCCACCCGTTCGAGCACCGTGCGGCGCTCGGCCTCGTCGCTGGTGCGATACGTCGGAACCTGCTCCAGCAGCGGCCGCTCGTCGAGGTAGTAGCCGATCAGGGCGGGCACGAAGCAGTACATGGCCTTGTCGTCGGCGACGCCGTTGCCCGGCGCGTTCGCCAGGTACACCCGCCCGGAGGCCGCCACGTGCATCAGGTCGCGCCCGATCGGGCGGCCCTCCGCGTCGACCGCGTCGGGCAGCTCCTCGTCGAGACGCAGGTACAGGGCGTCGACGACGGTGCCGTCGGAGCGGAGCGTGACGAGCCCGTCGACCACGTCGAGGTCGTGCAGCTCGAGCAGAACCAGGCCCGCGCCCTGCGCGAGCATCCGGTGTTCGAACCAGGCGCCGGTGGTCGGGCCACTGCTCAGCAGGGCGGCGACGGGGGCCCGGCCCGCGCCGTCGGCGAGCCCAGCGGCCACGCGTCCGCCGACCAGGAGGCTTCGCCGCAGGGCGCCGAAGGCCCCGTGCGGGTCGAGCAGGGCGCCGGGGCGCGGGGCCTTCTCGGCCACGTCGTCCATCAGTTCGCGGATGGCGATGGCGTACGCCGCCCCGCTGGGATTGCGCACGTTGTCCTCGAGCACCCGCCAGCCGCCGAACTCGTTTCGCACGAGGTCGAAGCCGAACACGGCCGACCGGGTCGTGCCCGCGGGCACCCGGCGGGCCTCGGCCGAGTAACCGGGGCTGTCCTCCACGGCCCAGCGGGGCACCACTCCGTCGTCCAGGATGCGCTGCTCGCCGTACACGTCCTGCAGGAACGCCTCGAGCGCCCGAGCGCGCTGGGTGAGGCCGGGAACGATCTGAGCCCACTCGTGCGCGTTGATGATGCGGGGCACCAGGTCGACCTCGAAGGGCCGCTCCTCGCCGTCGACGCGGAACGCGAGCCCTCGCGCCGCCGTCCACTCGTGCGCCGCGCGCCGGGCCTCCTCGATGCTCGTGGGGCTCAGCCCCTCGAAGTGCGCGATCAGGTCTTCGTAGGCGGGCCTCGGGCGAGAGCCCGGCCCGACCGCCTCGTCACCGGCGCGGGTGCGGTAGGTGCGCAGGGCCGGAACCGCGGGCGGGATGCCGCCGGCCGGGCCATGGGTCTCGTCGACCACGAGCTTCACCACGGCGTCGAGGTCGCCGCGCTCCGCGAAGGCGGCACGCTGCCGGTCGGCCGAGTTGCCCCGGGCGAGCAGGGTCTCGGCGAGCTGGAACACCTCGTCGTAATCGCCGAGCTCCTCCAGTTGCGGGCGCAGTCGTTGCACCAGCCGGCGCACGGCTGCGGCTGCCGAGACGGGGCGCGGATGCGGGTTGTCGTCGAGCAGGTCGCCCGAGAGCCCGCCGCGCGCCGCCTGCCACATCGCCGCCCGGTGGATGGGTGCGGCCACGGGCCGGTAGGGGCGGCCGGCCTCGATGTCGACCTCGGCGGCCCGCACGGCTGCCCGGAAGAGACCGGCGATCAGCACCGCGTCGTCGACCACCGGGCAGGCGTCGCACACCCGGAGCTCGAGGGTGGGCGCGTGCGACGAGGGCCGCACCTCGAAGTACGCCATCTTCGAGTCGGCGATCACGCCGGTGGCGATGAGGTCGGCGAGAAGTTCGTCGTACTCGGCGGCCGAGCCCAGGTCACCGGTGGCCCCGGCGCTCGGCCAGCGCTGCCAGATGATCGAACGGATGCTGGAGTACCCCGTGTCGTGGCCGTTCCAGTACGGCGAGCTCGCCGAGATGGCCAGCAGCACCGGCAGATGCCGCGCGATGCGCTGCGCGATCTCCACGGCGAGGTCGCGGTCGGAGACGCCCACGTGGATCTGGGTGCCGCAGATGAGCTGCTCGTCGACCAGCAGGCGGTACTGCTCCTGCATGCGGCCGTAGCGGCCGGTGGTGGTGAGCTCGAAATCGGCGAACTCGGAGCGCGGCGCGGTGCCGACGCACGCGATGCCCACGCCATCCGGAGCAGCCGCCTCGATCACGCCCCGGCGCAGCCTCAGGATCTCCTGGCGGAGCCCGTCGAGGGTCGTCACCACGTCGGTGTTGGTCTCGACGGTGGTGCGCTGGATCTCGGCGGAGTAGTTCTCGCCCGGGAGGCGCGACAGGATCTGCGGCGCCCTCGCGGACAGCTTTCCGCTCTGGAGGTCGATCAGGTGGAGCTCTTCTTCTGCGCCAAGCGTCAACTCCGCTGCCATGGGCTCACCCTACGGGGGTTCACGGCTGCCGCCCAGGCTCACATGGTTTTGGTCGCTTGTAGTAGCGTCGAACAGTGTGCAGCTGCACTGAACGCTAGAAGGAGATCAATGTCGATCGACCCCAGAATCGCTTTCGTCGGAACCGGTGCGAACGGCGCGTCGATCGCCGCCGACCTCACCCGCGCCGGCCTCGACGTCACCCTCATCGAGCAGTGGCCCGCGCACGTCGCCGCCATGCGCGCGAACGGCCTCACCGTGGTGATGCCCGACCGCACCGAGAACACCGCGGTGACCGTGTACGACCTGTTCGAGGTGGCCACGCTGCGGGAGCCGTTCGACATCGTCTTCATCGTGATGAAGGCCTACGACACCCGCTGGGCGTGCGAGCTGATCAAACCGCTGGTGAAGCCCGACGGGCTCGTGGTGGGGCTGCAGAACGGCATGTCGATCGATGACATCGCCGCGGTGATGGGCCCGGAGCGCGCCGTCGGCGCCGTGATCGAGGTGGCGTCGAACATGTGGGAGCCCGGCATCTGCAACCGCGAGACGCCGCCGGAGGAGGCCTGGTTCGCGATCGGCGGCATCCACCCCGCCGTTCTCGGGCGGGAGCACGAGGTGGCCGAGGTGCTGCAGCACGCGGGCACGGTGGAGGTGTCGGGCGACATCCGTTCGTCGAAGTGGGGCAAGCTCATCGTGAACGCCGCCGAGCTCGTTCCGTCGGCCATCCTCGACCTCGAGCTGGCGAAGGCCATCCAGGTGCCGGGCATGTACGAGTTCATGCTGCGTTGCGGCACGGAGGCGGCCCGCACTGCGGTCGACACCGGGGTGGCGCTCCGGCCCATCTTCGGCATGACCGACGCCGACCTCGACGATCCGGAACGGTTCGCCGAGCAGCTGTTCGAGCAGGTGCTGCGCCGGTTCTCCTCGCCGACCACCCGCACCACGTCGCTGCAGGACTGGACGAAGGGGCGCCGCAACGAGGTGCACGAGATCAACGGGCTCGTGGTCGACGAACAGCGGCGACTCGGCGGCAGCGCACCCGCGAACGAACGGGTGGTGGAGCTCGCGCGCCGCATCGAGGCGGGCTCGCTCGTGCGGTCACCGGAGAACATCGGGTTGCTGCTGGCCTGAGGGGTGCGGCGTTCGGCATGGTTCCTGGGGGAGACTGATTCCATGAACCCGACCGAGTCGTTCCGGGCCGCCCGCGACACCCTGCTCCAGCACCGCACCGACGCCGCAGCGGCCTCCGCCGCCTTCGACTGGCCCGACGTGGGCCCGCACTTCAACTGGGCCGTCGACTGGTTCGACGCCATCGCCATCGGCAACGAGAAGACCGCACTCTGGATCGTCGACGAGGACGGCACCGAGACGAGGGTCTCCTTCGACCGGATGCGCTGGCGATCCGACGAGGTGGCCGCCTGGCTGCACGGCCTGGGCGTGCAGCAGGGCGACCACGTGATGCTCATGCTCGGCAACCGCGTCGAACTCTGGGAGGCCATGCTCGCGGTGATGAAGCTGGGAGCCGTCATCCTGCCCACCACCACACTGCTCTCGCCCGCCGACCTGGCCGACCGCATCGAGCGCGGCGGCGTGGCGCACGTGATCGCGGATGCCGCCGAGACCGCGAAGTTCGAGCGTCTCGAGGGCGACTTCACCCGCATCGCGGTGGGGCAGGCGCGTGAGGGCTGGCTCGACTTCGCCGACTCGGTCGATGCCTTCGGCATCAGCCCGACGGTGCGCGTGAACAGCAGCGACGCGTGCCTGATCTACTTCACCTCCGGCACCACCTCCAAGCCCAAGATGGTGGTGCACACCCACGAGTCCTACCCCGTGGGGCACCTCACCACCATGTACTGGCTGGGCGTCGGGCCCGACGACGTGCACCTGGCCATCAGCTCACCCGGCTGGGGCAAGCACGCCTGGAGCTGCTTCTTCGCCCCGTGGAACGCCGAGGCCACCGTGTTCGTGTACAACTACGGGCGGTTCGACCCCGTGGCGCTCCGGGGGCAGCTGGATCGGGCCGGGGTCACCACATTCTGTGCGCCGCCCACGGTGTGGCGGATGCTCATCCAGTCCGACCTCGGAACCAAGCCCCGCGCGCTCACCGAGATCCTCTCGGCCGGCGAACCGCTCAACCCGGGCGTGATCGCCACGGTGCAGCGCGACTGGGGGCTCACCATCCGTGACGGCTACGGCCAGACCGAGACCACCGCCATCATCGCGAACCCACCGGGTGCGGAGATCGTGCCGGGCGCGATGGGGCAGGCGCTGCCGGGCGTCACGATCGCCATCATCGACCCGGTGAGCGGCGAGCCCGCCGACACCGGCGAGATCTGCCTCGACCTCGCGGTGGAGCCGACGAACCTGATGGCCGGGTACCTCGGCGACGAGGAGCGCACTGCTCAGGCCCGGGCCGACGGGTACTTCCACACCGGAGACGTCGCCGTGCGCGCCCCCGACGGCACCATCACGTTCGTGGGCCGAACCGACGACATCTTCAAGTCGTCCGACTACAAGATCTCGCCGTTCGAGGTCGAGAGCGTGCTGCTGCAGCATCCCGCGGTGGCCGAGTCGGCGGTGGTGCCGGCGCCGGACGAGGTGCGCCACAGCCTCGTGAAGGCCTACGTGGCGCTCGCCGAGGGCTGGGAGGCCACGGCCGAGACCGCCGACGCCATCTTCGCCCACGCCCGCGAACGGCTGTCGGCGTTCGAGCGGGTGCGGCGGCTGGAGTTCTTCGAGCTGCCCAAGACCATCTCGGGCAAGATCCGGCGGGTGGAGCTGCGGGAGCGGGAGCAGGCCGCCTTCGACCGGGGCGAGCAGATTGGCACTGAGTTCCGGCACTGACGCCGGGGCTGGCGCCGGAGCTGGTTCGCAGCGGAGGAGAATGACGTCGACGAGGCCATATGCGCCTCGTAACGGACATTCTCCTCCGCTGTGAACGTCTGCGCGCTGCTACACGCAGCTGCGTGCAGCTAAACGCCCGCCCGGGTCACCTGATGCAGGGCTGCGGCCAAGGGTGCGAGCTCGGGCGTCTGCTCGGCCGCGTCGAGTGCCGCCTCGAGGGCCCGGTCGTGCGCCGGACGCGCCTTCTCGAGCAGGGCCCGGCCGGGCGCCGTGAGCTCGGTGTAGATGCCGCGCCGGTCGTCGGCGCAGAGCACCCGCTGCAGGAGCGACCGCTCCTCGAGCCGGTTCACCAGGCGGGTGGTGGCACTGCTGCTCAGGGCGGCCGCACGGGCGAGCTGCTGCATGCGCATGTGCCAGCCGTCCTGCCGGCCCAGCGCGTCGAGCACCGTGTACTCGACCACCGAGAGCTTCGCCGCGCGCGCGAGGGCCTGCTCGAGCTCGGTCTCGATGGAGGCGTGCAGGGCGGCCAGCGTGCGCCAGCCCTGGGCACGCACCTCGAGGGCGTCGTCATCGATGCTCATCGCGCTCCGTTCGTTGCTTGCGCTTTCATGCCGCGCGTGCAACTATTTTACCCGGCGCGTGCAACAACAAGCGTACGCGTCTAATCCTCGCTTCTCCACCCTCGTCATCACTCTCGAAGGGAACCACCGTGCCCATCGGTCTCATCGCGCTCGCCATCGGCGGCTTCGGAATCGGGCTCACCGAGTTCGTCATCGCCGGGCTCCTGCCCGAGGTCGCCGCCGACTTCGGGGTCGACGAGGCCGCCGCCGGCTGGTTCATCTCGGGTTACGCGCTCGCCGTGGCGGTCGGTGCCATCCTGCTGACGCTGGCGGTCACGCGGCTCCCGCGCAAGCAGGTGCTGATGGGCCTGCTCGTGCTCTTCATCGCCGGCAACCTCATCTCGGCGCTCGCCCCCGACTACGCCACCATGCTCGTCGGCCGCATCGTGGCCGCCCTCTGCCACGGCGCCTTCTTCGGCATCGGCTCGGTGGTGGCGGCCAGCATGGTGGCCCCGGCCAAGCGCGCGAGCGCCATCGCGGTGATGTTCACGGGCCTCACCCTCGCCAACGTGCTGGGCGTGCCGTTCGGCACCTTCGTGGGTCAGAGCTTCGGCTGGCGCGCCACCTTCTGGGCCATCACCGTCATCGGCGTGATCGCACTGGTCGGCATCGCGCTGCTGGTTCCCGCGCCCACCGAGAAGGCCGCCCGCACGAGCGTGCGCGCCGAGCTGAGCGCCTTCCGCTCGGGCCAGGTGTGGCTGTCGATCGTGGTCACGGTGCTCGGGTTCGGCGGCATGTTCGGTGCCTTCACCTATATCGCGTACACGCTCACGGGCGTCTCGGGCTTCGACAGCGCGGTGGTGCCGTGGCTCCTGATCGTGTTCGGGGTGGGCACCTTCGCCGGCAACGCCCTCGGTGCCAAGGCGGCCGAGAAGTCGATCGACGGCACCCTCATCGCCATGCTGGCCGCGCTGGCCCTCGTGCTCGCGGCGTTCGCCGTGCTGGCCGCCATCCCCGTGGCCGCGGTGATCGCACTGGTGCTGATGGGCGCGTTCGGCTTCGGCACCGTGCCCGCGCTGCAGTCGCGGGTGATGGAGTACGCCGAGCAGGCGCCCACGCTCGCCTCGAGCGCGAACATCGCCTCGTTCAACGTGGGCAACGCCCTCGGCGCCTGGATCGGCGGCCTCACCATCAGCGCCGGGCTCGGCTACACCTCGCCGCTCTGGGCGGGTGCGCTCATCACGCTGGGCGCCCTCGCGGTGATGGTCGTGGCGGCGCTTCTGGCGCGCCGGGCGCGTGCCGCGTCGGCGCCGCCGGCGTCGGCCTCTGGCTCTCACCCCGAGCCTGCACCTGCCCCCGCCCATGGCTCCTCCCTCGACTCCGCTTCCGCCGAGTCGCGCCAAAATGCCCTGTGAGGCGCCCTTTCGGGGTGATTCGGCGCAACTCGGCGAAGGCTAGGGGTAGGGGTAGGGGTCGGGATGGCGGGCTGTGGGCAGGCCCGCGCCCAGCGTCGGGGCCCTGCGGCTCAGGCGAAGAGGTCGGGGTGCTTCTCGAGTTCGAGGCGGGTGCGCCGGATGTGCGTGACAAGCACCCGCTCGGCGTCATCCGGGTCGCGGCGACGGATGCAGTCCACCAACAGGTGGTGCTCCAGGTGTGTCACCCCGATGCCTGACACCCCCACGAGGGTGGCGTAGGCGCGGCGGTAGTGCTGCGTGGTGTTCCAGAGCCGGTGGATGATCTCCCAGAGCGATCCGGTGGCCGCCCCCGAGTAGCTCAGCAGGTGGAACTCCCGGTCGCTCGCCATGAACACGTCGACGTCGGCGTTGGTCTCCATGCGGTCGGCGAGCTCGGTCATCCGCGCGATCTGCTCGTCGGTGAGGTGCGGCAGGCTGCGCGAGAGCAGCAGGGGCTCCAGCCGCTCGCGGATCGAGTAGGCCTCCACGCACTCCTCGAGGCTGAGGCGCGACACCCAGGCGCCAGAGTTCGCGACGAGCGTGACAAGACCGTCGGCCTGCAACATTCGGATGGCCTCGCGGGCCGGGATACGGCTCGAACCGAAGCGCTCGGCCAGGTCTTCCTGCCGGATGCGCGTTCCCGGTGCGAGAGCCCCGCCGAGGATCTCGCGGCGGAGGCTGTCGGCGATGCGATGGCTCGCCACGGAGCTGTCTGCGATGGCGGCACCGAGGAGGCGCTCGATGGGGGAGCCACCGGTGCCCTCGGAGCGCGGTGGGCTCTCAGAAAGGCCTGCCGTATCGGCGCTGGCGCCGCGGTCGGCGGGGGAGTCGGTCATTGCGTCGAATCTTATCGGCGCCTCACTCTCCCGGGCGGGCCGGATGCCACAGCAGCACCTCGGCCTGCTCCTCGTACTGCTTGCCGTGCGGGTAGCTCACGAGCTCGAACTGCATGCCCCAGGGGCTGAGGAAGTACACCCAGCGCTGGCCCTCCGACGCGTTGCGGCTCGCGGTGGGGGCGCCGAGAACCCGGATGCCCGCGGCCTCCAGAGATGCCACGGCGGCATCGAGGTCGTCGACGTAGAACGCGATGTGATGCCCGCCCAGGTCGCTGTTGCGGGGTTGCGGGCGTTGATCGGCGGTCGGCTCGTACTCGAAGACCTCGAAATTCGGGCCGAAGCCGCACCGGTAGAAGCGGATCTCGCGCACGACGCTCCGGGGCTCGACGTTCAGATGCTCGCGCATCCAGTCGTCGTCGCGACGCATGGTGGGCAGCGAGTACACAGGCGTGCAGCCGATCACGTCGACGAAGAAGCGGTGCGCCTCGTCGAGGTCGGGCACCGTGAAGCCGATGTGCTCGGCGCCTCGCAGGCCGGGAATGGCCACGGTCACCTCCTTTCGACGGGTTCCGTTCGGATGCGAATGGATCCACTGAGGATGCTAGCGTAGTCGATACGCGAAGAAAAGGGTTGCAATGGATACATTCGCCGCATAGTGTGCTCTTCAACGTGCCTCACCCACGTGCGAAGGAGCACCTGCAATGCCACGCGAGAAACGTCTTCAGCCCGGATCGCCCTGGGTCGAGCTGAGCACCACCCCCGCCGACTGGAAGGCCGCTGATCCGGCGCTCCTCGGCACCATGCTCGGGCAGCTGCACCTCATCCGCGCCTTCGAGGAGGCGGTGCTCGAGTTGGCGGGCGCCGGCCTCGTCCACGGCCCTGCGCACTCCAGCATCGGCCAGGAGGGTGGCGCGGTCGGATCCATCGTGGCGCTGCGCTCGAGCGACGGAGTGAACGGGTCGCACCGCGGGCACCACCAGTTCCTGGCGAAGGCGCTGGCGCACGTGGCGCCCGATGGGCTCGACCCCGAGGCGCTCGTCACCCCCGTGGTGCAGGAGGTGCTGCAGAAGACGCTCGCCGAGATCCTCGGGTTGGCGCAGGGATACTGCCGCGGTCGCGGTGGCTCGATGCACCTGCAGTGGCACGAGGCCGGTGCGCTCGGCACGAACGCGATCGTGGGCGGCGGGGTGCCGCTCGGGGCGGGTAACGCGTGGGCCCAGCGGCAGGCCGCCGTGGCGGAGGCGGGCGCGACGCGGGGCGACGAACGCGGCGAGACCGACGGCACCGGCGCGGAGCCCGCCGCATCCGGAACCGCTCTCGACTCCGACCTCACGGTGAGCTACTTCGGCGACGGTGCCGTGAACATCGGTTCGGTGCTCGAGACCATGAACCTCGCGGCGGCCTGGAAGCTGCCGTTCTGCTTCTTCATCGAGAACAACCTCTACGCGGTGTCGACCCACGTCACCGAGGTGACCGCCGAACCGCGGCTCTCGGCCCGTGCGCTGGGCTTCGACATCCCGGCCTGGCGGGTCGACGGCATGGATCCGCTGGCCGTGCACCTCGCGATGCAGCAGGCCACCGAGCTCATGCGCTCGGGTGGCGGGCCGGCTGTGATCGAGGCGGAGGTGTACCGGTTCTTCCACCAGAACGGTCCCTACCCGGGTAGCGCGTTCGGGTACCGCAGCAAGCAGGAGGAGCAGTCCTGGCGTGAGCGCGACCCGCTGCTCCGGATGGCTCGCGAGCTCACCGCCCTGGGCCTCATCGACGACGAGGGCCTCGCGAGCGTGCGCTCGCAGGCGCAGAACGCTGTCCGTCACGCCGTCGACGCACTCACCGAGCCCGACCCCGACGGCAAGCCGGGGGTGAAGCGCATCCGCCCCGATCTCTGGCCCGACCCGGGTTTCGTCGACGTCGGCATCCGCGGCGACCTGGCCGAGATCGCCGACGCGCCCACCCTCGAGCAGGCCGACTACGCCGGCACCAGCTCGACGGGCAAGTTCGTCGACGCGGTGGCCGCGGTGATGGATCGACGAATGGGCTCCGACGATCGCATCGTGGTGCTCGGTGAAGACATCCATCGCCTCAAGGGCGGCACGAACGGCGCCACCAAGGGCCTGGCCGAGAAGTACCCCGGCCGCGTGCTCGGCACCCCCATCAGCGAGAACGCCTTCGCGGGTCTCGGCGGAGGCATCGCGCTCGACGGCCGCTACCGGCCCGTCGTGGAGTTCATGTACCCCGACTTCATGTGGGTGGCCGCCGACCAGGTGTTCAACCAGATCGGCAAGGCCCGCCACATGTTCGGCGGCGACAACCCGGTGCCGCTTGTGCTGCGCACGAAGATCGCCATGGGCTCGGGCTACGGCTCGCAGCACCTGATGGATCCGGCGGGCATCTTCGCCACCAGCCCGGGGTGGCGCATCATGGCGGCGTCGACCCCGTTCGACTACGTGGGCCTGATGAACGCGGCCCTCGCGATCGACGACCCGGTGCTCATCATCGAACACGTCGACCTCTATGCCGAGTCGGGTGAGATCCCGGATGACCTCGACTACCAGATCCCGTACGGCACCGCAGCGGTGCGCCGGCCGGGCTCCGATGTGACTGTGCTGACCTACCTGTCGATGGTCGGTGAGAGCGCCAGGGCCATCGAGCAGACCGGCGTCGACGCCGAGCTGATCGATCTGCGCTTCCTCGACCGGGCGTCGCTCGACTGGGAGACCGTGGGTGAGTCGATCCGCAAGACCAATGCGGTGTTGATCGTGGAGCAGGGCGCTCAGGGCACGTCGTACGGGTCATGGCTGGCCGACGAGATCCAGCGCAGGTTCTTCGACTGGCTCGACCAGCCGGTGCAGCGGGTGACGGGGTCCGAGGCCTCGCCGAGCATCTCGAAGGTGCTCGAACGGGCCGCGATCGCGAAGTCCGACGACGTGGTGGTGGGCCTCGAACGAGTGCGTGCCGGATTCGGAAGGGGTGCTTGAGATGGCGACGATCATCAGGATGCCGAGCGTGCTCGCGGGTTCGGAGGAGGCCGCGATCGCCAGTTGGCTCGTGACGCCCGGTCAACGCGTGGAAGTGGGCGACCCGCTCGCAGAGATCGAGACCGAGAAGGCCGTCGTGGAGTACAACTCCGAAGACGCCGGTGTGGTGGGGCGCGTGCTGCTCGAACCGGGTCAGGCCGGGGAGATCGGGATGCCGATCGCGGTGCTCATCGCGGAGGGGGAGACCGACGCCGACATCGACGCCGTGCTCGGGGGCGGGCCTGCGGCTGGCGTACCCGTCAACGGTCCGGGCTCGGCTCCGGATGCGACCCGGCGCGACCCCGACTCCGGTGCGCCCGTGCAGGAGGCCGCCTCGATGGAGGCCGCTGCCGCCGAGGCCGAGCCGTCGGCCCGGGCGGGTGAATCGGCCCCCGACGCCGAATCCGCGGCCGCCCCTGTGCCCTCACACGTGCCCGCCCCCGCGGCAGCCACGCGTGAGGCCGTGCCGGGAACGTCTGCCCAGGAGTCGGGTGACGGCGAGCGGCTGTTCCTCAGCCCCATCGCCCGGAAGCTCGCGAGGGAGAAAGGGCTCGACCCCTCGTCCATCACCGGCACCGGTCCCGGCGGGCGCATCGTGCGCCGCGACGTGGAGCAGGCGCCGGCGCAGCAGGCCGCCGCCCCCGTGGCGGGTGCCGCACCTGTGGCGGCTGCCGGGGCACCCACGGGCTCGGTGTCCGCGACGAGTGCGCCGACGGGCACCGCGGCAGCGGGCGCGACGGCCTCGGCCGCGCCGGGCGTCGCACCCGAGGTCGCGACGACTGCTTCGGCGGGCGCATCCGCCGAGGCCGACGACACCGAACTCGTTCGGCACACCCCCATGCGCAAGGCGATCGCCCGGCGGCTCACCGAGAGCAAGTCGACGGTGCCGCACTTCTATCTCACGGCCGAGTGCCGCGTCGACGAGCTGCTCGCGCTGCGGGCGCAGGTCAACGAGCGGTCGGCGGTGCGCGTCTCGGTGAACGACTTCGTGGTGAAGGCGGTGGCCGCGGCGTTCCGCGAGGTGCCCGAGGCCAACGTCACCTGGAGCGACGAGGGGATGCGCGTGTACCGCTCCGTCGACATCGCGGTGGCCGTCGCCACCGACGGCGGACTGCTCACCCCGGTGGTGCGGGGAGTCGACGGGCTGAGCATCACCTCCGTGAGCACGTCGATCGCCGACCTGGCCGGCCGTGCCAAAGCCAAGAAGCTGCGGCAGGACGAGCTCGAAGGCGGCAGCTTCTCGGTGTCGAATCTCGGCATGTACGGCGCGCTCGAATTCGCGGCGATCCTCAATCCGCCGCACTCCGGCATCCTCGCGGTGGGGGCTGCGAAGCCCCAGCCCGTGGTGATCGACGGAGCGGTCGAGGTGGCGACGGTGATGCGTGTGACGCTCTCGGTGGATCACCGTGCGGTCGACGGCGCCCTCGCGGCCCGCTGGCTCGCGGCGTTCCAGTCGAGCATCGAGAACCCCCTCACGATCCTCGTCTGACCCCTGCCCCGTCGCCCGGCCCTCGGCGAGAAGTGCGGGGGCAGGTCAGGCCAGGCGGTCCATCGCCCGGAGCACGTCGACCGCCGAGGCGAGGTTCTCCGAGGAGCGGACGGGCTGTCCCGAGGAGGGCATCTCCTGCGAGAACTCCCGCCGCCCCACCACGAACCACAGCCCCTTCGCGGGCACGCTGCCCTCGTTGAGGTAGAGGTGCGGTCGCACGGAGTCGAAGCTCAGCGAGTCGCCCGCCTTCAGCACGAAGGTGTCGAAGTCGAGGCGCACGGTGAGCTCGCCCGACAGCAGGTAGGCGTACTCCACGCCGCTGTGGCGCATCATGCGGCCCTCGATCGAGCTGGATGCTCCCGGTTCGTAGGTGACGAGCAGCGGGTCGACCGCTCCGTCGCGACTCGCGGCGAGCCGCTCCCATCGCACGCCGTTCTCCATCTCGAGCACCGGGTTGTCGGTGCCGCGCTGCAGGGCGGGGAGCGGCTGGCCGGCGGCATCCGGAGTGTTCAGTGACGCTGGCGGCAGATCGGAGCCCACCGCGACCGGCCGGCCGACGGCGGCGGGCTGATCGGAATGCGCACTGCCGGCCATGAGGTCGTCGAAGGAGATGCCGAGGTGGTTCACCAGCGCGTAGAGCGTGCTCACCGAGGGCTGGGTCTTGCCGGTCTCGACCTGCGAGATGAGGGATGCCGAGACCCCGAGTGCCGTGGCCACGCTGCGGAGGCTGAGACCGCGCGCGATCCGCGCCGCACGCAGCCGGGGGCCGATGTCGTCTGTGATGGTCGCACTCCTCGCTCGCGGGCTCTCGGCCCGAACCGGATTCTGTGCAGCAAGAGTATACGAACCGGCCGTCTCAGAGAGCGCCGGGTTGCGGGCTGCATCGGCAGAGTGTGTTGTTAGACTGAACACTGTGACAAGCTAGGCTGAACAGCCGAGAGGACGAATCAATGGCGAATCGTATGGCGGGAACCGTGGCGGTGGTCACCGGAGCGGCGAGCGGGATGGGCTTGGGCATCGCCCGGGCCTTGGCTGCCGAAGGGGCATCCGTCGTCATCGCCGACCTGAATGCCGAGGCTGCCGAGGCCGCTGCCGCCGGGCTCCGCGACGAGGGCCGCGCCGCCCTCGGAGTGCGCGCCGACGTCTCCGACCGCGCCCAGGTGAAGGCCGCCGTCGATGCCGCGGTCGCCGAGTTCGGCCGCATCGACGTGTGGTTCAACAACGCCGGCTTCAACGCGCCGATGAGGTTCCTCGACGTCACCGAGCAGAACTGGCGCGCGATCATGGAGGTCAACGCCCTCGGTGTGCTGATCGGCACCCAGGAGGCGGCCCGCCAGATGATCGCCCAGGGCGGCGGCGGCAAGATCGTCAACACCACCTCGATGGCCGGGCGCCAGGGCTTTCCGGCCTTCGCCCCCTACTCCGCGGCCAAGGCGGCCGTGATCTCGCTCACGCAGTCGGCGGCCAAAGCGCTCGCCGAGCACGACATCACGGTGAACGCGTTCGCGCCCGGGGTGGTCGACACGCCCCTCTGGGTGAAGCTCGACGAAGACCTGCTCGCCATCGGCGAGACCACGACGGCCGGCGGGGCCATGGACGAGTTCGCGGCGGGGATCATCCGCGGCCGCACGGCCACCGTCGACGACATCGTCGGGACGGCGCTCTACCTCGCGTCATCCGACTCCGACTACCTCACCGCCCAGGTGATCATGATCGATGGAGGGATGGTCCTGGTATGACCACACAATTCGACGGCAGTGCAGCCCGGCCCGCATTCGACGGGGCGGGCGCGACGGCAGCGGCAACGGCGGAGGCCAGACCTGCCGGCCAGGCTCCGGCCGGTGGCTACGCCACGATCCCCACCGCCACCCGCGGCACGAACGCGGTCGACTGGGAGCAGCGCATCGACTTCGACCGCCTGCGCAGCGAACGCCTCGCGCGGCTCAAGGCCGAGCTCGACCGCAGCGATCTCGGTGCGGTGCTCGCGTTCGACTTCTCGAACATCCGCTACATGACCTCCACCCACATCGGCACCTGGGCCATGGACAAGCTCATCCGGTTCAGCCTGCTCACCCGCAACACCGACCCCATCATGTGGGACTTCGGTTCGGCCGCCAAGCACCACTCCCTCTTCAACCCCTGGCTCGACACCACGACGGCCGAGGCGGATGCCGATCCGCACGCCGCGCATCACGGAGCCGTGCGGCCGCGCGCCGAGAGCGGGTCGCGCGCCGGCATCTCGACCCTCCGCGGTGCGTTCAGCCCCGACGCCGAGATCGCCGACCGGGTGGCCGCCAAGATCAAGCGCGAGCTCGACAAGTTCGGGGTGGCCGACCAGCCGCTCGGTGTCGACGTGATCGAGCTGCCCATCCTGTTCGCGCTGCAGAAGCAGGGCATCCGGGTGGTCGACGGGCAGCAGGTGTTCATGGAGGCGCGGCGCATCAAGACGGCCGACGAGATCGGCCTGCTCACCCAGGCGGCGTCGATGGTGGATGCGGCCTACGAAGACCTGTACGAATTCCTGCGGCCGGGCGTGCGTGAGAACGAGGCCGTCGGGCTGGTGTCGAAGAAGCTGTACGACCTCGGCTCCGAGTACGTGGAGGGCGTCAACGCCATCTCGGGGGAGCGGTGCTCGCCCCATCCGCATGTGTTCTCAGACCGGCTGATCAGGCCGGGCGACCCCGCGTTCTTCGACATCCTGCACAGTTTCAACGGCTACCGCACCTGCTACTACCGCACCTTCGCGGTGGGCTCGGCGAGCTCGGCGCAGCGCGACGCCTACACGCGGGCCCGTGAGTACATGGACCGTGCCATCGCCCTGGTGCGCCCCGGTGCCACCACGGCCGACATCGTGGCCGTCTGGCCCACCGCGCAGGAGTTCGGCTTCGCCGACGAGGAAGCCGCGTTCGCGCTGCAGTACGGGCACGGGGTGGGGCTGTCGATCTGGGAGAAGCCGATCTTCTCGCGCCTGGTGTCGCTCGACCACCCGGAGGAGCTGAAGGAGGGCATGGTGTTCGCCCTCGAGACATACTGGCCCGCCGCCGACGGCTGGGGCGCCGCGCGCATCGAGGAGGAGGTGATCGTGACGGCCACCGGCTGCCAGGTGATCACCAAGTTCCCGGCCGAAGACCTGCTCGTGGCCGGTAAGCGCTACTTCACGGTGGGGGGCAGCCTGCCGACCCTCCGCGACTCGCAGTCGCACCTCAACACGGCCGCGGGGCGCGGCGAGCCCGGCGCGTGACCGAGGCTGCGGTGAGCGGCCCGAGTGGCCAGAGCGGCCCGAGTGGCGGCCGCGTCGGCGTCGTGGGCCTCGGTTCGATGGGCTCGGCGATGGCGGGCCGCCTGCTCGACTGCGGCTACGAGGTGGTGGTGTGGAACCGCTCGCCGGCCGCCGTCGACGAGCTCGTGGCCCGCGGTGCCGAGCGAGCCGCTTCCGTGGGCGACGCGCTCGCCGTGGGAACCGTGTTCTCGATGCTCTCGAACGAGTCGGTCGTGTTCGACCTGTTCGACGAGCAGGTGCTCGCCGCTGCTCCGGATGACGCCCTGCACGTGAACCTCGCCACGGTCGGTGCGTCTGCCGCCACGAGACTGCTCGAGCGGCACCGGTCGGCGGGCGTCGCCTACGTGGCCGCCCCGGTGCTCGGCCGCCCGCCTGCGGCCGCCTCGGGTGCCCTCACCATCCTCGCCGCCGGCGAACCCGCCGCCGTCGAGCGGGCGCGGCCGGTGCTCGAGGTGCTCGGCCGACGGGTCTGGCCCATCGGTACCGATCCGAGCCAGGCCAACGTGGTGAAGATCGGCGTGAACTACCTGATCATCCACGCCCTGCAGGCGATGGCCGAGTCGATCACCCTGCTCGAGACGCGCGGCATCGACACCGGGATGTTCGTCGACCTGCTGGGCGACAGCCTGTTTCCGGGAGTCGTGTACTCGGGCTACGGCGGCGCGATCGCCCGCGGCGGCTACACGCCGGCCGGGTTCACCACCGAGCTGGGGTTCAAAGACCTGATGCTGGCGCTCGACGCGGCGCACGCATCCGGAATCACGTTCCCCACGGGCAGCGCCCTCCGCGGCGTGTTCGAGAAGGCGCTGGCCGACGGCCAGGCCGACCTCGACTGGGCCTCCATCGCCGAGGTCACCCGCGCCGCCGCCCGCCCCTGACCCCCCCCGACCTGCCCGGCCCTCCCGACCCCGGTGGCGACGGAGTTTCGGGCGCACGTCGGTCCGTGCATCCGTCGTTCGCTCGATGGGCCGGGGATCTCCGTCGTTCGAGGACGCCCGGCCGCGCGCCCGGCCGGGCCCGGAGTGAGGCCGAACATGCGGCTTGGTCTTCTCCTTCGAAGTGGGGTGTGACACTGAACACTCTCGCCTACAGGCCCGCAGAAACGCCAGCCCGGCGCCGAACACACCGCTCCGCGTGTACAGTGATGATGAACTTTTCGATGATGCAAAGGAGCTCAGCATGCGAGCAGCCGTCTTCCACGCCGCGCACGACATCCGGGTCGAGGACGTTCCAGAGCCCAGCGGTGCCGGAGCGGGCGAGGTGCTGCTGCGCCCCTACTGGTGCGGAGTCTGCGGCACCGACCTGCACGAGTACGCGATGGGCCCCATCGTCATCCCGGCCACGCCCCACGCCCTCACCGGCGCCACCGCGCCCCAGGTGCTCGGCCACGAGTTCTCGGCCGAGGTCGTCGAGGTGGGTGCCGGCGTCACGAACGTGAAGGCCGGCGACCGCGTCTCGGTGATGCCCCTGCTCTCGTGCGGCACCTGCTACTACTGCCGCCGGGCGCTCAACCACCTTTGCCAGCGCATGGCCTGCATCGGCCTGAGCTACGCCTGGGGCGGCATCGCCGAGCTGGCGGTGGTGCCCGCCACCCACGTGAGCGTGCTTCCGGATGGGGTCAGCGACCTGCAGGGTGCGCTGGTCGAGCCCGGTGCGGTGGCCGCGTACGGGGTCGACACCGCGCAGGTGCGCCCCGGCGACACCGTGCTGATCACCGGCGCAGGGCCGATCGGCGCTCTCGCGGCGCTGTACTCCTCGGCGCTCGGCGCATCCGTCTTCATCTCGGAGGTCAACCCGCACCGGGCCGAGCTGGCCCGCGCGCTCGACGTGGGCGAGGTGCTCGACCCCACGTCGGTCGACGTGCCGGCCTACCTCAAAGACCGCACCGAGGGCGTCGGGGTGGATGCGGTGGTGGAGTGCTCGGGCAATGAGCGTGCACTGCAGGCCGCGCTGGCCTCGGTGCGCTCGGCCGGCCGCATCTCGCAGACCGGGCTGCACACGAAGGCCGCCTCGATCGACCCGATGGTGCTCTCGGAGCACGACATCACGCTCGCCGGCACCTGGTGCTATCCCGTCACCGACTGGCCCCGCATCATCGATCTCATCGCGCGAGGCCGGTACCCGGTGGAGAAGGTGGTGACGGCCCAGGTGGCGATGGACGACGTCGTGGCCGGGTTCGAGACGCTGCTGTCGCCGAAGGGCGACCAGGTGAAGGTGCTCATCCAGGCGAGGACGGCGTGACCATGAAGGCTCTGCAGTTCGTCTCGGAGGATGCCGCCGCCGTGCGCACCCTCGACATCCCGCCCATCGCCGCCGACGAGGTGCTCATCGCCTCGCGCCGGGTGGGGGTGTGCCACTCCGACATCGAGCTGCTCGAGGGGCGGTACATCATCCCGTTCGAGTACCCGGTCATCCCGGGGCACGAGTGGTCGGGTGAGGTGGCGGCCGTGGGCTCGGCGGTCACCGACTTCGCCGTGGGCGACCGCGTGGTGGGCGAGTGCGTGATCGGCGACGATCACTTCGGCTTCTCGATCTCGGGGGCCGCGGCCGAGTACTTCGTGGCCAAGCCGTCGTGGCTGCATCGGCTGCCCTCGGAGCTGTCGTGGGCGGCCGGCGCGCTGGTGGAGCCGTTCAGCGTGGCGTACTACGCGCTCATGCGCGTGGGCAACGTGAACGGCAGCGACGTGCTCGTGGTGCTCGGTGCCGGGCCCATCGGTCTCGCGGTGACGGCGGCGGCGTCGGCCCTCGGTGCGGTGACGCTCGTGGTGGAGCCCTCAGCCGAACGCCGCGAGGTGGCGCTCGCACTCGGGGCCGTCTCGGCCGTGCATCCGGATGACGCGGCCGACGCCCTCGCGTCGCTGTCGGGCGGGCGGGGTGCCGACGTGGTGGTGGAATGCTCCGGCCGGCCCGAGGTGATGGCCACCGCCCTCGAGCTGGCGGCCTTCCGCGCACGCATCGCGTACATCGGAATCGACGTGGGCCGCTCGGCGCCGGCGCCGCTGGGGCTGATCCAGTCGAAGGAGCTCACCATCACGGGCTCGATCGGCTCGCCCGGTGTGTGGCCGCAGACGCTGCGGTTCCTGGCGACGTCGGGCATCGACCTGTCGCCGCTGATCACCCACGTCTACGGCATCGACCAGGCGACGGATGCGGTGGCCACGGCGGCCGCCCAGCGCGGCGTCATCAAGGCCCACATCGAGCTCACGGCCCCCGTCCCGGCCTCCTGACGGGGCGCGGGCTCAGTAGCCGGGAGGAACGTCGCCGGTCATGTCGACGCTCCCGGTGGCCGCGTTCCAGCTGAAGGTGGCAGTGGCCCGGCCCGACGCCTCGGCGTTGGACTCCGTGCCCTGGGTGAACCGGTAGGTGACGCTGATGGAGTCGTCGGAGAGCCGCTCGACCGCGGGGGTGAACCCGTACGGCGTCGACGTCGCCGTGCCCAGATAGGTGCCGGAGTGGAACAGCAGAACGGCGTTGGGTGAGCTGACGGTGGCGTACTGCAGCGTCACCACCGTCCACGACAGCGCCGCGCAGGGGTCGTAGCCGCTGTAGTCGGCGCCTTCGGCATCCCAGACGGCGTCGCTCAGTCCCTCCGGGGCCGGCAGTGCGGCGATCGCGGCGGCGGCGGCCTGCCGTCCGTCGGCGGGGCCGCAGGTGGGCGTCGGCGTGGGCGTCGGCGTCGGTGTGGCAGAAGCCGATGGGGTCGACGGCGTGGCGCTGCTGCTGGGTGAGGTCGTACTCCCGCCCGCCCCGGTCGACGTGGGTGCGCATCCGGCCAGCATGACGACGACGGCGCTGCCCAGCAGAAGCCGCGAGATTCTCCGACGTGTTCTCATGCCTTCCAGGATGCACCGAGCCGGTCGTCATCACCACGCCTGCGCGCCGCCGGGCGGCGTGAGGCGAGCCGCGTCAGCGGGCGAGGCTCGAGATGAGGTTCACGCTCGAGGCCAGCACCACCACGCCCAAGAGGAACGACAGCAGCGCGTGCCGCAGCACCTCCCGCCGCATGGTCGAGTTCGTGAGGCTCGTGTCGGAGACCTGATAGGTCATCCCCAGCGTGAAGGCCATGTAGGCGAAGTCGAGGTAGCTCGGCGGCTCGCTCTGGTTGAAGTCCACGCCCTTCCCTCCCGCCCGGTAGTAGGCGGCGGCGTACCGCAGCGTGAACAGCACGTGCACCAGAAACCAGGATGCGGCCACCGTCACCAGCGCGGCCGCCGCCAGGCCGAGTTCCGCCCCGCCGCGCAGCGTTCCCGACTCCACCAGCAGCAGCGCTATGGCGCCGAAGCTGGCGAGGCTGGCCAGGAGGAGCAGGGTCTGCGCCACCGGCTGGGTGGGGTCTTCGCGGGTGGCGTGGCTGGCCGTCTCCGCGGCGTCGAGGCGGCCGATCGTGCGCCACACCCAGATGGAGTAGGTGCCCGCTGCAGCGATCCAGCCCACCGCCGGCGCGAACAGCCACGAGCCCGCCAGGCCGGTCACCACCGACACCACGATGAACACGGTGAACATCACGGCCACCCGTGATCCCGCCCGATGCCAGAACGTGGGGGCCTCCCGCCGTGGTGTCGCCATGACCGTTCCTCTCCCGATGCATCGCGCTCCCGCCGCCGCGGCGCCGAGCGCTTCAGGCGCAACGATAGCCCTCTCCGCCGGTCCTGCCGCCGAGCGCGCTCACAGCGACAAGCCCGCGGCTGCCGCCCCGATCGACAGGCATCCCACGACCAGAGCGTTGACGGCCGCCCGGCCCGGGAGACGGCGCCGGATCAGGTCGGCCGAGTCGACGCTGGCCGTGCTGAAGGTCGTGAACCCGCCGAGGAGTCCGGTTCCCACCACGGCGAGCCAGGCCGGGGCGAACGAGGCTGTGGCCTCGCTCATCACGAGCCCCAGGAGGAACGACCCGACGATGTTGATGGCGGCCGTTCCGACGGGGAACGTGGTGGGCGCCCACTGCTGGAGGTTGCCTCCGACCACGAGGCGCGCGACGGCGCCGAGCCCGCCCGCCAGGGCGATGCCGAGCACCGTGACGATCGAGACCCCGGTCACGGCGTGCTCCCGGTCTCGGGCGCGGGTCGCGTGCCTCCGGGCCGCCGACCGGTCGCCCGCTCGACGACCCACCGCCCGATCAGTGCGGCCCCGACCCCGAGCACGACGCTCCCCACGGCATACAGGATCGCGTCGGCGGACGACCCCCGGATGCCCGCCGCCGCCACGCCCACCGCGAACGACCCGTAGGTGGTGAAGCCGCCCAGGTAGCCCGTGCCCACCAGCAGCCGCAGTCTGCGCTCGGCCGCCGGCGCCTCGGCACCCGACCGCAGCGCCGCGTACAGCACCGCGAGCGTGAAGGAGCCCACGATGTTGATGAGGAAGGTGGTGTAGAGCAGTCGGTCGCCGGGGGTGGCCAGATCGAGGCCCTCCCGACTCACCGTGCCCGCGGCGCCCCCGATGAACACCATCAGGGCGGCCGACCACGATCGGTGGTCGGGTCTGGGCGGGTGCGTCATAGGGCGTCCTTCCGTTCGACGGCCTGAGACTAGCCGTGCCGGCCGCCCCGGCCTCCCGACGGCAGTCGAGACTGCGTCCGACGCGGCGCGAGAGGGAGTGCCACGGTAAACTGGGAACTGGTGTGCCGGGAAGTCTGGTCGGCGGGCGGTCACAGGGTCGCTCTCCCCGTTCGCTGAGCCACCCCGTGGCAGCAAGGATCCCCTATGGCCGTCATCCGCTCGGAACGCGTCGCCGCGTTGCTCCTCCTCGTCGCCGCAGCCCTCGGCCTCATCGCGGCCAACACCGCCATCGGGCCGGCCCTGATGGGGCTGCAGGACACCCACCTCGCCATCCCGGGCACCCCGCTCGACCTGTCGGTGGGCCACTGGATCAGCGACGGCCTGCTCGCCGTGTTCTTCTTCGTGGTGGCCGTGGAACTCAAGAACGAGTTCGCGGTGGGCCAGCTGAACTCGGTGTCGAAGGCCGTGCGGCCCGCCATCGCCGCGCTTGGCGGCGTGATCGTGCCGGCGCTCATCTATCTCGCGGTGACGGCCGGGTCCGGCTACGAGGGCGGCTGGCCCATCCCCACCGCCACCGACATCGCGTTCGCCCTGGGGGTGCTCGCCGTGTTCGGCAAGGGCATCCCGTCGCGACTGCGCATCTTCATCCTCGCGCTGGCGATCCTCGACGACATCGTCGCCATCCTCATCATCGCGGTGTTCTTCACCGCCGACCCGAATCTGCTCTTCATCGCCCTCGCTGCCGTCGGTGTGCTGGCGTTCGGGCTGCTCAGCCGCCTGCTGGGCACGCGATTCCGGATGCCGGTGGCCGCGGCCCTGGTGGTCGTCGCCCTGGTCACCTGGTCGCTGGTGTACCTGTCGGGGGTGCACGCCACGATCGCCGGTGTGGCCCTCGGGCTCGCGATGGTGCGGAAGCCCGCGATGCGCGTTCGCCACCACCTCGAGCCGGTCACCAACGGCGGCATCCTGCCGCTGTTCGCGTTCTCGGCCGCCCTCGTGGCGATTCCCCAGGTGTCGCCGGGCGAGCTCGCGGCGCCGTTCTGGGGCATCCTGATCGCCCTGCCGGTGGGCAAGCTGATCGGCATCGCCCTCGGGGGGTGGCTGTCGAGCTTCGTGGGGCCCCGGGAGAAGCGGCCGCACCTCACCCTGCACGGCCTGCTGGCCGCCGGCGCCCTCGGCGGGGTGGGCTTCACGGTGTCGCTGCTGATGAACGAGCTGGCGTTCGCCGCGCAGCCCGAGGTGGCCGACGAGGGAACGCTCGCCGTGCTGCTGGGCTCGAGCATCTCGATCGTGCTGGCCGCGATCGTGGTGTCGACGTTGGCGGGCACCTACCGCCGCCTCCGCCGCCTGCGCACCGCGGCGGAGCAACGGATCGCCGAGGCCTGACCCCGGCGTCTGCCGACGCCCGCGGCGACAGCGCGACGCCCGCGGCGACAGCGCCTCCCGCACGCGGCGACGGCCGCCGCCCCCGCGAGGGAGACGACGGCCGTCGCGTTCGGGCTACGCCGACAGGCGCGGGTAGTCGGTGTACCCCTCGGCCCCCGAGGCGTAGATGGTGGCCTGGTCGGGCTCGTTCTCGGGGTGCGACCCCTGCCACCGCTCCACCAGGTCGGGGTTCGCGATCACGGGGCGGCCGACGGCCACGGCGTCGGCCACGTCGGAGCCCACGATGTCGTGGGCCTCGTCGCGCGTGGTCATGCCGCCGAATCCGCTGTTCACCACCACGACCCCGCCGAAGCGGCGGCGCAGCTCCTGCACGAGCTCACCCGAGGGCGAGGCGTGCAGGATGCTGAGGTACGACAGCCCGAGCGGAGCCAGCCCGTCGACCAGCGTCCCGTAGGTGGCGAGCACGTCGTCGGCGTCGGTCTCGAGCACGTCCTGGATGTTGTGGCTCGGCGAGATGCGCACACCCACGCGCCCGGCGCCCACCTCGTCGACCACGGCACGCACCACCTCGAGCACGAACGACGCGCGGGCCTCGGGCGAGCCGCCGTAGGCATCCGTTCGCGTGTTCGACACGGGGGAGAGGAACTCGTGCAGCAGGTAGCCGTTGGCGGCGTGCAGTTCGACACCGTCGAAGCCGGCGTCGACGGCGCGGCGGGCGGCGGCCACGAACTCGTCGCGCACGACGGGCAGCTCCTCGGCGGTGAGCGCGTGCGGCAGGGCATAGGCCACCTTCTCGCCGTTCGCCAGGCGGGTCTCGCCCTGGATGGCGATGGCGCTGGGGGCCACGATGCGGTCGGTGCCGGTGACGCCCGGATGCGTGACGCGGCCGCCGTTCATCAGCTGCATCACGATGCGCCCGCCGGCCTCGTGCACGGCGTCGGCGACGGTGCGCCAGCCCGCGGCCTGCTCGTCGGTGACGATGCCGGGCTGGCCCGGGTACGCCCGCGACTCGGCGCTCGGGAAGACGCCCTCGCTGATGATCAGCCCCATGCTCGCCCGCTGGGCGTAGTGCTCGGCGATGAGGGCGGTGGGCACGCCCTGCTCGTCGGCGCGCAGTCG
Source organism: Herbiconiux liangxiaofengii (assembly GCF_041927335.1). Classification (NCBI taxonomy): domain Bacteria; kingdom Bacillati; phylum Actinomycetota; class Actinomycetes; order Micrococcales; family Microbacteriaceae; genus Herbiconiux; species Herbiconiux liangxiaofengii. The sequence continues at coordinate 368,284 of NZ_JBHFHD010000008.1, read as the reverse complement.
GGTCATGGGGGCCATCACGAGCCGGTTGGGCAGCTCGAGATCGCCGGCGATGAGGGGGGTGAAGAGCTTCACGAAGGGGCCTTTCGTCGAATCAGCGGGCGCCGGATGCACGCCCGCCCGGGTAACAGGTGCACGCACCCCAGACGTGAACCCGCCCCACGGGTTCCCGGATTCCGCCTCCCAGCGTTTTCCCACCCCCCTCCTCCGCCGAGTTGCGCCAAATCGCCCCTTCGCGGCGCCCGAGAGGGCGATTCGGCGCAACTCGGCAGGGCTTGGGCACACCCTAGGCTGGAGGCGGAGGCAGCACGGGATGAGCCGGATCGAGAATCAGCGCAAGACGGTCATGCACCGACTCGCCACGGCGGCCCGCGGCCCGTTGGCCGAGTCGGGCGGGTTGACCCCGCAGCTGATCGACGACATCTGCCGGCAGGCCGGGGTGCACCCGCACTCGTTCCGCACACTCTTCCCCGACGACGACGCCTTCCTCGACGCGGTGAACGACGGCCTCGTCGACGACACCGTGGCGCGACTGCGCGGTGGCGTGCAGGCGTTCGCGCCCACCCGGCCCGACGCGGCGCCCTCGTTCGAGGAGGCCGCCGTGGCGCTCGCCGACTCGTGGCCGCTGGACCGGGCCGGCGTGCTCATCCGGGCCGATCGCCGCGCCCGCGCCCTGCGGCGCAGCGACGACGGCACCACGGTGCTGATGGCCGAGAAGCGCTTCCTCGACGCCCTCGTCGATGTGCTCTCGGAGCTGATGGCCCGGCTCGGGCGCCGCTTCAGCTGGTCGGCCGTGCGCTCGACCCGCGTCATCCTGGACACCTACGAGCGCTCCTTCGAGACCTGGCTGCTGAACGGCAACGACGAGGCGGACTTCCACTCCTCGCCCTACGTGCGCCGTACCCTGCCGGCTCTGCTCGAGGCGATGAGCGAGCCGAGCGACCCGGCCGAGATCCCGGCCGAGACCCCGCCCGCGACCCCGGCCGAGGCCCCGCCCGCCGCCATGCCCTGATCGGTCCCCGCACGCAACCCCCTTCCGATCCACGCCCACGCGTGTAGACGAGGAAGTGGGGCCGTTCGGCTCCTCCCTCCGCGCCCGTCGGGCGTCGGCGGCGTCGAGGAAGGACAGCCCGCATCCCGCACCCCGCTTCTCGCAGCCCACGCATCGGCTGGTACGTGCACCACCGCGGCGCCGGGCACCGGATGACGGCGGCCGCGGTGATCCCCTGGCTGCCCGCCGAGGTCACCGTGTTCACCTCGGCCGCCGAGGTGCCGGAGGCGGCGCGCACGATCGCCCTCCCGCTCGACACCGACACCGACCTCGACACCTCCGCCGCGGCGACCACCGCATCGGGCGGCGGTCCCACCGCCCACGGCGCCCTGCACTGGGCCCCCACCGCCTCCGCCGGTCACACCGCCCGTCTCGCCCGCATCGCGCGGTGGGTCGCCGAGGCCCGGCCCGACGCCTTCGTGGTCGACCTGTCGGTCGAGGTCGCCGCCTTCGTGCGCCTGCTCGGCGTGCCCGTGATCACCTTCACCCTGCCCGGCCGCCGCGACGATCCGGCACACCGGCTCGGCTACGCCCTCTCCGACGCCGTGATCGCGGCCTGGCCGGCGGACATCGGCCCCGAGGCCCCGAGCGCTCCGCCCGAGCGCCTTCACCGCGTGGGCGCGCTCAGCCGCTTCGCGCCGGTGGCCGACCGGCCGGCGCCGGTGCGCTTCGACGCCCCAGTGGTCGTGCTGCACGGCGCGGGCGGCCGGGGCGAGAACCCGGTGGCGCAGGCGGCTGAACGGATGCGCGCGGTCGGACTCCCGGTGCGCGAACTGCGCGGCGCCGGGTCGGCCGAGGTGTGGCAGCAGCTGCGGGCGGCCCCGCTCGTGGTGTCGCACTGCGGTGCCAGCGCGGTGGCCGAGATCGCGGCGGCCCGCCGGCCCGCCCTGCTGATTCCGGATGCGCGCCCGCACGACGAGCAGCAGCATCTCGCGGCGTCTCTCGCCGCCGCCGGGCTGCCCTGCCGCATCCTGACCCCCGACGCCGTGGCGGGTGCCGACTGGATCACCGAGCACCGGCTGGCTCTCGCCCTCGACGGTGCCGGCTGGTCGCGCTGGAACGACGGCCTCGCGGCGCGGCGCATCGCCGCCGTGATCGCCGGGCTGGCCACGGGCCGCCCCGCCCTGGGCGAGGCCGCGTGAGCGCCGCCATCCGTCTCGCCGTGATCACCACCGTGGCGGGCCGCCGCCGGCACCTCGAGCGCCAGCAGCAGTGGCTGGCGGCCGACGGCGTCGGGCGCCTGCGGGTGATCGTGGCGATGGACGACGACCCCGTCGACGCGCCCGGCGCCATCGTGCTGCGCCGGCAACGCTCGGCCACCGGAGCCCTGCCGCTGGCCGAGGCGCGCAACGCGGGGGCCGCCGCCGCGCTCGATGCCGGCGCGACCCTGCTCGTCTTCCTCGACGTCGACTGCCTGCCGCGCCCCGGCCTCCTCGCGGCCTACCGACGCGCTTCGGCCGGGCACCCCGGAGCCCTGCTCTCGGGAGCCGTGACCTACCTGCCCGAGGGCGTCGACTACGACCGGCCGGACGCCTTCGACGCCGTCGGCACCGTGCACGGCTTCCGCCCCCGCCCGGCACCCGGTGGTGTGGAGGAGGCGAGCCACGACCTCTTCTGGTCGCTCTCGTTCGCCTGCACCGCCGAGGTCTGGGCCCGCATCGGCGGTTTCGACGAGGGCTACACCGGCTACGGCGCCGAGGACACCGACTTCGGCAGCTCGGCCCGCGAGGCCGGGGTGCCGCTGCTGTTCATCGGCGGCGCCGAGGCCGACCACCAGTACCACCCGGTGAGCGACCCCCCGGTCGAGCACCTCGACGACATCGTGCAGAACGCCACCCGTTTCCGGCAGAAGTGGGGGCGGCACCCGATGCAGGGCTGGCTCGACGCCTTCGAAGCCCGGGGCCTGATCGCGCACGACCCCGACACCGACACCTACGCCCGAACGGACGCCGCATGAGAATCGCCATCCTGTGTCATCTGCACCACCCGATCGCCGAGCCGTTCCAGGGCGGAACGGAGTCGCACACGGCGCTGCTGGCCGACGAGCTGGTGCGGCGCGGGCACGACGTGACCCTCTTCGCGAAGGAGGGTTCCCGCACGGCGGCCACCGTGCATCCCCTCGTGCCCAGCGACTTCGAGTTCGCGTTCGCCGCCTCACCGCTCGTGCGTCAGCAGCAGCAGGGGTTCCTCGCCGAGGCGAGCCTGCACAGCATCGAGTTGATCGAGCAGGGCGGCTTCGACGCGGTGATCAACAACTCCCTCAGCAGCCTGCCCTACCGGAGGCTGCGCGAACTGCCCATGATGACGGTGCTGCACACGCCGCCCACCCTCACCGACGTCAACGCCATCCTCGACGCCCCGGGCTGGTCGCCGTCGCCGCTGCACTCCTACGTGACGGTGTCGGAGACGAACGCCAGGGCCTGGCTGCCGCGGCTGCCCCAGGTGGTGTGCGTGCCGAACGGCATCCCCCTCGAGCGCTGGGCGGTCGACGGGGCCCGCGAGCCCGGGGTCGCCGTATGGGCTGCGCGCATCACGCCCGAGAAGGGGCTGCACATCGCCATCTCCGCCGCCCGGGCGGCCGGATTCCGCCTGCGCATCGCCGGGCCGATCGCCGATCCGCGGTACTTCGCCGACGAGATCGAACCGCAGCTCGCAGCGGGCGACGTGGAGTACGTGGGCCATCTCGGCCACGACGAGCTGCCCGCCTTCTACGCCGCCGCCCAGGTGTTCGTGGCCAGCCCGGTGTGGGAGGAGCCGTTCGGGCTCTCGGTGGTGGAGGCGCTGGCATCGGGAACCCCGGTGGCCACGCTGCCGAACGGGGCCGTGCCCGAACTCGTGTCGGCGGCGTCGGGGCCCGCCGCGGGGGCGGTGGCTGCGGACGACTCCGCGACGGCGCTCGCCGTCGCCATCCGGGAGGCCTCGCTCATCACGCCCGTGGCCGCACGGGCGCGCGCGGCGCGGTACTCGCTGGAGCGCATGATCGACGCCTACGAAGACGAGCTGCTGCGCCTGGTGGAGCGTGCCTCAGTCGCGCTCGGGGTAGGCGAACCGGATGCGCGCGGCGAACGCGCCGGTCATGCTGCTGATGCGCCAGTGCTCGTCGACGCCGTCGGGCGCGGCGAACGGCGGCTGATCCCGGTAGGCGGCCGAGATGGCCGAGGCGTAGCCGGCGGCCTCCTCCGGCGTCGGCGCCGTGCAGAGCCGGCGCTCGTCGAAGGCGAACGGCAGCACCGGTCGACGCTCGCGGATCTGCTGCAGCACCAGGGCGGTGCCGGTGAGGAAGATCTGGTCGGCGACATCCATTCGGCGCAGCCACGGGGCGAGCTCGCGTGACGGCAGGGGCGAAGCGGCCGCAGGGTTCTCGTCGGTCATCATCGCGTTCTCTCGAGGGGCGACCCGGGATCGGAGTCGTCAGAGGTCGAGGGTAGTGAGAAAGCGGTGGGACTGCGACTCCCGTCCAGCACCTGTTCAGGTAGGCGCCGCCGAGGAACGCCGGCGTCGTCTCCTCAGGGGCGGTGTCGCTCGGCGAACGACGAGCGCAGATCGCGGGCGGCCTCGCGCCCCTCGTCGGTGAACTCGTAGAGCCGGCGGGGCGGGCTCTCCCGGCCGCCGAGCTCCTCCCAGGTCGACTCGATCCAGCCCTGCCGTTCGAGCCGGTCGAGGATGGGATAGACCGTTCCGGAGGGCCGGCCGGACTCCTTCACGATCCGCAGCCCCCAGATGGGCCCCGAACCGTCGAGCATCGCCGACAGCACGTCGACGGTGGGCGCGGTCACACGCTGCAGCGGTTGCATGCGCCCAACCTAGCGAGGCGGCGCGTCCGGCCACAACGGTCGGGCGGATGCGCGGTGCACGCCCGGCGCGCCCGGTTCAGGCGATCAGGCCGGCTGGAGTCGGCCCGCCACCACGTCGATGCGGTCGGTCAGCTCGAGCACGGTCTCGTCGAAGGCGGCCTCGGTGCCGAGCGCGGCCGGGTCGGGGATCGACCAGTGCAGGTCGTCGTCGCCCCGCAGCTGCTCGTGCGCGCCGTCGCACACGCTGATCACGAAGTCGCCCTCCACGATCACGTCGTCGACGTGCCGGGGCCGGGCGGCGCCGTCGAGCGAGAACCCGTGGCGGCGGGCGGCGGCCACCGCACCGGGGTTCACCTCGGCGGCCGGGCTCATCCCGGCGGAGAGGGCGGGGATGCTGCTGGAGCGCCGCCACAGCGCCTCGGCGAGCTGGGAGCGTGCGGAGTTCGCGGTGCACACGAACACCACGCGGCCGCGCACCGTGAGCGGGCCCGGGATCAGCGAGTCGAAGGCGTCGCGCACGAGGTGCAGGTAGGTGCGGCGGCCGTCGAACTCCGACCGGGCGCGGGTGAGGATGCCCGCCTTCTCCAGCACCCGCACGTGGTGGGCCACGAGGTTCGACGGCAGGCCCAGCGCCACCTGGATCTCGGTGGAGGACAGATCTCCGAGCACCAGCAGGTCGACGATCCAGAGCCGGGTCGCGTCCGCGAGCGCCGCGAACGTGGTCGCTCGGCGCGTGAGATCGGACATCGGTAAACAACCCCTGGTGAGTCAATCGCTACTGACTCAATCATGGTAGGCAAGACGGTGAACGGCACCCAGGCGTTGCGACGGTCAGACGATTGTCAGGGGGCCGGGCCGGCAGGGTGCCGGGCACGAACGAAAGGACGCCCTCATGGGTATCGGTACCGGCATCGCCCTCTTCGTCATCGGAGCGATCCTGGCCTTCGCGGTCAACGTCGACCTCGGCGGCTTCGTGAACCTCAGCCTGATCGGCTACATCCTGATGGGTGCGGGTGTGGTCGTGTTCCTGATCAGCCTCGTGCTCACGCTCCGCCGCCGTTCCACGGTGTCGACCACCCGCTCGGCCGTCGACCCGGCCAGCGGCGAGCAGGTCACCCGCCGCACCACCGACCGCGACCCCCTGGCCTGAGCCGGGGCGGTTCTCGGGAGCGCCGCCGCGACCAAACGCGCGAGACGGATTCGTACTCGGACATCCCCCGATCCCTGTCCCGTCACGTGGTGGGTGTCGGCTCGAGAATGAGGGAGAATCGCAGTTTCTGTTGCGCGCGGCCTCCGAGCGCACTGTAGAACTCCGCTGCTCGGGTGTTCCACTCGGGGGTCTGCCATTGCAACTGCGACAGCCCCATTGCGCCCGCTTCCCGGGCGACTGCATCGAACAAGAGCACACCGACCCCTTCGCCTCGATGATCGGCGTCGACGAATAGACAGTCCAGGTGCGCGAAAGGAGCCGCTGTCCAGGTCGAGTGCTCCCTCGAGATGGACGCGTAGCCCACGGTGGCCCCGTCGGCGACGGCGACGAGCATCTTCAACCGCCCCGACCCGATCGAACGCGCCGTCCTCGCGGCCCAGTCGTCCGGGATGGCGACGTCGCTCCGTTCGAAACGGACGTGGGCTTCCACCATTGCCCGGACGTCAAGGCACTGCGTCTCGGTGTGGACGCGCTGGATGACGACGGTCATGCCGGCGCGGTCAGTGGGTCGGTGGGGCGGCGGGAGCGCCCCTCGTCGCTGACGATCGCGAGTCCTTCGCGTGCCCAGTACTCAAAACCGCCGATCAACTCCCGGACCCGCGTGTAGCCGAGCCGCGCGAGGATGAGCCCAGCGCGGGTGCTGCCGTTGCAACCGGGGCCCCAGCAGTAGACCACCACCTCCGCATCGCGGTCCGGCGCGACCTCTGCCGCGCGCTCGGCGAGGTCGGCAACCGGGACATGAACGGCGCCGGGGATACGTCCCCGGCTCCAGGAGGCGTCGTTGCGGACATCGAGGAGCAACTGCACCCGGCCGGCCGCGCGGTCGGCGGCGAGGTCGGAGGGGTCGGTCTCGTACTGGAGTTTGGCGGCGAAGAAGTCGGCCGCGGAGAGAAGCGTCGTCATGCCTCCAGCAAAGTGCAGGAACCCCCTGTAGCGGAACAGGCTGTCAATGGTGTTCAGTCGGTTCAACCGTCGAATCCGCGGTACCGTCTCATCTATGCCGTCGAATCCGTTCCTCCCGCTCGATGCGACCGATCACGCGATCATCCACCACCTCCAGCAAGATGGGCGCACGAGCGTCGCTCAGCTCGCCCGACTGATCAATCTCTCCGCCAGCGCGACGGCCGAGCGTGTGCGTCGGCTTGCCGACTCCGGGGTCATCACCGGATACTCGATCACCGTCGATCCGGAAGCCCTCGGCTACACCGTCACCGCTTTCGTGCGGCTTGCCTATCCCTCCGGCGACTATGCGCCCTTCCATTCGCTGGTCGCGGGAATGCCCGAGATCATCGAGGCGCACCACGTCACGGGCGCAGACTGTTTCATCATCAAGGTCCTTGCCCGCTCGATGCGCGATCTGGAACGGATCACCGGTCGGCTCGCGACCCTCGGCGGCATCACCACCAGCGTCGTCTATTCCAGCCCGGTGCCCTCGCGGCACGTCACCCCCGCCTGAAGCGCGGCAGCCACGTCAGCTCCAGTCGCGCGCCGAGCGGGCCGACCAGTACGTGTCGGCCGGCTCGGCCAGTCCGACGAGCCGCTGCTCGTCGACCGCCGGCACCCGGGCCACGGTGTTCGCCCGCAGCTGGGCGCGCGTGACCGCCCCGCTCAGCACGATGTCGGCCCACGGATGCGCGACGGCCGCGCCGATCGCCAGCTGCTCCAGCGGCTGCCCGTCGGCCTCGGCCAGTCCGAGCGCGGCCGGTGAGCCCTCCGCTGTGGTGAGCCGCCCGTTCGCGAGCACCTCCTTCACCACCACGAGCCACCGCGCGTCGTTCGCGGCCGCGAGGGCGGGTGCCGCCGAGGGCTCCAGCAGGTTCCACGTGGTCTGCACCGCCGAGAACGGCGAGTCGCCGAGCGTCAGCGCGCGCTCGATCACCTCGCCCTGACGCGGGCCGCTGGTGGAGAAGCCCACACGCACCCCGTCGGCCGCGAGCTGGCGCAGCCGCTCCACGAGCGGGCCGTCGTCGAGCAAGGGGCTCTCCGGCGTCACGGAGTGAACGAGGTATACGTCGGGTCGGGTGCCCAGGGCGTCGAGGGTCTCGGGCCACTGCGTGTCCAGCATCCGGAGGCTGTGCTCCTTGCGTTCCTGCACCGGGGCGTCGAGGCGCCAGTCGCCGAGGTACTCGTAGCCCCACTTCGACGCGATGGTGAGCTCGTCACGTCGGCCGGGGTGGGCGGCGAGCCACGAGCCCACGAACTCCTCGGCCCGGCCGTACGAGCGGGCGGCGTCGAGATAGCGGATGCCGAGGAACCACGCCGCATCCATCAGCGAGTGCGCCCGCTCCCGCATCGCCTCCACCGAACGCCCGGCGGGATCGCCGAGATCCGCGTCGCGGCCGGCGGTGATGTACGCGGGTCGGCCGAGGGCGGCGAGGCCCAGGCCCAGGCGGGAGGCGATGCTCTCGGACGCGTCGGTCATCCGTGGTGTGGCGCGGCCTCGCCGGCGGCCCCGGCCTCGGCCTCGGCGGGATGGGCCTGGTCGGGATGGGCCTCGACGTGCTCGAGCGACTTGCGCTCGAGGAACCCGCAGAGGCGCGCGGCCGACGACAGCTCGGTCGACAGGGCGAGCACCCCGTCGGCGTCGAGGGCGAGGTCGCGCTCGCGTGCGGTGAAGGTGACCTCCCAGTGCGGGTCGCCGAGCGCGACGGGCTGCATGTAGACGTCGGTGGTCGCGTTCTTCAGCTGGATGACGATGAGTCCGGTGTCCGAGCCGTCGGAGCCGTCCTGCACCACCACCTCGGCGTAGCCGGCCACCGACTCGCCGTCGGCGTCGTACTCGCTCAGCCAGGCTTCCAGCACCTCTTTGCTGCGGAACGGCATCGTCTCTGTCTCCTCCGGTCGAATGCGCAGAAACAGCCTCGCACACCCGGGAGGGTTCGACGCAGTCCCGCTACGAGCCCGGGGTCGGTGTCGTCGTCTTCGTCGCCGTCGTCTCGACGGCCCGGGTGAGCTCGGTGAAGAACCGGGCCACCAGTCGGGCGTCGTCGTCGCTCAGATCGTCGGCGATCCGGGCCTCGGCCCGGCCCCCCACGTCGTGCTGCTCCACGAAGGCCACCCCCGCCGGTGTGAGCGACAGGGCGAAACCGCGGCGGTCGACGGTGCTCGGCGCGCGATCGACGAGCCCGCGGCGAACGAGCTTGTCCACCAGGGTGGTGACCGAGGCGCTCCGGATCGCCAGCATCGTCGCGAGCTCCTTCGGCGACATGGTCGCTCCGTGCCGGGCGGCCGAGCTGAGGACGAGCATCGTCGTCCAGGCCGCGTCGGAGAGCTCCGTCGTGGCCCGCAGCCGACGCCGCAGGCCGCTCTGCGCCGCGATGAACTCGGAGAGTGCCGCTGTCAGATCCTGTCGCTCGGAGCCGATCGGCCTCTCGCTGTCTGTCACGCCCTGACTCCCTCGGTACCGCTGTGTGTCCTGCCGCCACCCCGAACGCGCAGGGTGACCCTGAGAACCCTACGCCGGTCGAGTCTGATTGAGGGAGGATGGCCAGGATGCGGTCGCCGGGCTCAGCCGAGAGCGGATGGACGCCGGGCCGCGAGAAGGATGCACAGATGGACTACTCCGCCGCTTTCGACGATCTCTCCCGCGCCCTCCTGGCCGACCCCGACGACGACGTGTCGGTCGAGGGCCAGACCCTCCTGGTCAAGGGCGTCGCGTTCGCCGTGGTCGTGGGCGACGACCTCGTGGTCGACCTGCCCGCCGCCCGGGCCGCCGACCTCATCGGCCGCGACGAGGCACGCGGCGCCGAGGGCCCCGCGCCGGCGAAGGGTCGCTGGGTGGCTGTGGCCGACCGCCAGAACTGGGGCGAACTGGCCTCAGAGGCGCACCAGTTCGTGGGTGAGCCCGCCGTCGGCGGCGACTCCTAGGGCACCGTCGGCGAACGGATGCGGCCGGGTCAGCGCGTGGTGCGGATCATGCGCGGCCCGGCCCAGGCGATCAGCGCCAGCACGAGCACCACGAAGCCGAGCAGCACGGGCACGAGCGGCAGGGCGAGCAGCGCCGCACCCACGAGCAGCGGCGGAACAGTCATCCCCGCGAAGGCCAGCAGGAAGATGCCCGAGGTGACCTCGCTGCGGTTGGCGCCCGAGGCGAGCGAGCCGGCCGTGGCCAGCGCACCTCGGAACACCAGGCCGACTCCGCCGCCGGCCACCACGCCGCCGCCCACGAACAGCACGCCGGCCGCGGCCTCGGCCGGCACCGCGGCGAGGGCCGCCGCTCCCAGCAGCACGAGCCCCGTCACCATGGCGGACACGCCGATCTCGAGCTGGCGGCGGGTGGACACCCGCACGAACAGCACCTGGGCGAGAACCGCGGCGCCGAACACCGAGAACGCCACCACGCCGGCCACCAGGTGGTCGGTCTGGTGCAGCAGCTGCGCGAGGAAGGTGGGAGCCACCGAGCCGAAGAGCCCGGTGATGGCGAACGCGGCGAACCCGCCGATGCCCGCGGCCCAGTAGGCGCCGCGGCTCTCGGCCGGCACGCTCACGCGCTGTGGCCGGTACGGCGCCGGGGCGCTCGGCCGGGTCACCGTCTCGGGCACGAAGGCGTACGCGAAGCCGATCACCACGAGGGCTGCGATGAACACCACGAACGGCGCCACCAGCGGCTGCCCGGCCCATTCGGCGAAGACACCGCCGATCAGCGGACCGAGGGCGAGCCCGCCCATGTTCGCCACGCCCGCGATGGTGGCCGCGAAACCGATCGAGGCGCCGGGCCGGGCCAGGCGGCGCAGGTCGGCGAGGTGCGCGGTGGCGGTGGCGGTGAGGATGCCGATGCCGAGCCCGGCGACGAAGCGGGCGACCACGAGGCCCACGGCATCCGGCCACACCAGGAACAGCACCGCCGCCACGATCTCGATCGCCGCCGCGGCCAGGATGACGCGCCGCCGGCCGAGCCGGTCGCTGAGGTGCCCGGCGAGGTACAGCGCGAGCATGACGCCGGTGGAGTACGCGGCGAAGATCACCGTGACCACCACGGTGGGGAACCCGTCACGCTGCTGGTAGAGCGCGTAGAGCGGGGTGGGCACCGTGTTGAAGGCCATCATCACCAGGAACGCGACGGCGGTCACCCAGAAACCCGCCGAGTGCGGCAGGGTGAGGCGGCTCCGCGATGGCCGGCGCGACTGCCCGTTCAGGATGCGGGCGGGCCGCACGACGGGGCGTGAAGCGGTGACGGGTTCGAGCGATGTGGTCATGGATCGATCCTGCGTCGCCACATTGATCGTGTCCAACGATTTATCATGCAGAGTGTCATCGACGCGATCTATGATCGCTCTCATGGAGACCCGCCTACTCGAGTACTTCGTGGCCGTGGCCGACGAACTGAGTGTCACCCGCGCGGCCGAACGGCTGTTCGTGGCGCAGTCCACCGTGTCGGCGGGGCTGCGCAGTCTCGAGGGGGAGCTCGGGGCCGCCCTGTTCGAGCGCACCACGAAGACGGTGCGCCTGCTGCCCGCGGGCGAGGTGCTGCTACCGCTCGCCCGCGCCCTGATCGACGACGTCGAGGAGGTGCGCCGGGCGGCCTCCGAGTCGCGGGCAGGCCTCCGCGGCCGGGTGCGCATCGGCACGTTCACGGCGCTGACGGTGCTCGACCTGCCCGACATGCTCGGCCGGTTCCGCCGCGACCACCCCCTCGTAGACATCCAGCTCGTGTCGTCGCCCGTCGGTTCCACCGGGCTGATCGCCGATCTCGTGCACGGCCGCCTCGACCTGGCGTTGCTGGCTCTGCCGGCGCCGCCCGAGCTCGACGCGTGGCCGGTGGCCGAGTTCCCCTTCGTGGCCCTGGTGCCGGAGGGCCATCGCCTGGCCGCGGCTCCGTCGGTACTGCTGGCCGATCTGGCCGGAGAGGAGTGGGTCGACGTGCTGCCGGGCTACGGCAACCGGGTGCAGCTCGACCGGGCTCTGGCCGACCGCGGGCTCACCCGGCGGGTGGCCGCGGAGGTGGCCGACCTGCCAAGTGTGGCGCCGTGGGTGGCGGCGGGGTTCGGGGTGGCCGTGGTGCCCGACGTGATCGAGGCGCCGGGCTGCGCGGTGCTTCCGCTCGGCGAGGTGCTGCCGCCCTGGGTGGTGTCGCTCGCGGTGCGCCGGGGTGCGGCCAGGCGACCGCTGATCGGCGCGCTCACCGACGCCCTCGGCGCCGGCGCGTCTTCGGAGTGATTCTGGAGGGTGTTGACCTGCCCGTGTTGAACACGTCATCCACCGTGCACAGCGAGAGCATCATTCGCTCGTGGTCCACGTACACATTCGACACCGCAGGGCGACTCACCAACGCCACCATCCCCGGACACACCCTCACCTACGAGTTCGGAAACACCCCGGCCGGGACGTGCGCTGCCGGCTCCAGCCCCTCCGCGGGCAAGAACGGTCACCACTACCGCCAGCACCCCGGCAAACATGATCCGCCCGGCCAAGACCATCACCGCCGCCACCCTCACCTACGACCCCAAGGCAACATCACCCGCCTCGGCGACCAGACCTTCACCTACGACCACGCCGGCCGCCACTCCAACACCACCGTGCTGGACGGAGCCGCCGGAGTGCCCGGAACGAAAGTCGACTACACCAGAGACGCCACCGGCGCCGTCATCTCCCGCACCGAAACGCCCGTCACAGGCCCTCCGACCGTGTACCGCTACACCGGCCCCTTTGTGCTCAACGGCAGCACCCCCGTGCAACGCACCCTAGGACTCCCCGGCGGGGTGACCGTCTCCATCCCCATCAGCTCCGACCCGGCAGCTGACATAGCCGCCCGAAAGTGGTCCTACCCCAACATCCACGGAGACAACACCTGGACCACCGACAACACCGGCACCCGCACCGGCTTCTTCCTCTACGACCCCTTCGGGCAACCCCTCGACCAAACCAACAAGGTCATCGGAAGCGCCACCGCGGATGAGGCGATCCCCAACAACCTGCCCGGCGAATACGACCTTGGGTGGGTCGGAGGCAAAGGGAAGGGCTACGAGCACGTGGGCTCCATCTCGATCATCGAGATGGGGATGCGAATGTACGGGCCAGGGCTTGGGCGATTCCTGGCGGCAGATCCAGTCGCCGGAGGAAATACGGGTTGGTACAACTATCCCAACGACCCCGTGAACATGTTCGATCTGGATGGTAAGCGCCGAGACTGTGGAACTACTTCCTGCAACAAGTCGTTTTATGCATCTCCGGCCAACGTCCGCACGTATGGGGGTGGTTTAGGTAGCACTGCCAAGATGGCATTGGATCGACCATATTTAACTCCGGGCACGGCATACAAATTTCTTCAAATCAAGTGGGATGAGGTGCACGGATTCCGTTATTCCTTCACCCAGAGCGAACAGTTTGCGGAGAGGAAGGTGCTCGACCTATTGGCGCACGTCTTTGCGTACACAAGCGGCCTCCAGGCCTTCGATCGGATGGGTATCGAACCGACGGGAACCGTTAAGCAGCAATTGGCCTGCCATGCGCTCGGCGAGATGGGATCGGCCTTCGGTCTGGCAGACACTTACGACCTGGAGCTAAATAGGCCGGAGAATGCCTCGTGGCTTGTCGAGGCACCGTTCCGTCGTGTCTGAACGTGCGGTGGCTGCTGCGTGCAACTGGTGAGGACGGTCGCCCCGAAATGTTCGCCGTATGCATGTGTATGGAGTGGCGTTACTCCGTAGAGGCTCTCCGGTAGGCCATCCATGCAATACCCGCCAATACCGCTGAGATCAGTGCGGTGACAATAAGGACGGTTAGACCCCAGTCAGGACCAAATTCGCTGCGCGCGCCGTGGAGCGTATAGCGGCAAGTGACGCCAATTGGCCACCAGGAGCGCACGGGCTCTACCGATCCCATGAGAGCTCCGTCATCCGCTGTAATTGGGCAAGGGTAGGAAGGGCTGACTACCAGCCACAGCGTGAACAGCGCCAGACCCATGCCAGCGACCACGGTCAACAGGACGGCCATTAATTGAAGATTCGGTCGTGTAGCTCGCACAAATGCAGCCTGCCGCAACTTTCCGCTGTCCGTGGCATATTTCGCCTACTTCGACATGCGAGCCGTCAGGATTAGACTTCGCGGCGTGACCGCCCCTAGAACGACGCAAGACAGCAAGGATGCGGTCGCGCAGCTGGGTCCCTAAAGCAAGGGGATCGCGATTTGCCGGCGTTCGACGACATATGGCGTCTTACCGGACTCATGGAGTGCATCCATGGATCCCGAACCGCTGGCTACGGAGGGAACACTCATGGTGCTGTTCGGGCAGGACGGATTAATACAAACAGCATCCGCCTTAGACGTTGCTCGGCTCAGCGGCGAATGGATGACGCAAGATGGCCGCAAGGGTCGACATCGAACGCCAGCCCGTTCGGCATAGCGCTTGACACCCATGCTTTCAGGCAGCTGACAATGAACCTACGTCTATCTGGGAGTCACCCACACGCTAGCCCTGTGGAGAGCTAGGCATGTCGGGCTGGTCTTTCGGGCCCCCTGACGGCGGCCACGGCAGAGCGTCGATCTCAGCCCACACAGAAGGTCGGCGGGTCTTCGGAGTAGTCGACGATGTCGATCCTGATCGGTTTACTGACGGCCCTCGCCATGTTCGCGTCGACTACCCGTCTCTGGGGGCGAACGACTCGGCTCGCCATCTTCATCCTTGCGGTATCAACAACGTGCCTCTACGGGGAACTTGCGGCAGGGCCATTACTCAGCACCTGGGAGGAATGGAACCCGCAATCGGCTTCCGTCCTGCAGTCATGGCTGGCAGGCTTAGGTATCTCGGCTCTGGTCGGGTTTTCTTCAGCGGCGTTCTCCTTACGGCAATTCTCGTCCAGCCCAGGCGACGGCCCGATCTCAGTCGGACTCGACAGCTGGTACACACCGTCACAAGGCGAATGAGATCCACGCGCTGGAGGGGTCCAGGTGCGGGCCCACGCCGAGCGGCGCCCTGGCCGACGAGGTGGCCGACCTGCCGAGTGTGGCGCCGTGGGTGGCGGCCGGGTCCGGGGTGGCCGTGGTGCCTGAGGTGATCGAGGCGCCGGGCTGCGCGGTGCTGCCGCTCGGCGAGGTGCTGCCGCCGTGGGTGGTGTCGCTCGCGGTGCGCCGGGGAGGGGGGGGGCGGCGAGGCGGCCGCTGATCGGTGCGCTCACCGACGCCCTCGGCGCCGGGGCGCGGCCTCGGGCCGCGGCTCCCTGAGCCGGCGGTGGTACCGAGCGGGCCGGGAACCCCGGCGAACTAGAAATCAAGGGTCTGCTGTTCCCCAGGCAATGGTCAGCCATCGCAAACCTATTGCCGCTGGCGCAGCATTTCTTCCAAGAGACCCGAGAGTGTTTGCACGGAGTCAAACAGGTGCTGGAGCGCTTCGGCGTCACCCGCAGAGCCATGCACCTGTTCCCGTGCGGCGGCGACTGATGGCAGTGAGGAGGAGAGCTTACGGCGTGCATCGCCTGAGCCATCACGAGGAGTCAAGTACGGTACGCCCATTCCGTTCAGAGCCGCGTTGACCGCCCGGTGACATCCTCGCGCCACCGCTTCATCGGGGCCAGAGAGCGACTCGAACTCGAATCGAAATGAGAGTATGGCGGCGTTCGGCCATAGAGACGTCAGGTGTCCTTCAGCCTCAGTCTCGATGAGAACCAGATTGCCTGCCTTGATCTGGCGGGCTGTGTCTACGTCAAGAGGATGGATTGCCCGATAGACGAATACTGAGAGCATCTTTCAAGCGTAGAGCGGTCGCTGAATCGATTGTCGGAGCGCTGCGTAGCCTCACGTCGTTGCAGTCGCTCTCAGCCGTGAGAGCGGCGTCACCACTGAGCAGATCGGCAGATCGCCACCGACTTCGGTATCAGCCACGCAATGCCGCAGCGGATTACGCCGTGAGGAGCCAGCCGTGACACGAGCGAACAGAGCACTAGGGATCAGCGGGGTCGCCCTTCTCGCGATCGCCATCGGGCTGCGACTGTTCCTCGGTCTGAGGGACGAAGATCTGGCACCCGGCCAAGCATCCCGCGTCTCCAGCTTCCTGTTCGGCCTGGGAATCGCATCGATCGGCTTGGCGATAACTTTTTCCCTGATGCTACGAGCGGCTCTTCGTGCACGAGCGAGGCTGGCTGCTCAAAGACCAGGAGCGATCGTCTACATCGTCGTTGCGGACGCGTTCCTCGACGCGGGATTGGCGATATTCGGACTGGCTCGCAGCAAGAGACGCATCTATTCAGCTCTCGCGGCGGATGCGGACGGTCTCACATTGGGCGACGGAAAGAGTCAATCGATCACATCCCGGTGGGATGAAGTCCAATTGCTGGCTTCTGTCGAGGGGAGGGCAAAACACAGCATCACGACCTGGGCAAAGTTGAGAATCGCGCTGAGGCATTCCGGACGAGAAGGAGTGGTAGACCTGAGCGTCCTTCCCGAAGGGAGCCTCGCAAATCCCACGGCTCGACAGGTGGATGAGATCGCGCGGCAGATCCGAGAACGAAGGTCCGAGCACGAGGTCTCGTAGCCTTCTCGCCGCCGAGCCAGCAGAGTATGCGACGGATTGCCCTAGTGTCGATGGCGGATCGTGGTCTGTGACGCAAACGGAGTCGGGGGCGGGAATGTCTGGTTCGCAGGTCGTTCAGCTGGTGCTGCTCCTAGGGCTTTCGGGGTCGTTCGGACTCGTGTTGGCGATGTTCGTGTGGAATCACGTCTTCCACCAGCGTGTGAGACGACGTAAGCCCAACGACCTCGACGACGAATTCGACCTCTCGTGACTCCCGCCGCCGAGGAAAACATGCTCGTTTCGAGCATTCGGCAGATGATGAACAGAGCGCGAGCCGCAGGCCTGTTCGTCGTTGCTGCGGGCGGAGCTCTCGCTCTCTCCGCTTGTACGACCAGCTATCAAGCGCTCGCGCGAACCGACGACGGTGGCGTCACGATCTTGATCTGTGACGACAGATTCGTTGTCGACGTTGACAACTCCTCGATGCAGGGGCCAGGCATGGACATGGAGCTGTGGAGCGCATCCGGCCCGGGGCTGACTGCCCCGTTCGAGGTGACGTATGGCGTCTTACCGGACTCATGGAGTGCGTCCATGGATCCCGAACCGCTGGCTACGGAGGGGGCACTCACGGTGCTGTTCGGGCAGGATGGAGAGACGCAAACAGTAGCCGCCTTCGACATCGCTCGGCTCAGCGACGAATGGATGACGCGAGATGACCGCAGGGCTGCTGAGGGGTGCTCGGATTTCGAAGGCTGAACCATTCGGGTGCAGAAAGACCTCGCGGAGCGCCTGCTTGCGCAGGCCAAAATGATTGGGAATAGCGTTGACCCGCAATGACGCAGGTGTCTCGGAGTTTGTCGACTTCGTGGATGGAACCAACCTCGAAGGTCCCGACCCAAGAGGAGTTTGGCGCTTTCGCGCAGGTTCGGAACAGCGGCCGCACGATCGTCCGACGGTCGAGATTGACGAAACCGTTTTCCGCGACATTCGTGAGCGGATTGTGAGTTCTGCTGAAGGCATTTGGCCTGGCGACGATGAGCAGACTATTTTCTACAGACTTCTATCAATTCACCTCGAGGAAACAATTCTCACGTCAACAGGACTCAGAATGATCCGACTCACTGAGGAACCAGGGACCTTTCATTCAGTTCCTGAATCCTCGTCGTGATGAAGCGCCGCGTATGGTTCGTGTGCCCAAGCTGATGTTTGAAGGTCAGTACAAGCGGTCAGTCGCGTCGACTAGGAGGCAGTGGCGTCGGGCTTCAAAGTGTTCCGGAGTCCTCCTACGGGCGTGAGGAACGAATCGATGACAACGGATCGTTAGTGGTGTGAGGCGGTGACGGGACGTACGCCATTGCTATGGTCGCTCCTCACGACTTTGATCGCTTAGCTGGCCGCTGGTCTGCTGTCTATTTGCGCCCATCTGCTTGAGTGGCATGATCTTTGCGGTGACCTAAATCTCACTGCCTTCGACCCTGTTGGCCGGCAAAGAGATCTGGACCAGCTGGACGGGGGCGTATCTGGAAACTGCGACGGTGATTTTCTTCGCAGGTGCGGTCCTGATCGGCTTGCTGACGGCCTCGCAATGTACGCGTCAACTAGGCGAATGACTCGGCTTGCCATCTTCGTCTTTGCGCTTCGCAGTTCTTCTCCAGCACAATCGAAGACCTGATCAAAATCGGAATCGATAGTCAAAAAGTAGGCGACTCGTGACGGCAATCGTGCCCCTCGTTGCGGCTGTAGTTGGACTTTGCGTCGGTCTTTCTCTTGTGATATTTCGAGAGCCGATCACCAAGTACCAAGCTGCTCAGTTGCGGTCCCGTTATGGCCCGCTTGGCGAACGGGCTGCTAGGAAGGCTCGCCCTTGGTTCACGGCAGTTGTTGGGTCAGGAATGATGTTGCTCGCTGTAACGATTGGCCTGTCGGGAGTGCGCGCGCTGATCGCTGGAGGCTCGTGATTTCTGATGACCCGAATCGCCGTTCGCGACAGAGTTGTCCTCAAACGGGTAGCTTCTAACGCAACAAACATTGGCGCTGGAGGCGTGTTATTCGCGCCGTACTGATGGTGGTGAGCAATGGCTGACAAGCGGGGGTTCTGGGTCGCCGTGCTTGGTGCTCTGTTGTGCGCGACTGGTTTCATCGTTGTCCAATTCGTGCGCGCCTACCGGCAGGAATTCGGGAGGATGGACACTGCGTCTGTCGTTGCGGCCGCGATGGTCGTCGCGGTGATCGTGCTCATGTTCATGTTCTGTGGCGCATCTGCCCTGGTCGCGGGATGGGGGCGGAGATCCGACCACCTGAAGTCAATGAGGACCTGGGATGTTCTCGCCCCAGCGTTGAGAACCGATCGTCTCTCGGACGACCTCCGCCGCCTCGGGCGACCGTCAGGCCTGCCATGGGGCCTGACTCTGGCGGCGAACTCTGAGGGCGTCGGGTTATGGGCGGGTCGGTCGACTTTTTCCTGTGAGTTGTGGCTTCCTTGGCAGAATGTGGTCGAGCTCGACCAGGGGGTAGCCAAGAATGGTCTCGAGTCGTGGCGGGCGGTAGGGGTTGTCGTGCTCTGGGCCGATCAGATCGTTCGATTCGACGTTCCGATCACCGGCGGTTTTCCTTTCGGTGCGCGCATAGCGACGGAAGAGGCGGTGAACGACCTTCTCCATCGCCTACGTGAACTCAGAGCAGTCCCCGCTGCCTGAAGGCGACTATCTCTTAGACATCTAAGACTCCCAGCCACCGCATACTGTGACCCTCGACACCCATCCACGCCCGGCCATAATCGGAGCGTGCTCTTCATTGCCCGTGGTATCGAGGATGACCACTACTGGGTGGTCCAGGAACTCGACGGTGCCCTGGTGGAGACCCCGTGGCGGGTCGAGTCTGTCGAGCACGAGATGCGGTGGCTAATCGACGAGTGCGGAACGCTCCTTCTTGCAGGACATTTGTTACTGGTGCATCACTCGCCCATTTCGTTATGAAACTGGTCTCGTCTGCTAAGTCTTCGGCCATCAGACTGGTTCCGTGGACCAGATTCCTTCAGAGAGCTCGCCCGTTCCAGAGCAGAAGGAACAGGTCACGCATCGGAATCGAATATCCCTCGCTCTGCGTCTCGCCGGTGGCCTAGTTCTTGTTGTCGTCATCGCGATTGTCGGTTCGATCGCCATTCGCAATGTCACCGCCCCGAAACAGTTCGATCTCTATGAGCCGGTCGCGTTAGACCCGAGCTGCGACGTGAGGGATGATGGCGAGGGCGTCATCGTGGTGATGACACTCAAGCCGAAGCCGGCGATGGATCCCTCCAATTGGCAAGTTCGTGCCCAGGCGGTAGATGCATCGAACGCAACAATCGTGGGTGTCGATCTTTGGGAGGGCGGCGTTGGATTTGCTGCGGAAGATGCTGCGCCAACTGCAGCAATGATCAATTTGCCCTGGCAGCGGGGATTGTTTGATCCGACGACGGCCCAGCTGACCGAGGCGACCCCAATCAACGTGGCAATCGCTATCACTACAAAAGAAGCCAGCGAGCCTGTCGAGCTTGGTCCGATTCAAATAATCACTACCACAGGCGAACCCGAATACGTTCAAACCTTTTCAGTACTGCTGCACGCGCACCTCGACGTATGCGAAGTATCCACGGTTGCAGCAGCGACCAGATAGCTTGGGCACGGTGGTGGGCAGGACCGGACGCCTGCTAGACGGGCGAATCCGTTCGACGTGAAGTCACAACTAGCGTCTAGTGCGTCGCGACACGGCCCAGAGCGCGATGGCGGCCAGGGCGAGCAGCGTGGGCAGCGTGGTGATCCAGATGGGGATGTCGATCGGCAACGCTCCGAGCAGCAGGGGCCCGGCGACGGATGCGCCCGCCAGCACCCAGAGGACCCGCACCGTGGTGAGCAGCCGGCGCGCGGTGGTGCTGCCCGGCTCGGCCGGCATCCGTTCGTCGAACTCTGTCACCCCTCAAGCGTAAGCGGGTTCGACCACGCGCCCGCCCGGAACGACGAAGGCCGCCGCCCCCACCTCGAAGGGTGGTGGGCGACGGCCTGCGATCGGGCCGAGCCGACCGACGTCAGTCGATCAGGACGTCAGTCGATCAGTAGGTCGTCATCGACGCGGCGCCGATGCCCGCGACGACACCGATGATCGCGAAGATGATGCCGAGCACGGTGAGCACGGCGCCCACGATCACGCCGGCGAGGGCGGGCGTGTTCTTGTACCCGGCCTTCTTCGACTGGCTCAGCGCGATGGCCGAGATGATCAGGCCGATCACGTTGAAGAAGATCGCGACGATGAGGCCGACGATGCCGAGGGTCTTGCCCGGGAAGTCGGTGCCGGCGGGCGCGGACTGCGGGGACTGCGAAACAGGGTTGGTCATGTGATTCCTCCCAGAGATGACGGTTCGTCGAATAACCTACTGGGCCTGTGCCCATTTCGGGAGGGTCGACTGGCCTGTTCGTGAAGATTGGGTGAGGGTGGAGGGGTGAAGACCACCCCGATAGCCCGCACCGACCTCCGCCCGTCCGTCGTCATCCTCGGCCTCATGCGCATCGCCGAGCTGAGCGACGACGAGATCCGCACCCTCGTGGGCACCGCGCGCGACGCGGGCATCACCATGTTCGACCACGCCGACATCTACGGCGGAGAGCGTCACGGCAGCGAGCGCCGCTTCGGTGACGCCGTCTCGTTCTCGCCGGCCGAACGCGAGCAGGTGGTGGTGCAGTCGAAGGTGGGCATCCGCGACGGCTGGTTCGACTTCTCGGCCGAGCACATCCTCCGCACGGTCGACGAGTCGCTCGAGGCGCTGCGGCTCGAGCACCTCGATCTTCTGCTGCTGCACCGCCCCGATGCGCTCGTGGAGCCCGAGGAGGTGGCCGAGGCCTTCGACGCCCTGGAGGCCGCGGGCAAGGTGCGCCACTTCGGCGTCTCGAACCACACCCCGGGGCAGATCGATCTGCTCGCCCGCACCGTGCGTCAGCCGCTCGTGGTGAACCAGGTGCAGCTGAGCCTCACGCATGCGCCGATCATCGCCCAGGGCGTGGCCGCGAACATGGTGCGGCTCGACCAGTCGGTCGACCGCGACCTCGGGATGCTCGACCACGCCCGCCTGCACGACATCACGCTGCAGGCGTGGTCGCCTTTTCAGAAGGGCTTCTTCGACGGGGTCTTCCTGGGCGATCGCGAGCACTTCGCCGAGCTGAACGACGTGCTCGACGAGCTGGCCGCTGCGTACGGTGTGACGCCGATCGCCATCGCCACGGCCTGGATCACGCGGCATCCGGCCGGAATTCAGGTGGTGCTCGGGAGCACCAACCCGAACCGGGTGGCCGATGCCGCCGCGGGCGCCGACGTCGTGCTCACCCGGCAGGAGTGGTACCGGCTGTTCACGGCCGCCGGCCACCAGTTGCCCTGAGCCACGTTTCGCGCGGCCCGATCGCCCCGCGCCCGGTCGCACCGGTTCTCGACATTCTGTCGCACCGGTCGGGGCCGGGGAGGTTCTATATCTGGAGTGAGGATTCGCGAAGGAGGATGTCGTGACCCGTTCACCCTCACCCCGCGACGGCCTGCACCACCTGGTGGAGGCCATCGGGAACCTCCCGGTGGTGGCGCACGACCGGCACCTCACGGTGATCGACTCGAACGCGCTCGCGCGGGCGCTCACCCCGTTCTTCGAGGTGGGGGTGAACCTGGCGCGCTCGGCGTTCCTGGACGAGTCGGTGGGCCACGGCGAGCCCACCTGGCCCGCGCTGGCCGAGGACATCGGGGCGGGGTTCCGGCTGAGCCTCGACCGGCACGAGGCCGACGACGAGTTCCGCAGCGTGATCGGGGAGCTCGCCGCGCAGAGCCGATCGTTCTCCGAGGTGTTCGCGCGCGACTCCTCATCGGTGCGGGGCAGCGGCGCGTGGACCTTCCGGCCGGGAGACGGGCCGCCGATCACCCTCGTCTTCCATCGCCTCCCCGTGCCGGGCGACGAGCACGACACGCTGCTGGTGTGGCGGGCTGCCGACGCCGCGTCGGAGCGGGGCCTCGCCGCCCTGGCGGCCGGCGCAGCCCGCGCGTCCGACTGAGGGGAGTCCCGATCGTCGACGGCTGATCGGGGAGGCCGGCTGATCGGGGGTGCTCAGTCGTCGTCGGGGTCGTCGGGGTCGTCGGATCGCCGGGTCTCGGGGTTCTGGCCCCAGACCGTGGTGCCGTCGGGAAGCCAGGTGGCCTCCACGTCGACGAAGCTCTGCGGCTGCTGGTCGCCCTGCGACGGCCGCCCGGTGACGGCGATCGAGCCCCGGATCAGCAGGCCCGTGGCCGGGAACCGGTCGTCTGGCACGCAGTTGGCGGAGTAGGTGCCGTTCGTCTGAACCAGCACCACGCACACGTCGCCGTCGATGTCGCGCGCCACGTAGAGCGGAACCCCCGGCATCGAGAGCGTGCGCAGGGTCTCCTCGCGCAGCTGCACGTTGTAGAGCAGCGGTGGCTGGTCGCCAGGGGCCTGCGGCCGGTCGAAGATGGCGAGGGCCGTGCCGGCGTCGGCGAACGGGGCTCCGTCGCCGCCCGCCGCGTCACCACCGGATGCCGCGACGGTCTGCGCGAGGCCGAAACCGGCGGCGCCGCCGAGCACCGCCACGGCGAACGCGGCGGCCACCACCCCGGCGAGCCGGCGGCGCCCGAGGCCCGAGGCGGTGGGCGAGGGTGCGGCGGAGCGGATGTCGGCCGGGCCGTCGGCTCCTGAACCGTTCGCGACACCGTCGTCGAGCCCTTCGTCGTCGGGCCCGGCGGGGTGGCTCGCAGAGTGCCCGGCGGCGCTCGGCCGTGCGGCGGTGACGGCGGTGACGGTGGTGGCCGCGGCCACGGATGCCGCGGCCACCGCCGCGTCGATGGCCCTTCGCTCCTCGGCCAGCTCCGCATCGAGCCGCCGCAGCTCGGCGGCCGCCCGGTCGGCCCGGGGCACGGCGTCGGCCGCGCCGGGCTCCGCCCGCGCGAAGGCGACCCGCTGCAGCTCGGCCCGCCGGGTCGAGGGAGCGGGCTCGCCCGCGGGCGACGGCGCATCCGGATGCTCACGCCACCACAGAGCGTCGAGCACGTCGTGGCGACCGTCGTACTCGCGCTCGACCCGCTCGCGGAACGCCGCATCGCGTCGCGCCCGCAGGTACTCGCTCGGAGCCGCCATGGCCACCTCCCCTCACACGGTAGACCCGGGCGGGCCCGCGCGGAATGCCCGTCGGCGCGGCATTCCCCGCCCGAGAGCCGAGGGCTAGGGTCGGGGGAATGGACCCCGTCGACGCCCTGAGCGAGACCGCATTCCTGCTCGAGCGGGAACTGGCCCCGGGCTTCAAGGTGAAGGCCTTCCGGCGGGCGGCAGCAGTGGCCGCGGAGTGGGCGCCGGAGGAGCTGGCCGCCCGCGCGGCCGACGGCCGGCTGGCCCGCGCGAAGGGCATCGGTGACCGCTCGCTCGAGATCATCCAGCAGGCCCTCGAGGGCCGCGTGCCCGGCTATCTGGTCGACCTGCGCGCCCGCACCGGCGAGAAGCTCGACCCGGCGGCGAAGGCCCTGCGGGAGCAGCTGCGCGGCGACCTGCACGCGCACAGCGAGTGGTCCGACGGCACCACCGACATCCCGTCGATGGCCGCCGCCGCGCGCGCCCTCGGCCACGAGTACCTGGCGCTCACCGACCACTCGCCGAACCTGAAGATCGCGCACGGGCTCACGCCCGAGCGGCTGGAAGCCGAGCTCGAGGTGGTGGCCGAGGTGAACCGGGGCGCCGAGGGGTTCCTCCTGCTCTCGGGCATCGAGGTCGACATCCTGGCCGACGGCACGCTCGACCAGCAGCCCGAGCTGCTCGACCGACTCGACGTGGTGGTGGCGAGCGTGCACTCCAAGCTGCGCGACGACGGCCCGCCCATGACGGCACGGATGCTCGCTGCCGTGCGAGACCCGCACACCGACGTGCTCGGCCACGTCACGGGCCGCCTCGTGCAGGGATCGCGCGGCACCCGGCCGCAGTCGTCGTTCGACGCCGCCGCGGTGTTCGCCGCCTGCGCCGAGGAGCGGGTGGCGGTGGAGATCAACTCCCGCCCCGAGCGGCAGGACCCGCCGGACGACCTGATCGCCTTAGCGCTCGAGGCGGGTTGCCTGTTCAGCATCGACTCCGACGCGCACGCGCCCGGCCACCTGGGCTTCATCGACCTCGGGGCCGAGCGCGCGGCCGCGGCCGGGATCCCCGCCGACCGCATCGTCACGACTTGGCCGCTGGACCGCCTGCTGGAGTGGACCGGCCGGCAGCGCTGACCCGGGCCGGCGGAACGCCGGACCGGCATCCGCCGCCCGCTCAGGGCCGCTCGCTTCAGGGGATGATGCGCGACGCGCGGTACCGCTCGACCTTGTCGAAGAAGCTCGCGGGCGTGGTGCGGAAGCCGAGGAACCCGGCTTCGCGGCTCTTGTTCATGCTCGTGAAGCACTCGAGGTTGCGGCCGAGGTCGCCGTCGGTGTGCCACCAGCTCGCCAGGCGCGACACGTCGCCCTCGGCGAGACCGTGCTCGGCCGCGATCTCGCGCCAGACCTCGGCGGCGTGGCCCATCCGGTTCTCCAGCGGCGCCGGCTCGTTCTCGAAGCCCGCCCACTGCACCCCGAAGTGCTCGGCGATCCGCGGCCACAGGGTGCGCCAGCGGAAGACGTCGCCGTTGGCGATGTTGAAGGCCTGGTCGCGGCCCGCCGGATCGGTGGCCGCCCAGACGAGCTGCTCGGCGAGCAGATCGGAGTCGGTGACGTCGGTGACCCCGTTCCACTGTGTCTCGGAGCCCGGGAAACGGAACAGCTCGCCCGTGCGCGCGCAGATGGTGGCGTACACCGAGAGTGTCAGCGCCATGTTCATGGCGTTGCCCACCGCGTAGCCGAACACCGTGTGGGCTCGGTGCACGCTCCACGTGAAGCCGTGCTGCTCGGCGCCGGCGAAGAGCTCGTCCTCCTGCGCGTAGTAGAAGTTGGGGCTGTCGAGCCGCTCCGACTCCTCCTCGAACGGGGTGTCGGCCATCACGCCGGTGGCGTAGTTGTCGAACGGGCCCAGGTAGTGCTTCAGCCCGGTGAGGAGGGCCACGTGCGTCACCGCGCCCCCGGCGGCGGAGGCACGGATCACGTTCCGCACGATCGCGCTGTTCACCGCGATGTTCCCGGCCTCGTCGGCCTGCCGCATCCAGGCTGTGATGAACACGAGTTCGGGGTCGACGCCGGCCAGCGCGGCCTCCAGCCCCTCGGCGTCCAGCAGGTCGGCGGCGATGGGCCGGACGCCCTCGACGGGGGTGGCGAGCGAGCGCGACACCCCGAAGGTCTCGAAGCCCTGCTCGATCAGCTGCCGGCAGAGCGCCTGGCCCGCGATCCCGGTCGATCCGATCACCAGCGCGCGGCGCCCCGTTGCGGTCGTAGACATGGTTCTTCCCTCTCGTCGGCTGTTCAGGTCTAACGTACACTTCGGGTTCACGGCCGCGGGAGCCCGCTCGAGATTCGCGCGAAGAACGCCGGAATTCCGCCATTCCAGCCGAATAGTTATCAAAAGCGGTTGTGAACACTTGACCGCGAGTGTAAAGCTATACTCAACGACGGACCCGATGATGGGCACTGACGATCATGGAGACAGTATGAGCGCAACGGAGCGACGGCAACCCGCACTGACGAGCTCGCGGTGGTCGATCTCCCGTGGTCTCGTGACCGTGGGGATCGCCGTGATCGCCCTCTTCATCGTGAGCGCGGTCTTCGCCCCGTCGAGTGTGTCGCAGGGCGCCGTGCTCGGCATGCTCCCCTTCGCCGCCGTGCTCTCCTGTGTGGGCCTCGGGCAGATGCTCGTGGTGCAGCAGGGGGGAATCGACCTGTCGATCCCCGGTGCCGTGTCGCTGGCCATCGTGGTGGTCAGCCGCATCCCGAACGGCGACGACTCGCTGCTCGTGCCGGCGCTGCTGCTGGCCGTGGGTCTCGCGGTGCTGGCGGGTCTGCTGAACGGCCTGCTGATCGGCCGCCTCGGGCTCAACGCCATCATCGCCACGCTCGGCACCAACGCCCTGCTCTTCGCGGTGGTGCTCGGCATCTCCGGCGGCAGCCCCACCTCCACCACGCAGCTGCTGCGCGACGTGGCCGGCGGGCTGAGCTTCGGCATCCCCAACTCCGTGTTCTTCGCCCTCGCCGCGTTCGTGCTGGTGACCCTGCTGGTGAAGAAGACCGTGGCCGGCCGGCGGTTCGAAGCTGTCGGCGCCAACCCCGTCGCCGCCCGGGCCACCGGTCTGCGCGTGCGCACCCACCAGGCCGCGGCCTATGTGTGGGCCCAGCTGCTCTACTGCCTCGCGGGCATTCTGCTCGCCGGCATCACGGCGCAGCCCACGGCGTTCCAGGGCAACGCCTACCTGATCCCCGCCGTGGCCGTGGTGGTCCTCGGCGGTACGAGCCTCCTCGGCGGTCGTGGCTTTCCGCTCGCGACCGTCGTGGCGGCGGTCTTCCTCAGCCAGCTCGACCAGTTCGTGCTGGCGGCGGGCGTGCCCTACGCGGTGCGCTCGATCATCCAGGCCGCGGCGCTCGCCGTGGGCGTGGCGCTCTACACCATCGACTGGGCCGGCCTGCGAGCCCGGCTGGGGTTCAGGCCCCGCGTGCGCGCCGCCGTCTAGTACTCGTTCTCCGAACACCAATCCCGAACCCGAGATCACCGCGGCAGAGGCGCCGCGCACAGTGAGAGGAACCATCCCATGGTCATTCGCAGAAAAATCGTCCTGGCAGCAGCCGGCATCGGCGTCGCCGCCCTCGCCCTCACGGCCTGCAGCTCAGGGGCACCCTCCTCGAACGGGTCGGTCGCCACCGGCGCCCCCGTCGAGGGCGCACCCGACTGGTGCGGCCCCAACCAGATCACGCTCGGTCTGCTCGACGGCTTCGGCGGCAACAGCTGGCGCAAGGTCACCACCGCGGCCGGTGCCGACGAGGTGGCCAAGTGCCCGAGCGTCACCGGCTACGAGTACGCCGACGGCCAGGGCGACACCCAGAAGTCCATCGCCGACATCCAGGGCATGGTCGCCAAGGGCGTGAACGCGCTGGTGGTGTTCCCGGATGCCGGCGAGGCCATGCTTCCCGCCCTGCGAAGCGCCTACCAGGCCGGCGTCGTGACGGTTCCCTACCGGGTGAACCCGGGCGGCCAGGACGGCACCGACTACGACGCCTGGATCGGCGCCGACTTCGCCACCGACGGTGAGAACTGGGGCAAGTGGATCAAGACCAACTTCCCCGACGGTGCCAAGATCCTCTTCCTCTCCGGCCCCAAGGGCAACAGCCAGGGCGAGGACGAGCTCACCGGCATGAACTCGGTGCTCGACGGCGGCGCCTACGAGTTCATCGGCGAGACGCCCTTCGAGCCCACCAACTGGGACCCGGCGGTGACGCAGCAGGTGCTCACCAGCGCCATCGCGAAGAACCAGCAGATCGACGTGATCGTCTCCGACTTCGGCCCATCCCTCGTGGGCGCCCTGCCGGAGTTCACCAAGAGCGGCCGTTCGATCCCCGCCCTGGTCACCACCGACGGCAACGTGCTCGGCTGCTTCTGGAAGGACAACCAGGCCGCGAACCCCGACTTCAAGATGATGACGGTCGCCACCGGCAACGACAACGTGCGCCTCGCCGTGCAGTACGCCGTGGCCAAGGCCACCGGCGGCGTTCTGCCCGACACCACCACGTTCGACGCCCCCACCTTCGAGGACTCGGTGTCGTCGACGCCGAACCCGGTGGAGTGCGAGGCCGACCTGCCGGGAGACATCTTCCTCTCGGCCGAGATGTCGCCCGAGGACCAGGCGGCTCTGCTCAAGTGACGAACTGAAAGCGACTCCGTGGACACACAACTGCACGACGTCGACACCACCGTCGCCGTTCTCTCGCTCACCGGCATCTCGAAGTCGTACTCCGGGGTCTCGGCCCTCAGCGACGTCTCGCTGGAGGTGCTGCCGGGGGAGGTCCACGCCCTCCTCGGCGAGAACGGCGCCGGCAAGTCGACACTGATGAACGTGGCGTCGGGAACGGTGCAGCCCGACGACGGCCGCATCCGGGTGAACGGCGACGAGATCGACGGGCTCAGCCCGGCGCTCGCCGCCCGGCTCGGCATCGCCATCGTGCACCAGCACCCGGCCGTGCTGCCCGACATGACGATCCTCGAGAACCTGCGGGTGGCGCTTCCCGCCTCGGTGTTCGAGGGCAAGGGGCCGCTGGAGGAGTACGCGACCCGGCTCATCCGGGAGTCGGGGCTGACGGCACACCTGGGCGACCGGGTGGAGACGCTCAGCGTGGCGCAGAAGCACCTGCTCGAGATCACCAAGGCACTCGCGCTGGAACCGCGCGTGCTGGTGCTCGACGAGCCGACCGCCCCGCTCGGCCAGGACTCGGTCGACCTGCTCTTCGCCCGGGTGCGCGAAGCGGTCGCCCGCGGCACGGCCGTCGTCTACATCACCCACCGCATGGCGGAGGTGCGCCAGCTCGCCGACCGGGTGACGGTGCTGCGCGACGGGAAGCTCCGCGGCGTCGCCCGGGTCGACGAGGTCACCGACGACGAGCTGCTCACCATGATCGTCGGCCGGCAGATGGAGTCGACCTTCCCGCCCAAGTACACCGCCACGGCCGACGACGACATCAACCTCGTGCTCGACGGCATCACCGGAGACGGCTTCGTCGACGTGTCGGCGGCGGTGCGCCGCGGCGAGATCCTCGGCATCGCGGGCGTGGTGGGCAACGGCCAGAGCGAACTGCTGCGCTCGCTCGCCGGGCTCGACGGATTCACCGGCCGCATCGTGGTGGGCGGCCAGGAGACGAGTTCGTCGCAGCTGCTCGGCAAGACGGCGTACATGCCCGCCGACCGGCACACCGAGGGACTCATGATGACCCTCACGGTGCGCGAGAACGCCGCCGTCTCCGCTCTCAAGCGCTTCAAGCGATGGGCTCTCGTGAACCGCGCCGCCGAGGTGCAGACGGTGGGCGGCACGCTCGACTCGCTCGCCGTGAAGGCGTCGTCGATGGATGCGGTGGTCTCCTCGCTCTCGGGCGGCAACCAGCAGAAGGTGGTGATGGCCAGGGCGCTGCTCTCCGAGCCGTCGATCGTCGTCGCCGACGAGCCCACCCAGGGCGTCGACGTGGGAGCCCGCCTCGAGATCTACAAGATCCTGCGGGAGGTGTCGGCATCCGGCATCCCGGTGGTGGTCGCCTCGTCGGACGCGAAGGAGCTCGAGGGCCTCTGCGACCAGGTGATCGTGATGTCGCGCGGCAACGCGGTGGGCACCCTGGTGGGCGACGAGATCACCGAGACCCGCATCGTGCAGTCGGCCGTGACGTCGACGGCGCACACCGCCAACACGCAGCTGGCCACCGAGAACGTCGCGAAGTCGACACCGTTGCGCCGCTTCATCCAGGGCGACTACGCCCCGTCGGCCCTGCTCGTGGCCGTGATCGCGGTGCTCGGCGCCTTCATCTTCAGCCAGAACGTGCGCTACCTCTCCGACTTCAACATCTTCTCGGTGCTGATGCTGGTGAGCGCCCTCGGCTTCATCGCCCTCGGGCAGACCATCTCCCTGCTGATCGGGGGCATCGACCTCTCGGTGGGGCCGCTCGCCGGCTTCCTGGTGGTGGTGGGGTCGTTCTTCGTCAACGACGGCCAGCCGTTCGGGGTGATGGGGCTCGGCATCCTGCTGATGTTCGTGCTCGCGGTGGCCACGGGGTTGATCAACGGATCGTTGATCAGGTTCGGCAAGTTCACCGCCATCGCCGCCACCCTCACGCTCTACATCGCGCTGCAGGGCCTCAGCTTCCTGCTGCGCGACTCGCCCGGCGGCTACATCGCGGGCTCGTTCACGGCGCTCGTCACCACCCGCGTGGGGCCCGTGCCGCTGGTTTTCGTTCTGCTCGTGGTGCTGACCGTGCTGCTCGAACTGCTGCTGCGCAAGCGCAAGTGGGGCTGGCGCCTGCGGGCCACCGGCTCCAACGAGGAGGCCGCCCGGCGCATCGGTGTGAACATCGACCGCACGGTGGTGTTCGCCTACGTCGCCACCTCAGT
Organism: Herbiconiux liangxiaofengii; assembly: GCF_041927335.1. Taxonomy (NCBI): domain Bacteria; kingdom Bacillati; phylum Actinomycetota; class Actinomycetes; order Micrococcales; family Microbacteriaceae; genus Herbiconiux; species Herbiconiux liangxiaofengii. The sequence continues at coordinate 337,750 of NZ_JBHFHD010000008.1, read as the reverse complement.
GCTCGCCTTCCTCGGCGCCATCGTGCTGATGACCCAGATCGGCGTCGGCGATCCGGCCCAGGGCGTCTCGTACACGCTCACCAGCATCACCGCGGTGGTGCTCGGCGGAACCTCGCTGCTCGGCGGCCGCGGCACCTTCGTGGGCAGCCTGTTCGGCTCGATCCTTCTCATCCAGGTGCTCAACGCCACCACCTTCCTGGGGCTGTCGCAGATGTGGCAGTACATCTTCCAGGGCGTGCTCATCCTCGTCGCCGCGGTGTTCTACTCGGTGGCGCGGCGACGGCGCAAGGTGCTGGTGTGATGCGGGCCGCGGTCTATCACGGCGACCACGACATCCGGGTCGCCGAGGTGCCCGCCCCGTCACCCGAGCCGGGGTCCGGCGAGGTGCTGCTCCGGGTGGTGCGCTCCGGGCTCTGTGGAACCGACGCCACCGAGTGGGCCGTGGGCCCGAAGGTCTTCCCGGTCACGGTGCCCCATCGGGTCACCGGGCACGTGGGCCCGATGGTTCCCGGGCACGAGTTCGTGGGCGAGGTGGTGACGGCGGATGCGTCGACCGGCTTCCAGCCCGGTGACCGTGTCGCGAGCGGGGCCGGGGTGTGGTGCGGCACGTGCGCGCGCTGCCTCGAGGGCCGCACCAACCTGTGCGAGCGCTACTACACGTTCGGTCTCAGCACCGACGGAGGCATGGCCGAGTACGTGGCGGTGCCGGCGCGCACGCTCGCGCGCATCCCCGAGGGGCTGTCGTTCGACCACGCCGCGCTCGCGCAGCCGCTCGCCGTCGGCATCCACGCCGCCCGGCGTTCGGGCGCCCGCACCGGCGACCGCGTGCTCATCATCGGCGGCGGGGCGATCGCGTCGTTCGTGCTCGCAGGGCTGCGTCATCTCGTGGACGCGTCGGTGGTGGTGGTCGAGTTCCCCGGCCCCAAGCAGGCGCGCGCGCTGCGCTTCGGTGCCGCGGCCGTGGTGAGCCCCTCGGATGCGCTCGCCGACGAGGTGGTGGCGGCGTTCGGCGGGGTGCGTCCCGACGTGGTGATCGAGGCCAGCGGGGCCCCCGGCCAGCTCGCCACGGCGGTGTCGCTGGTGCGCGACGGCGGGCGGGTGCTGGCCGTGGGGCTGCCGAAGGCGAAGCCGGAGCTCGACGTGCACTCCCTCGTGTTCCGCGAGGTCACCATCGAGTCGAGCCTCGCGCACGTGTGCGACGACGACCTCGGCCCGGCGCTCGACATCCTCGCCGAGGGCGTGGTGGGGCCGGAGCTGCTGGTCGACGTGGTGCCGCTGTCGGCGCTCGGCGAGCAGCTCGAATTGCTCGTGCAGGGCAAGCTCGACGGCAAGGTGCTGATCGACCCGTGGGCGTGAGAGGGGCGGCCTGCCGATTGATAGGCTGGAGCGGACGTTCTAGGAGGCGCTCATGGTCGGAGCAGTACTGATCGGCGTGGTCGGTCTGATCACCCTCATCGCAGGCGGGCTCGGCGTCGCCGCACTCATCGCCATGGTCAAGGCCCCGTACAAGGGCTGACCTGCAGCGTCGCGCGTCACCGCGTACCGACCACCACGGTCGCATCGAGGTCGTCATCGCGCTGGATCCGCGGGCGTAGCCCGGCGGCCTCGAACAGTGCGGCGGTGAGCGGGGCCTGCTGCTCGCTGGTCTCGATCAGCAGTCGGCCGCCCTGCGCGAGCCACTCCGCGGCGCCGGCCACCACGCGTCGCTGGACGTCGAGGCCGTCGCCCCCGCCGTCGAGGGCCACGGCGGCCTCGTACAGCCGCGCCTCGGCGGGCATCATGCCGATCGCCTCGGTGGGAACATAGGGCGCGTTCACCGCGAGCACGTGTACCCGACCCCGCAGCCCGGCCGGCAGCGCCTCGTACAGATCGCCCTCGAACACCCGCCCGGTGCCGAGGTTCTGCCGTGCGGCCGCGACCGCAGCCGGGTCGATGTCGGCTGCGTACACCTCGAACCCCGGGGTGGAGGCCGGATGCGGGGTGCCGAGAACGAAAGTCGGCTCCCCGTCGGCCGAGGCGGCGACCCGGATGCGCCCGTCACCGTAGGCCGAGATGGCCGCCCCGATGGCGCCCGAGCCGCAGCACAGGTCGACCACCACGGCCCCGGCCGGAGCCTCCGCCACCGCCACCCGCACCAGCAGTTCGGTGCGCCGCCGCGGCACGAACACCCCCGGCCCCACCACCACGCGCAGCCCGGCGAACTCGGCCCACCCCACGACGTGCTCGAGCGGACGGCCGCCCACCCGCTCGGCGACGAACCGCCGCACCGCCGCCGAGTCGCCCCCGGCGGCCCGCAGGATGACGTCGGCCTCCTCCTCGGCGAACACACACCCGGCCCGCCGCAGCTCGCCCGCGATCCGCTCGCGCTCCCCGCGACTGTCGTTGCCGTTCATCGCGCACACTCTACGCGCGACGATACCTCATCACTTCACCACGAAGCCCCCGAGCTGTGCCTCCACCGCGGCGTCGATGGTGTTCGTTCCGCCGAGAACGACGATCTTCGCCGGCTTCAGACGCTGCAGCTCGGTTGCGATCAGTCCGGGGATGGCCGACTTGGTGACCAGAAGCACCGGCGCTTCCTTGGCGATGGCCGCGGCCGACCCGGAGAGCGCATCGGGGAAGACCTCGCCGGACGCGATGTAGACGACCGGTACCCTCTCCCCGAAGCTGGTCTCGGAGATCTTCGCCGAGACGGCGAATCGATCCGCCCCCGGCACACGGGCTGTGTCCGTGGTGACCCCACTCGTGAGCGTATCGATCACCGACTGGTCGACACTGTTCGGACCTCCGAGTACTCGGATGCTCTTCGGTTTCTCCTCCTTCAGCTCGGTGAGCACCGAATCGGGGAGGCGATCTTTGCTGGTGAGGAGCACCGGACCGCTCAGATGACCGGCTGCTGCGGCACCGGACAGGGCGTCGGGAAAGTTGGCACCCGATGCCACGAAGGACATCGGCACGGCGGGACGAGGCGTCGTCGCCGAGTAGTAGTCGTGCACGGCACTGGCGGACACCTCGAAGCGGTCCGCCCCGCCGATCCGGGTGACCGTGGGCGAGAGCTTACGAAGTTCTTGGTACACGGCGTCGCTGATGGTGGCTGCGCCGCCGAGAACGATGATCTTCACCGGATCGATGCGCGACAGCTCGGTTCGCACGGCTTCCGGCACCGCGTTCTTCGTGGTGAGGAGTACCGGGCCGCCCCGCAGGCCGGCGAGTGCCGACGCCGACAGGGCATCGGAGAACACCTCGCCCGACACCACGTAGGCGATCGGCACCGGGTCGGGCCCAGTGAAGGTGTTGGCCGAGATGGCGGCCGATACCGCGTACCGGTCTGCGCCGCTGATTCTCTCGACACCCGGAGTGGCCGCACCGGCCGGCGCGATCACCCCGCCGGCGAGGATGGCGGAGCAGCCGGCGATGACAGCGAGGGTCGCTAGAGTGCGGCGAGGCATGGGGTCTCCGTTCGATCGGGATGCCGGCGGGTGCCGGTCAAACCAGACGGTACTGGAGAACCGCGTATTAAGCGAGCAAAGCTCAGAAACCTCAGGCGGGCAGCGAGGCCTCGATGAGCGCGACGATGGCCGGGTCGTCGGGCTCCGTCGACGGGCGGAAGCGGTGCACCGTGCCGTCGGGCGTCACCACGAACTTCTCGAAGTTCCACTTCACGCGGCCGGCCTTGCCGTCGGCGTCGGGGGTCTTCGTGAGCTCCTGGTAGAGCGGGTGTGCCGAGCGGCCGTTCACCTTCACCTTGTCGAACATCGGGAACGTGACGCCCCAGGTGAGCGAGCAGTACTCCTTGATCTTCTCGGTGTCGCCGAGCTCCTGCAGGAACTGGTTGCTCGGAAACCCCAGCACCGTGAATCCGCGCGCCTCGTACTGCTTCTGCAGTGCCTCGAGCTTCTCGTACTGCGGCGCCAGGCCGCAGCGCGACGCCACGTTCACGATGAGCTTCACGGGCGCGTAGTCGGCGAGCGTCGCCGTGCCCCCGTCGATCGTGGTGAGGGGGATCTCGGTCAGCGCAGCGGTCATGGCGTCACTCTACCCATCCAGTCCGACAGCGAGCCCCACAATCGGGGCCCCGCTTCCCAGGCTCGACCAACCCCGCGTCCCTACCATGAGACCCACATGGACATCCTCATCGACCTCGTGCTGCTCGCGCTCGCCCTGCTCGCCGTGATCGGCGGTTGGCGCCGTGGCGCCCTCGTCACGGCAGCCTCCCTCGTGGGCATCGTCGCGGGCGGTCTGATCACGAGTGTCGCGGCCCCGCCGGCCGTCGACTGGCTTGCCGGGCTCGGCTGGAGCAGCAGTCTGCAACGCACCCTCGCCGCGGCCGCCGTGCTCATCCTGAGCATCTCGCTGGCGGTGGGCGTGCTCTCGCTGGTGGCGGGGCTGCTGCGACGCGTGGTGGGGGTGGTGCGCATCGGCCGCGGGCTGGATTCGCTCGGCGGCGGCATCCTGGGCCTCGCCACCTGGGCGGTGGTGGTGTGGTTGCTCGCTGGGTTCCTGCAGACCACGGGCCTCGCTCCGGTGACCCAGGCGGTGGCGTCCTCGCGTGTGGTCTCGACCCTCGACTCGCTCGCCCCGGTTCCGTCGCAGAGCGCGCTCGGCAGTCTCGGGCAGGTGCTCGACGACGCCGGGTTCCCGCAGGTGTTCGCGTTCGGCGACGAGAGCATCCAGGGTGCGCCCGAGCCCGATCCGAATGTTCCGGATGCCGTCAACGCGGCATCCACGGGGGTCGTGCGCATCCTGTCGTCGGCCCCGCGCTGCGGTTCCGACGCCGAGGGCAGCGGCTGGGTGGTGGCAGGCGACCGGGTCGTCACCAACGCCCACGTGGTGGCGGGATCGGAGCAGCTCTTCGTGCAGCTCGGCGGAGTGGGACAGCTGCTCGACGCGCGACTGGTGGTGTTCGACCCCGACCGCGACCTCGCGGTGCTCGACGTGCCCGGTCTGCCGGTCGATCCGCTGCCGCTCGGCACCGACCTCGCGTCGGCCGACTCCGCAGTCGTGGCGGGCTACCCCGAGAACGGGCCCTATTCCGTGGTGCCGTCGCGGGTGCGCGAGGTGGTCGACGCGGTGGGGCGCGACATCTACGGCCAGGATCCCGTGACCCGCGAGATCTACTCGCTGCGGTCGACGGTGCTGCCGGGCAACTCGGGCGGCCCCCTGTTCGACGTCGACGGCCAGGTGGTGGGCGTGGTGTTCGCACGGTCGACCATCGACGCCGAGACCGGCTACGCCATGACGCTGGGCGAGATCGCGCCCGTGCTGGCGGCGGCGGGCGCCACCGAGCCCGTGTCGTCGGGAGCCTGCGCCGGCTGACCTCGATGGTCGTGGTGCGGGCGACGGATGCCGCGGCATCCGTTCATCGCACAGATGTGTACACCGTTCACATGCTCTGCTACCGTGACCGCACGACCACCACGACCACGAGGAGGAACCGACGATGACCACTCTCAACCCGTACCTCAGTTTCCGCGGCCAGGCGAAGGAGGCCATCGAGTTCTACCACTCGGTGTTCGGCGGCGACCTGCGGATGAACACGTTCTCCGACTTCGGGATGCCGGTGGCGCCCGGCGAGGAGGGGCAGATCATGCACGCCCAGCTCACCTCGCCGAACGGCCTCGTGCTGATGGCGGCCGACACCCCGCAGCAGATGGAGCTCACCGTCGGCGACAACATCACGGTGTCGCTGAGCGGCACCGACTCCGGCGAGCTGCACGGCTACTTCGACGCCCTGGCGGCGGGCGGCCGGATCGACGAGCCGCTGGTGCCCGCTCCGTGGGGCGACAGCTTCGGCATGCTCACCGACCGCTTCGGCATCCACTGGATGGTGAACATCGGCAGCTCGCCCGAGTGACGCGCGGCCGAGGTCTCATCGGAGGCCGATAGCAACTCATAAGGCGGTGCAAGCTCCGTCGAGGCGGGCGCCTGGACTCGGTGCGTAGCAAGGAGGTATGCACACCGAGAACGAACAGACCCCCACCCGGCGGCGGTGGTCGCGCCGCCGAACCGTCGTCATCGCCTCCACCCTGGTGGTGGCGCTCAGCCTCGGCGGCGGCGCCGCGTGGGCCGCCGAGCGGTACCTGGTGCCGCACGTGGCCATCGCGAACGTCGACGAGTACGAGGCCGAGCAGGCCGCGCAGTCGGGAACGGCCGCCACGGTCGACGACGACACGAGCGGCGACGCCGGCACGGTCACCACCACCCCCACGAGCTACACGTCCGACGACGCCGACATCCAGCTCTCCACCGTCACCACCGGATCCGGCGACGACACCGTCACCTACTACGTCGCCGACGTCACCCTCGGCGACGCCACCGTGCTCCGCTCGGCCTTCGCCGACGACTCCTTCGGGCAGAACATCACCGAGACCACCTCGGCCACCGCCGAGGACAACGACGCGATCTTCGCCGTGAACGGCGACTACTACGGCTTCCGCGACACGGGCATCGTCATCCGCAACGGCGTCGTGTATCGCGACGAGGGCGCCCGCGAGGGGCTCGCCTTCTACTCCGACGGCACCGTGAAGGTGTACGACGAGACCGCCACCACCGCCGACCAGCTCGTGGCCGACGGTGTCTGGAACACCCTCAGCTTCGGGCCCGCCCTGGTGGAGGGCGGCGAGATCGTCGACGGAATCGACAGCGTCGAGGTGGACACCAACTTCGGCAACCACACCATCCAGGGTGAGCAGCCGCGCACCGCGGTGGGCGTGATCGACGACAACCACCTCGTGTTCGTGGTGGTCGACGGCCGGAATGCGGGCCACAGCGCGGGTGTCACCATGACCGGCCTCGCCCAGATCATGCAGTCGCTCGGCGCCACCACCGCCTACAACCTCGATGGCGGCGGCTCGTCGACGATGTACTTCGACGGCCAGGTGGTGAACGACCCGAACGGCACCTCCGACGAGCGGGGCACCTCCGACATCCTCTACATCGCGAACGAGGGCTGAGCCGTGCTCGTGCTCATCCCCGCCTTCGAACCGGATGCCCGCCTCGTCGACCTGGTGGCCGAGCTGAGGGCGGCGGCTCCGCACGCGGCCGTGCTCGTGGTCGACGACGGCAGCGGCGCCGAGTACGACTTGGCCTTCGATCTCGCCCGGGCCGCCGGTGCCGAGGTGATCGGGCACGCCGTGAACCGCGGCAAGGGAGCTGCCCTGAAGACCGGGTTCCGGCACGCGCTGCGGCATCATCCCGGCGAGGTGGTGGTGTGCGCCGACAGCGACGGGCAGCACCGTGTGGCCGACGTGCTGCGCGTGGCCGGCGCGGCCGAGCGGGCGGCCCGCGCGCATCCGTCGACCATGGTTCTCGGCGGGCGGCGCTTCACCGGCGACGTGCCGGCCCGCAGCCGCTTCGGCAACGCGGTCTCGTGCGGGCTGTTCCGGCTGGCGACGGGGCTCCGGCTCGGCGACACCCAGACCGGGCTGCGGGCCTATCCGCCCGGCCTGCTGCCCTGGCTCGTGGGACTGCCGGGCGATCGCTTCGAGTACGAGCTCGCGGTGCTGCTGGAGTCGCGCGCGGCCGGCCACCGCATCGAGGAGCTCGAGATCGACACCGTGTACCTCGAGCGCAACGCCTCCTCGCACTTCCGGCCGGTGGTCGACTCGTGGCGGGTGCTGCGGCCGCTGCTGCGCTACGCCGCCTCGTCGGCCGCGGCCTTCGTGGTCGACGTGCTGCTGCTGCAGCTGCTCGTCGCCGTCACCGGTTCGCTGGTGCTCTCGGCGGTGGGGGCCAGGGTGGTGAGCGCCTCGGTGAACTTCGCGGTGAACCGGCGGTTCGTCTTCCGGAAGCGGTCGCGTCGGCCGGCGGTTCAGGATGCGCTGCGCTACGCCGCGCTCGTCGCCGTACTGCTGGCCGCCAACGTGGGCCTGCTCGAACTGCTCACCGCGGCCGGTGCTCCGTTGCTCGTCGCGAAGCTGGTCACCGAGGCGACGCTGTACCTGGTGGGGTTCGCCGTGCAGCGGCGGGTGGTGTTCGCCGCCGGGCGAGGTCAGGCCGAGGGGTGTTCGGTGCCGGCGTCGGGCTCTGCCGCTGCGGAGTCGGCGGCGGCGGGCGCGTCGGCGGCCGGCTCGGTAAGCTCCGACGACGACTTCTTGGCCGACTGCTTCGCGTCGAGGGCCGCCTTCTCGGCCTTCAGCGAGGCGACCGTCGATGCGTCGAGCCCCGGGTCGGGCAGGTCGAGGAAGGGGCTCTTGCCGCCGTTGCGGGAGTAGATGGCCGAGGCGTAGGCGATGGTCGCGCTGCGGACCCGGCTGGCCGCCCGGCTGCGCTTGCCGTCCCCGCTCTTGCGGTCGGCCAGCACCTCCTGGTGCTTCTCCAGGGCCTTCACGAGGTCTTTCAGTGCCGTCTTCGTCTTCTTCGCCATAGGGGCATTATGCCGAACGAAGGTTAACGGGTGCATGCTGGGGTGCATGACGACGACGTCCGCGTCGACCGGCTCGCCGGAGACCCAGTCCGAACTCAAGAAAGTGATGGGGCCGAAGCTCCTTCTGCTCTTCATCGTGGGCGACATCCTGGGCACCGGGATCTACGCCCTCACCGGTCAGGTGGCCGCCGAAGTGGGTGGTGCGGCCTGGCTGCCGTTCCTCATCGCGTTCGTGGTGGCCACCATCACGGCGTGCTCCTACCTGGAGCTGGTGACCAAGTTCCCGCAGGCCGCCGGTGCCGCCCTGTACGCGCACAAGGCCTTCGGCATCCACTTCGTGACCTTCTTGATCTGCTTCACGGTGATGTCGTCGGGCGTCACCTCCGCGTCGGCCGCGGCCGGGGCGTTCGCCAGCAACTTCGCGATCGGGTTCGGTCTGGGCAAGGGGCCGGGCCTCGCGCTCGTGATCGCCCTGTCGTTCATGCTGCTGATCGCGGTGGTGAATCTGCGGGGCGTGGCCGAGAGCGTGGGGCTCAACGTGGTGCTCACCCTGGTGGAGCTGTCGGGACTGCTGCTGGTGATCTTCATCAGCTTCTTCGCCATCTTCGGCGGGCAGGCCGACTTCTCGCGGGTGGTGGCGTTCGAGACGCCCGACGACAAGAACGTGTTCCTCGCCATCTCGACCGCCACGTCGTTGGCGTTCTTCGCCATGGTGGGCTTCGAGGACTCGGTCAACATGGCCGAGGAGACCAAGAACCCCTCGAAGATCTTCCCGAAGGTGATGCTCACCGGGCTCGGCATCACCGCCGTGATCTACGTGCTGGTGTCGGTGGTGGCCGTGGCGATCGTTCCGGTGGGGGAGCTGGCCGGAAACGACACCCCGCTCGTGACGGTGGTGCAGACGGCGGCACCGGACTTCCCGATCTCGGCGCTCATCCCGTTCATCTCGCTGTTCGCGGTGGCCAACTCGGCGTTGATCAACATGATGATGGCGAGTCGGCTGCTCTACGGCATGAGCAAGCAGGGTGTGCTGCCGCCGTTCCTGTCGAAGGTGCTGCCGAAGCGGCGCACTCCGTGGGCCGCCATCCTGTTCACCACCGTGATCGCGCTGGGGCTGACGGCGTTCGTGTCGATCGACCCCGCCAACCCCATCGCCGTGCTGCTCGGCGGCACCACCTCGCTGTTGCTCCTGGCGGTGTTCGCGGTGGTGAACGTGTGCGTGCTGGTGCTGCGGCGGAAGCCCGTGGACCACGGGCACTTCCGCACCCCCACCGTGCTGCCGGTGGTGGGCGCCGTGGCGTGCCTCTACCTCGTGCTGCCGTGGACCTCGGGGCGCGACCCGCAGCAGTACCAGATCGCGGGCATCCTGCTGGTGCTCGGGGTGGTGCTGTGGCTCGTGACGTTCCTGCACCGTCGGCGCAGCGGGTACGGTGGCGCGGCCACGCTCGACACCACGTCGCTCACCGCGGTCCAGCGCGGCCCCGACGCCGACTGACCCGCCCGCCCCGCTCCCCCCCCCCCCCCCCGCCCTGCGGGCGCCGAACCGTCGCAAACCGCCCTTCCGCGCCTCTCAGAGGGCGGGTTGCGACGGTTCGAGGGCCGGGCGGGCCGTCAGGACGCCAGGGCTGCCTCGAACACTGCCACCATGTCGGCGCTGAAGAGGGCGAAGGCGACCGCCCCGGCGTAGGGGCTCGCCCGAACGGTTGAGATCGCGATGCGCGCCGCATCAGCGTGCGGCCAGCCGTACACCCCGGCGCTCACCGCGGGGAAGACGACGGATGCGGCGCCGAGCTCGCCGGCCACCTCGAGCGACCGGCGGTAGGCCGACTCGAGCACCGCCGAGCGGTCGTCGGTGCGGCTGTACACGGGGCCGACCGTGTGGATGACCCAGCGGGCGGGAAGCCGCCCCGCGGTGGTGGCCACCGCATCCCCGGCCGGGAGGCCGTCGACGTACGGGCCGGCGCGCAGGGCCCGGCACTCGGCGAGGATCTCGGGCCCGCCCCGGCGGTGGATGGCGCCGTCGACGCCCCCGCCGCCGAGCAGCGAGCTGTTGGCCGCGTTCACGATCGCGTCGGCCTGCATCGTGGTGATGTCGGCCCGCACGATGGTGATCGCTTCGCTCATAGGCTGACCCTATGCTCTGGGGCGGCCGGGATGAGGTGAGTTCGACGTCTTCTTTCGACCTCCCCACCCAGACCGCCCCCTGGGGCGTGGTGACCGCCTGCGACTACGGACGCAGAACCTGGTACAGGTTCTGCGTCACGACAGTGCGGTTGACCGGCGCGGAGCCGACGTCATCTGCGACCTTCTTTCTTCCGAGCGCCGTGACGTCGACGTCGATGGCTGAGGTGACTGAATCATCGCCTTCCGCTCGGACGGCGATGAGCATCGACAGCGTCTGACCCGGCAGCAGGGTGTCGAACGTGCACATCAGGCCCTGGTAGGGCGCACACCGGGCGACCCGGGGCAGCGAGACCACGCTGTCGACAGAGTATCCGTTCAGGCCGAGGTAGACGTCGGCGAAACCCTCCTGCGAGCCGGTGTTCGTCACGTCGATACGGAGAAGGTACCGTCCGTCGGGAACCGCGGTCATGGTTCCTCGGGTTTCGACATAGCCTTCGACCCCGACCGGGACTGCCGTGCCCGGAGCGGACATGACGATCGTCGGGCTGCCCGGGATGTTGTCGTACATGGCGCCATCTCGCGAGTCGGCACAATCGAAGTAGGCGAACTCGGACTTGTTACCCGCGCGCCCGTACACATTGATCGTCATGATGAACGTCTTGTCGCTCGGGTAGTAGTGGACGCTCACCTGCCCTACCGTCTTGCCCTCACGACGGTAGGTGGTCGTCGTGATGCGCGACCCGCCCGTCGATGGATACTCGTTGTGGAACGCCGAGCCTCGATCGAGGAAGTCGAGCATGCCGGCGGGAAGCTGGCTGGCGTCCCAGCCGAACTTGCACCCGCCGTTGGCGGGTCCCCAGGCACCGCTCTCGCCGCCGGTGGAGCCGTTTCCCTCCACATCGGGGCAGCTGACCCCGGCCGCCTTCGCGGCGGCGCCGAGACTCGGACCGAGCACGCAGCCTCGAGCTGACGCGGACTGGGCGGGGATGAATGACACCAGTGCGAGCAGGACGGCGAATCCCGCTATGAGTGCGGCAAATCTGCGCCGTGAGGGTGAAGGTGAGGTCGTGGTCGACATGGATCTCCTTGGGTATGGATGGGTCTGCTCGACGAGCAGAGGACACCATACCTCAGAAGTGAGGATCTGTCGCTTACAAAGGTGGGCAGGGGGGAGGGGAGAGGGTCAGGCGGCTAGGAGGGCGCGGAGGGCGGAGGCGAAGACGCCGAGCCCGTCGACGCCGGAGCGCATGGCGACGGCGGTGTCGGGGCCGAAGCCGGCCTCGATGGCGTGCTCGGGGTGCGGCATCAGACCCACCACGTTGCCCCGCTCGTTCGAGACGCCGGCGATGTCGTTCAGCGAGCCGTTGGGGTTGACGCCGAGGTAGCGGAACACGACCCGCCCCTCACCCTCGAGGCGCTCGAGCGTCTCGGCCGACGCGATGTAGCCGCCCTCGCCGTTCTTCAGCGGGATGGTGATCTCCTGGCCCTCGGTGAACGCGTTCGTCCACGCCGTGGAGGTGTTCTCGACCCGCAGCACCTGGTCGCGGCAGATGAAGCTGCCGTGGTCGTTGCGGATGAGGCCGCCGGGCAGCAGGTGCGCCTCGGTGAGCATCTGGAAGCCGTTGCAGATACCGAGGACGGGAACTCCGCGCTCGGCGGCCTCGACGACCTCGCGCATCAGCGGCGAGTGCGACGCGATCGCGCCGCAGCGCAGGTAGTCGCCGTAGCTGAAGCCGCCGGGCAGCACCACGGCGTCGACGCCCTGCAGGTCGTGGTCGCCGTGCCAGAGGGCCACGGGTTCGGCTCCGGCGAACCGTACGGCGCGCTGGGCGTCGCGGTCGTCCAGCGAACCGGGGAAGGTGATGACCCCGACGCGGGTCACGCGAGCGCTCCGGCGGCGCTGTGCGAGCCGGCCTCGTCGAGCACCGTGATGTTCACGACGTCTTCGATCACCGAGTTCGACAGCAGTTCGTCGGCGATCTCCCGCACATCGGCGAGGGTGGCCTCGTCTACCGGGCCCTCCACCGTGAGCTCGAAGCGCTTGCCGACGCGCACGCCGGTGAACTGGGACTTGCCGAGCCGGCCCAGGGCGCCGGCGACGGCCTTGCCCTGCGGGTCGAGGAGTTCGGCTTTGGGCATGACGTCGACGACGATTTTCGGCACGGAGGCGCTCCTGGCGAGTGGTCGGGGGAGGACGGCCCCCAGTCTACCGCCCGCTCAGTGCCTCCTGCCCTCGGTCTCGGCCACCAGCAGTCCCAGTTCGCGCCGGGATCCCGCGCCGAGCTTGCCTCGGGCGGCATAGATGTGCGACTCCACGGTGCGCACCGACAGGTAGAGCTGCTGCGCGATCTCCTTGTTGCTGAGCCTCCGCGCGACGAGCAGCGCGACCTCGTGCTCGCGTTCGGTGAGCTCCCGGGGCTCCGGCTCGGCGAGAGCGGGAACCGCGGTGAGGTGCGGGCCGCTGCCCCGCTCGAGCGCCTGCAGCAGTGCGGCCATCCGCAGCTCTTCGAGCAGTGACGGGGCGGATGAGGGGTCGCCGGCCGCGCGCTCGTCCTCGGCGCCCAGGAGAGCCGCCTCGGCCCCCGCGAGATCACCGTCGGCGAGCGCCACGTCGAACTCGGCGACCCGCCGCGAGTAGCGGAAGAGGCGGTGCTGGTTCAGCTGCTCGATGTCGACGTCGTCGATGACGGCCCGCGCCTGCTCGGCCTGTCCGAGCCGGGCGAGCGCGCTGGCGCGCAGGTGCGCGATGAGCGGCCGGAACACGGCGAACTCGATGCGGTCGACCCGACCGAGGGCGGCCTCGAACTCGCGGTCGCTGTGGTGGTCGTCACCGCGCGCGAAGCCGAGCACCACGCCGGACACCATGCCCGAGAGCACCAGACCGCTGCGGTCCTTGCGCTGGGCGGCCATCGACACGGCCTGGCGCAAGTGATCCTCGAGGCCGGGGGGTATGGCGTCGGCGATCAGGCCGGTGACCGCCTGGAAGCAGATCAGCGCCAGCTCGGCGAGCACCGACACCGGGTTGCCGGTGACCGGATCGCGGTTCAGCCGGTCGGCGGTGATGAGCAGGTCGACGCCGGCGCGCCCGCGCCCCAGCTGCCCGAGGGCCATCGCCGCCACGATGGCCGCCCTCAGGCGGACGAGCACGTGGGCCTCCCGCACGTTCAGCACGGCGGCGGCCCGCTGAGCGGCTTCGGTCCAGTCCATCTCGAGGTAGGCCGCCTCGGCACGTTGCTCGGCGAGCTCGCAGAGCACACTCGGGTCGGTCACCCCGCCCGCGGCCAGCCACTCGTCGATCTCCGCGAACTCGCGGCCGAGCGGCTGCCACCCGATCAGGGTCGACCACCAGCGCACCACCCGGCGCAGATCGTCGGTCGGCATGGTCGTGGCGTCGAGTCCGCTCAGCGCGGCGTAGGCCAGGTCGAAGCGCCGCAGTCGAGCGTGCGCGCGCGACACCTGCAGCTGCAGCGCCGGCGAAGGCACCTCCTCATGACAGATCTCCACGTAGGCGAGCGCCAGATCGGCACGGCCCTCGGCGTTCGCGGAGCGCGCAGCGGTCGACAGCACCTGCACGCGGACGCAGTGGTCGACGTCGTCGGGGCCGGGAACACCGGCGCGGCCCTCGTGCCAGGCCGCCGCCGTGACGCGCATCACAGGCTCGCTCGGCCGCCCCCGCCGCCCGCTGAGCGCTTCGGTGATCAGGGCGTCGAGGGTCGCGTCGAGCAGTCCGGCCGGCAGCTGCCGCTCGGCCTCCAGCGCGAGGGGCCCGTTCGGGTACAGCAGCCGCTGCGGCCCACCGTCGGTGCGCACGGCACGTCGGCGCAGGAGAGCGTCGAGCGCCTCGGGCGCCACCACCCGGCTGAGGGTGGTGAACTCGATGCCGGTGAGCCGGCCGGTGAGGGCGAGCCCCAGACACTCCTCCTCGGTGTACTCGCTCACGACGGTCCGGATGGCGTCGGACAGCCGTGACCCGGCTCGCGGCGCGCGGCGGGGGTCGAGCGGATCCTCCCCGCGGCGAACGGCCTCCACGGCGTCGAGGGCGAACTCGCGCAGCAGCATCCGGGAACCCGCCGACCGCACGGTGATCACGGCCCGGGCCACGGAGTCGAGCACGTGCTCGCCCACGAACGACGTGATCAGGGCGTCGGCCACCTCGTCATCGAGCTGCTGCAGGTCGTGGCGCTCGGCAAGGCCATCGAGCCACAGGGCTGCGACGGCCGGAGGCATGGTGGTGGGGTGGGCGCTCGTCGGCGCCGAGGTGATCGACAGCAGCGCGCGCACCCTGCCGTCGTAGACGGCGTCGGTGATCACGCGGAGCGAGTCGTCGTCGAGCGTGTGGGCGTCATCGACCACGAGCACGAGCGGGGGGCCGTCGGCCGGTTCGTCGTTCCGGTCGATCAGGGGCGCCAGCCTCCGGTCGCCCACGGCCTGCAGGGCACCGAACGGGGTGCTCGCGAGGGGTCGCGCCCCGCGCACCAGCACCGGGTCGAGCCCGCGTTCGCGCAGCTGCGTGATCACCGCCCGGGACAGGTGGCTCTTGCCGGTGCCCAGCTCGCCCACCACCACGACGCTGCCGCCTCGCGCCAGCCGTGCCGCCACCTCTTTCGCATTCCGATCGAGGCCGACGACATCGTCGCCCCCGGTGTCTCTTGCTGGTCTCCGGTTGTTCTCCGGCATCCTGAACCCCCACGGTCAGCACGAACGGTGCATCTCTTCTTCGCTGACGACCCCGCGAGTCGATACCCACCCGTGACTTGCCGTTGCCGCAACTGTACTCAACACCTGATGTTCAGGTCGACATTCTTGTCGTCCTTCATTCAGTGTTCGGTGCGAACGACCGAGTGGTTGCCCACGCCACTACTGAATCCACTACCGAGTCGCGATACGCACCCGTGCGCGCCGGGGGGAGCGACCACTGAGCGACCACGCAAAGGGCGTTCTGAGGGGATGTGCGGGCCGGCCGCCGGCCCATAGCGTCCGGTGCAGATCCGAATCGAGGATCACCCGGCGCCGCATCGTGGCACGCAGCCGGTCGACTGGAACAAGGGGAATCCACATGACATCACATCGCTCAGAGGCGAGCCGCTCCACCGGTACGGCCCGCCGCAAGGTCTTCGCACTCGCGGCCGGCGCCGCCGTGCTCGGCATCGGAGCCACCGCCACCCTGGCCGCCTGGACGGACACCGAATGGGTGTTCGGCGGCGACGGAGCCGGGGGAGCGGGCATCGGCACCTCGACGTTCGAGGTGCTGCAGAACACCGTCGCGCCGTACACCGACCCCGACGACTTCGTGAACGACGAGGCCAACCCCGGTGGCGAGATCACCTTCGGTCTCGACGCCCTGTCGCTGTCCCCTGGCGACTCGGTCTACGCCGGAGTGGCGCTGCAGACCTCCGACACCTCGCTGGCCGGCGACGTGCTGCTGCAGGCCGCCGTGCCCGCGGCCACGATCGTGCAGGACGACCCGGACGGTCTGCTCTACGGCGCCCTCGACGTGCGGGTCGCCACCGACGACGCGGCGTTCACGTGCGAGGTCGGCGCGTTCAGCGGAGCGCCGGGCGCCCCCGCCGTGATCGCCGACGGAGCGCTCGACAGCACCGGTGGATCGGCGGAGCAGGCGCTCGGGGCCGAGGCCGGCAGCACGCAGTTCTACTGCTTCGAGGTGACCCTGCCCGATGGTCTGACCCCGGCGCCCGGCTTCACCCTGGACGACTACATGGGCCTGACCTTCGCCCCGGCCTGGGAGTTCGAGGCCGAGACCGCGTAGCAGCACCCTTCCCGACCCACGAGGAGACCGACATGCCCACCGTCACCGCCCAGAGGACCGGCGACATCGCCGTCGCCGCGGCGGGGACGGTGGGCATCCTCGTGGTGGTCTGGCTGCTCGTGTCGTGGGTGTTCTCGCTCTCGGTGATCGTGTTCGTCACCGGGTCGATGTCGCCCACCATGCCCACCGGCACCGCGGCCGTCGTGCAGTCCGTCTCCGCCGCCGACCTGCGGGTGGGCGACGTGGTGACGGTTCACCGGCCCGACAGCGGCACACCCGTCACGCACCGCGTCGTCGCCGTCGAACCGGCGGCCGACGACGCGGAGCGCACGCTCACCCTCAAGGGCGACGACAACGCCTTCCCCGACCGCGACCGCTATGTCGTGGCCGAGGTGGGCCGCGTCGTCGCCTCCTTCCCGGGCATCGGCTCGGCCGTGCTGACCCTTCGATCCCCCACGGCGATGATCGCCGTCACGGTGGGAGCGGCGTCGATCGCCGCGTGGGGCTTCTGGCCGAGACGCCGCCCGGTCGCTCCACGTCACTGACAGGGGAAACACATGCACCACCCACCATCGGCCGTGCCGGCGCCCTCGCGCGTCGTCACCGGCGCCATCGGCGCCGCGGCCGTTCTGGCTCTGACGGCAGGGAGCCTGCTGCTCGCCGACTCCGCCCGGGCCGCCTTCGTCGACGTGCCGACCGCCACCGGGATGCCGGGCCGGCTGGTTCTCGCGGCCGACCCGTACCCGGCGATGTTCCCCGACCTCAGCCCCGGCGACCCCGCCTACTGGCGGGTCGACGCCCGGCTGGAGGACGCCGCCCGCGCCACCCTCTCGCTCGAGCTGCGGAAGGACGGCGAACTGGCGGAGCATCCGCGGGGCCTCGTGATGACCGTCGACCGCTGCTCGGTCGCCTGGACCGGTGTCGAGGCCGGCGCGCCGACGTGCGCCGAGGGTGCGGCCCGCATCACGCAGGCCACCCCGGAAGACGACCACAGCACCACCAGCCCGAGCTTCGAGCTCACCCCGCTCGTGCCCGGCAGCCCGGAGCACCTGCTCGTGACGCTCGCGGTCGAGGATTCGGCCGCGGCGCAGGCCGACAGCAGTCTGATGGGTCTCACCGGCGGCATGGGGGTGGGCCTCACCGCCACCGCCGTCGACGGAGCGGCGATCACTCCCGTGAAGCCGTCGAAGGGCAACCTCGCGAACACCGGGCGCGAGGGGATGCTCTCGGGCGTCATCGCCTTCGGTGCGCTCACCGCCGGCCTGATCGGGCTCGCCCTCGTGATCGCCAGGACGCGACTGCGCCGGCAGAGCCTGTCGGGCCTGAACACCGATACCGGCCGGGCCGAGCCCGGTCGCACCCCCACCGGCCGCATCCACCACGAGGAGATCTGACATGCGCAGAGTCACCAGAACCATCGCGCTCGTCTCCACCGCGGTGCTCACGACGGCACTCGTGCCCTCGACCATCGCGGCGACCACGGCCTCGTGGCCCGACGAGGAGTGGGTGCACGGCACCGTCGGCACCTCGTCGTTCGCGTGCGGCACCGACGAGGGCTATGCCGCCACGGCGTTCGGCCGCTTCCTCTCGGGGGAGCTGCTGACGCAGGACCTCGACTCGCTCGCCGCCCTGAACGGGGTCGAGCTCGACCGGGCCGCCGACGGCGCGCTCGCCGTCGATCCGCCGACCTCGATCGACCAGGGATCGGCGCCGCCCACCGCCACCTACACCAACCCGTTGAACGTGTCGCTGCTCGGCGGCGTGGCCGGTATCGACCTGACCGGCCTCACCGTAGGACTCCCCGTGGGCTCGGCCGGCGCCGTCAACCAGTACGCGCAGGTGTCGGGCTACGGCACCGCCGCCGGGGCCTCCGGGCTGGTGAGCAACTCCGGCGGGGTGGGCGTGACCCCCACCACCCCCGACGCCGATCTGCCCGAGCCCGCCACGGTGGGCCTCAGCACGTTCCTCCCCGCTGCGGCCGGCATCACGGATGCGCGGCTCGAGGTGGGGGCGGTGGCGGCGAGTTCCACGCTCGACTGGTGCGCGGCCCTGCGCTCCGCGCTCTGGGGCGACGGCAGCGTCTCGGGGGTGGTGCGCGACTACGGCATCGCGGGCCTCGGCCTCGAGATCGACTCACCCCTGATCGGCGACCTGGTCGACGACGTCTCGACGGGGCTGCCCGCCGTGCAGTCCTCGATCGACTCGCTGCTCGGCACGAACGGGCTCATCTCCAACTCGATCAGCACCGCGCTGCTCGCCCGGCTCGTGAGCGGTCTGGCGGTCGGCGACGTGACGGGCACGGTGGGCCTGTCCGGGCTCGACCTGGCCGGCTCGGTCGCCACACTGCTGACGACTCCGCTCGGCGACGGCGTGGTGTCGATCGACCTGGTGAACGGCACCATCTCGGTCGACCTCGACGAGCTGCTCGGTTACGACTCCACGTCGATCAACAACCTGGCCCCCAACTCGGAGCTGGTGCTGGACGACCTGGTCGTCAACGACCTGGTCGAACGGGTGGGCGACCTGCTGGACGACTTCGTCACCGACGTGGTGACCGAGCTGACGAACGAGATCAGGGCGGCCACGCTCACCGTCGATCTCGGCCTGCGGGTGAACCTGCTCGCCGGGCTGGTTCCGCTGGTGGCCGTCACCGTCGACCTCGTGGCTCCGCTCGGCGCGGTGATCGACAGCACGGCGACCTTCACGGTCGGTGCGACGGCTCTCGGGGCGGCGATCGTGCTGAATCCGCTGCTGAGTCCGCTCGGCCTGACCCTGAACGGGCTGCTCGGAATCGTGAACGCTCTCGCGCCCTTCCTGGTGTCCCCCGTCGCCAACGCGGTCGGCACCACGGCGATCGGAGCGGTCACCACGCTCGGCTCCACCCTCTCGCTGGCCACGGCGCCGATCGTGACGGCCCTGTCGGCGGTGGTGGGCGCCCTGCCGCAGGTGCTCTCGCTGATGGCCAACGTGCAGCCCGATCAGTTCGGCGCCCCGGGAGACACCGGCTTCGAACAGGCGGATGGCGACTCGAGCGCGCAGTACCTGGTCACGGCCCTGCGGGTCGGGATCGCACCGGTGGTGCCCGGGGAGGTGGCGAGCCTGTCCTTCGCCACGGCCTCCGCGGGGCCGGTCGACGCCCCCTGAAAAGGTCACAGAACAGAATCGACAGGCGTCGCGCTCTGGACAAGCGCGGCGCCTGTCCCATAGTGTTTTTGACCCCCATGGGGGTGACAATCCTTCAGTTTCCCTAAGTTAACCTGCTGGAAATGTTCAGTCTTTCTTTCGTTGCATGAGGCCCCTAGCATGACGGAATCCGTGTGAGCCCTTCGTCCTAGGAGATCCATGTCCGAATCAGCCACGAGAACCGTGAAAGCGGTTCTCGCGACGATCCTGGGGGGTGCGCTCCTCGCGGCGCCACTCGTCGGGGTCGCAACATCCGCATCCGCCAGCGTCGACGGAACCGGCGTGATCATCAACGAGGCGTACCTCAAGGGCGGCAGTGCCAACGCCCCCTTCAACAAGAAGTTCGTCGAGCTGTACAACCCGGGCGACGCCCCAGTGTCGCTCGACGGCTGGTCGCTGCAGTACCGCAGCGCATCCGCCAGCGCCGCCGCGAACGGCGTGGGCGCCCTCACCGGCTCCATCCCCGCCGACGGCTATTACCTGGCCGCGATCAACGGCAACGGCACCACCGGCGCCGCGCTCCCCGAGGCCGATGTCGACCTGGGCAGCGCGCTGAACCCGTCGGGCACCAACGGAACCCTCTTCCTCGCCAGCACCACCACCGCGCTCACCCCCGCCACCGGCTCGGTCGTGGGCGCCGAGAACATCGTCGACCTGGTCGGCTACGGCACCTCCAACACCTTCGAGGGCGGCGTCGCGACCGTCGACGGCGCCAACGGCGTGCCGAACTCGCTGAACCGCACCGGCTTCGCCGACACCGACGTCAACTCGGCCGACTTCGTCTCGTCGGCCGACGTCACCCCGCAGAGCAGCGGCCAGGGCGAGACCCCCGAGCCCACGCCGACGCCGACCGGCACGCCCGAGCCCACGACGCCTCCGGCCGACCCCACCGAGTACACCATCGCCGAGCTCCAGGGCACCGGCGCCTCGTCGCCGTTCGCCACCTCGGACAAGCCGGTCGTGAGCACCAGCGGTGTCGTCACCGCGGTGTACCCCACGGGCGGCTTCAACGGCTACGTCATCCAGACCCCGGGCACCGGCTCGCAGGTCACCGGCCGCACCGCGAGTGACGCGATCTACGTCTACTCGGCGTCGACCGTCGCATCCGTCGCCATCGGCGATCACGTGAAGCTCACCGGAACCGTCACGGAGTTCCAGGGCCTGACCGAGTTCGAGGTCACCTCGGCCGCCGGGCTCACCAAGCTCGACACCCCCGCCGAGGCCGTCACCCCGCTGGCGCTCACGCTGCCGCTCGACGACGCCGCCCGCGAGACGATGGAGAGCATGCTCGTCGCACCGCAGGGTGACTTCACGGTGACGAACAACTACTCCACCAACCAGTACGCCGAGATCGGTCTGGCCGCGGGCGACACCCCGCTGGTCACCCCCACCGAGACGGCCCGTCCCGACAGCGCCGAGTACACCGCCGCCGTGGCGTCGAACGCCGCGCGCGCCGTGACCCTCGACGACGGTGCGAGCATCAACTTCCTGCCCAACGGTGGAGGAGCAGCACAGAACATCCCGCTGCCGTACCTCACCGAGAACCCCGACATCGTCGTGGGCTCGAAGGCCACGTTCACCGCGCCGCTGATCTTCGACTTCCGCAACAGCGCCTGGAAGTTCCAGCCCACCACCCAGTACGCCGTGGGCGGCACCGCTCCGGCCACGTTCACGGGTGAGCAGGACGTCGCTCCCGCCGAGGTGGGTGGCGACATCCAGATCGCCGGCTTCAACGTGCTGAACTACTTCACCACCACCGGTGACCAGCTCACCGGATGCACGTACTACGTCGACCGCGACAAGGACCCGGTCACCGTGAACCGGGGTTGCGACGCCCGCGGTGCGGCCGAGGCCGAAGACCTCGCCCGCCAGCAGGCCAAGATCGTCGCGGCCATCAACGGCCTCGGCGCCGAGGTCGTCTCGCTCGAGGAGATCGAGAACTCGGCCAAGTTCGGCGAGGACCGCGACTCGGCCCTGTCGACCCTGGTCACCGCGCTGAACGCAGCCCTCGGCTCCGAGGAGTGGGCGTTCGTGCCCTCGCCCGCCGCCGACGCGCTGCCGCCGCTGGCGCAGCAGGACGTCATCCGCACCGCCTTCATCTACAAGAAGGCCGCCGTCGAGCCCGTGGGCGCGTCACGTGTGCTGATCGACCCGGCGTTCTCGAACGCCCGCCAGCCGCTGGCACAGGAGTTCGCTCCGGTCGGCGCCACCGGCGGCGAGTTCATCGCCATCGTGAACCACTTCAAGTCCAAGGGCGACAGCACGCCGCCCGCGACGGGCGACAACGCCAACGGCGTCCAGGGCGCCTTCAACGGCGACCGCACGCGTCAGGCGGCGGCTCTGCTGTCGTTCTCGTCGTCGCTGCAGACCGAGCTGGGCACCACCGACGTCTTCCTGATCGGCGACTTCAACGCCTACTCGAAGGAAGACCCGGCGGTGGCGCTGACGGATGCCGGCTACATCGACCAGGGCGCGAAGTCGGGCAAGTACAGCTACTCGTTCGGTGGCACGAGCGGTTCGCTCGACCACGTGTTCGCCTCGCCGTCGGCCGACGCCAAGGTCACCGGCGTCGACATCTGGAACATCAACTCGGGTGAGACGATCGCCAAGGAGTACAGCCGCTACAACTACAACGCGACGAACTTCTACGACGAGAGCGTCTTCCGCTCCAGCGACCACGACCCCGTGGTGCTGGGTTACAACCCGGTGGCCGGTCCGGTCGAGCTGAACCTGATCGACATCAACGACTTCCACGGTCGTATCGATGCCAACACGGTCAAGTTCGCCGGAACGATCGAGCAGCTGAAGGCCCAGAGCCCGAACTCGATGTTCATCTCCTCGGGTGACAACGTGGGCGCCTCGCTGTTCGCCTCGAGCGTGCAGCAGGACCAGCCGACCATCGACGTGCTGAACGCGCTGAGCCTGAAGACGAGCGCCGTGGGCAACCACGAGTTCGACCAGGGCTACGCCGACCTCACCGACCGCATCATCGGTGCCGACGACGCGCGCAACGCGAAGTGGGCCTACCTCGGTGCGAACGTGTACGAGAAGGGCACCACCACTCCGGCGCTGCCCGAGTACGCGATCGAGCAGGTCGGGGGTCTCCGCGTGGGAGTCATCGGCGCGATCACGCAGGAGACGCCTTCGCTGGTGTCGCCCGGCGGCATCTCGGGCCTCGACTTCGGCGACCCGGTCGACGCGGTCAACCGCGTCGCGGCCCAGCTCACCGACGGTGACGAGTCCAACGGCGAAGCCGACGTGCTCATCGCCAGCTACCACGAGGGGGCCGGAGCCGGCCTCGTCGAGGGTGCGACCCTCGAGCAGGAGCTCGCTCAGGGCGGCGCGTTCGCGAAGATCGTGAACGACACGGATGCGAAGGTCGCCGCGATCTTCACCGGCCACACCCACAAGCAGTACGCCTGGGACGGTCCTATCAAGGGCACCGACAAGACCCGCCCCGTGCTTCAGACCGGAAACTACGGCGAGAACATCGGACAGGTGAAGCTGAGCATCGATCCTGAGACCCACGAGCTGGTGAGCTACACGGCCACCAACGTGAAGCGCCTCGCCTCGGCCACCGGCGCGACCCCGGCCGAGACGGCAGCGCTCAGCGCCGCCCTCGACGCCCAGCTCGTCAACACCTACCCGGCCGTGGCCGAGGTGAAGACGATCACGGATGCCGCCCTCGCCTACGCGGCCGAGATCGGCAACCAGCCCAAGGGCTCGGTGACCGCCGACATCACCTCCGCGAACACGGGTGGCAGCTACGTCGACGGCGTCTACGTGGGCGGCTCGCGTGACGACCGCGCCTCGGAGTCGACGCTCGGCGACCTGGTGGCCGACTCGCTCGTGTCGTCGCTCAGCTCCGCCGATCGCGGCGGCGCGGAGATCGGCGTCGTGAACCCCGGCGGCCTGCGTGCCGAGCTGCTGTTCAAGGGCGACACCACGTCGAACCCCGCGAACACCGACGGCACGATCACCTACGCCGAGGCCAACGCGGTGCTGCCGTTCGTGAACAACCTCTGGACGACCTCGCTCACGGGCGCGCAGTTCAAGACCGTTCTCGAGCAGCAGTGGCAGACGAACCCCGACGGCACCGTGCCGTCGCGGCCCTACCTGCAGCTCGGCCTGTCGAAGAACGTGACCTACACGTTCGACGCCACGGCCGCCCGCGGATCGCACATCACCGGCATCTGGATCAACGGGGAGCCGATCGACCCCGCGGCCTCGTACCGCATCGGGTCGTTCAACTTCCTGCTCCAGGGAGGCGACAACTTCCGCGAGTTCACCAGCGGCACGAACACGCGCGACTCGGGTCTGGTCGACCGCGACGCGTGGATCTCGTACCTGGAGTCGAACCCGGGCCTCACGCCCGACTTCGCCCGCCAGGCCGTGCAGGTCAGCGGCGTCACCGCCGGTGACGTCGAACTGGGAGCCGACGTGTCGGCGACCGTGTCGGGTCTGAACCTGACCTCCCTCGGCAGCCCGGAGAACACCTCGCTCACGGCGACCTGGACGGGTTCGGCGGCGACGTTCGCCTCCATCCCGGTCACGAACGGCAGCGCGACGGTCTCCGTCGAGGTTCCGGTCGACGCGTACAAGAACAGCGAGCTGGTGCTCACCGCGTCGCCGAGCGGCACCGTCGTGCGCATCCCGGTCACCGTCTCGAACGGTCTGCCGAACCCGCCGGAGGTCGACCGCATCGCCGGAGCCGACCGCTTCGAGGTCTCGGTGAACCTGTCGAAGGACGGCTTCCCCGACGGCGCGGACTCGGTCTACGTCACCTCGGGCGAGGTCTTCCCCGACGCCCTCGCCGCGGCCCCGGCCGCGACGGTCGACAGCGGCCCGATCCTGCTCACGCAGAACGGCGTGCTGCCGCAGGCGGTGCGCGACGAGATCGTGCGCCTCGGTGCGAAGAACATCGTGATCGTGGGCGGGCCGGCGACGGTCTCGACCGCGGTCGAGACCGAGCTGAAGACGCTCGGCACCGTCACCCGCATCGGCGGGGCCGACCGGTACGAGGTGTCGCGGAACGTGGCGAAGGCCGCGTACCCCGACGGCGCCCCGTACGCGGTGCTCGCCACGGGCACGTCGTTCGCCGACGCGCTCTCCGCGGGTGCAGCGGTGGCCGGCGAGGCTCCGGTCATCCTGGTGAACGGCGGCCAGTCGAAGCTGGACGCCGCCACCAAGGCTCTGCTCACCGACCTGGGCGTCGACAAGCTCGTCATCGTGGGCGGTGAGGCGTCGGTCTCGGCCGGCATCCTCGCCGACGCGAACACGATCGCGCCGACCGAGCGGCTCGGCGGGAAGGACCGGTACGAGGCGTCGCGGAACATCAACGCGTACTTCTTCGACACCGCCGACCGCGTGCTGCTCACGACCGGTCTGACGTTCACGGATGCGCTCTCGGCCTCGGCCTACGCGCCCCGCATCGACGCCCCGCTGTTCACGATCCCCGGCGGCTGCGTGCCGCAGGAGACGCGTGACCAGATCACCGATCTCGGGGCCACCCGGGTGACGGTCATCGGTGGCGAGGCCTCGGTGACCAAGAGCGTCGACGACCTGGCGGTCTGCACCCGGTAACCCCGGCTGGACACCTGGGCGACACGCCCGCCGTAGCCGCTAATTATGAATTGTTCATAATTAGCGGCTACGGTCGTTCCATGACCATCGAGCTGGAGACGCGCATCCGGGATGCCGGGTTGCGTGTCACCGGGCAGCGTCTGGAGGTGCTGCGGGTGCTCGAGGAGCTGCCGCACGCCGACGCCGACGCCGTTCACCGCCGGGCCGCCGAGGGGCTGCCCGGGTTCTCGCTGCAGGCCACCTACGTCGTGCTCAACGCGCTCACGGAGGCGGGGCTCATCCGCCGCATCGAGCCCGCCGGTTCGCCGGCGCGCTACGAGCGGCGCATCGGCGACAACCACCACCACGTGGTGTGCACCGGATGCGGCGCCGTCGAAGACGTGGACTGCGTGCACGGGGCCGCCCCCTGCCTCGCGCCCTCGTCGACGGGCGGCTTCCGGGTGACCACGGCCGAGGTGACTTTTTGGGGCCTGTGCCCAGCCTGCCAGAAGCTCGAGGTCAGATCATGAAGGGCGAGAACAGATCCTGAAAACGAACGAGGAGACCATGACCGACAACTACACCACCACCAATTCCGGTGCCCCTGTCGCCAGCGACGACCACTCGCAGAGCGTCGGCGCCGACGGGCCCGTCGTCCTCCACGATCACTACCTCGTCGAGAAGCTCGCTCAGTTCAACCGCGAGCGGGTTCCGGAGCGCGTCGTGCACGCGAAGGGCGGCGGAGCGTTCGGTACCTTCCAGACCACCGGTGACGTGAGCGCCTACACGCGTGCCTCCCTCTTCCAGCCCGGCGCATCCGTCGACATGCTGGCCCGCTTCTCCACCGTCGCCGGCGAGCAGGGCTCGCCCGACACCTGGCGCGACCCGCGCGGCTTCGCCCTGAAGTTCTACACCGACGAGGGCAACTACGACCTCGTGGGCAACAACACCCCCGTGTTCTTCATCCGCGACGGCATCAAGTTCCCCGACTTCATCCGTTCGCAGAAGCGCCTGCCCGGCACGCACCTGCGCGACCACAACATGCAGTGGGACTTCTGGACCCTCTCGCCCGAGAGCGCGCACCAGGTGACCTGGCTGATGGGCGACCGCGGCCTGCCCGCCTCCTGGCGTCACATGGACGGCTTCGGCTCGCACACCTACCAGTGGATCAACGCCGCCGGCGAGCGGTTCTGGGTGAAGTACCACTTCAAGACCGACCAGGGCATCGAGATCCTCTCGCAGGCCGCCGCCGACCAGATCGCCGGTGAAGACGCCGACTTCCACATCCGCGACCTCTCCGAGGCCATCTCGCGCGGCGACTTCCCCTCGTGGACGCTCTCGGTGCAGATCATGCCCTACGCCGATGCGGCCACCTACCGCTTCAACCCGTTCGACCTCACCAAGGTGTGGCCGCACGCCGACTACCCGCTGCACGAGGTGGGGAAGATGACGCTCAACCGCAACCCGGAGAACTACTTCGCGCAGATCGAGCAGGCCACCTTCGCGCCGTCGAACTTCGTGCCCGGCATCGCGGCGTCGCCCGACAAGATGCTGCTCGCCCGCATCTTCAGCTACGCGGATGCTCACCGTTACCGCGTGGGCACCAACCACGCAGAGCTGCCGGTGAACGCGCCGCACAGCCCGGTGAACTCGTACTCCAAAGACGGCGCGATGCGGTACGACTTCGCTCCCGCCGACCGTCCGGTGTACGCGCCCAACTCCTACGGCGGCCCGCACGCCGACCCGGCGCGCCACGGCAACGACGCGGGCTGGGAGTCCGACGGCGAGCTCGTGCGCGCGGCGGCGACCCTGCACCCCGAGGACGACGACTTCGGCCAGGCCGGAACGCTCGTGCGCGAGGTGCTCGACGACGCGGCGCGCGACCGCCTGGTGGCGAACATCGCCGGCCACGTGTCGAAGGTCACCATCCCGGAGCTGCGCACCCGCGTGCTGGAGTACTGGCACAACGTCGACGCGACGCTGGCGCTCCGGGTGGCAGAGGCCCTCGAGCCCTCGGCTCCCGGCGCCGACGTCGCCCCCGAGCAGGTCGGCATCGGCCAGGCCTGACCCCGAATGAGAAGTGCGGTGCCGGGCTGGACCCCGGCACCGCAGGTTCGATCCAACCATCACCTCTGGAAGGCAGAAGAATGACCGAACACACCCCAGAATACGGCCCTCGACACGTGTGGGGCTCCTACATCTCGACGAACTCGGCCAACGAGCGGCCTGTCGGCCGGTACACCGACGCCGAGCCTGAGGCTCCCCGCCGGGTGCGGGCGCGCAGCACCGCACCCTCGGTGCCCGCCACGGGCTCCATCGGCCTGGCCTCGGCGTAGCTCCAGGGCCTCGCGCACGTCGGAACGGCACCGACCTCCTCACGGAGGCGGTGCCGTTCTCGCGTGCGCCGGCCGGGGCTCAGGCGGCGGCGGGCCGCAGCAGGATGGTGTTGTCCCACGGGTCGGCCACGGTCACGGTGCGCCCGTCGTTCGCCGTCTGCAGGCCGTGCTGCCGCAGCCTGTCGTCGACCGAGGCGACGCCGTCGGCATCCGGGAGCACGATCTCCACCTGGCCGAGCCCGAGGGTCTGCTGCCGGCGGCCGGCGCCGCGGGAGTTCCACACGTTCATGGCCATGTGGTGGTGGTAGCCGCCCGCCGAGACGAACAGGGCCGAGGCGCCGAGGCCCACCGTCACTTCGAAGCCGAGCGTGTCGACGTAGAAGTCGCGGGCGGTGGCCACGTCGCCCACCGAGAGGTGCACGTGCCCGACGCTCGCGCCGCCCAGTCGCGGGTCGGCCACCGACTCGGGGGTGAGGTGCTGCTCGAGGAAGACGTTCGGGTCGAGGTAGAGCGTCGACATCTCGATCTGGCCGTGCACCCAGCTCCACTCGGTGCGATCGCGGTCCCAGTAGAGCTCCACTCCGTTGTGCTCCGGGTCGTCGAAGTAGAACGCCTTCGACACCAGGTGGTCGCTCGAGCCGGTGAAGGAGTGCGGGAAGCGGGTGGCGACCGAGTACACCGCGGCCGCGAGGGCGGCTTCGGACTCGAACAGGATGGCGGTGTGGAAGAGTCCGGCCGCGCGCGGCTCGGGGTTCTTCAGCTCGGGGGCGTGCTTCAGGATGACGGCCGGCACCCCGCCGCGGCCGAGCACCGCCGAGTCGCCCTGCTGCGCGATCACGTCGAGCGTCACGGCGTCGCGGTAGTAGGGGATCATGCGGTCGAGGTCGCCGACGCGCAGGGTCACCGCCCCCATGACGGTGTCGGGAGCGAGGAGATCAGTGTGGTCTGTCATGATGCTGGTCAACGGTTGTATCGACAACTATATTCCGGGGTGGCCGGGTACACAGAACCCGCGCCCCGGCTGGTGGGCCGGAACGCGGGTTCAGGATGCGCCGTCGAGCGCGGGTGGTCGGCCGGTCAGGCGGTCACGTCCGTCAGGCGGTCACGTCGGGCAGGCCGCCGCCCGTCAGGCCGCCGCCCGTCAGAACGAGCAGGCCTTCAGCTCGGCCACGTTCTGGCTCAGCGACACGGGTCCGCCGAGCAGCGTCACCGCGTCGGCACCGAGGTCGGCGACCGCGGTCAGCACACCCGAGGGCACGCAGTCGGTGGGCACCACGTACAGCGGCGCTCCGAGCGAGCCCGCGAGAGCGGCTCCGGCCAGGGCGTCGGGGTAATTGAAGCCGGTGGCCAGGAACACCTGCGAGGCGGTGTCGAACGCGGCGTTGTTGATCGAGATCGACGCGGCGAAGCGGTCGGGCCCATCCAGCCGGGTGACCGACTCGACACCCTCGACCGAGGCCAGCGAGGTCTGGATGCCCGCGCTCACCGAGGCCGGTCCGCCCGCGATGGTGACCGAGGAGGCGCCGAGCCCCGTGATGGCCGCGGCCGTGGCGGCGTCGACGGCCGACGACGGGCCGTGCACCAGGATGACGGGCTCGCCCTTCGTGCCGGCCGCGGCGCTCGCCGAGAGCGCATCCGGGAAGTTCGTTCCGGTGGCCAAGTAGGCGTTGGCCACCGAGTCGCCCTCGCCGCCGAACGCGTACTCGGCCACGGCGATGCTCGTGGAGTACCGGTCGGCGCCCGCGATGCGGGTGACGGTGCCGGCGATCGACTTCAGCGAGCTGATGACCTTCTCCGACACGGAGGCGGGCCCGCCCACGACGACGATGGTGGAGGGATCGAGACGCTTCAGCTCGGCCTCGACACCGGCCGACAGCGCATCCGGAGCGGTGAGCAGCAGCGGGGCGTCGTC
Organism: Herbiconiux liangxiaofengii; assembly: GCF_041927335.1. Classification (NCBI taxonomy): domain Bacteria; kingdom Bacillati; phylum Actinomycetota; class Actinomycetes; order Micrococcales; family Microbacteriaceae; genus Herbiconiux; species Herbiconiux liangxiaofengii. The sequence continues at coordinate 308,501 of NZ_JBHFHD010000008.1, read as the reverse complement.
GCTGACGGCGGCGGGTGCGGCCGACAGGGCGTCGCTGAACACGTAGCCGTTCACCAGGTACGCCGTGTCGGCGCCGGAGGGGAAGGCCTGCTGCGACACCTTCGTGGCCACCTCGAGGCGGTCGGCTCCGTCGATGCGGTCGACGCCCGCGAGCGCGAAGGTGAGGGGCGTGTAGGTCTCGAACGGCGCGTAGGTCGCGCCGCTGCCGGGGTAGGTGTAGATGCCGTAGTTGCCGGCGGACAGGGCTCCGGCGAAGCCGCGCGAGACGGTGAGCGTGGTGCTGAAGCCGCCGTTCTCGTCGACCACGATGCCGGCGTCGGTGCCGATGGTGGGCAGCTGCGAGGCGGTCACGCCCCACTTGGTGGCCGACTGCAGGGTCTTGCGCGCCGAGCTCGGCGCGCCCTCCGAGGGCTTCCAGGTGTCGAGGAAGGTGCCGAAGGCCACGTAGACGCCGCCGAACTGGCCGGCGAACGGCGGGCGGGCGCCGTTGGTGGCGGGGGCGTTCGGAGCGAAGCCGGTGCCCGTGACGGTGATGGTGTCGCCCAGCGGGTTGAGGGAGTCGACCTTCGAGACCGTGACCTTCGGGGCCGGAGCCGGCTGCGTGTAGCCCACAGCGATCGGCAGGGCGACCTTGCCCGCATCCGTCGCCGCGCCGCTGGAGTACCAGTACGACGACTGGCCCGTGAGCAGCTGGTAGTCGACGAAGCTCTGCGGGAAGGCCCCGGATGTCGCGCCCGAGGTGTTCTGCGGGCTGGTGCCCTCGGGCAGCGTGAGCGTGACGCCGAGGTACTCGGGGGCCACCTCGAAGCCCGTGGCGGTGACGTCGACGTTCAGCAGGTCGGCGAGCACCACCTCGGTGGCGGGCAGCGTGCTGAACTCGGTGGTGTCGGTCATGTCGGTGCCGTAGCCGTTCAGCGTGGCGGTGACCGTGCCCACGCCGTTCTCGACCACGAGGTGCGGGTCGCTCGCCGAGAACTGGGTCATGCCGCTGTAGAAGGCCACGGTGAAGTCGCCGTCCCACTGGATGTCGGCGTTCTCGGCGGCCGGGTCGACGGTGCCCGTGCCCGCGGCGATGGAGACGCGGTTGCCGCTGGTCTTGCCGCTGGTGGGGCTCACGATGGCGGCACCCGTGGTGTCGGTGGTGAGCCCGGCCCAGGTGGCGGTGGAGTAGGCGCCGTTGAGGTTCTTCTGGATGGTGACGTTGCCGTCGGTGGCCTTCCACTCGCTCGAGGTCACCGTGTCGGCGGCCGAGGTCTTGGGCAGGATGCCGGCGCTGAGCAGGTTGAAGGTGCCGGGGGCGTAGGCCTTGTTGCCCGACTCGTTGTTGAGGGCCCAGGTGAAGACGGCGTCGGAGATGGGGGTGGCGGCCGCTGCGGCTGCGGCTGCGGTCGCAGCGGTGTCGGTGGATGCCCCGGGTGCGGTGGCGGGGGCGGGTGCGGCCATGGCCGGTGCCGCGGCGACCGCCGAGAGGGCGAGCGCGGCGGCGACGCCCGTCGCGAGGGCGGTGCGCGCCCGGAAGGGATGTGGTTTCACGAGAAGCTCCGAGTGAGACGGATGCGAGTCGGCAGAGCGACTCACAGCGAACGGGAAGGACTAGGTAAGCGTAGCCTTAATAAGGTAAGGCATACCTAATTTCTTTCCCCAGTCGGTGCCGGCCGGCCCGTCTCCGTCTCCGCGGGCTGTCGTGCTATTCGGCCGGGGGCTCCTGGTGGTCGACCGACTTCTCCTGCAGGAACTGGCAGAGCGAGGCGGCCACGGCGAGCTCGGCGGCGAGCCCCTGCAGCTCGGCCGAGCTGAGCTCGTACGATCCTCCGCGCTGGCCGAGGGTGACCGCCCAGGTGTCGGAACCCGGGGAGGTGGGCTGCATGTAGATCTCGGTCGACTCGTTGCGCAGGGGCACGATCACGAGGCCGGTGTCGGCGCCGTCGTCTCCGTCCTGCACCAGGACGTTGATCAGGTTCCCTCCCTCGCGGGTCGTGCGGAACTCGTCCAGCCACGCTTCAAGGGTCTCTTTGCTCCGGAACGGCATCGAGCAGGCCTCCTTTCACCAGACGGGAACGCGCGTCGGCGTTCCCGATCGTCTCGACGAACGGGGCGCGTTCGTCAAGCGAGCCCCCACCTGATCGTAACGGGCGCCGGCGGTGAAGGGGCTGTTGACGACCGATTTGCGAACCACCCGCGACTCGCGGCCCCTGGTGTCTGCCGACGACCCCCGCGCAACGACGGAGATGCGCACCGACGTCGGTCCCGGCATCCGTCGTCACCGGGAACGGCGCCCGAACTCCGTCGCTGCCGTCACGACCGCCGTGCGGCCGGGGGCTAGCGGTGACCGGCGATCTCCTCGACCTGCGCCGCCGTGAGGGCGACCCACGGCGACCCGTCGGAGTCGCGCTCGGTCGCAGCGGGGCTGTCGCCCTGCGTCCACCACTTCGCCTCGAACGGGATGCCCTGGAACAGCACGCGGTCGCCCTCCTGGTAGACGCTCGTACCCGCCCAGTCGGGGTAGGTGCCCGCCGGCAGGGTCGGCGGCGTGTACGGGGTCTCGCCCGGGAGCACGGGGCCGATGAGGGTCCACGCGGTGTCGGCTGCGTCGGCGACCGGGTCGTCCGGCCGGTCGCCCCTGGTCCACCACTTGGCCGAGTAGACCGTGCCGTGCCAGACCACCTTGGAGCCGGAGAGGTACACGGCGCCGGGCGACCAGATCGGGTAGGGGCTGGTGGCCGGGTCGTCGGTAGGGGGCTCGCCCTCGTGACCGGGGCCGGACGTCGCCGTCTCCGCGCCGGCGCCGCCGGTCACGGTGGGGGTGGGGCCACCGGATGCCGGTCGTCCGGGCATGGTCGCCGTCGGGGTGCCGGCCTCGTCATCGGCCGAGAGACCGGTGGCGAGCACCTCGGCGAAGGTCTCGTCGCCCTGGTCGACTCCGCTGCAGAGGTTCGACACGGTGGTCGTGTCGAGGTAGTTCGGGCCGCACGAGCGGTCGCGGTTGAGCGACCAGGCCGAGAGGCGGCCGAGCCGGTGCTGCTGCGCGAAGTCGTTCAGACGGTGCGCGTCGTCCAGTGTGAAGACCTCGCCGGGCACGTCGTTCTGCCCGATCATCGGGGTGGCGCCGAGCTTGGCCCAGATGGTGGCATCGGTGAGGTCGTCACCGGTGATCGAGTAGGCGCGCGCCAGCTGACCGTGCACGGCGTTGAGCGCGTCGATCGCGGCGTCGCCCATGGTCTGGCCGCCGAGGTCGATGCCGTAGTCCATCGTCATGATGTTCACGCCGGCGAGGTCGACCCCCGCGGCGAGCATCTGGTCGACGAGGTGGCTGCCCTCGGTGGTGAGGCCGGTGGGCATGGTCGGCAGGGTGAGCCAGACCGCCAGGTCGTGGCCGGATTCCTCTCGCTCGGCTTGCAAGGCCGCGATCGCGGTCGCGCGGCGCTCTCCGGCGACCGAGTCGGTCAGGTCGTCGGCCTCGATGTCGAGGTCGACGGTGGACAGGGAGTACCGATCGACGACTGAGCGGTAGGCCGAGGTGAGGTCGTCGACGCTCGAGCAGGCGGTGGCCAGTTCGGCGTTGACCGCACCGCCGAACGACACCACGACGTCGCCGCCCAGCTGACGCAGGCGGGCGGTGCGGCGGTCCAGATCGAGATCTTCTGCGGCCGCGTCGAGCGAGTACGCCGCGCCCCAGCTCGGCGTGCAGTCGGTGGGGGAGGCCGCCACGATGAACGAGAGCACGACGTCGCCCTGGGCGCCCGTCTCCGGTGTCTCGAAGGGGTACTCGGGAGTGAGCGTCGCATCCACGTACCCGGCGAACGACGGTGAGGTGCCGCTGGCACTGGCCTGGTCGACGACGACGAGACGGAAGCCGAACACCGCCACCGCCGCCACGGCCGCCACGACGACGAGGCCGAGCAGCACCCGCCAGAACGACAGGCGCTTGCCGGCGCGCGGGCCGGCGGGCTGGGGGAGGGTGCTCATGCGGGATGCGTCTCGTTCTGTGTCCGGCGGGGGCTGGTCGGGGCGGCGGACGCAGCGGGTCGCGCCGCACGGGCGCTCGGCCGCGGCGCGGGCCGCGAGCTGCTGGGAGCGCCGGCCGGGGTGTGGCCGTGATAGAGCGCGGTCTGCCAGTCGAACTCGGCGCTCCCGCTCTGGTCGTGATCGCGGTCGCGGTGCTTCTTGTCGACCCACATCCAGTCGGTGAGCCCGAGCCACACGTCGGCGAGCGAGTTGATCACGCCGATGTTGCCGAGGATGGCCCACGAGGCGCAGAACGCGTTGAACGCCGCGAAGGCCGCGTTGCCCCAGTTCTGGTCGATCACGTTGCGCCAGGCGGTGAGCACCGAGAAGGCGACGATGCCGTAAGGCGCCACGACGTAGAGCAGCTGGGTGGCGGTGCGGTTGCGCACCTTGGGGGTGCGGGCGAACGGGATCTTCTTGCCCGTCAACGACTGCTCGATCGACTTGAGCACCCCGGCCAGGTTCACCGGCAGGAGGATCAGGTTGAAGCCGTAGATGCGCAGGATGTCGCTGTACCTGTAGCCGCAGGCCTTGAGATCGCTGGCCTGCGCGATGAAGTAGGGCAGCGCGGCGAGGAGCACCAGCGGGCTCAGCAGTCGGCTGTCGTAGGGGTAGGCGAGGAGGAAGACCAGGCCGAAGCTCGCCCAGGCGATCGAGGCCATGTAGTTCACCCGCAGCATGATCTCGGTCAGCCGCACGGGGTCGCCGGCGCGTTTCCGCGCCTTCATCTGCCGGAAGAACTTCGGCAGGATGAGCAGCCCCCCGTTGGCCCACCGTCGGCGCTGCACCACGAGCGACCCGAAGTCGGGCGGGGTCGCGCTGTAACTGAGGCGTTCGGGGTAGTTCACGAGCGTCCAGCCGTGCTGGCCGAGGTCGATGCTCGACTCGGTGTCCTCGATCACGGTGCGGTCCTGCACGTAACGGCGCACCTCGAAGCCTCCGACGGTCTCGATTTCGAGGATGTCGTCGAGTGCCTCCATCCTGATCACCGCGTTCGCACCCACCCAGAAGGTGGCGTCGTACTCGGTGAGGCCCTGGTGCAGGATGTGCTGAAGATCGGTGCTCGCGCCCGCGAGCCGCTCGATCCGGGTCGGGGCGCCGCGGAACGAGGAGTACGGGGTCTGCGTCACGGCGACCCGCGCGTTGTCGGGCTGCTCGAGCAGGTAGACCAGGCGCAGGCAGTAGTCGCGCAGCAGCAGCGAGTCGGCGTCGAGCGTGAGGAGGTACTCGGCGTTCGGCACCACGACGTCGGCCGGTTGCGCGCCGGCCACCGGGCGCAGCACCACGCCCTCGGGGATGCGCTCCTCGCGGAAGCGGCCGCCCATCAGGCCGATGTAGGCGTTGAGGTTCATCGCCTTGTTGGCCTCGTGCGACAGCGAGGCGTAGGCCTTGCGCTCGAAGACGGCCGTCTCGACCCCGAAGATCCAGACCAGGCGGCGGTGGAGTTCGAGCATCCGCTCGCCGCTCAGAGTCGACCCGATGGTCGGGTGGTCGCCGGTGGTCTCGGCGTGGAGGGCGCCGTGGAGGGCGAGGGCGGTGAGCTCGAGGTCGTCGGCGAGTCCGCCGAGAACCTGGTCGATGAAGAAGGTGTCGACGTGGTCTTCGTGAGGCTCGTCCTGGGCCATGGCGCGAAGCCAGCGCACGGCCTCCTCGTACTCGCCGGCGAGGATCTCGACGGCGTCGAGGGAGACCAGCCCGGTCAGCAGGAGCTCGTGTTCGAAGGTGAGCAGAGCATCCGCGAACCGTGCCGCCGGAGCCTCGAGGGCGCGGGCGATGTCGTCGGTGATCGCTCTCGTGGTTTCCAGGCGTGCGGCGACGAAGGGGTCGCTGGGCTTCGGCGGGTCGTCGAGGAGCAGCACGACCCGGAGGGTCCGGTACTCCTGCAGGGCCGCCGACCACAGGGTCTTGCGGATGACGGACGGCTCCTCGGCGTAGGACGGCACGAGCACCGTCATGCCATCGGGGTGGGGGGAGGCGAAGTGGTGGTCGAGCTCGGCTCGCGGCACCCGCACGTGGTCGCGGAACCGGCGCAGCGCACCCTGCCGGGCGACGAGGTACATCAGGGCGGAGAAGGTGAGGAAGGTCACGACCACGAGGTAGAAGACGGCCTCCATCGAGAGCCGGAAGTCCTGGTTGCCGTACTCGAAGATCTGGCGGGCGATCGTCGTCACCAGATAGAGCACCCAGGCGGAGACGGTGACGATGATGGCCACTCGTCCCCGCACGATCTTCGCGTCGCTCGGGCGGCGGTGAACGGTGGGGAGGGGAGTGCGGGTGCGCTCGGATCCCCATTGTCGCCGTCTGGTTGACGGTGGTCTCGTCGATCTCGACATCGGTCCTCGGTTGTGCGTCTGTGGCGTGGGCGCCGAGGGATCGCACCGGTGGTGCGGCCCACACCGGCATCTGAACGCTAGTAGGCGACGCCTGTCGATCACGGCGTCTTGAGCAAAACCTGAGCAGAAACTTGAGCGCGACGGGTCGCCCTGGCTGATCAGGGGTGTGCGCAGACTCCGTGGGCCTCCAGGAGCACCGGTTGCGTCGGCGAATCGGGGTAGTAGGAGAGGTCGATGGTCGCTGACGGCTGCTCGGGGCCGGTGGCGATGAGGTGTGTGCGCTGGTCGGCACCGATCTCGGGTCCGGAGATGCTGGTGAGCCCGCGGTCGCTCCAGGCCGACGTCAGCCGGGCCAGCAGGTCGTCGGTGATCGTCTGCGCTCCGCCGTCGAGTTCGATGGCATAGCGGAATCCGGCGGGGCCGTCTTCTCTGAGGCCCATCCACGTGGTGCCGTAACACCCCTCTGTCTCGAACTCGGCACTCCGGGCCCCTGAGGAATCGATGGGATCATGGCCGCTCCGGTCGGTCCACCCCTCCGTCGTGCCGAAGGCGGCGAAGGTGTCGTCGACGGCGTCGACCATGGTGACCGTGACCTGGGTCACCGTGTCGTCGTCGTACAGGGGTGGCGGAGGTGTGCCCTGGCAGCCGGTGAGCATCGAGGTCACGAAGAGCATTGACACCGTCGCCGCACCACAGCGGGCGACGGGCCGGATGCGCGCCCTGGCGTCGTTCACGTCGGCTCCCTTCCCACGCACGAACGCTCGCAATTCTACCTCCGCCGGTGAGGCCGGCCGGGAGCCGCTCGGCTACGCTCGCGGGGTGATTGCCGACGATGAGACCGTCATCCACGTGACACCCGACGCCGCGTGGCTTCCCCCAGGTGGCCGGGCCGAGGTGATTCGGCGGAGCACCCCGCCGACGCCCCTGTGCGTAGTCAGGCTCCTGCTCCGCCAGGCCGACCGGGTCTTCTGCATTCCCCGGGCGGACACCGGACGACTCGACCTTCCGCTGCGGTCGGTCGAGCCCGACGACCCGGGTGGCATGCTCGGAATCACCAGCCTGGCGGAGCAGCTGACCGGCGACGGGAGTCACCTCGTGTTCGTGGGGGCGGTGCGGAACGTCGTGGCGTCACCGCAGGACGGCTATCCCTGGCCGACGCCGCACGCGCACTTCGGCGTGTGGACCTCGGAGAACCCGCCGATCGTCGAGGGCACGTGGGTGGGCATCACGGGCGGCTCCCCCCTTCGCGATCGACACTGGTTCCCGCTCGTCCGGTGAAGCACGCGCACTAGGGGCGGCGCATCCGGATCAGCACGCCGCCGCCGACGGCGCCCACCACCACGATGAGCCCGAGGGCCACAAGCAGCAGCAGGGCGAGCAGGAGCTCGGCGCGGGTGAGTGCCGCATCCGGGGCCTGCTCGATGATGACCACCGACGAGGCGGCCAGGGCGGTGGTGGCCGGGGTGCTCGCGGCGGCAGCCGAGGCCGCGGCGGCGGCCGGCACCGGGATGGGCGCGAGCGGCGAGCGGGGCGGCGCTCGCAGAGCCGGCGGCACGCGCGCAGACGGCTTCTCCGCGGCGGGGGCGTCGACCGGGGGTGGGGCCGAGAACGTCGCGGCGTCGTAGCCGACCGTGAGCGCCGTCGCCGGTTTCGCGCCGTCGGCCTGGCCGCCGCTGGAGTACCAGTACGCCGCCTGGCCCGTCTCGAGCTGGAAGTCGACGAAGCTCTGCGGGAACGAGCCCCAGTCGGCGCCGTCGCGCGACTGCGCCGTCTGACCGGCGGGGAGCGACACGGCCACGCCGCGGTAGTCGGGCAGCGCGGTGAAGCCCTCGGCGCCGATCTGCACGCCCGGGAGGGTGGCGAGGGTGACGGTGCGGGCGGGGATGGCCTGCCACTTCGAGCGGTCGTCCATGTCGGTGCCGAAGCCGCTGGCCGTGGCGGTGAGGGTGCCGACGCCGTTCTCCACCGTGAGAAGCGGGTCGCTGAGGTACCAGAACGTCATGCCGCCGTAGTAGGCCACGGTGACGTCGCCGGTCCAGCGGATGCGGGCACTGCCGGTGGCCGGGTCGACCTCGCCGGTTCCGCCGGTGATGACGAACTGGCTGCCGCCCGCGGGTGTGGTGCTGCCGGTGCGCAGCGTCTCGCCGGTGCGGTCGAGGCAGCGGTTCGCCCAGGTGGCGGCCGTGTAGCCGCCCGAGGCGTCGGGCTTCTCGATGCGCACGGCGCCTGCGGTGCTCGCGAACTGCGATTCGGTGAACACGGCCGAGGCGCCCGGGTCGGCGGTCTTGCCGGCCGAGAGGAAGTTGCAGCCGCCGAAGTAGGCGCCGTTGTTCGACTCGTCGTTCAGGCCCCAGCGGAGCACCGCGTCGTCGAGGGTGCGCGGGCCGGCGGCCCCGGGGGTGGGGGTGGGGGTGGTGGGTGTCGTCGGGGTGGGAGTCGTGGCGGGCAGGGTGAGGGTGGGGCTGAAGTCGGAGCGCTCGCCGACGCCCTCGGCGTTGACGGCCGCGACGCGCACCGAGTAGCGGGCACCGGGCTGGAGGGGAGCGAGGGTCGGCGCGGCGGCGGTGGTCGAGGCCGAGGTCCCGGCTCCGGCGGCGCTGAAGGTAGCCGCAGGGGTCGACGACTCGGCGGTGGCGACGAGTCCCACGCCGGCCTGGTGCAGTTCGATGCGGTAGCCGGTGATCGGCGACCCGCCCGTGAAGCGGTCGGTGACGGGGTCGCCCGCCCAGGTGATGGTGGGGGCGGCGGCCGACGCTGCCGCGACGGGAGCAGCCGGAGGCGTCGACCACGGCGTGAGCGGCGCGCGGGCACCGAGGGTCTGGGCGGGGTACTCGGCCGTCCACGCCGGCACCGCGCTCGACGCCGACGAGGGCCGGAACCGCTTCACGCCATCCACCACGTCGTACGCCACCACCGCCGCGAGGTAGCGGCTCGACCCGGCGAGTCCGGTGACGAGCGTCGAGGTCGCGGGGCCCGCATCCAGGGTCGCGGCGATGAAGAAGCTCGCGCTGGTGGCCGAGAGCTCGTGCCGGCGCTCGAGCACGCGCACCACGTAGCCCGCCGGGGCGGGGTCGCCGGCCGAGGTGTCGGCGGGGGTCCAGGTGACGGTGAAGCCGTCGGCCGTGGGGTCGGAGAGGGTCGGCACCCCGGCGCGCGCGGTCGTGAGGGCGCCGGCGCTGGCGGCGGGCAGGGTCAACGGGTCGCTCACGAGCGGGCTGTCGAGAACGCCGGCGCCGTCGAGCAGAGTCACGCGGGCGGTGACGGATGTCGCGCCGAAGGCCACACCGTCCACGCGCAGCGACGTCGTCGTGGCCCCCACCTCGGAGCGGGCCACGATCGTGTTGGCATTCGTGACGCCGCGGCCCGAGAACAGCTCCACGCGGTACCCGAGCACCGGAGCGCTCGTCGACGCCGGTGGCGCCCAGGCGATCTCGACGCCGTAGTCGATGCCGGCGGGGTCGCCCTCGAGCACGACCTCTCCGGGAGCGGCGTCGCCTGTGGCCGACCACGTCGACGCGGGCAGGGGCGTCGCGACGCCGGGGGCCGCGGGCGTGGTGGGGGTGCCGGGCGCTGGGGAGGCGGACCCGGCAGCAGCCGCAGCGGCGGCCGCTTCGGCGTCGGCGGCGGATTCGGCCCCGGCGGCGGCCTCGTCGGGGGTGGCCGCCTCGGTGGTCGGCGGGCCGGATGCGGCTGCGCCGGTTCCGCCGCCGGTACCCGCACCCGGGTCGGTGGTCTCGGGGGAGGCCGGCTCGGTGCCGGCGTCGGGCGTCGTGTCTTCGGCAGGCGCAGGCGTGGGCTCAGGCGCAGGCGTGGGTTCGGCGGTGGGTGACGGCACCGGTTCGACCTCTGGGGGGGACTGTGAGCCGTCATCCGTCGCGGCTCCGCCCGTGGGCGTCGGAACGAGCGCGGATGCGGCGACGGGAGAGGCCTGCACCCCTGTCGAGACCGTCGCGGGTGCGGTCGTCTGCGCCACAGCGGCGGTCGCCGCGCCGGCGGGGCCGGCCGTGGCCAGTCCGCCGCCGCCCAGCAGGGCCGCGAGGGTCACCGTGGCGACCACCCGGCCGCGCGAGCCCGCGAGCAACCGCCGCACCCCCGCCATCAGGAGCCCTCGCCCGACGTCGCCGGGCCGCTCGCCGCCGCGCCACCGGCAGGAACCGGGGCGCTCGCCGCGGGCGCCGCGGACGCGGCCGCGCCGCCGGCCGCAGCCACGCCCGAAGCAGAAGGTGCCCGCGTCCGCCGCCGCGTCGACGCGATGGCCCACACCAGGAACCCGATCGCCGCCAGCGCCAGCACGCCCACGCCGCCGATCGCGCCGAGCAGGATGGGCACCAGGTTCGCGTCGTCGGCCGCAGCCGCGGGAGCCGCGATGATGGTGGTGCTCACGGGAGCCGGCGCATCCGCCTCGGTCTCGGCCGGCGAAGCCTCGGCAGCGGAGGCCGCAGCCGCAGCGGCCTCGGCGGCCGCCGCCTCGGCCGCCGCCGCATCCGTCGCCGCACCCCCGGAAGCGGCAGCGGCCGCGCCAGCTGCCGCCGCACCGGCCGCATCGCCCGAGTACAGGTCGCGGAACGTGATGGGCGTGAAGCTCTCGTTGCTCGGGTTCACCACGCCGTGCGCCCCGATGGTGATGATGCCGCACTGCACCTGCAGGCAGTCGACCGTGGTGACGTCGCCGTTGCGGTCGTACGACTCGAAGCTCGAGCCCGGGATCTTCATCGTGCCGCTCCAGCTGCCGTCGGCCGACACCTCGCCGCCGTTGGCCGCGTACTCGGTCGAGGATCCCGGGAAGCTGACGAACATCTGGTACCCCACCGGGTTCGCCTCGTCGTCGTAGACGTACCGGTAGCCCGATCCGGTCGTGCCGCCCTGGCTCGGAGCCCAGGCCCCGCCGTCGACCCAGCCGAAGAACACGTAGATGCCGCCGAAGCCATTGGGCACCGACTGGAACCCGCTGCCCGACACACTCACCTCGGTGAGGTACGTGGGGTCGGCCACGCCCACGAGGTCAGGCCGGTCTTTCACCACGACGCTCACCGACCCGGCCGCGTGGGCGGCGGGCACCGGCTGGCCAGGCAGCAGTCCGGCGAACACGGCCACGAGCCCGACCGCCAGTCCTGCGGTCGCCACCAGTCGGCGGATGCCGCCGGACCAGTCGGTGCGGGCGCGGCGGGGCGGGCGAACGGATGCGGGGCCGGGCGTCATGAGATCTCCTGAGCGACGGGTCGTGATGCGGGGGTCGGTGTGGTCGTGGGGGCGGCCGCGGGGGAGGGGCCGACGCGGCCGGCGCCGGCCGGAGCTGCGAGGTCGGCGGAGGCGGCTGCGGCGGCTCGCACCGGCAGCACGACGGCGGTGCCCGTCTCCGGATGCCGCATCACCTCCACCGGCAGCTCGTACACGGCCGAGAGCAGCGGCGCCGTGAGCACCGCGTCCGGAGTGCCGTCGGCCACCACGTGCCCGCCCGCCACCAGCACGATGCGGTCGGCGTAGGCCGCCGCGAGGCTGAGGTCGTGCAGCACCACCACCACGCAGTCGCCGGCGCGGGCCCGGTCGCGGGCGATCCGCAGCACGTCCTCCTGGTGCCGCAGGTCGAGGGCGGCGGTGGGTTCGTCCAGCAGCAGCACCCCGGTCTGCTGAGCCAGGATGCGCGCCAGCGACGCCCGCGCCCGCTCGCCCCCCGAGAGCGAGGGCAGGGCCCGGTCGCGCATCCGGTCGAGCTCGGTGAGGGCGATCACCTCGTCGACCACGCGGTCGTCGTCGGCCTCGCGCTCGGTGCGCTGCCAGGGCGCCCGGCCCATCTGCACCACCTCCTGCACCGTGAACGGAAAGAACACCCCGTTCTGCTGCAGCAGCACCGCCCGGCGACGGCCGAGTTCGGCCAGGCTCCAGGCACCCAGGTCGCGGCCGTCGATCTGCACGCGTCCGGCCGTCACGGGCTGGTCGCCGGTGACCACACCGAGCAGCGTCGACTTGCCGGCGCCGTTGGGGCCGATCAGGGCCACCAGCTCGCCGGCCGACGCCTCGAACGACACGTCGTGCAGGATGCCCGCACCCCCGATCGACACGTCGACCTCGGTCACGCGCACGGCCGGCCCGGCAGCGCGGGCTGTCCCGCCGCTCCGCCCGGCCGCATTCGCGCGTCGAGCCCGCGTCATCCCCAGCCCCCCGCCCGCTTGCGGGTGCGCCGCAGCAGCCAGAAGAAGAACGGACCGCCGATGAGCGAGGTCAGCATGCCGATCGGCAGGTCGGCCATCGGCACCGCCGTGCGCGCCACGAGGTCGGCGCTCACGAGCAGCAGTGCCCCGCCGAGCGTCGAAGAGATCACGAGCGGCAGGTGGGCCGGCCCGATGAGCATGCGCATCAGGTGCGGGATGACGAGTCCCACGAACGCGATGATGCCGCAGAACGCCACCGCCACCCCCGTGAGCAGCGCCACCAGCACGATCGAGCCGATGCGCAGCGCCTCCACGTTCACGCCGAGGTGCCGCGCCGCCTTCTCGCCGAGCGAGAGCAGGTCGAAGCGACGCGCGAGCACGAGCGCCACGGCGATGCCCGCCACCACCACCGGCAGCACCACCAGCACGTCGGCCCAGCGCGCCCCGTTCAGGCTGCCGAGCTGCCAGAACACGATGGCCTCACGCGACTGCGTGTCGGCCAGGAACATGAACAGCGCCAGCCCCGCCCCCGCGAACGCGTTCACGGCGATGCCGGTGAGCACGAGCGTCACCACCTCGGTCTTGCCGTTCGCGCGCGACACCGCGTACACCAGCAGTGTCGCGGCGAGCCCGGCCACGAAGGCCGACACCGCGATGCTCCACTCGCCGAGCGCGTTCACCCCGAACACGATCGCGGCCGAGGCGCCGAGCGCGGCGCCCGAGCTCACGCCCACCACTCCCGGCTCGGCCAGCGGGTTGCCGAAGATGGCCTGCATCACGAGTCCGGCCGCGGCCAGAGCCGCGCCGACCAGGATCGCGAGGGCCACCCGCGGGAAGCGGATGCTCCACAGGGCGCTGTCGCCGTTCGGATGCGCCGGCAGCGGCCACACGGTCACGCCCAGCCGGTGCATGATCGAGCCGAGCACCTCGTCGGGGGCGATGGCGAGCTGCCCCGATCCTGCGGCGACGAGCGACATCAGCACGAGCAGCACCGCGAGCGTGCCGAACAGGAGGGCGCGGCGCGCGGGCAGCGGAACCCCGCGGCGGCGGTGCCCACGTTCGGCAGCCGGCGGGGCGGCGGGAGGGCGGAGGGCCGTGCCCGTCATCCGTTCACCGTGCCGGAGGCCTCGGGCGCGTATACGGCGCGCGCCAGCGCATCGAGCACCGCAGCGGTTCGCGGACCGAAACTCATGATCTCGTAGTCGCTCATGTCGACGATGCGCCGGTTCTGGCCGGCGGGCGTCTCGCCCACGGCCGGGATGCGCTCCAGCAGCCCGTCGACGCCGCCCACCGACTCGAGCCCGCCCGTCATCATCAGCAGGATGTCGGGCTGCGCCTTCACGAGCGCCTCGGCCGTCATCGGGCGCATGCCCTGCCAGCCGATCTCGCCCGCCACGTCGATGCCGCCGAGCGCGTCGATCAGGGTGTCGGCGCCCGACTCCTCGCCGAAGATGTAGTACACCCCGGCGTTGCCTCGCACATAGAGGAACAGGATGCGCGGCCGGTCGGCCGGGTCGGCCGGTGCCACGGCGGCGATCGTCGCCACCTCGGCCGCGATCTCGCCGTTCACCCGCTCGGTGAGGGCGGCGCCCTGCTCGGGCACGCCGAGGGCCGCGGCCACCAGAGTGACGATGTCGCCCACGTTGTCGATGCTGCGCTCGGGCGTGGTGACCACCACGGGGATTCCGGCCTCGCGCACCTGCAGCACCACGTCCCACGGGCCGATCGAGGAGTCGGTGATGAGCACGGTCGGTTCGAGCGCCAGGATGGCCTCGGCATTGAGCTCGTGCCCGTTCTGCGTCACCACCGGCAGCTGCTCGGCGCCGGCGAAGCTGGTGGAGGTGTCGCGGCCGACGACGCTGTCGCCGAGGCCGAGCCCGTAGACGGTGGCGGCGAGGGAGCCGTAGATGTCGAGCGCCAGGATGCGGCTCGTGTCGGTGACCGTCACCTCGGTGCCCTGGTTGTCGGTGACGGTCGCGGGCAGCGCGGGCTGCACCGTGCCGGGGTCGGCCACGGGGTCGATGCCGGTGTCTTCGAGGCAGGCGGTGGCCTCGCCGGGGTGCGTCTTCGGGTCGTCCACCAGGGGCAGGTCGGCGAGCGCCACGTCGCTCGAGAGGCACTGGTCGGCGGTCGCGCCGGCCTCTCCGGTGCCGGTGCCGGTCGCGCTGCAGGCGCCGAGACCGAGGGCGACGGATGCCGCCACGACGAGAGCGACGACGGCGCGCGGGCGGAGGCGGGTGGTGGGGGGCATGGTTCCGAACTGAGCGAGGGAGAGGGAATCCCCCGAGCCTAGTTAGGTAAGGCTTACCTAGTCAATCGGGCGCCCTGCAGGTCCGATGCCCGGCGGAGCGTTGTTGTCGGTGGCCGCTAGGCTGTGGCCGTCGAACGGTGCCCGCGGAGGGAGTGTCGTGAAGAACTGGCTCATCCTGGCGGCCGCGATCGCGCTCGAGGTCACGGCCACGCTGTCGTTGCGGGCGGCCGTCGACCGGCCCGTGTGGAGCGTGCTCGCTGTCGTCGGCTACGCCGGCGCGTTCGTGGCGCTCGCCGCGCTGCTGCGGCGCGGGGCCCCGATCGGGGTGGTGTACGGCGTGTGGTCGGCGACCGGGGTTGCGCTCACGGCGGTGCTCGCGTCGGTGGTGTTCGGTGAGGCGTTCACGGTGCCGATCGGGGTGGGCATCGCGATCGTGATCGTGGGGGTGGTGCTCGTGGAGACGGGCGGGGCCACCGGCGAGGCGTCGCCTTCGTCGCCTTCTTCGTCGTCGGAGGATGCGCCGTGATCTGGCTGCTGCTCGCCGGAGCGATCGTCACCGAGGTCGCGGCCACGCTGTCGCTGCGTGCATCCGAGGGGCTGAAGAAGAAGCGCTGGATCGCGCCCGTGGCCGTGCTCTACGTGACGGCGTTCGGGCTGCTGGCGATCGCGCTGGCCGAGGGGATGCCGGTGGGAATCGCCTATGGCATCTGGGCGGCGAGCGGGGTGGCGCTCACCGCGGTGGGGGCGCGGGTGTTCTTCAAGGAGCGGCTCACGCCGCGCATGATCGTGGGCCTGGTGCTCATCATGGTGGGCGTGGTCGTGATCGAGTCGGCCGCGATCCACTGATCGGTGGCCGGCCTGCCGCTCTCCCGGTTCGCCGATTTGTGTTGTGCGCAATTCAATGGGGTACAGTCGATCTCATGAACACCAATGCCGAACCCGCGCCGGCGCCCTCCGCTGCGTCGCCGCTGGACGCGATGCTCTGCTTCGCCCTCTACCGCGCCTCGAACGCGGTGGCGCAGGCCTACCGCGACGCGCTCGCGCCGTGGAACCTCACGTACACGCAGTACATCGCGCTGGTCGCCCTCTCCACCGCGCCCGACGGCCTGACGGTGGGCGCACTCGGCACCCGGCTCGGCCTCGACTCGGGCACGCTGTCGCCGATGCTCCGCCGGCTCGACGAGCGGGGCCTCGTCTCTCGCGAGCGTCGCGACCCGGATGAGCGGCGGGTCACCGTCACCCTCACCGACACCGGCGCGCACACCTTCGCCGAGCTGGCCGACGCGGTGCAGTGCATCTCGCCGCGCTACGGCGTCTCGTCGGCCGAGGAGTTCTCGAACCTGCTGGCCGCCCTCGGCCGCATCGAGTCCGGCATGCGGGCCGCCGCCCCGGGCGCCGCCGCCGCGGGTTCTGCCGCCGCCGCGGTCGCTGCCGCCCCCGCCGCCGCCTCCGGTTCCGCAGCCTCGGCCGTCACCCCGCCGCACGCCAAGCGCTGACGCACTCACCCATCCCGGCGGCGCCGATGCCGCATCCCGACCCGCGGAGCCCACCCGGCTTCGCGACCTCGGCACCGACCCGCGGTGCCACGACCGAAAGGCACATGATGTCCCTCTACACCGCAGAAGCCCTCGCCACGGGTGCCGGCCGCAACGGCCACGTGCGCAGCTCCGACGGACGGGTCGACCTCGACCTCGCCATCCCCGTCGCCATGGGCGGCTCGGGCAACGGCTCGAACCCCGAGCAGCTGTTCGCCGCGGGCTACTCGGCCTGCTTCCACTCCGCCCTGCAGATGGTGGCCCGCACGCAGAAGGTCGACATCAGCGAGTCCTCCGTCGGCGGTCAGGTCAACATCGACTCCAACGGCCAGGGCGGATTCCAGCTCTCCGTGCTGCTCGAGGTGGTGCTGCCGGGCGTCGACCACGACGTCGCGCAGGCGCTCGCCGACGCCGCGCACCAGGTGTGCCCGTACTCCAACGCCACCCGCGGCAACATCGAGGTCACCATCACGGTCGCCGACGACTGAGCGTCACTTCAGCCCCGTGAACGACGGATGCACGACCTCAGAGCGGGTCGCGCATCCGTCGTTCTCGTCATCCCGCCTGAAACTCCGTCGATCGCGGAAGGGTCACCACGCGGGGTCGGCGGGACGGAGGGTGCGGGTGCCCTACGGCGCCGGGGTCGCCGCGGGGTCGGTGGCCGTCGGGTCCTGGGGGGTGGTGGTGCCGTCGGTGGCGGCGCCGTCACCCGCGTCGGCCGCGTCACCCGCGTCGGCCGCGTCACCCGCGTCCGCGCCCTCGGCCGGGTCGGCCACCGCCGTGTACGTCTCGGTGATGAAGGTCTGCAGCGCCTCCGCGTCGTCGAGCGCTCCGGTGTACGCCTTGCCGTCGACCACGAGCAGCGGCACCGTGCTGAGCGCCGACACGTCGGAGTTCGGCACGCCCGACTGCGCCCGCGCGGTGGCGTCGGTCACCCAGTCCGAGAACTCGTTGCCCCGGATGCACGAGGCGACCGACTCGTCGGTCAGTCCCGCATCCGACACCAGCGTCGCCAGCTCGTCGTTCGAGAGACCGCCGTCCGGCAGGTCGGCGATCTTGGCGATCAGCGCGTTGTGGGTCGGCAGCACCGCATCCGGAACCGTGTTCGCCACGCACGCGATCGTGTTCGCCGCCCGCGCCGAGTACGAGTCGGGGCCCTCGAGCGCCACCGGGTGCAGCTCGAGGCTCGCGTAGCCGGCGCTCACGTACGACTGCAGGGCCGAGCCGTTGGTGGTCTCGAAGGTGCCCACGTCGGCGTTGCCGTAGTCGACGTACTCCGTCAGCCGCAGCACCGACGCGGTGTCGAGCTCCGAGGCCACGGGCTGCTCGCCCGGCTGGATCGCATCCGTCGTCGTGGACGTCACCGCCGAGCCGTCGCCCGTCAGGATCACGCCGTCGCTCAGCATGTTCAGCGGCCCCACGAAGCTCGCCCGCACCGCGCTGTACACGGCCCAGCCCGCACCGGCCAGGATGGCGACGACCGCCACCACCGCGATCACGATGGCGACGATGCGGTTGCGGCGACGGCGCTTCTGCTCCTCCTCGCGCTTGATGCGCGCGAGTTCGCGGGCGAGGGCCTGCCGGTCTTTCTTGGGCATACCGTCGTAGATGCGCTTGTCACTGGTGGCGGGGCTCATACCTGGTGGGGCTCCTCATTCCGCGCCACTCGGCGCTGCGCAAGAACCTTACCGACTCGGCCTCTGTTCCCGCCAAGAGCACCGGATGCGCGCCACGCCGCCACGCCCGCATTCCCCCGGCGACCCGGCATCCACCCCGGTAACGACGGGGTTCTGGCGCACATCGGGCTTCGGTCGGAGCTGTGACGGCGTGTCGGCCCGAATCTCCGTCGTTCGGCGGGAGTCGGCAGCCGGAAGTCGGCAGCCGGGGTCGGGAGTCCGGGGTCGGCAGCCGGGGTCGGGCGCGGGCGGCCGGTCAGACGGGCAGGGCCTCGAGCTCGGCCCGCAGGGCGATCAGGGCCAAGGCGTGCTCGTCGAGGCGGCGGTCCTCGTCGGAGACGAGCGGCACAGGGTCGACCGGCTGCGCCCGGCCGTCGGCGCCGAGGGCCACGAACACGGTCATGCACTGGGTCGTGAGCCGCAGGTCGTGCGGCGACGTGGGGGAGGCGGCGCGCACGTGCACCGCGATGTGCAGGCTCCGCGGCCCGGTGTGGATCAGTCGCGCCTCGATCTCGACCAGGTCGCCGATGCGGATGGGCCGGTAGAAGTGGATGCCCCCCGAGTACACCGCCACCGTGTGCTCCCCTGCCCAGGATGCCGCGCAGGCGAAAGCGGTCTCGTCGATCCAGCGCAGCACGGTTCCGCCGTGGGCGTTGCCGCCGTAGTTGGCGTCCTGCGGCGCGGCGAGAAAGCGGAACACCGTCTTCGGCGTGGTGCCCTCGGCCGAGTAGCTCTGCGCCTGCATGGCGTCGCGGATGACGCGGCGCGGAACCAGCCTCTCCTCGGCACGCTCGTTCAGCATCCGATCGTCAGCGTCGGCAGGGCGCCACGGCGGCACAGCGGTGGGCGCGCCCGCGGAGTCGACGGCGACGAACACGAGGATGCAGTGCGTCGCGCGGGTGAAGCGGCGACTGCGCACATCCGCCGACTCCACCGAGACGAGCACCTGCATGCTGGTGCGACCGGTGTGGATGACGCGGGCGTGAGCCTCGACCAGATCGCCCGGTTCGACGCTGCGGGTGAAGTGCACGTTGCCGACGTAGGCGGTGACGCAGTACGAGGCGCTCCAGCCGACGGCGCAGGCGTAGCCGGCCTTGTCGATCCACTCGAGCACGCGGCCGGCGGCGACGGTGCGGCCGTCGGCGGCGGCGTCTTGCGGTGCGGCGAGGAAGCGGAGGGTGATGCGGTCGGGGCGGTTCGGGGTCACCTTGTCACGATGACAGGTCGCGGCCGGATTCCGGTGGGTGAGCCGCGGAAAGTTCGGGCGATCTTGCCGATCTGTGAAGGTGCTTCCGCAGGCATGCCCGTGCTTTATGTGCTCGGTACATTAATCGTATGATCGGCTCATGACCGACATCGTGATCGAGGGGCTGGGCGAACGCCTGGTGCCCTACGCCGACGGCCTGGCGCTGCAGTCGCACCTGCACGACCGGGTTCTCGCGGGCGAGGCGCCCGACACCCTGCTGCTGCTCGAGCACGAGGCCGTCTACACGGCCGGTAAGCGCACCGAGCCCTCCGAGCGGCCCTCCGCTGCCGTCGGCACACCGGTGATCGACGTCGATCGGGGCGGCAAGATCACCTGGCACGGCCCGGGCCAGCTGGTCGGCTACCCGATCGTGCGGCTGCCGGATCCCATCGACGTGGTGGCCTACGTGCGCCTGCTCGAAGGCTTGCTGATCGACGTGGTCGCCTCGTTCGGGGTGGCGGCGCACCGCGTCGAGGGGCGATCGGGGGTGTGGGTGGCCGGCGAGGGTCGCGAGCTCAAGCTCGGGGCCATCGGCGTCCGGGTGGCGGGTGGCGTCACCACGCACGGGTTCGCCCTCAACTGCAGCAACTCGCTCGAGCCGTACGACGAGATCGTGGCGTGCGGCATCCGGGATGCGGGGGTCACCACGCTGAGCGCCCTGGTGGGCCGGCGCGTCGATCCGGTGGCGGTGGCGGATGCGGTGGTCGACCGGTTCGTGTCGCCGCGCGAGGCCGCCGGCCGGCATCCGTCGCCGCGTGCCGGAGGGGCACCCGTTTCTCTCGCCGCGCCCGCGCTGGCGGTGGCGTCATGACCGCCCCCGTCGACGGCCGCAAGCTGCTGCGGCTCGAGGTGCGCAACGCTGAGACGCCGATCGAGCGCAAGCCCGAGTGGATCAAGACGAAGGCCCGCTTCGGCCCCGAGTACAAGGCGCTGCAGTCGCTGGTGAAGTCGCAGGAGCTGCACACCGTGTGCCAGGAGGCCGGCTGCCCGAACATCTTCGAGTGCTGGGAGGACAAGGAGGCCACCTTCCTGATCGGAGGCTCGCAGTGCACCCGGCGCTGCGACTTCTGCCAGATCGACACCGGCAAGCCCGCCGACTACGACACCGACGAGCCGCGCCGGGTGGCCGAGTCGGTGCGCTCGATGGGCCTGCGTTACGCCACGGTCACGGGCGTCGCCCGCGACGATCTGCCCGACGAGGGCGCGTGGCTGCACGCCGAGACGGTGCGGCTCATCCACGAGCTCAACCCCGGCACCGGGGTCGAGATCCTCGCCACCGACTTCTCGGGCGACCCGTCGCTGCTGGAGGTCGTGTTCGCGTCGCGGCCCGAGGTGTTCGCGCACAACGTCGAGACGGTGCCGCGCATCTTCAAGCGCATCCGCCCGGCCTTCCGCTACGAGCGCTCGCTCGACGTGCTGACACAGGCTCGGGATGCGCGGCTGATCACCAAGTCGAACCTCATCCTGGGAATGGGCGAGACCCGCGCCGAGATCTCGTCGGCGCTGCGCGACCTGCACGACGCCGGAACCGACATCATCACGGTGACGCAGTACCTGCGCCCCTCGCCGCGGCACCTTCCGGTGGCGTCGTGGGTGCGACCGGAGGAGTTCGTGGAGATCCGCGAGGAGGCCGAGGAGATCGGCTTCCTCGGCGTGCTCGCCGGGCCGCTGGTGCGCTCGTCGTACCGAGCGGGCCGGCTCTGGGCGCAGTCGCTCCGCCGCAAGGGCTGGGACGTACCCCCGGGCCTCGCGGCGCTCGCCGATGCCCCGGCACCCTTCGCCCAGGCGGTCTGACCCCGCCTCGCCCCTTCGGCTCGTCCCTGGCGGCCGGGTAACGACGGAGTTCGGGTGCCATTCCGGGTAACGACGGATGCTGGGTCCGGTTCGGCCGCGCATCTCCGTCGTCGCCGCGGGGCACAGGAGGACGGGACGGGAGACGTGACGGCGGGGCACCCGCGCGCCGGGCGCACCGCACCGCGCTCCGGGGCGGCGGCGGATGCCGCACGAGAGGTGGGGGGACATCACGGAAGGAGTCCGCCGCCGCACCCGGAACGCGGTGCGGCATCAGCATGTCACCCCGCCGGCGCCGACCGTGATGAGCAATTCCTACCCAAATCGTGCGGTTCAGCGGGCGGCGAACACGGTTCCGGAATCGTGCCGGCGGGAGCAGGGTTGGCATCATCATGACTGACACCAGCACGCAGAAGCCCGCCGACGCCTCCGGAACCTTCGCCATCGGCGGCGATCTCACCGTCAACCGCCTCGGCTTCGGCACGATGCAGCTCACCGGACCAGGGGTGTGGGGCGAACCCGCCGACCACGACGGGGCGGTCGCCGTGCTGCGCCGAGCCGTCGAGCTGGGCGTGAACCTCATCGACACCGCCGACGCCTACGGGCCGTACGTCACCGACGCGCTGATCCGTGAAGCCCTGCATCCGTATGCCGACGGAGTCGCCATCGCCACCAAGGTGGGCTTCACCCGCCAGGGCCCGAACGAGTGGATCCCGGTGGGCCGCCCCGAGTACCTGCGCCAGCAGACCGAGCTGAACCTGCGCAACCTGGGCGTCGACCGCATCGATCTGCTGCAGCTGCACCGCATCGACCCGAAGGTGCCGCTGGAGGAGCAGATCGGTGAGCTCAAGGCCCTGCAGGACGAGGGCAAGGTTCGCCACATCGGTCTCTCGGAGGTGTCGATCGACGAGGTCGAGGCGGCCTCGAAGGTGGCCCCGATCGTGTCGGTGCAGAACCTGTTCAACCTCACGAACCGCAAGTCGGAGGCGCTGCTGGACTACGCCACGGCCGAGGGCATCGCGTTCATCCCGTGGTTCCCGCTGGCCACCGGCAAGCTCAGCGGCGAGGGCTCGCCCCTGGCGGAGCTCGCCGCCCGGCACGAGGTTGCGCCCAGCCAGCTCGCCCTCGCCTGGCTGCTGCGCCGGTCGCCGGCGATGCTCCCCATCCCCGGCACGAAGTCGGTGGCGCACCTCGAGGAGAACGTGGCGGCGGCGGCGCTCGACCTCACCGACGACGAGTTCGCCGAGCTCGACGCCCTGAAGTAGCGGGCGGCACCCAGCCGGGCCCTGCGTCACGCGGGGCGCACCTGTTCGACAGCTGTGCGCCCCGCCGCGCATCCGTTCGCCCGCGTTAGGCTTCGACTGATGCGCCGCACCGACATGACCCCGCGAGCCGCCTGGCGCGATCGATGCGACGAGGTGGGTTTCAGCTTCTACGACCTCGAGTCAGAAGGTGGCCGCCCGTACTGGAACGAGTCGGCGGCGTACGTGTTCACCCCCGCCGAGATCGACCGGCTCGAAAGCGCCACCAAAGAGCTCTTCGACCGGTGCATGGATGCCGTGGAGTTCGTGGTGCGGCAGGGCCGGTTCGACGAGTTCGGCATTCCGGGGCGCTACCACGAACTCGTGCGGGCATCGTGGGACGAGGACGACCCCACCGTGTACGGCCGGTTCGACCTCGCCTACGACGGCGCGGGTTCGGTCGTGCTCCTGGAGTTCAACGCCGACACCCCCACCTCCCTCGTCGAGACCGCGGCGGCGCAGTGGCAGTGGCTCGACGACCTGCGCGCATCCGGAGCGCTTCCTCCCGACGCCGACCAGTTCAACGGCCTGCACGAACTGCTGATCGAGCAGTGGCGGCACATCCGCGAAGCCCGCTGGGGTCTCGCTCCCGGCGCGCGACTGCACCTCGCGAGCCTCCACGACTCCGGCGACGGCGAGCTCATCATCGAGGACTTCGACACCGTCGCCTACATGGCCGAGACCGCCGCGGCCGCCGGCTTCGACCCCAAGCTCATCTTCATGGAGGACGTGCGCTGGAGCATGGACCACCAGCTCTTCCTCGACGCCGACGACGAGCCCGTGCGTCACATCTTCAAGCTCTACCCCTGGGAATGGATGATCACCGAGCAGTTCGGCGGCTTCCTCCCCATCAGCCGCGGCACCACCCAGTGGGTCGAGCCCGCGTGGAAGCTGCTGCTCAGCAACAAGCAGCTGCTCGTGGTGCTCTGGGAGCTCTTCCCCGGTCATCCGAATCTGCTGCCCGCCTTCACGACTCCGGATGCGCTTGCCGGCCGTGCTTTCGTGTCGAAACCGCGTCTCGGCCGCGAGGGGGCGAATGTCACCGTGCACGACGCCGCGGGCGCTGTCACGGCAGCCAACGACGGAGGGTACGGAGACGAGGGCTTCGTGCATCAGGCGCTCGCCGCGTTCGCACCCATCGAGGGCAAGACGGCGGTGATCGGCAGCTGGATCGTGGGGGAGACTCCCGCCGGCATCGACCTGCGCGAGACCAGCGGCCCCATCACCGGCGACCTCGCCGAGTTCGTGCCGCACTACATCTCCGAGGAGTCGTCGTGAAGTCTGTCGCATCCGCTGGTCTGGCTCTGCAAGGCATCGCCGCGGCGAACCGGCCGGGTCTCGCCGGTCGTCCGAGCCTCGCCGGTCGTCCGCACCTCGCCCGCGGCGTGGCGGTGGTGTCGATCGCGGGTGCCGTGCTCGCGCTCTCGGGATGCGCGCCGACCGACGAGGGCATCGTTCTCGAGGGCGCCGACGGTGAGAAGTACGTGGTTCCCGACAACGCCGAGCGGCCGATGTACAACTCGAAGGAGGACTGCATCGCCGACGTCGCCGAGCAGATCGCGGTGCTGGAGAAGCAGGGCGAAGACATCGTCGACACCCCGGAGGAGCTCTGCGAACCCTCGTCGAACTACCCGCAGGCGCACTACTCCGGGCTCTGGCTCGGGCCGCTGCTGTTCGCCGGTTCGCGCTGGAACTCCTCGCGGGTGTCGGGCTGGGCGCCGGTGCCCTCTGGCGGGTTCGCGGCGCCGGGGTCGAAGCTGCAGTCCGACGTGGTCTCGCCGGCGCCCGCCGGTGCGAAGACCGGCGAGCGGGCGCCGCTGAAGAGCGGCTTCGGCTCGTCGGGCAAGTCGGGTTTCGGGTCGGCGACTGCGGGCGGGTGAGAGTTCTGGCTTAATGAGTATTGCTCGGGTACTATCCGAGGATGTTCTGGAAGTCAGCCCTCGTCGTCGTCTCAGTTGCCGCCCTCGCGCTGGCGCCTGCCGTGTCCGCGCAGGCGGGGACGGATGACAGTGTGATCGTCAAGGCGTGCGAAATCGTCCTCTCAACCGAATCCAGCGTCGACCGCATCAGCGGTGCCGATCGCTACGAGGTCTCGGCTCGGATCTCCGCCGAGAACTTCTCGCCTCATGTTCCCATCGCCTTCGTCGCCTCGGGTACTTCCTTCCCGGATGCCCTGTCGGGCGCTGCCGCGGCGGGCAAGCTGGGAGGTCCGGTTCTTCTGGTGGGGCCGGGTGACGAGGCGTCTGCGGCGGTCCGTGACGAGCTGACGAGGCTGCAGCCCGACAAGATCGTCGTGCTGGGCGGAACGGCCTCCGTCTCGACGGCGCTCGAACTGACGATGGAGCGCTTCGCCCCGAGCGTCAGGCGCGTATCCGGTGCAGACAGGTTCGAGGTGTCGGCCGAGCTGGCGCGTCAGGTCTTCAGTACGACGGCTCGCACCATCTACGTCGCCTCCGGCGAGGTATTCCCCGATGCACTGTCGGCCGCGGCCGCGGCGGGCGACGCTTCGGCGCCGGTGCTGCTCGTGAAGAAGAACGAGGTTCCTCCGGCCGTCGAGAGCTATCTGGACTCGCAGGGGATCCTCGATCAGATCGTGCTGGTCGGCGGGCCCGCCACCGTCAGCGATACCGTGGCACGGGACCTTGCCAAGTTCGCTCGCCTCCAGGGCATTCAGGGGGCCGATCGTTTCGCGGTCTCGGCGGCGACGTCGGGTTGGCAGTTCTGCACCGACCGGCACACGGTCTTCATCGCCTCGGGCGAGGTCTTCTCCGACGCCCTGTCCGGGTCGGCCGCCGCCATTGCGCAGGGTGGTCCCGTGCTCCTGGTGTCGAAGAACGACATCTCACTGCAGGTGGAGCAGGAGCTCCGGCGCCTCAATCCTCAGCACATCGTCGTGCTGGGCGGCGAGAACACCATCTCGAAGGCCCTCGAGCTCAAGCTCGCCGACTACCTCCGAAAGTAGGTGAGCGAGATGCTCGGTCGATCCGCGTCGGTTCTCGTTCTCCTGCTGGGGCTGACTGTTCCCGGCATGCTCTCTGCGCACGGCGCCGTGGCCGACGAGTTGGGCACGCGTTTGTGTGTCGTGACCCCGCCTGCTCCGACGTCGGTCACCCGGTTCACCGGCGCAGACCGGTTCGCGGTGTCCGCCGCCGTCTCGGCTTCCACCTTCCCGGAGGATGTGCCCGTGGCCGTCATCGCGTCCGGCTCGACCTTCCCCGATGCGCTCGCAGGCGGGGCCGCCGCGGGTCGCCTGGAGGCGCCTCTTCTGCTCGTGGGGCCGGGAGACGAGGCTCCCGCAGCCGTCCAAGCTGAACTGACGCGGTTGAATCCCGAGAAGATCATCGTGCTCGGTGGAACGGCATCCATCTCGACCACCCTCGAGCTCACCATGGAGCGCTTCGCCCCCACCGTGAGGCGTGTGGCCGGTGCGGATCGATTCGAGGTGTCGGCGGCGCTGGCGCAACTCGTCTTCGCCACGGAAGCGCGCACGATCTACGTCGCATCCGGCGAGGTCTTCCCCGACGCGCTCTCGGCCGCGGCAGCCGCCGGAGATGCAGCCGGGCCCGTGCTGCTGGTGCGGAAGAACGAGATCCCACCGGCCGTGGAGTCCTATCTGGCGGGCCAGCGACGAATCAGCCAGATCGTCGTTCTCGGTGGTCCGGCGACGATCAGCGAGTCCGTCACGCGGAGCCTGGCAGAACGCGCACCGCTGAAGGCGATCGGAGGGGCTGATCGTTACGCGGTCTCGGCAGCGACCTCCGGCTACCAGTTCTGCAGCGAATCGCCGATCGTGTTCATCGCCTCGGGAGAGGTCTTCCCCGATGCGCTGTCCGGGTCGGCCGCAGCCATCGCGAGGAGCGCCCCCGTGCTGCTGGTGTCGAAGAACGGCCTCCCACCGGCGGTGTCGCAGGAGCTCGGGCGTCTCAATCCGCAGCAGATCGTCGTGCTCGGTGGCGAGAACACCATCTCGAAGGCCATCGAGCTCGACCTCGCGAACTACCTCCGGTCATGATGCGCCGATTGGGAAGGATCGCCGTCGGAGTGCTGCTCCTGTGCCTGCTCACTCCGTCGACCTCCGCGCTGGGCGACGACCTGCGGGGCTGCTCCACCGCTCCACCCGGGCTCCAGATGGTGGAGAGGCTCGACGGCGCAGACCGCTACGAGGTCTCCGCGGCCGTGTCGGCGGCCACCTTCCCCGACCCGGTGCCGACGGTGTACGTGGCCTCCGGCCTGACCTACGCGGATGCGCTCTCGGGCTCGGCGGTCGTCGGGGCGTCGGGCGGCCCGCTCCTCCTGCTCGACGGGTCGGATGAGGCGCCGCCGGCCATCCAGGGCGAGCTGAAACGATTGAAGCCTCAGCGCATCGTGGTGCTGGGTGGGCTGGCGTCGGTGTCGAAGCCGCTCGCGCAGTCGATGCTGGAGTTCGCGCCGGAGGTCAGCCGGGTGGAGGGCGCCGACCGGTATGAGGTGTCGGCGAAGGTCGCCGGCCACTACGGCGACGGAAACCGGGTGCTGTACGTCGCATCCGGAGAGGTCTTCTCGGATGCCCTGTCTGCGTCGGCCCCGGCCGGGTTCTGGTACGCGCCCGTTCTGCTCGTGAAGCGGGACCAGCTTCCGGCGAGTGTGGTGACGGCCTTGCTGCGAATGGAATTCCTGGAACGGATCGTCATCGTCGGTGGCCCCGCAACCGTCAGCGAGTCCGTGCAACGCGAGCTCGAACGCTTTGCTCCGGTCGAGCGGGTGTTCGGGCACGATCGATACTCGGCGTCGGCTGCCGCCTCTGCCCATAACTACTGCCCGGATCGATCCGTGGTCTACGTGGCCTCCGGTGAGAAGTTCCCGGATGCCCTCTCGGGGTCGGCCGCGGCGGTGGAACGGAACGGGCCGGTCCTCCTGGTGAGTCATGACGCGATCTCCCCCGAGGTCGACGCCGAGCTCCGGCGGCTCAATCCGTACCGGATCGTTCTGCTGGGCGGCGAGGCCACGATCGACAGATCCGTCGAGCTCAAGCTCGCCGACTACCTCCGAAAGTGACGCCGTCGGGCTGCCGAGCCGTCGCAATCCGCCCTGTGAGGCCCGGGAGAGGGCGGATTGCGACGGGTGGGCGTGCCTGTACCCGTGCTGGTGGGCGCGAGCGTGCGCAGGGTTGTCGGGAGCTCCTGCAAGGGTGGGGGTATGAGCGAGATGAGCGACGGGACGTGCGGGTGGGCCACCGGGTCTGAGGCGATGCGCCGGTACCACGACGACGAGTGGGGGCGTCCGCGGCGGGACGACGCGTACCTGTTCGAGATGCTCGTGCTCGAGGGCGCGCAGGCCGGACTGTCGTGGTCGACCATCCTGAATCGGCGCGAGGGGTACGCCAGGGCCTTCAAGGGGTTCGACGTCGAGGCTGTCGCCGGGATGGGCGATGCCGAGCTCGAGGCGCTGATGGGTGAGCCGGGCATCATCCGGAATCGTCTGAAGATCTTCGGCACCCGAAAGAACGCGATCGCTTTCATCGCCGTGCAGCGGGAGTTCGGCAGCTTCGCCGAGTACCTGTGGGGTGCGGCGGGCGGGGAGCCGATCGTCACGCATCCGCAGACCCTTGCCGACCTGCCGGTCACCAGCGACCTGAGCGACCGGCTCAGCAAAGACCTGAAGAAGCGGGGGTTCACCTTCGTGGGGTCCACCATCATGAACGCCTACCTCGAGGCGGTGGGCGTGTTCGACGACCACCTCGACGGCTGCCCGGCCAAGACACAGGCCTAGGCTCGAACCATGTCCTCCACGACCGAATTCTCCGTTCCCCAGCAGCGCAAGCTCGTCACCGAGCTGCCCGGCCCGAAGTCGCGCGAGCTGCACGAACGCCGGCGCAAGGCGGTGAGCCGCGGTGCCGGCACCCTCGCCGACATCTACATGGACCACGCGTCGGGCGCCATCCTGGTCGACGTCGACGGCAACCAGATCATCGACCTCGGCTGCGGCATCGGCGTCACCACCATCGGTCACGCCAACCCCGAGGTGGCCGAGGCGGCGGCCGCCCAGGCCTCGAAGCTCACGCACTCGCTGTTCACCGTCACTCCCTATGACACCTACATCAAGGTGGCCGAGAAGCTCGCCGAGATCACGCCCGGCGACTTCGAGAAGCGCTCCATCCTGGTCAACTCAGGAGCCGAAGCGGTCGAGAACGCCGTGAAGATCGCCCGCAAGTACACGGGCCGCCGTGTCATCGCCACTCTCGACCACGCGTTCCACGGCCGCACCAACCTCACCATGGCCATGACCTACCGCCCCTGGCCCGAGCGCGCCGGCATGGGCCCGATGCCCGGCGACATCTACAGCGTGCCGATCAGCTACCCCTTCCGCGACCCCGAGGGCATGACGGGCGAGGAGGCGGCCGAGCGCACCATCGACTACATCGTCACCCACATCGGTGCCACCGAGCTCGCCGCCCTGTTCGTCGAGCCCATCCAGGGCGACGGCGGCATCATCATCCCGGCGCCGGGCTACTTCGCGCGTCTCAGCGAGTTCTGCACCGAGAACGGCATCGTGTTCGTGGCCGACGAGATCCAGGCGGGCATCGCGCGCACCGGCGCCTGGTACTCGATCGAGCACCACGGCGTCGTTCCCGACCTCGTCACGAGCGCGAAGGGCATCGCGGGCGGCTTCCCGCTGGCCGCGGTCACCGGTCGCGCCGAGATCATGGACGCCGTGCAGCCCGGCGGCATCGGCGGCACCTTCGGCGGCAACCCGGTCTCTACCGCAGCAGCGCTGAAGGTGTTCGAACTCATCGAGCGTGACGATCTCATCGGTCGGGCGCAGCGCGTCGAGCGCGCCCTGCTCGCCCGCATCGGCGACTGGGCCGAGCGCTTCCCCATCGTGGGCGAGGTGCGCGGCAAGGGCGCCATGTTCGGCGTCGAGCTCGTGCTGCCCGGCACGAAGAAGCCGAATCCGGATGCGCTGAAGTCGGTCATCCAGCACGCCGCCCAGAACGGCGTCATCGTGCTGGATGCGGGCAGTTGGGACAGCGTGCTCCGCTTCCTCCCGAGCGTCGTCATCTCCGAGGAGCTCATCGACGACGCGGCCACGGTCATCGAGCAGAAGCTCACCGAGATCTCCGCCTGACCCCCGGGGCGCGGGGCGCAGGCTGCGTCAGCCGGTGGCGGGAGCGGCGGCTCCGGCCGCCGGCGTCTGCGTTGGGGCCGGAACCGTCGGCTCGGCGGGATCGGGCGCCGGATCGGGCGCCGGAGCCGGCGTCGATCCTCCACCCCCGGGCGTGACCCCGGTGGGGTCGGGAGCCGTGGTCGGCTGGTCCGGCGTCGGAGCCTGTGTCGGCGTGCTGTCGGTGTCGTCGTTCGACGAACCCGACCCGTTCACGTCGAACCGGGTCGACGACCCGTCGACGAGCTTCTCATCGGGATCCGGGAAGTCGTCTCCCCCGAGCACGTTGTCGTTGCCCGTCATCACGGCCTTCCAGATGCGGTGCCGCACCGTCGAGCCGAGGAAGCCGTTCGGATAGACATCCGTCATCGACACGTTGCCGGTCACGTTGCCCACCCACACGGCCGTGGCGGCCTTGGTGGAGGCGCCCACCATCCAGGTGTCCTTCTCGTTGTCGGTGGTGCCCGTCTTGCCGATGTGGGTGATGCCGTCATCCGGATCGGACGCCGTGGCCGTGCCGTTCTCGATCGGCCCGAGCATCGCATAGGCGACGGTGGAGGCGATCGAGGGGTCCATGGTCTGCTGGCAGTTCGCCTGCGGCGGCTGCAGCTCTTCTCCGTCGGGCCCGACGATGCGGTCGATGGCCACCGGGGCGCAGTAGACGCCGTTGGCCGCGATGCCCGCGTAGGCGGCCGCCATGGTGAGCGGTGCGATCTCGTTCGTGCCGAGCACGGCCGACGGGATGGTCTGCAGGTCGGTGCCGTCGGCGCGGTGCACGCCGAGCGACTCGGCCGTCGACCGGATGGCGCACTGGTCGAGCTGCTGCGCCATCGCCACGAATGCGTTGTTCACCGAGTTGGTGAGGGCGCTCTGCACGCTCATGGTGCCGGGGCGGGCGCTTCCGTCGTTCGCCGGCTCCCACGGGCCGCCGAGCTCCTGGCAGCTGTCGGGGAAGGTCGACTGGTCCCACTCGCGCTCGTTGCCGCTCACCCGGTCGGCGAGCGTGTGCCCCTGCTTCAGCCACTCGGCCAGGGCGACCACCTTGTAGGTCGAGCCCACCTGGAAGCCGGACGATCCGCCGTAGTCGATGTCGGTGTTGTAGTTGAGCGCCGTCGATCCGGCCACCGGGGTGTCGGGGTCGGCGGCGTAGGTGGTGTTCTGCGCCATCGACAGGATGCGCCCGGTTCCGGGTTCGACCGTCACGATGGTGGAACCCAGGTCGGCCTCGTCGGAGGAGGCCGGCACGTACTCCTTCATCACGGAGTCGGCGTTGGCCTGGAGCGCGGTGTTCAGGGTGGTGTAGATCTGGTAGCCGCCCCGCTTGAAGTTCGACCAGCGCTCGTCGGCGCTGTCGCCGAAGGTGGGGTCGTTGCGCACGATGTACGTGACGTAGTCGCAGAAGTAGGCGGCTCCGATGGCGGCCGCCTGGCAGCCGGTGGTGGGGGCCGTGATGTTCGGGGCGACGGGCGTGGCCACGGCCGCGTCGTACTGCTCCTTCGTGATGGCCTTCTGCTTCAGCATCGAGGCGAGCACGTCTTCGTTGCGGCGAGCCTCGTTGTCGGCGATGTTCTCCGGTTCGTCGATGCGCAGGCCGTTGGGCTCGTTCACCGTCGCGGCGAGCGAGGCCGCCTGGTCGAGGGTGAGGTCTTTGGCGCTCACGCCGTAGTAGTACTCGGCCGCCGCCTGGATGCCGTAGACCGAGCCGCCGAAGTTGGCGATGTTGAGGTAGCCGAGCAGGATGTCGTTCTTGGAGTACTGCTTCTCCAGCGCGATGGCGAGGCGCATCTCGGTGAGCTTGCGGTCGACCGATTCGGTGGTGGCGGCCTGGTAGGCGGCGTCGCGCTCGGCCTTGGTGTCGAGCGACTCGGCCTGCTGCACGAGGATGTTGCGCACGTACTGCATGGTGATGGTCGATGCGCCGCTCTCCACGCCGCCCGAGGTGAAGTTGCCCACCGCCGCGCGCAGCGTGGAGGCGATGTCGACGCCCGCGTGCTCGTAGAAGCGCGGGTCTTCGGTGGAGACCACCGCGTCCTTCACGTACTGCGAGATGTCGTCCCAGCCCACCTCCTGGCGGTTCTGGTCGAACACGGTGGCCAGGAGCGTGGTGCTGCCGTCGGCGTTGGTGGCGTAGATCTCGGAGTTCTGGGCGAGGGTCGACGGCCGGATGTAGTCGGGCAGCGTGTCGAGCACGTCGGCCGTGCGCGAGGCGTAGACGCCGGTGACGGCGACCGCGGGCACGGCCATGACGGTGATGAGGAGGGCCGCAGCGACTCCGAGGGCCAGCATCATGCCGACCGGGCGCTTCGTGCCGTCGATCAGGCGCTGGAACGCGCTGGTGAGGCGGTGGGGTGCTTCGGGCATATGCGACAGATTACGGTGGATGCTTCGGAACAGCCTGAATGCGCCCCTCACCGGCCCCTGCGCCACCGGCCGCCCGTGCCTAGGCTGGGGTGATGACCACCAGCAGCGACATCCTCTCCGACGGCTTCGACCGCATCCGGGGCACCGTGCACGGCGCCCTGAAGAACCTCGACCCGGAGCTGCTCACGGCCCGACCCGGCCCCGAGGCGAACACGATCGCCTGGCTCGTCTGGCACCTCACCCGCGTGCAGGACGACCACGTGGCCGACGTGGCCGGCACCGAGCAGGTGTGGACGGCCGGCGGCTGGGCCGCCCGCTTCGCGCTGCCCTTCGCTCCGGATGCGACGGGGTACGCGCAGGATTCCGCCGACGTCGCGCGCGTGGCCGGGCCCGGCGTCACCGTCGAGAACCTGCTCGGCTATCACGACGCCGTGCACGCGGCGACCGCGGCCTACCTGGCGGGGCTCTCCGACGCCGACCTCGACCGGGTGGTCGACGAGAACTGGACCCCGCCGGTGACCCTCGCCGTGCGGCTGGTGAGCGTTCTCTCCGACGACCTGCAGCACGCCGGCCAGGCGGCCTACGCCCGCGGCATCCTCGAACGCCGCTGAGCCGCCGCTGAGCCGCCGCTGACCCGCCGTTAGTACTCGAAGCGGGCGCCGGGCCCGCCCGCCAGCGCCGCCCGGATGCGCGCCGCCATCTCGTCGGAGAGCGGAGGCAGGGCGTCGAGCGCGAACCAGGCCGCCTCGGTGTTCTCGCCGTCGGCCGGGAACGGCGTGCCGGAGACGTACCGGAACAGGAAGCACAGGTCGAGGTAGAGCGACCGATCGCCGTTCGGGTACACGACCTCGGGGATGGTGTGCACCCACATCAGGCTGACCGGCTCGGCCACCACGTCGGCCTCCTCGAGCACCTCGCGGGCGCCGGCGACGGCGGGCTCCTCACCCGGGTCGATGATGCCGGTCACGGGAGTCCACGCACCGGAGTCGCTGCGCCGCACCAGCAGCACCTCGTCGGGCCCTGGCGCATCCGGAGCACCCGCGCCCGGCCGCACGACCACGGCGGTGACGCCGCTCAGCCAGAGCTGGTCGTGCCCGATCTTCTCGCGCAGTGACAGGACGAAGTCGGGAGTCGGCATGCGTCGAGCCTAGTGAAGGCGCGTGAACGTCAGTCGCTGAGGTTGTCGCTCAGAATTGTCAGCACCTCGGCGCGGGTGGCCGTGGCGGTGGGCCCGAGCCGGTCGGCCACGATCTCCACGAGCGACTCCAGCACGATCACGTGCGGGATGCGGGAGGTGTGCTCCACCTCGTGCCGGAAGCCCGCGTTCGCCGGCGCCACCACGAGCGCCACGTCGGCCAGGGCGCCGATGGGCGAGGTGGCGAACGACGTGATCGCCACGATCCCGGCCCCGGCGGTGCGCGCCGCCCGTGCCGCCTTGAGGCTGAGCTCGTTCGCCCCGCTGCCGCTGATGACCAGCACCAGGTCGTCGGGCCGCAGTCGGCTCACCGCGATCTGCTGACCGATCGGGTCGGCGATGTACTCCGCGGGCCGCCCGATGGCCGTGAGCCGCAGCGACAGGTCGAGCGCGAGCGGCGACGACAGCCCGCTGGCCACCACCACCAGGCGCCCGGCGTCGACGACGCGGCCCACCGCATCCTCCACCTCCGCCTCGGTGAGCACGCTCGCCACCCTCGGCAGGGCGGCGGCAAGGGCGTCGAGGTCGGAGCGCAGCCGGCCGAGCGCGCCCGGGCCGTGGTCGTTGCCGGCCGCCGAGCTCCCCGAGAACGCTCCCGTGCGCACCGAGCTCTGGGCGAGCTCCCGCGTGAGGGCCACCCGCAGCTGCGGATACCCGCGGTAGCCGAGCGTCTGGCACGAGCGGATGACGGTCGACCGCGCGACTCCCGCCCGGTCGGCGAGCTCCTGCGCGGTGATCTCCACCACGCCCTCCGGGTCGCCCAGGATGAGCTCGACCACGCGTCGCTCGCTGGGTTGCAGGGAGTTGACGACGGTGGCGATGCGCGTGGTGGGGCCCACCTCGTCACTCCACTGCACGAACCCGCACCCCCTCGGTGATCCGGCGGCGGATCGCCCCCGACACCGCGTCGATCGACATCGTGACGACGATCACCACGATCAGGAGCGTTCCCACCACCGACCACTCCCGGTACTGAGTGTAGGAGGTGAGCATGTCGCCGATGCCGCCCACCCCGATCAGACCGAGCACGGCCGAGGCCCGCACGTTGATCTCGAACCGGTAGAGCCAGAACGAGAGGAACTCGGGGCTCGCCTGCGGCCAGACACCCCACCGGATGAGCGACAGTGTGCCGCCACCCGCGGCCCGCACGGCTTCGAGCGGCCCTCCGTCGACCCCTTCGATCGACTCGTAGCCCCACTTGCCCAGGGTTCCGATGCTCGACACCGCGAGGGCGAGCGCCCCCGTGAGCGGGGTGAGCCCGGTAACCGACAGGATGATGATGGCGGTGATGATCTCGGGCACGGCGCGGATGGCCGAGAACAGGATGCGCAGTGGCCACCGCACGGCGACCGGGGCGAAGCCGCGGGAGGCGATGAAGCCGAGCGGCACCGACACCACGATGCCGATCACGGTGCCCACCCAGGCCATCTGCACCGACACCCAGGTCTGCTGCAGCGCCTGCGGCAGCTTCGACCAGTCGGGGTTCGAGAACATCAGCCAGAGGTAGCGCAGGATGTCGCCCGGCAGGTCGGAGAGGCGGTCCCAGGCGATGTCGGCCGACCAGAAGGCGGCCACCACCAGCACGGTGACGACGGTGACGGCCACGACCCGCCAGGGGCGGCGGGGCCGGACGGGAACGGCGAGGCTCATACGATCCTCTTCCTGATCTCGTTCGAGACGAGGTCGATCACGATCACGATCACGAGGATCTCGAGCACGATCAGCGAGAGCTGGTCGTAGCGGTAGAAGGTGCGCACGGCGTCGATCAGCAGCCCGATGCCACCGGCTCCCACGAGGCCCAGTACCGTCGAGGCGCGCACGTTGAGCTCGAGCACGTAGAGGGTCTGGTTGACGAAGGCGGGCAGCACGTCGGGCAGGGCGACGGCCCGGTTCACCTGGGTCTGGGTTCCCCCGGCGGCGCGGCCGGCCTCGAGCGGGCCGGCGTCGTTCGACTCGATGGCCTCCGACACCAGCTTCACGATGATGCCCACGTTGAACAGCACGAGCGCGATGATGCCGGGAAGCGCACCCACGCCCACCATGGCCACCAGCACCGAGGCGTAGAGCAGCTCCGGCACGGCGCGCACGATGTTCAGCAGTGTGCGCAGGATGCCGCGGGTGAGCCGGTTCGGGTTGGTCAACCGGGCGGCCCAGAGGCTGAGCGGCAGCGAGACGGCGGCGCCGACGGCCGTGGCGATGACGGCCATGGCGAGCGTCTCGAGCATCGGCTGCACGGTGCGCGGGAAGAACGACCAGTCGGGCTGCACCAGCTCGACGAGCTTGTCGGCGCCGTTCTGCCAGTTGCGGATGATGGCGTCGAAGCCGAACGCCACCCCCCACTGCGGGCTCATCGTGATCGCGGTGATCACCAGCACCACGACCAGCGCCAGCCACGGCTTCCAGCGCCCCGCGGGTCGCGGCGGGAGTTCGCGGATGCTCATCCGAGCGTGTCCTCGGGCCGGATGGCGCGCCCGTAGATGGCCTCGAACACGTCGTCGCTCGCGGTGGCGGCCGGGCCGTCGTACACGACCTCGCCCGCGCGGAGCCCGATCATCCGGTCGCCGTAGCTGCGGGCGAGGTCGAGCAGGTGCAGGTTGGTGAGCACCGTGATGCCCAGCTCGCGGTTGATGCGGCGCAGGTCGTTCATCACGCCGTGCGCGGTGGGCGGGTCCAGGCTCGCCACGGGCTCGTCGGCCAGCACGAGCTTGGGCTGCTGGGCCAGGGCGCGCGCGATGGCGACCCGCTGCTGCTGGCCGCCGGAGAGGGTCGACGCGCGATCCCACACCTTGGCCAGGATGCCGACGCTCTCGAGAGCCTGGTACGCGATCTCGCGGTCCTCCGCGGTGTGCAGGCCCAGGAAGGTGCGCCAGACGGGGGTGTGGGCGAGGCGGCCGACCAGCACGTTGTTGAGCACGCTGGTGCGGCGGGCCAGGTTGAAGCCCTGGAAGATCATGCCGATGTCGCCGCGCAGGGTACGGAGCCGGCGCCCGGAGAGCCCGTCGACGCGCACGCCACCCACCTCGATCTCGCCCGACGTGGCGGGCACGAGCCCGTTGATCGTGCGGATGAGGCTCGACTTGCCCGAACCCGACAGGCCGACGATCGACACCATCTCGCCGGCGTCGATGTGCAACGACACGTTCTTCAAGGCCACCACCCCGTTGGGGTAGCGTACGGTCACGTCACGCAGGCTCACGGCCCACGGCCCGGAGGCCGGCGCGAGTGCACCGGCCTCCGCGAGGGAGTGGTTCTCAGCCATCCGCTAGTTCAGGCCGAGGCTCTGGGCGGCGCGGGCCACCACGTCGAGCGAGGAGGGATCGGCGGGCGCGAGCTTGGTGATGGAGTAGATCGCGGTGAGGGCGGCGGAACCCTCGGGGGTGTTGGAGTAGTCGAGCAGCGCCTGGGTGATCTTGTCCTGCAGCTCGGGCGAGAGCGAGCTCGACACGGCCACGCCGTCGTTGGGGATCTCGTCGGTCATGGCGAACACGACGACCTTCTGGCCGACATCCGGAACGTCCTTGGCCACGATGGTGCGGGCGTCCCAGAAGCTGAAGCCCACCTCGGCGTCGCCGTTGTACACCGCGAGCACCGAGGCGTCGTTGGCGGTCACCGGGATCTGCTGGATGTCGTTGTCGGTGTCGATTCCGGCCTCCTTCAGCGCGAGCATCGGGTAGATGTAGCCGGCGGGCGATCCGGGGCCGAGCAGGGCCACCTTGGCGCCCTTGACCTTGGTGATCTAGTCCAGACCCTGCGGGCCCTTCAGGGCGTCGGCCCC
Organism: Herbiconiux liangxiaofengii; assembly: GCF_041927335.1. Classification (NCBI taxonomy): domain Bacteria; kingdom Bacillati; phylum Actinomycetota; class Actinomycetes; order Micrococcales; family Microbacteriaceae; genus Herbiconiux; species Herbiconiux liangxiaofengii. Next base: position 271,743 of record NZ_JBHFHD010000008.1, on the reverse strand, counting down.
GTTGCAGAACAGCATGCCGTCACGCTCGACCGGGGTGTCGTCGCAGTACTTGTCGGGGTTGTTGGTCATGAACTGGGCCGGGTAGGTGATGTTGCCGTTGCGCTCGGTCTGGAGCACCACCTTCGCGCCGTACATGTCGTTCGCCTGCCAGAGTTGCAGCGACGGCAGGAAGCCGATCTGCGCCTGGTCGGCGCCCATGGCCTCGACGGCGGCCTGGTAGTCCTTCGACACCACACCGGTCACCGGGATGCCGAGCTTCTCGGTGAGCATGTCGGTGAGCGGAGCCGCGGTCTCGACGAGGCCGTCCTGGTCCTGCGAGGGAACGAGGGCCAGCGTGAGCGAGGTGGGGTCGGCGGCCGGAGCGGCGGTGCCTGAGGCGTCGGAGCTCGACGAGCAGCCGGCGAGGGCGAGGGCGGCGACGGCTCCGAGAGCCAGGGCCGAGAGGGCGGTCTTCTTCATGGGCGTTCTGCTTTCCGTGAGGAGGGGGTGAGGGCGGGGAGTCAGGAGGAGGGGGCGGAGACGGTGCGGGAGGCCCCGGTCGAGGCGGCAGAGCGTGAGTCGCCGAGCCACGCGCGGATGGCGTCGTAGAGCCCGGAGACATCGGGGGCCGAGAAGGTCGGCCGGGCGCCGGCGGGCGGTTCGGCTCCGACGAAGGCCGTGCTGAAGCCGCGGTCGTGGGCGGGGGCGAGGTCGTTCACCCAGAGGTCGCCGATGCTGAGCAGACGCTCGCCTGGCCTGCCCGCCTCGGGGCCGGGGTCGACGCGGTCGAGCACCGCGTGCATCCCGCCCGGCTTGCCGGCGTCGGTGACCACGAGGTCGAAGCGGCCCGCGAGGCCGAGCGCCTCGAGCGCCTCGACGATGCGGATGTCGGGCGAGTTGGTGGCGAGCACGCGGAGGGCCCGGCCGTCGAGGTCGTCGAGGAAGCCGGCGAGACCTTGCGGTGCCGTGACGGGGGCGACGGCCCCGCCGAGCTCGGCGCGGCTCGCCAGGAAGGCCGCCGACAGCTCGGCGGCCGGAACGTCGTGCCGGGCGGCCAGGGTCTGCACGAGCGCATAGCCGTCGAGTGCGTCGGCGGAGCGGCCGACCCCGGGCAGGCCGGCCGAGACCTCGGCGTCGAAGCGGGCGCGGGCCTCAAGTGGCAGCGTCTCGGCCACGTGATGGGCGTAGCGCAGCACCGGCCCGTCTCCGAGGGAGATGGTGCCGTCGAAGTCGAACACGATCGTTCGGCCGGGGGTGTTCACAGGGGTCTCGTCTCCGCGCCCGAGGATCGTGTGGACGCTGCGTCCATGCTAGACAGCGACTATCGACGAAATGACCTTCTAAACGTGAACATCGTGTAAACGACGTCGGCCCGACCGCATCCGAGGATGCGACCGGGCCGACGAGGGATCGGTGCCGGGGCTCAGCTGAGCTGGTTGGCCTCGACCCAGGCGAGGTACTCGGGTGTCACGGTGCCGGTGACGTACTCGCCCGTGAAGCAGCTCATCTCGAGCTCGGTGACCGAGGAGCCCTGGGTGATGGCACGCTGCATGTCGGCCACCTCCTGGTAGATGAGGTGGTCGGCGCCGATGGCCTGGGCGATCTCGGGGATCTTGCGGTCGTGTGCCACGAGTTCGTGCCGCGACGGCATGTTGATGCCGTAGACGTGCGGGAAGCGCACGGGGGGCGCGGCCGAGGCGAAGGTGACCTTGTTGGCGCCGGCCTGCCGGGCCATGTCGACGATCTCCTTCGAGGTGGTGCCGCGCACGATGGAGTCGTCGACGATGAGGATGTTCTTGCCCTTGAACTCGCTCGACATGGCGTTGAGCTTCTGCCGCACCGACTTCTTGCGGGCGGCCTGCCCGGGCATGATGAACGTGCGGCCCACGTAGCGGTTCTTGTAGAACCCCTCGCGGTACTCGACGCCGAGCTTCTGCGCCACCTGCATCGCGGCGGGGCGCGAGGAGTCGGGAATGGGCATCACGACGTCGATGTCGCCCATGGGCGTGTACCGGGCCACCGTGTCGGCGAGGGCGTCGCCGAGCCGCAGCCGCGCCTCGTACACCGAGATGCCCGAGAGCACCGAGTCGGGCCGGGCGAGGTAGACGTACTCGAACGAGCACGGGATGAGCCGGGCGTTCGGGGCGCACTGCTTCGAGATGAGCTCGCCGTCGAGCGTGATGAACACGGCCTCGCCGGGCTCGACGTCGCGCAGGATGGTGTAGCCCAGGCTCTCCATCACGAGCGACTCCGAGGCCACCACGTACTCCATCTGCCCGCTCTGCAGCAGGCGGCTGCCGATGGTGAGCGGGCGGATGCCGAAGGGGTCGCGGAAGGCGAGCAGCCCGTGGCCGGCGATCATCGCGATGGTGGCGTAGGAGCCCTCGACGCGCTCGTGCACGCGCTCCACGGCGGTGAAGATCTGGTCGGGGTCGAGCGAGAGACCGGTGATCTGCGACTGCAGCTCGTTCGCGAACACGTTCAGCAGCACCTCGGTGTCGCTGCTCGTGTTCAGGTGGCGCCGGTCGATGCTGTAGAGCTCGTTGGTGAGTTCACGCGTGTTCGTGAGGTTGCCGTTGTGCACGAGGATGATGCCGTAGGGCGCGTTCACGTAGAACGGCTGCGCCTCCTGCTCCTGCGAGGCCTGACCCTGCGTGGCGTAGCGCACGTGGCCGAGGCCCATCGTGCCGAGCAGCGAGCGCATGTCACGGGTGCGGAACGCCTCCCGCACCTGGCCCTTGGCCTTCACGATGTGGAAGACGCTGCCCTCGGCGGTGGCGATGCCGGTGGAGTCCTGCCCGCGGTGCTGCAGCAGGAGGAGGGAGTCGTAGACGAGTTGGTTGACGGGCTCAGCCGAAACGATGCCCACGATGCCGCACATTGCAACGATTCTACCGTGCCCGAGAGCCCCTCTGCCGGTGCGTCTCCACCGCGCGGGGGAGGGCTATCAGACGAGAGCCGGATGTGCGCGGCCGGCCGCTCGGCGAGGCTCGATCCATGCACCCCACTCGACGCGAACCCCCGACATCCGCCGCCCGTCCCCACCGCTCGCCGCGCACGGCCGCCGTGGCCATCGCCGCCGTGCTGACGCTCACGGGAGGCACGCTCGCCGGCTGCGCCCCCGCCGCAACCCCGGCCACCCCGACGGCGAGCGTCGTGGCCACCCCGGTCGCCCTTCCTGACTCGCCGCTCGGTGAGCAGGCGGCCTGGGTGATCGCCGCCATGAACGAGGAGTCGTCGACTCTCGAGCAGGAACTCGGCGAGCGCATGACACCCGAGCTGCTCGAGGCGGCGCCGGCCGCTCAGTTGACCGCGATCTTCGCCCAGCTGCGGGCCGCCGCGCCGTGGACGCCCACCGCCGTCGACGACGGGGGCGACCAGGCGACCATCACCATCACCCCGGCGTCGGCCGAGGCGGCGGCCGCCGTGCCCGGCCTCGGGTCGAGCGGTGCGCTCGACCTGCAGATCGCGGTGGATGCCGCCGGAATCGTCTCGGGCCTGCTCTTCAGCCCCGCCGCCGCCGACCGCACCCCCGCGACGTCGTGGCAGGAGCTCTCCTCCGCTGTGGAGGGCTTCGCCGCCGACACCTCGATGCAGGTGACCGAGGTGACCGACGCCGGTGCCGATGCCACGCCCCTCCTGGACATCGGCGCCGACGAGTCCAAGCCCTCCGGCTCCATGTTCAAGCTCTACGTGCTCGGCGCGGTGGCCGACGCGGTCGCCGCGGGCGGCCTGAGCTGGGAGACGCCGCTCACCATCACCGACGACGTGAAGAGCCTGCCCTCGGGCGAGCTGCAGGACCGGCCGTCGGGCACCACCGTCACCGTGCGCGAGGCCGCCGAGAAGATGATCGCCATCAGCGACAACACCGCCACCGACCTGCTCATCGCCGCGGTCGGCCCGGCCGCCGTCGAGCAGTCGTTCGCCGACCTGGGCCACCACGACCCGGCCGAGAACACGCCCCTGCTCACCACGCGCGCCCTGTTCCAGCTGGGCTGGGGCGACGCCGCTCCGCGTGCCGCCTGGGAGGCCGCCGGGTCCGAGAGCGAGCGCCGCGCCGTGGTCGACACGCTTCCCACCGGTCTCGTGACCGTGCCGGTCGCCGACGTGACGACGCCCGTGTGGCAGGACGGCCTCGACTGGTTCACCACCGGCGACGACCTCGTGGCCGCCCACCTGGGGCTGCAGCAGAAGGCGGCCACTCCCACCGGTGCCCCGGTGCGCGAGATCCTCGCCATGAACAACGGCCTCGGCGACACCTTCGGCGACGAGTGGAGCTACGTAGCGTTCAAGGGCGGCAGCTCGATGGGCGTCCTGGCGGGTTCCTGGTACCTCGAGCGGGCCGACGGCCGCGCGTTCGTGGTGTCGATCCAGGGCTCCAGCGACGACCCGGCGGCGCTCGCCGACACCGCCACCTTCTTCGGCCAGGTCGGCGACGCGGTGGCGCTGCTCGAGAAGGAGTAGGACGACGGCTTCATTCATAGCCGGCTGATAAGCGCCTGCGAACCTGCGCATAATCGGCTTTCTTAGCGTCGAGGCGTGAAGATCGTCGAGAAAGTCAAACGGATGCGCGTGCGCACCTGGATCGTGGCGGGTGCGGCCCTCCTGCTGGTCGCGGGCGGGGGCACCGCCTGGGCGGTGGTCTCCGCCCAGGGGTCGCAGGCGGCGGAGACCGCTCCCGTCGCGCAGAACGTCGCGGCCTCGCTGGAGACCCTGGAGAAGACCGTCTCGGCCTCGGGCACCCTGTCGCCCACGGTGAACGAGGACGTCGACTTCGAGGTGGCCGGCACCGTCACCGCCGTGAACGTGACGGCGGGCAGCACGGTCGCGGCGGGCGACGTGCTCGCCACGGTCGACACCCTCACCGTGCAGGCCGCGGCGCTCGAGGCGCAGGCCGTTCTGGCCAAGGCCGAGGCCACCCTCGCCTCGGCCGAGGCCGACGACGACGGCACCGATGCCTCCGCCACGCAGATCGCGGCCGACGAGGCCGCGGTCGCCGTGGCCCAGGAGGACGCCGACGTGGCCGCCGCCGACGTGGCCAAGGCCACGCTCGTGGCTCCGGTGGCCGGCCTCGTGACCTCGGTGAACCTCGCCGTGGGCGACACGGTCACGGGAGCGGCGTCGGGCGGCACGTCGGGTGGCTCGACGTCGACCGGGGGCGCCACGTCGGGCGCGACATCCGGAACCACCACCGCCTCGACCGCGGCCTTCACCATCGTGGGCACCGACGCCTGGCAGGTGGCGGTGACCGTGGGCGAGACCGATGTGGCGAACGTGGCCGTGGGCGACCAGGTGGAGCTGTCGACCGACGACGGCACCGCCTTCTTCGGCACCGTGAGCGAGGTGGGGCTGCTGCCCTCGACCACGTCGGGCGCCGCCGCCTACCCGGTGACGGTGGCCGTGACCGGCAGCCCCGAGGGCCTGCACGACGGCGTCTCGGTGACCGCCTCCATCGTGTACGAGCGCCGCACCGATGTGCTCACCGTGCCCAGTGCGGCGGTGACGACGGATGCGGACGGCACCTCGACGGTGACGGTGGTCTCCGACGACGGCACCGAGACCCCCACCACGGTCACCGTGGGCGAGACCTCTGGCACCGTCGTGGAGATCACCGCCGGACTCGCCGAGGGCGACCTGGTGAAGGTGCAGCTGTTCCAGGGCGGCAGCGGGAACGCCGGCACGGGAGGCACCGGGCAGACGGGACAGCTGCCGGGCGGCGGCCAGCTGCCGGAGGGCTTCGACCCGAGCCAGTTCGACCCGAGCCAGTTCGGCGGGGGTGCCGGCACCGGCACCGGCGGCACCGGGGGCTTCCCCGGCGGCACGACGGGAGGCAACTGATGGAGCCCGTCATCCAGCTCACCGGGGCCCGCAAGGTGTACCGCTCGGGGGCGATCGAGTTCGAGGCCCTGCGCGGCGTCGACCTCGACATCGACCAGGGCGAGTACGTGGCCATCATGGGCCCCTCGGGCTCGGGCAAGTCGACGCTGATGAACATCCTCGGCTGCCTCGACACCCTCACGGAGGGCAGCTACCGGCTGGCCGGCCACGACGTCGACGACCTCGACGAGGTGGAGCTGGCCGAGATCCGCAACCGCGAGATCGGGTTCGTCTTCCAGCAGTTCAACCTGCTGCCCTCGCTCGAGGCGTGGCGCAACGTCGAGTTACCGCTGCTCTACGCCCGGGTGCCGGCGGCCGAGCGCCGCGAGCGCGCGGAACGGGCGCTGGAGCGCGTGGGGCTGGGGTCGCGTCTCGGCAACCGGCCGGGGGAGCTCTCGGGCGGCCAGCAGCAGCGCGTCGCGGTGGCCAGGGCGCTCGTGGGCGAACCCACGATGATCCTGGCCGACGAGCCCACGGGAAACCTCGACTCCGTGTCGACCCGCGACGTGCTGGGCCTGTTCGACGAGCTCAACGAGCTCGGCCGCACCATCGTGCTGATCACGCACGAGCTCGAGGTGGCTGAGCGCGCCAAGCGCATCGTCTGGGTGCGCGACGGGCAGCTCGGCGACGCTCCGGCAGCCGTGCCCGCGGCCACGGGCCTGAGCGCGGCGGCGGGTGCGGCATGAACTGGCCCGAGACGCTCACCACGAGCTGGGCGGCCGTGCGCTCGCACTCGCTGCGGTCGTTGCTGACGGTGCTCGGCATCCTGATCGGCATCGCCGCCGTGATCCTCACCGTGGGCCTCGGCCTCGGCACCCAGAAAGACGTCAGCGCCCAGATCTCGTCGCTCGGCAGCAACCTGCTGATCGTGGCGCCGGGTTCGAGCACCGACAGCTCGGGGGTGCGCGGCGGCTTCGGCACCGGGTCGACTCTCACGGCGGCGGATGCGGAGGCGCTCGCGTCGAGCATCAACGCCCCGGATGTCGCGGGGGTCGCCCCCGAGAAGAGCACCTCGCTCTCGCTCGAGGCCAACGACACCAACTGGACGACGACGGTCACCGGCACCACCGCATCCTGGATCGACGTGCGATCGCGCGAGCTCGCGGCCGGAACGTTCATCACCGACGACGACGTGGCCTCCTCGGCCGCCGTCACGGTGCTGGGTTCCGAGACCGCCACCGAGCTCTTCGGCACCACGAACGTGGTGGGGCAGACGGTCACGGTCGACGGGCGCAGCCTCGAGATCGTGGGGGTGCTGGCCTCGGCCGGCTCCGACTCCTCGTCGAACCTCGACGACCTGGCGGTGGTGCCGCTGTCGACCGCGGCCACCCAGCTGATCGGCGGAACCGACGCCGCCTCGGTGTCGACCGTGTACGTGAAGGCGGCATCCGACGACCAGCTCTCGGCCGCGTACCAGGAGACCGAGGCGGTGCTGCTCAACCTGCACGGCATCGCCGACGCCGACTCGGCCGACTTCACCATCAGCTCGCAGAACGCGCTGGTCGACACCGCGACCTCCATCTACCAGACGCTCACCGTGCTGCTCACGGGCATCGCGGCGCTGTCGCTGCTCGTCGGCGGCATCGGGGTGATGAACATCATGCTGGTGTCGGTGACCGAGCGCACCCGCGAGATCGGGCTGCGCAAGGCGCTCGGAGCGCCGCCGTGGGCCATCCGGCGGCAGTTCCTCGTCGAGGCCGCCATCCTCGGGCTCGCCGGCGGCCTGCTCGGTGCGGTGCTCGGCATCGGTGCAGCGCTCGCGCTGCCGGGCGTGATCGGCTCGTCGATCGTGGTGTCGCCGGCGGCCGTGGGGCTCTCCATCGGCATCGCCGTGGCCATCGGCCTCGTGTTCGGGGTGTATCCCGCCACCCGGGCGGCGCGCCTGGCGCCGATCGACGCGCTGCGCAGCGAATGAACCTCCTCCCTCTTTCCCCTCCCCGCTACCCGAAGGATCTGTCATGAAGAACTCCACCCGTCGAAACCTGTCCGTGCGAATCGGGGTCGTGCTCGCCGCGGCTAGCGTGTTCACGCTGTCGGCGTGCGCCTCCGCGGGCAGCGAGGCCGCCTCCGGTTCGGCGCCGGCCACCGCGGCTCCGGATGCCGGCGGTCAGCAGGGCAGCCAGGGCGGTGGCGGGGTCTCCGGAGAGATCGCGGCCATCTCGGGCTCGACGCTGCAGGTGCAGGACGACTCGTCGCAGACCGCCGTCACCTACGGCGACAGCACCACCATCACCCGAACCGTCACGGCGACGACGGCCGACATCACGGTGGGGTCGTGCGTGACGGCGGTGATCGGTTCGCCGGGCGACACGTCGACGACGGATGCCGCGACCGCCGCCGCCGGCACGGTCACCGTCACGGCGGCGGTCGACGGGGCCTGCGACGCGGGCTTCGGCTTCGGCGGCGGTGGCGGAGCCGGGGGCTCGCTGCCCGAGGGCATGACGCCGCCGACCGGTATGCCGGACGACGCCTCGGGCTCGCTGCCCGACGGAGTCGCTCCGACGGGTGCGCCGGAGGGCGGCATGGGCTCGTTCGGCGGCTTCACCAGCGGGCTGGTGACGGCCGTGTCGGGTGACACCATCACCGTCGACGCGACCTCGGCCGACGGCAGCACGGAGTCGTCAGAGATCACCCTCGACGGGTCCACCGTCGTCACGAAGACCGAGACCGCCGATGCCTCGGCGCTCACCGTGGGCGCGTGCGTGACGGCGATGGGCGACTCCGACGACAGCGGCACGATGGCCGCCACGGCGCTCGCCGTCTCGACGGCCGGTGACGACGGCTGCTCGACCCGCTCGGGCTTCGGTGGCATGGGCGGCCCGGGTGCCGGGGGCGGCGCCGGCGGCGGCTCGAACTCGGGCTCGGCCACCACCTCCAGCTCCTCCGGCTCCGGCACGGCCACCACCGGCGGCACCACGTCCTCCGCCGCGACCACGAGCGCCAGCTGATGGCCCGCGACGACCTGGCCGGCGACGACCTGGCCGGCGACGACCTGGCCCGCGACTTCGCTCCCGCCCGCAGCCCGAAGGCCGTGGCCCGGCGCAGGCGGCGCAACCGTCGCGTTCTCGCCGCCGGAGTGGTGACCGCCGTGCTCTGCGCGGTGGGCACCGGTGCCGCCTTCGCGCTGAACCAGGGCTCCGGCACCGCGTACCGCACGGCGATCGCCTCGCTCGGCACGGTCGACGAGACTCTCGCCCTGAGCGGCACGGTGGCCTCGGCCACCCGGCGCGATGCGGCGTTCCAGACGGCCGGCACGGTGGCCACCGTGACGGTGGCGGTGGGCGACACCGTCACGGCCGGCCAGATGCTCGGCACGCTCGACCCCTCCGACCTCGACGACGCGGTCACCGCGGCCCAGGACGCGGTCACCGCCGCCGAGGAGCAGCTGCAGACCGACCTCGACGCCCAGTCGTCCACCTCCACCGCCTCGTCGTCCTCTGGCTCGTCCTCCACGGGCTCGTCTTCCATGGGCACCTCGACCCCGGATGCCGCGACCGGCAGCCAGGGCACCGGTGCGCCCACGGGCACCGGCTCGGGAACGGGTGCCGGCTCTGGGACCGGCACCGGGTCCGGCGGAGGGTCGGGCGAGGCCGGCACCGGCACCGGCACGGGCGGCACCGTCGACACAGCGGCCATCCAGGCGGCGGTCGACGCGGTCACGGCGGCGCAGCAGGCGCTGCTCGCGCAGCACTCGGCGGCCCAGCTGGCCCTGGCAGCGACCCAGGAGACGATCACCACCTCCGACGAGGCCTGCCGCCCCTTCCTCGAGGCGACCCTCGCCGACCCCGACTCCGCCACCACCTCCGACCCCACCGCGGCCGACGGCAGCACCACCTCCGACGGCAGCACCACGACCGACTCCGGTTCGGCGACCGGCGCCGCCTCGGGCACGACGACCGACCCGTCCACCGGGGCCACGTCCGCCGCGGCCGACGGCTCCACGAACGACCAGCTCGACGACATCAAGGCCGACCTGGCCGCCTGCCAGAGCGCCATCACCGAGGTGCAGACCGAGCAGTCCACGGCGGACACCGCCCAGTCGGCCGTGCTCGACCTGATGACCCAGCTCGACGAGGCGGTCACCGCCCTGCAGTCCGCCGTGGCCACCGCCGTCTCCGGCGCGACCCCCGGCACCACCGCGGGCACGCCGACGCCCACCGCCACGCCGACCCCCGACCCGACGCCCACGCCCACCGCCACCGCGGATGCGGCCTCCGCCATCACCCCCACCTCCGCGGCACCGGCCGCCGGTTCCGCCACCGCCTCGTCGACCGGCACCACCGGCACCACCGGCACGGCGGTTCGGCTCGTATCCGCCGTCACCGCGACCGCCGTCCCGTCCGTCGTCACCGCGTCGGCCACCTCGGGCACCGTCGGCGCCACCCCCGACACCGGCACCACCAGCGGCACCGCCGGCAGCGGCACGACCACGGGCGCGGCCGGCGCATCCGCCACCATCACCGCCGCCACGATCGTCGCCGACCAGGCCGAGATCGACCTCGCCGAGGCCGAACTCGCCGTCGCGCAGCAGCAGCGCACCTCGGCCACCCTCACCAGCCCCATCGCGGGAACCGTCGCCGCCGTCTCGATCGCCGTCGGCGACAGCGTCTCGGCCGCCTCCACCACCGCCGTCATCTCGGTGATCGGTGACGACGGCTACCTCGTCTCGTCCACGGTCGGCCTCACCTCGGTGGCCAAGCTCGCCGTGGGCCAGACGGCCACCGTCACCACCGCCGGCGGCTCGACCTCGCTCACAGGGGTCGTCTCCTCGGTCGGCGTGCTCGACACCGCGACCGACTCGACCACCCCCTCCTACGACGTCACCGTCGCCATCGACCCCACCGAGGAGCGGCTGCTCGACGGCGCCTCCGCCCAGGTGGCGGTGGCCGTGGCGAGCGGCGACCAGGTGCTCACCGTGCCGACATCCGCGGTGCACCGCGACGGCACCGCCTACACCGTCGACGTGCTGACGGATGGCGAGTCGGTGGCCACCCCGGTCGAGATCGGTGCGCTGGGCTCCGAGCTCACCGAGATCACCTCAGGCCTCGACGAGGGCGCCGAGGTGGTGCTGGCCGATCTCGACGCCGACGTGATCGGCAGCACCACCGACGACAGCACGAGCACCGGACTGACCGGGCTCGGCGGCGCCGGATCGACCACCGGCACTCCGGGCGGCGGCCTGCCGAGCGGAGGGTTCACGGGCGGGGGCGCCGGCACGCGCCCCGGCGAGTAGTGCGGGTCTCCTGACCGGATGCCGGCTGCCCGTCGCGCCCGGGCGGGAGACGGTTCCGGGCCCCACTCCGGCTCGGGTCTGCCCTAGGATTGGGCCGATCCGGGCCGGGGGACTCGTCTCGAGGTCACACGATGCACGGCTGCCCGCGGCCGTCGACCGAGAGGCTCCCATGTCGCACCGCCCCACGCGTCCGACCCGCTCCGCCCGCACCGGCACCCGCAGGAGCGGGCTCGCCGTGCTGGCGATCGCCGCCCTGCTGGGTGGCTCGCTGCTCGGAGCCGACGCGGCCGCCGCTGTCGACGCACCGGCCCCCACGCCGGGCGCATCCGAGACCGACGCCCCCACCCCCGGGGGCGGCACCGCCCCTCTCGTGATGGGCGACTACTCCCTCGACGCCTACTCCTCCCGCGCCGCCGAGGTTCCCCCGGAGCTCGCCCAGGTGATCGCCGACGACCTCGGGCAGACCCCGGAGGGCTACCTCGCCAACGCCGACGCCGCGGCCGACGCGGTGGCCGTGGTGGACTCGCTCGCGGCCTCCGGTGTCGACGTTCTCGGCTCGCGCCTGGACGGCACCACCCTCGTCGTGAACGTGCCGGACGCCTCCGCCGTGGCCACCGTCGAGGCCGCCAACGCGGTGGCCGAGATCGGCGACCCCGCGCCGCTTGACCTCACCGGCCAGGACTTCGAGTTCAAGCGCGACCTCATCGGCGGCCAGGGCTACTTCTCGCAGGACTCCCAGTACCGCTACCTCTGCTCCACCGCCTTCAACGGCCTCGACCGATCCTCGGGCCAGAAGCAGGTGCTCACCGCCGGCCATTGCAAGGTCGAGGGCACCCAGAACGACAGCCGGTTCACCGAGCAGGTGCAGAGCAAGCCGGGCTCGGCGTTCTCGGTCGGCGTCACGCTCGGCCAGCCCGTGGCCGGCAGTTTCGCCCTCGGCAGCGGGTTCGACAACGGCCTCATCGCCACCGACTCCGCGTGGACCCCGCGCGCGGCAGTGGGCGTGTGGGGCGGCGCCAACAACGGCCCGGTCACCTCCGGCACGCCCGTGACGGTGCGTGACTACGGCGACGCCATCGTGGGCCAGAGCGTCTGCAAGTCGGGGCGCACCACCGGCTGGACCTGCGGCACGGTCGAGGCCGTCGACATCGACCTCACCGTCGATGGGAACCAGAAGGTCAACGCCGACATCATCGACGGCATGTGCGCCCTCGGCGGCGACAGCGGCGGCGCCGTGGTCTCCGGCGCCAACGCGATGGGGCTGCTCTCGGCCGGCACCTACAACTCGTGCAGCGACACCGGCAAGTTCAGCGCCGTCTACCCGATGATCGGCGGCACCGGTCCCGACGGCCCATACGGCTCTGTGCTCTCGTTCGAGAAGAACTGGGACATGATCGCCGAGGTCTCCACCCCGGCCGTCACGTCTCCCACCTCGGGCGCCACGCTGCAGTGGGGCTCGCCGATGAGCGGCACGCTCCCGTTCGGCAGCTCGCGCCACACCGTGGTGCTCACGGTCGACGGCACCCGCACCTACACCGCCCCCGTCGCGCAGGACGGCAGCTGGGCCATCCTGCCCACCGACCTCGCCGACGGAGCGCACAGCTACAGCCTGCGCGCCCGCTTCGGCCAGGGGGCGGCGACCTCGACGTCGTCGGCCGTCACCGGCTCGTTCACCGTCGCGGGGCATCCCTCGGTCGACCGCATCGCCGGCGCCGACCGCTTCCAGGTGGCGGTCAACGTCTCGCGCGCCGCGCATCCCGACCCGCTGCCCGGTCCGCTGCCCGTGGTCTATGTGGCCACCGGCGCCAACTACCCGGATGCGCTCAGCGCCGGCCCCGCCGCGGTCACGCAGGGCGGCCCGCTGCTGCTGGTCACCCGCGACTCCGTCCCGTCGGCGGTGGCCACCGAGCTCCAGCGCCTGGCACCCCAGCGCATCGTGGTGGTGGGCGGGCCGAACTCGGTCTCCACCGCCGTCGAGGAGTCGCTGAAGACGCTCGTCACCGGGGTCGACGTGTCGCGCGTCTCGGGCGCCGACCGCTTCGCCGTGAGCCGCGACCTCGCGAGCTCGGTGTTCGGCACCGCCCCGCACGCCTACGTGGCCACCGGCACCAACTTCCCGGATGCGCTCGTCGCCGGCGCGGCGTCGGGTTCCACGAGCGAGCCCGTCGTGCTCGTGAACGGCCCCACGGCGTCGGCCGACGAGGCCACGCTCGCCGCGTTCCGGGATCTCGACACGAGCTCGATCACGATCGTGGGCGGCCCGAACTCCGTCTCAGAGGGCGTCGCGGCGTCGCTCGGAACGATCCCGGCCTCGGTCGACCGCGTCTCCGGCGCCGACCGCTTCGACGCGGCGATCGCCCTGAACCGCTCGGCCTACACCTCGAGCTCGACGGTGTATCTGGCCACGGGGTACAACTTCCCCGACGCGCTGGCCGGCGGCGTGCTCGCGGGCGCGAAGGACGCGCCGCTCTACATCGCCCCCACCGACTGCGTGCCGCGGGGCGTGATCGCCGACATCGTGAGCCTCGGCGCCACGCGCGTGGTGCTGCTCGGCGGCGAGGCGTCGCTCACCCCGGCCGTCGCCCGGCTCGCACCCTGCGCGAAGTGAGGCGCTCGGCCCGGCCGTGGCCGCCTGTCAGAATGGACGCATGAGCAACAGCTACGCCGAGGCCGGAGTCGACACCGAGGCGGGCGACCGCGCCGTCGAGCTGATGAAGGCGGCGGTGCAGCGCACGCACGGCCGCGAGGTGCTGGGCGGGGTGGGCGGCTTCGCGGGGCTGTTCGACGCGTCGGCGCTGAAGGAGTTCGCCCATCCGCTGCTGGCCACCTCGACCGACGGGGTGGGCACCAAGATCGCCATCGCCCAGGCGCTCGACAAGCACGACACCATCGGCCAAGACCTTGTGGGCATGGTGGTCGACGACATCGTGGTGGTGGGCGCCAAGCCCCTGTTCATGACCGACTACATCGCCTGCGGCAAGGTGGTGCCCGAGCGCATCGCCACCATCGTGGCGGGCATCGCGCGCGCCTGCTCCGAGACCGGAACCGCCCTCGTGGGCGGCGAGACGGCCGAGCACCCCGGGCTCATGGGCGACGACGACTACGACGTGGCCGGTGCCGCGGTGGGAGCCGTCGAGGCCGACGCCGTGCTGGGCGCCGAGCGGGTGCGCGACGGCGACGTGGTGCTCGCGCTCGAGTCGAGCGGTCTGCACTCCAACGGGTACTCGCTCGTGCGGCACATCCTGGCGAAATCGGGCCTGTCGTACACCGACACCTCGGCCGAGCTCGGTGGCGTGGTCGGCGAGGTGCTGCTCGAGCCCACCCGGTTGTACTCGGGGCCGCTCGTGCGCGTGCTCGCCCAGCCCGCGCTGGCCGGCGCCATCCACTCGCTCTCGCACGTCACCGGGGGCGGCATCGCGGCCAACCTCGCCCGGGTGCTGCCGCGCGGTTCGTGGGTGGAGGTCGACCGCTCGACGTGGTCGCCGGCGCCGGTGTTCCGGGTGCTGTCGTCACTCGCGGGCAGCACGCTCGAGTCGGCCGAGGGCACGTGGAACCTGGGCATCGGGTTCTTCGCGGTGGTCGGAGCGTCGGAGGCCGCGCGGGTGACCGCGGCGATCGAGGCCGAGGGCATCCGCACCTGGCAGGTGGGCACCGTCTCGACGGCGGCCCGCTCGTTCGAGCCCGCCGACGGCTTCGAGCAGGGTGCCAAGGGTGTCGACGGCGGCGCGGTGCGCCTGGTCTCCACCTACGCCCCCTGACCCAACGCTCGCCCTCTCGCCGAGTTGCGCCAAATCGCCCCTTCGCGGCCCCCGAGAGGGCAGTTCGGCGCAACTCGGCGAGGGGTTGTGGCGGCGGAGGCAGCCGGCAGACCCTCGACGGCAGCCGGGGCGAGCGTCATCCCGGGGCATCCGGGTAGCCTGGGTTCATGACCACACCTGCACTCGCGCACCTGACCGGCGGCCCGCTCGACGGCCAGACCATCCCCCTCGACGACGGCGCCCCCGAGGAGCTCGTGCTCCCCTACAGCGACGGCCAGCTCGTCTACGCCCTGATTCCGGATGCCTCCGCCGACCCCGAGGGCCCCGCGACGGCGCAGTACCGCTTCAACGAGGTCTCCGAGATCCTCAACCAGGGCGACTACGACGAGGTGCGCCCCGACTCCGGGCTCTGACCCGAGCTCTCGCGCACGCGAGGCCGCATCCGCCGCTCTCTGCGGCTCGGAGGCGGCCTGGCGTGCGCGAGCTGCGTTAACACGGCCGAAACGGCGGGCCGGTAGCCTCGCGCCATGACGTTCCAGGTTCCCGTCGTCGACATCGCGCCCTACGTCACTGGGGGCACCGCCGCCGAGAAGGCCGAGGTCGCCCGCGCGGTCGACGAGGCCTGCCGCCGGGTGGGCTTCATCCAGATCCTCGGGCACGGCATCGCCCCTGAGCTCCAGGCCGGCCTCGCCGCCGCGATGGACGAGTTCTTCGGCCTCGACCTCGAGGTGAAGAAGCGCTACCGCACCCCGCCCGGCATCAACCGCGGGTACGCGCCGCCGAAGTCGGAGTCGCTGAGCCTCAGCCTCGGCGTGGAGTCGGCCAGCCGCATGAACGACTTCTTCGAGGCCTTCAACGTGGGCGCCGCGCAGAGCGACTACCCGGGTGTCGACCTCGACGCGGAGCACTACGCCGAGAACACCTGGCCGACGGATGCCGCGCCCGGCTTCGAACCGCGCGTCACCGCTTACTTCGCCGAGGCCAAGCGCGTCGCCACCACGATGACCACGATCTTCGCCGACGCGCTCGGTCTGCCCGAGGGCTTCTTCGACGCCTTCGCCGGCCACTCGCTCGACGTGCTGCGGATGAACAACTACGCCCTGCCGCCCGGCACCGTCGACCTCGACGGCGAACTCACGGGCATGGGCGAGCACACCGACTACGGCATCGTCACGGTGCTCTGGGCCGACCAGGTGAAGGGTCTGCAGGTGCTCGGCTCCGACGGCTCGTGGAACGACGTGAGCCCCGCCGACGACGCCCTGCTGATCAACCTCGGCGACATCACGGCCCGGTGGACGAACGAGCAGTGGATGTCGACGCTCCACCGCGTCAAGCCACCCATCGTCGACGGCACCATCGAGCGTCGCCGGTCGGCGGCCTACTTCCACGACGGCGACGTCGACGCGCTGATCACCACGCTGCCCTCGTGCGTGTCGGAGGCGCATCCGAACCTCTACGAACCGGTGACCGTCGGCGAGCACATCGCGGCGAAGCTCGCGGGCTCCCGCGCAGGGGTGCGCAACGCGAACGCCGAGCGCGAGGCCGCCCGCGTGCGAGCCGCCGCCTCCGCAGCGGCACCCACGGGATGAGCGGCCACTCAGAGCGTTTGGAGCCGCGGAGTGCCAGGCTGGTCGTCGGCGCGCTGCGACCCGCCGCCGCGCCCACCCGAACAGGAGAACCATGACCACCGTCAAGGCCTACGCCGCCCCCTCTGCCACCGAGCCCCTCGTCGCCACCACCATCGAGCGTCGCGAGCTCGGCCCGAAAGACGTCCTGATCGAGATCGCCTACTCCGGCATCTGCCACTCCGACATCCACACCGTGCGCGGTGACTGGGGCCCCCAGCAGTACCCGCTCACCGTCGGCCACGAGATCGTGGGCACGGTCGCCGAGGTCGGCTCCGAGGTGTCGCTGCACCAGGTGGGCGACCGCGTGGGCGTGGGCTGCATGGTGAACTCGTGCCGCGAGTGCGAGAACTGCCTCAAGGGCCAACAGCAGTACTGCCTGAAGGGCAACGTGGGCACCTACGGCAGCGTCGACCTCGACGGCACCATCACCCAGGGCGGCTACTCCACCCACGTGGTGGTGGTGGAGGACTTCGTGCTCCGCGTGCCCGAGTCGATCCCCTACGACAAGGCAGCCCCGCTGCTGTGCGCCGGCATCACCACCTACTCGCCGCTGTCGCACTGGAACGCCGGGCCCGGCAAGCGCGTTGCCGTGGTGGGCCTCGGCGGTCTCGGTCACATGGCCGTGAAGATCGCCCACGCCATGGGCGCCGAGGTGACCGTGCTCTCGCAGACGCTGAGCAAGAAGGACGACGGCCTCGCCCTCGGCGCCGACCACTACTACGCCACGAAGGACGAGGCCACCTTCACCGAGCTGAAGAACTCCTTCGACCTCATCATCAACACGGTCAGCGCGGTTATCGACCTCGACGCCTACCTCTCCCTGCTCGCCCTCGACGGCACCATGGTGAACGTGGGCGCTCCCGCCCAGCCGCTGCCGCTGCACGTGTTCACGCTGTTCGGTAACCGCCGCTCGTTCGCGGGTTCGGGCATCGGCAGCATCGGCGAGACGCAGGAGATGCTCGACTTCTGCGCCGAGCACGGCATCGCTCCCGAGACCGAGCTCATCTCAGCCGACGGCATCAACGACGCCTACGAGCGGGTGCTGGCCTCCGACGTGCGGTACCGCTTCGTGATCGACGCCGCCACCTTCGCCTGAGCGGCCCGGTGCCGGCGCCGATCACCCTGCGCCGGCACCCCGCTCGCCACCCCGTCCCGCGGCATCCGCTCTGGCTTCCCCGGCGGCGAGCGGGCAGGGTGGTGAGATGAGCAGGATCCACGATCTCATCGACGACCTCGTCGAGGGCGTGCGCGAACCGAAGGCGCCGTTGCTTCACGTGGCGATCGACTCGGGCGAGCCGGAGTCCGAGCATCCGGGGCCCGTCGTGGTGATGCTGCACGGCATCGCCTCGAGCGCGGCGACCTTCCATTTCGTCGTGCCCCTGGTGCAGCCCGGGCATCGGGTGATCGCCATCGAGCTGCTCGGTTTCGGCGGCAGCCCCCAGCCCGAGAACGCCGAGTACACCCTCGAGGAGCACGTGGCCGCGGTGGTGCGCACCATCCGTTCGCTCCGGCTCGGCCAGCCGTTCGTGCTGGTAGGCCACTCGCTGGGGTGCCTGATCGCCGCCCGGTACGCCGCGACCCACGAGGATTCGGTGCTGAAGCTGGTGCTGGTGAGCCCGCCCGTCTACCTCAACCCGGCCGAGATCGGCGACCCCCGGGTGCGGCTGCGCATGGCCGGGTACCTGCAGGCGTACCAGTTCTTCCGCCAGAACAAGGAGTTCACCATCGCCCGTGCCCGCGTGGTGTCGAAGCTGCTGCCGGTGGAGCACGTGATGGAGGTCACCGAGCAGAACTGGACCCCGTTCGTGAAGACCCTCGAGCACTGCATCGAGTCGCAGACCGTCATCAGCGACCTCGCCCGGGTCGACCGGCCGATCGAGCTGATCTACGGCCGGCTCGACGAGTTCCTGGTGCCCGGCAACCTGGCCATCGTCGAACGGATGCGCGGCGTCACGACGCACGTCGTCGCCAACAGCGACCACATGATCCGCAAGCCCATGGCCCGCGTGGTCGCCGCGGCGATCGCGGCGCCGCTCGGCTCTGCCGGCCGGTGAGGGATGGCGCGGCCTACGCGCGCGCAGCCTCCACGAGAGCCGTCGCCAGCTCGGCCGGCCGGGTGAACTGGGGCCAGTGGCCCGTCGGCAGCTCCACCAAGGTGACCGATCGCATCCGGGGCAGCTCGGCGAAGTAGGGGTGATTCGATGCGAGGTACCCGTCGAGCTCCTCCCGCGTGAACGTGGTGGCCACGAGCGTGATGGGCACCTCGAAGCGCCGCTCGTCGTGCAGGCGCTGCGGATCGCGGGCGACCCGCAGCGGCTCGGGCACCGCGATGCGCCGGAACCACGCCCGCAGGTCGTCGGTGAGCCCGCGCAGGTCGGCCTCGCCGAACTCGCCCCAGTCGGGCAGCGGAACCTCGTCGCCCACTGCCTCGAGCTCCTCGTTCACGGCGATGCCGTCGGCCGTCGGCCAGCTGTCGACGTACACGGCCCGGCGAACGCGACCCGGTCGCCGATCCACCACGGCATGGATGATCGACCCGCCGCCCGAATGCCCCACCAGCACGATCTCACGCGAGGGGTCGATGGAGTCGACCAGCTGCAGCACCTCCCCGATCTGCCCGTCGAGGGTGACCCCGCTGCGGTCGTCGTCGACCGAGGCGAGACCGTCGAGGGTCGGCGTGTGCACCGTGAGCCCGGCCGAGCGGAGCGCCGGGGCCACATCGTTCCACGAGTCGCCACCGAGCCAGAACCCTGCTATCAATATCACGTCCATGCTCAGACGCTACGCCCCGCCTCCGACGCCGTCGAGGCTTTAGGCAGCGCCGGCGGTCACCCGGCGGTGAGCCGCTCCAGCAGCTCCCGGTACCGCGCCGCCGTCTGCTCCACGATCTCCTGGGGCAGGGTGGGCGGCGGGCCCGTCTGGTCCCAGTTCGCGGCGAGCCAGTTGCGCACGATCTGCTTGTCGAAGCTCGCGGTTCGCTCCCCGGAGTCGTACGCCGCCGCATCCCAGTACCGCGACGAGTCGCTCGTGAGCACCTCGTCGGCCAGCGTGATCTCGCCGGTCGCCGCATCCCGCCCGAACTCGAACTTCGTGTCGGCGAGGATCACCCCGCGTGCTTCAGCGATGACGGATGCGCGCCGGTAGATCTCCAGCGACAGCTCACGCAGCGCCGTCGCGTCCTCGAGCCCCACGAGCTCCACGGTCTGCTCGAAGCTGATGTTCTCGTCGTGCTCGCCCAGCGGGGCCTTGTAGGCCGGGGTGTAGATCGGTTCCGGCAACCGGTCGCCGTCGGCGAGGCCCGCGGGCAGGGCGATGCCGCACACGCTCTGCGACGCCTGGTATTCCTTCCAGCCGCTGCCCGAGAGGTAGCCGCGCACCACGCACTCGATCGGGAACATCTCCAGCGACGTCACCACCATCGAACGCGCCTCGAGCTCGGCCGGCACCGGCGGGAGCCCGTCACGAACGGCCACGAGGTGGTTGGGCACGGTGCGCAGCTGGTGGAACCACCAGCGGCTCAGCTCGGTGAGCAGCGCGCCCTTGCCCGGGATGCCGGGCTCGAGCACGTGGTCGAACGCGCTCACCCGGTCGCTGGCCACCACCAGCAGCGCCTCGGGCGTGGCCTCGGGAGCCGTCGACTCGGGCACGAACAGGTCGCGCACCTTGCCGCTGTACACGTGCCGCCAGCCGGGCGCGATGCCGGCCCCGGATGCGGTCGGCTCGGCGCCGCTCATCGGCCCGCCTCCGTGGCCACGCGCGCCGCGATGTCATGGCGGTACTGCCCGCCCTCGAGGTGGATGCCCTCCAGCGCCCCGTACACGCGATCGCGCGCCGTGGCGAAGTCGCGAGCCGTGGCGACCACGTTCAGCACCCGGCCGCCCGTGGCGCGCAGCACCGGCCGGCCGGCCGCATCCGTCGCGCCCTCGTCTCGGTCGGTCGCCGCGTGCAGCACGCTCACGCCCTCGATGCCCACCGTGCTCTCGAGCCCGCTGATGACCCGGCCCACCACCGGGGAGCCGGGGTAGTTCTGGCTCGCGAGCACCACCGTCACCGCCACGTCGTCGGTGAACACCGGGCGCTCCTGGGCGGCGAGCGTTCCCGTCGCCGCGGCGAACAGCAGGGCGCTGAGCGGGGTGGCGAGCCGTGGCAGCACCACCTGGGTCTCCGGGTCGCCGAAGCGCGCGTTGAACTCGATCACCCTGATGCCCTTCGGCGTGAGGATGAGGCCGCAGTACAGCAGACCGATGAACGGGGTGCTCTCGGAGGCGAGCTGCCGAACGGTCGGCAGGGCGATGGTGTCGATCACCTCGTCGACGAAGGCGGCTTCGCTGCCGAAGCGCTCGTCGAGCCAGGGCAGGGGCGAGTAGGCGCCCATGCCACCCGTGTTCGGGCCCTCGTCGCCGTCGGCGAGGCGCTTGTAGTCCTGAGCCGGGGAGAGCGGCGCCACCGAGTGGCCGTCGGAGAGCAGGAAGAGCGACACCTCCTCGCCGTCGAGGAACTCCTCGATCAGCACGTCGCCGTGCTCGAGCCAGTGCCGGGCGTGGGCGGTGGCCTCGGCGAGGTCGGTGGTGACGAGCACGCCCTTGCCCGCGGCCAGGCCGTCGGCCTTCACCACGTAGGGTGCGCCGTACGCGGCCAGCGCGGCTTCGGCCTCGGCGAGCGTGCCGGCGGTGACGGCGCCGCCGGTGGGAACCCCGGCGAGATCCATGATGCGCTTGGCGAAGGTCTTGCTGCCCTCGAGGGCAGCCGCCTCGTGGCCGGGCCCGAACACCGGGATGCCGCGGGTGCGGAGGGCGTCGGCCACTCCCGCCACCAGAGGCGCCTCGGGGCCGATCACCACGAACTGCACGTCTTCGGCGAGCGCGTAGTTGGTGACGGCCTGCGGATCGTTCGCGTCGAGGTCGACCACCGGCACGTCGGCGGCGATGCCGGCATTGCCCGGCGCCGCGACGATGTCGTGCGCCATCCGCCCCTCGTCGTCGCGCTCGCGCCGCAGCGACGTGATGATGGCGTGCTCGCGCGCACCCGAACCGAGAACCAGGATCTTCACGCCCACAGCCTACCGAGCGCCGCCGACGCGCGCTGGGGAGGTCGTCCAGGCGCGTGGGCGGGCCCGTCACCGCCGCGCTGGAGCCGGGCGTGGCCCGCGGTAGCGTGGAGGGCATGGGCAAGGCACGCATCGCAGACGGGTTGGGCGCCGCAGCCGTGACGGCGGCCATCGGCGACTTCGACGCCTCCAGCCGCGACACCCGGGCCACCGCGGTGCGGTACCTGCTGCAGCGCCTCGCCGACGACGCCCCCGGCAACTCGGTGGAGGTGCGCGTGCCGCCGTTCGGCGCCGTGCAGTGCATCGAGGGCCCGGGTCACACCCGCGGCACCCCGCCGAACGTGGTGGAGATGGATGCCCGCACCTGGCTCGAGCTGGCGACGGGCGCGCTCGCCTGGGGCGAGGGTCTCGCGTCGGCGCGCATCCACGCGTCGGGGCAGCGAGCCGATCTCACGGGGCACGTGCCGGTGAGCCGCTAGGGCGGATTCCGGCATCCGCACCTCGCCCCGATCCGGGTGAGCGACAATGGAGGGGTGAGTCAGCAGCCCGAGGACAGCACCGCATCCGCCCGTTCCACCGAACGCGTCGCCGACGTGTCGGTGCGTCGGGCTCCGCGCTACTACCGCTTCATGCTGGTGGGGTTGATCGTGGGCGTGATCGTGGCGCTGGTTCTCACTTTGTCGTTCCCCGAGCAGCCCGACTTCTCGCAGCTGCAGGTGTTCGGGTTCATCGGCCTCTTCCTGGCGGCGATCTTCGTGGCGCTGGGCGCCCTGCTGGCGATCGTGCTCGACCGCGTGAGCCGCCGCCGCGCCCGCACCGTGGCCGCCGAGCTCGAGGAGCACGAGCCGGAGCCCGAGGCGCTCGCGCCGACGACCGCGGCGGCCGGGCCCGACGCCGTGGAGCCTGACGCCGTGGAGTTCGTACAGGTGCAGGACGAGCCGAAACCCGAGCCTGACCCCCGCTGACCGGCGCTGACGGCCGCTACGGGATGAGCACGAGCTTGCCGCCCGCGTGCCCGCCCTTCAGCAGTTCGAGTGCCTGCCGCGCCTGATCTAGCGGAAAGCTGCGCGCGATCGGCACCACGAGCCGGCCCTCGCCGGCCAGCGCGATCAACCGCGCCCGCTCCGACGCCCGGAAGGCGGCGCTCTCGGGCATCGCCCCGGCGATCAGCCTGATGCCGTCCTTCTTCGCCCGCCCCATCGCGGCGATCGTCACGATGCGCTCCCGGTCGGCCACGAGGGCGAGCGACACGTCGATCGCCTCATCCGTTCCCACCGTGTCGAGCGCCGCCACCACGCCCTCGGGGGCGGCCTCGCGGACGCGCTGGGCGAGGCCTGGTCCGTACGCCACCGGGATGCCGCCGAACTGCTCCACCACGTCGAACCGCGACGGGCCGGCCGTGCCGATCACCCGCGCGCCGATCAGGGCGGCCTGCTGCAGCACACTCACCCCCACCGCTCCGGAGGCGCCGTGCACCAGGATCGTGTCGGTCTCGGCCACGCTCGTCACGTGCAGCATCTCGTCGGCCGTGGTCGCGGCCAGCAGCAGCCCGGCTGCCGCCTCGAACGAGAGCGACGCGGGCTTGGCGAACACATCGGCCGCCGGCACCGTCAGCTCGGTGGCGTACCCGCCCTGGATGCGGAACGCGAGCACCTCGTCGCCCACGGCGACGTCTCCCGAGCCGATGCGCGTGCCCGGCCCCACAGCGATCACCGCGCCCGAGACCTCGTAACCGATGGGGATCGGCAGCGCGCTCCGGTCACCGCCGGTGGCCACGTGCTTGTAGTCGGCGGGGTTCATCCCGGCCGCCCGGATGCGGATGGTCACCTCACCCGGGCCGGGCGGCGCGACCTCCGTCTCGATCTGCTCGAACACGTCGAGCCCGCCGAAGTCGCTCGCCACCCACTGAGTCGCCATGCCGTCACTCTAGGCCTGGTCGGGCCGTCGTGAAACGCGGAAGGGCCCGACCGGAGTCGGGCCGACCCGAGAAACGCTGAAGGGCCCGACCGGAGCCGGGCCCTTCAGCAAGAACGGTGTCGCCTAGGCGCGCTTCTGCTCGTCGTTCGGTTCGAACGGAATCGGCTCCAGAGCCGTCGGCTCGAACGTATCGTCGGAGTCGTCGTCTTCTTCGATCCACTTGGAGTAGTCGGGCTCTCCGGCCTTGCCGGTGAGTTCACGCTCAAGGGCCGAATAGTTCGTGTCAGGACTGAAGTACTTCAGCTCTCGCGCGACCTTCGTGTGCTTGGCTTTCTGACGGCCACGCCCCATGCGAGACCCCCTCACGATTCGGGCCGGGGGCACTGCCGCCGGATGAGACGAATAACAACGAAATCGAGTGTGAGTTTAGCACGCAGCAACCTCATCACCCCGCGCGGTGGCCGCCGCGGTCAGGCAGCGCTCAGCCGCGGCCGCGCTTGTGCGAGGGAGCAGGCTCCGCGTGGGGGCGGCGCGGCACCGGCCGCACCGGTTCGCCTCGCCGCTCCTGACCGGGGAGCGGGCGCGACCGGCGGCCGTACAGCAGCTCCGACGAGTCCAGCAGCCAGGGCACGAGGGCGATCGTCACGCCGTGCACCAGCATCAGCTTCTTGCGGATGCGGCGGGCCTTGTGGTTGTGCAGCATCGACTCCCACCAGTGCCCCACGATGTAGATCGGCGTGTAGACCGTCACCACCTCCGAACCGTGCTCGGCGCGGTGCTTCATGATGTACTTCGCCAGCGGTACCGCCACGTCGCGGTAGGGCGACTCGATGATGTTGAGCGGCACCTCGATGTTCATGCGCTGCCAGTCGGCCTCGAGCTGGGCGGTCTGCTCGTCGTCGATCGAGAGGTGCACCGCCTCGATCGAGTCGTGCCGGGCGGCGATCGCGTAGTCGAGCGCCTTCAGCACCGGCTTCTGCATGCGGCCCACCAGCACGATGGCGTGGTCGCCGGTGGCGCCGAAGGTGGTGGTCGGGTCGACCTCCACCTCCTTGTTCACGTCGCGGTAGTAGCGGTTCACGCCCATCATCAGGATGAACAGCACCGGCATGATGGCGAACACCAGCCAGGCCCCGTGGGTGAACTTCGTGATGGTCACCACGATCAGCACGACGGCCGTGAACACGGCGCCCACCGCGTTGATGGCGAGGGAGCGCACGACCTCGCCCCGGTTCGCGCAGCCCTCGCGGAGCATCCGGAGCCAGTGCCGCACCATGCCGGTCTGGCCGAGCGTGAACGACACGAACACGCCGATGATGTAGAGCTGGATGAGCTGGGTGAGGTTGGCCTGGTAGACGATCAGGATGGCGGTGGCCGCGAGGGCCAGCACGATCATGCCGTTCGAGAACACGAGGCGGTCGCCGCGGGTGAGCAGGGCCTTGGGGGCGTAGGAGTCTTTCGCGAGCACCGAGCCGAGCAATGGGAACCCGTTGAAGGCCGTGTTGGCCGCAAGCAGCAGCACGGCGGCGGTGGCCGCCTGAATGACGAAGAACAGGATGGAGTTGTTGCCGAACACGGATGCCGCGACCTGCGCCATCAGGCTGCGCTGCGGGGTGGTGGCGCAGTCGGCGAAGCCGATCAGGTGGCAGGCGTTCTCGGCGTAGTGCACGTTCGAGATGAGCGCGAGAGCCGTGAGCCCGGCGAACAGGCAGATGGCGATGGAACCCATCAGCACCAGCGTGCGCTGGGCGTTCTTCACTTTGGGGGCGCGGAAGGCGGGCACGCCGTTCGAGATGGCCTCGACGCCCGTGAGGGCGGAGCATCCGCTCGAGAAGGCCCGCAGGAGCAGCAGCACCATGGCCGCCTGGGTGAGCTGCTCGGCCTGCACCTGGTAGCCGGCCGACTCGGAGACGGGCGCGTCGCCGAGGGCGGTGCGCACGAGACCGGTGACGATCATCAGCGCCACGCTGCCCACGAAGATGTAGGTGGGGATGGCGAAGGCCTTGCTCGACTCGCGCACGCCCCGCAGGTTCACGGCCATCAGGATGATGACGAAGCCCACCGCCAGCTCCACCCGCAAGGGGTTCAGCTGCGGGATGGCGCTGATGATGTTGTCGACGCCCGAGGCCACCGACACGGCCACCGTGAGCACGTAGTCGACCAGCAGAGCGGATGCGACGACCAGGCCGGCCTTCTCACCCAGGTTCTTGTGCGCCACCTCGTAGTCGCCGCCGCCGGAGGGGTAGGCCTTCACGAGCTGCCGGTAGGAGGCCACCACCACCACGAGCAGCAGGATGACCGCGGCCGCCACCCAGGGCGCCAGAGTGAGGAAGGAGAGCCCGCCGATCAGCAGGATCATCAGCAGTTCCTGCGGCGCATAGGCCACGGAGGAGAGCGGGTCGCTGGCGAAGATGGGGAGCGCGAGACGCTTGGGCAGCAGCTGCCCGTCGAGCTTGTCGCTCGGCAGCGGGTCTCCGATGAGCCAGCGTTTTGCCGAGCGGGTTTCGTTGGCCACGAGTGAGAACACTACTCGCGGCCAACACAGAGTCAAGTCGGGCGAGGGGCGGGTTATTCCCGCCCCTCGCAGAACGGCCAGGTGTCAGTTGTCGCCCGGGATGTCGCTGTCGGTGTACTCGCCCGATTCGGGCTCCGGCTCGATCACGTTCTCGGCCTCGGTGTCGGTGTACTCGCCGTCGCGCTCGCCGCGCTCGTTCCGCTTGTCGGTCATGAGATCCTCCTCGATGTCGTCGCCGTCGTCGCCGTGGCGATCTGCTCGCGAAGCTACCACCCCGCCCGGCTCCGCGACCACACCCCGCACAGATGTGCAGGCGCGACGGCACCCCGGGCGGTTTTCGCGCCCGGGGTGCCGTGGTGTCTTCTCGCGTGGGCCGTTCGCGTGGGCCTGCCAGGTCAGCGGGGCAGGAAGTCCCGCAGCTGGTCGTAGACGGCGGGGGTGATGGTGGCCGGGCCGCCCAGCACCACGATGCGGGTGGGCTTCAGGCGCTGCAGCTCGGTGGAGGTCGAGTCGGGGATCGCGTCGGGCCGCACGAGCAGCACGGGGCCGCCGGCCGCCGCGGCGAGGGGGCCGCCCGGGAGCGCGTCGGAGAAGACGGTGCCCGAGGCGATGTAGACCGTCGAGGCGCCTCCACTGAACACGTTGGCCGAGATGGCCGCGGCGGCCGCGAAGCGGTCGGCTCCTGCGATCCTCGTGGTGGGAGCCAGGTCGTCGAGCTGTGCCTCCACCTTCGCGCTGACCGAGTTCTCCCCACCCAGCACCACGATCATCGGGGGCGCGAGCCGCGTCAGCTCGGCGGCAATGACGTCGGGCACGGCGTCGCGGGTGACCAGCAGAACGGGCCCGTTCTGCTTCGCAGCCGCGGCGGCACCCGAGAGGGCGTCGGGGAAGTTCTCGCCCGACGCCACGAAGACCACCCCGGGCTTCGTGCCCGCGGGGTACCCGTCGGCCGACACGGCCGCCGAGACGGCGAAGCGATCGGCTCCGCCCAGCCGGGTCACGGGTGCGATGCCGCCGAGGGAGCCTTCGACACCCGCGCCGACGGATGCGGTTCCGCCGAGCACGATGATCTTCTTGGGCTTCAGGCGTACCAGCTCGGCGGTGACCGAGGCCGGGACCGCGTCGCGGGTGACCAGCAGCACCGGGCCGCCCTTCCGCCCGGCGATGGCCGAACCCGAGAGGGCGTCGGGGTAGTTGGCGCCCGAGGCCACGTAGGCCACGTCGACGCCCGGAGCGAACTCCGAGGCCGACATGGCGGCCGACCCCTCGAACCGGTCGACACCGCTCCGCCGCGACAGCGGCGCCGTGGCATCCAGATCCATCACGTCGACCGAGTTCGTGGAGCTGGTCGCGACGTAGGCGCGCCGGTGAGCCGCGTCCACGTCGATCGACGCCCCGCGCGGATGCGCGAGCGTGCGGACGACGGCGAGAGATCGCACGTCGATCGCTGTGATGTTGTTGGTCACGGAGACCCAGATCTGCCCGCCGACCGTGTCGAGACCGACCGCGAATGGCTGATCGCCGATGCCCGTGATCACCTTTTCGACGGCGTCGGTGAGGGTGTTGACCACGGAGACCGTCTTCGAGCCGTTGTTGACGACGAAGGCGCGGTGCGAGGCGGCATCGGCGACCAGCTCGGCAGGATACTCACCGATGCCGTCGGATGCCTGGGGGAGCACCTTGGTGACGGAGTCCGTTCGGGTCGAGAAGACCGAGACGCTGCCGTCGGCCCAGTTGGTGACGTACCCCTTGTGGAGTGCCGTGTCGATCGAGATGCCCATGGGCGAGGTGCCGATCCCGGCAGCGGAGTCGTGGGGGATGACGGAGGAGACGGCCCTGGTCGCGATGTCGATCACCGATACGGTGCCGTCGAGGTAATTGAGCACGTAGGCCTTGCCCAGTTCGGAGTCGACGTCGATTCGGCCGGGCTGATTTCCGACCGGGATTGCTTTCAGGACGGCGTTTCTGCCTCCGGGAGCGACATCGACGATCGTCACCGTATTAGCCAGCGAATTCGAGATGAAGAGCAGATGCCTCGCGGTGTCGATGGCGACGGCGGTCGGGCCGAAACCTCCTGACGCGACCCCGGCGGGGATCGTCTCGATCACGCTCTCGGTCGCCGTGTCGATCACGGAGACCGTGCCGTTGCCGATGTTCGCGACATACGCTCGCCGAGCATCGGCGTCGACCGCGACCGCAACCGGATTGGCAGCCGCGGTGGTGGCAGGGATGGGGATCGTCGCGACGACGAAGTTCGTCGCGGAGGCGGAGGTCGCTGCCAGAGGAGCGACGACGAGCCCGAGGGTGAGGGCTGCGGCCACAGCGGTGGCCCGTCGGATGGAGGGTTTCATCGGCCCAGAGTAGCGGAGTAAACCTCAGCTTACGAGGGGGATGCGAGACTT
This sequence comes from Herbiconiux liangxiaofengii, assembly GCF_041927335.1. NCBI lineage: Bacteria > Bacillati > Actinomycetota > Actinomycetes > Micrococcales > Microbacteriaceae > Herbiconiux > Herbiconiux liangxiaofengii. The sequence goes on along the minus strand of NZ_JBHFHD010000008.1, from coordinate 243,387 downwards.
ACTCGCGAATGACGTCGGCGGGGGACTTGTCGGGGCGCCAGCCGCGCCAGGAGGGTTGGCGGAGCCGGCCCGTGGCCGTCCACTCCGCGAACGACACCTCGCCCACGAGTGAGGGTGTCACCCAGACCGCGTCGGAGGCGTCGGCGCGGGGCACGTCGTCGAAGGGGCTCGTCTTCCGCTCCAGGCGTGTGAGACGGGAGGTGATCTGCTCGAGGTCACGCTCTGAGAAGCCCGTGCCCACGCGGCCCACGTACCGCAGCCGGCCGTCGCCGACGGGCACTCCCATCAGCAGCGATCCCACCTGCGACGCACGCCGGCCCTTGCCCGGGCGCCAACCGCCGATCACCACCTCCTGGGCGAGGTGGTGCTTGAGCTTCAGCCAGGCCCGGGAACGCGCGGTCGTGTACGTGCTGTCGCGGCGCTTGGCCATCACGCCCTCGAGGCCGAGCTCGCGGCTGACGGTCATCGCGTGCTCGAGGTCGCCGTCGAACGCCGGCGGCACGTGCACGGGCCCGTCGTCGGCCGGCGCCACCCGGCTCAGGATGCGCCGCCGTTCGTCGTACGGCTCCGACACCAGCGACGAACCGTCGAGCTCGAGGATGTCGAACACCAGCAGATCCACCTTCACCGCAGCACGGGCCGCCTCGACCTCGCGCGGCTTCGACAGGCCCATCCGCTGCTGTAGTCGGCCGAAGCTGGGGCGCCCGGACTTCTCGAGCGCGACCACCTCCCCGTCGAGCACGAGCGACCTCTCGGGGTAGAGGCGTGCGAGTGCTTCGGTGAGTTCGGGGTAGGCGGCCGAGACGTCGTTGCCGTTGCGGGTGTGCAGGGTGACCGCGCCGCGGTCGACGCGGGCGATGGCGCGGATGCCGTCCCACTTCATCTCGAAGGCGAACTGCGACTCGTCGTCGAGGTCTGTGGGCGAGGCCAGGGTCGCGAGCATCGGCGTGTAGTCCCGCGCCGCGCCCTCGGGAGGCGAAGCCTTCTGGCGAGCCCGAGCGGCCGGCCGCTCGGCGCTGGCGTCGCTGCGACGATCCACTGGATCGTCGCTTCCAGCTCCAGCGCGCATCCGGTGCATCAACCAGTTCTTCGCATCATCCCCGCCCCGCCCGGTGTGGATCAGCGCCACCTTGCGGGCATCACCGAGCCCGCCCGACGGCTGGCCGTGCAACGTCACGATCACCTCGCGGCCGTCGCGCCACTTCTCGAGATCGTAGGTGCCGGAGTCCCAGATGGTGACGTTTCCGGCCCCGTATTCCCCTGCGGGAATGCTTCCTTCGAACGAGCCGTACTCGAGCGGGTGGTCTTCGGTCATCACCGCGAGGTGGTTCTGACCCGGGTCGTCCGGAACCCCCTTCGGCAGCGCCCACGACACGAGCACGCCGTCGTGCTCGAGCCGGAAGTCCCAGTGCAGGCGCCGCGCATGATGCTCCTGGATGACGAAGCTGCGGCCATCCGTCGACGTGGGGGCCGACGACGGCACGGGCTCGGGCGTCTTGGCCTGGTCGCGCTTGGAGCGGTAGACGGCGAGGCGGTCGTCGTCGTGGGAGGAGCCCGACCCCGACTCCGTCAGCGGGTCCTCCCGCTCCCGCATACGTTCGAGCACCTCGCCGAGCTCGAGCTGTCGCAGGCCGGGCGACTCCAGTTCCTCCCAGGTGCGCGGCACGGCCACCGTCGGCCTCGACCGCCCGCGCAGCGAGTACGGGCAGATCGTGGTCTTGTTTCCGTTGTTCTGACTCCAGTCGACCAGCACTTTGCCCGTACGCAGCGCCTTCTTCATGTCGCTCACCACCAGGTCGGGATGGTCGGCCTCGAGCGCCCGGGCCAATTCATGAGCGACCGCCGAGACCTGCTCGCTCGACTGCGAACCGTCGAGCGGTGCATAGAGATGGATGCCCTTGCTGCCGCTGGTGACCGGCACGGGTTCCAGGCCCATTCCCGTCAGGATCGAGCGGGCCAGCGCGGCCACCTCCACGCATTCCGGCAGGCCGGCGCCCTCGCCCGGGTCGAGGTCGATCACGAAGCGGTCGGGGTTCTGGCGGCGGCCCCGCGCATCCACCCGCCACTGCGGCACGTGGATCTCGAGTGCCGCGATCTGCGCCAGCCAGGCGAGCGTCGCGGCGTCGTTCACCAGCGGGTACACGTTCACGTGGTCGGAGTGCTGCACGTCGACGCGCCTGACCCAGTCGGGGGTGCCCTCGTCGAGGTTCTTCTGGAAGAACACCTGACCCGGATGCCCGTCGGTGCCCACCCCGTGCACCCAACGCTTGCGGGTGGCCGGCCGGTCGCGCGAGTGTGGAAGGAGAACGGGGGCGATCTCGGCGTAGTAACGGAACACATCCGCCTTCGTGGTGTCGGTCTCGGGATAGAGCACCTTCTCGAGGTTCGTGATGCGCAGCCGGTGCCCGCCCACCGTGACGGTCTGCTCGTTCGACGTCGACGCCATGTCCTCATCCTCCTCTCCGGCCTCCGGGGCCGGTAGGCCTTCCGGTGAGGGCCCGATGCGGGGTCTAATTGGTCATGCGATCCATCTGGAAGGGCGCCATCACATTCGGGCTCGTCAACGTGCCCGTTAAGGTCTACTCGGCGACCGAGGACCACGACATCTCGCTGCACCAGGTGCACGACGCCGATGGCGGGCGCATCCGGTATCAACGCCGCTGCGAGATCGACGGCAAGATCATCGAGTACGAGCACATCGCCCGGGCCTACGACGACGGCGACCGAACGGTCATCCTCACCAAGGAAGACCTCGCGTCGCTGCCCGAGGAGCGCAGCCGCGAGATCGAGGTGGTGGAGTTCGTGCCGAGCGAGCAGATCGACCCGATGATGTTCGACAAGAGCTACTACCTCGAGCCCGACTCGAAGTCGCCCAAGGCCTACGCTCTGCTGCGCAAGACGCTCGAGACCACCGATCGCACGGCCGTGGTGCACTTCGCCCTGCGGCAGAAGACCAGGCTCGGTGCGCTGCGGGTGCGCGGCGACGTGCTGGTGCTGCAGACGCTGCTGTGGGACGACGAGGTGCGCGAGGCGGCGTTTCCCTCGCTCGACGAGCCCACGCGGGTGTCGTCGCAGGAGCTCGAGATGGCGATGTCGCTGGTCGACCAGTTCTCGAGCGACTTCGCGCCCGAGAAGTTCACCGACGAGTACCAGGAGCAGTTGCGCACCCTCATCGACGCGAAACTCGCCCAGGGCGACTCGCTCGACACCGACGAGACGTTCGGCCGCGAGCCCGGAGAGAGCGACGACGCGGGCGAGGTGCTCGACCTGATGGAGGCGCTGCGCCGCTCGGTCGACAAGAGCCGCGCCTCCTGAAACCAGGTCCGTCACTTTTCGCCCCAAAACGGCGGCTATGGGGCCGAAAGTGACGGATCTGGGGTGCGAAGGCGGATGCGGGCCGCCCCGGTAGAATTCAGGCATGCCTGCATCCCGTCTCGATTCCGTCATCGCCCTCGCCAAACGCCGGGGGTTCGTGTTCCCGACCGGTGAGATCTACGGCGGCACCAGGTCGGCGTGGGATTACGGGCCTCTCGGCGTGGAGCTGAAAGAGAACATCAAGCGCCAGTGGTGGAAGTTCATGGTGCAGTCGCGCGACAACGTGGTGGGGCTCGACTCCGCCGTCATCCTGCCGCGCCAGGTGTGGGAGGCCTCCGGCCATGTCGAGGTCTTCTCCGACCCGCTCGTGGAGTCGCTGCACACCCACAAGCGCTACCGTGCCGACCACCTGCTCGAGGCGTATGAGGAGAAGCACGGCCACCCGCCCGTGAACGGGCTCGCCGACATCCGTGACCCCGACACCGGGCAGCCGGGTTCGTGGACCGAGCCGAAGAACTTCTCAGGCCTCATGAAGACCTACCTCGGCGCCGTCGACGACGAGGGCGGCATGGCGTACCTGCGGCCCGAGACCGCTCAGGGCATCTTCGTGGACTTCAACGCGGTGCTGAACAGCTCGCGGCAGAAGCCGCCGTTCGGCATCGGCCAGATCGGCAAGAGCTTCCGCAACGAGATCACGCCCGGCAACTTCATCTTCCGCACCCGCGAGTTCGAGCAGATGGAGATGGAGTTCTTCGTCAAGCCGGGGGAGGACGAGGAGTGGCACCAGTACTGGATCGACCAGCGCTTCCAGTGGTACACCGACCTCGGCATCGACCCCGAGAACCTGCGCCTGTTCGAGCACCCCGCCGAGAAGCTCTCGCACTACTCCAAGCGCACCGTCGACATCGAGTACAAGTTCGGTTTCACCGGCAGCGCCTTCGGCGAGCTCGAGGGTGTGGCGAACCGCACCGACTTCGACCTCACGACGCACTCGAAGGCCTCCGGAACCGACCTGTCGTACTTCGACCAGACCACCGGCGAGCGGTGGACGCCGTACGTGATCGAGCCGGCCGCCGGGCTGACGCGCTCGCTGATGGCCTTCCTGGTCGACTCGTTCCACGAGGACGAGGCGCCCAACACCAAGGGCGGTGTCGACAAGCGCACCGTGCTGAAGCTCGACCCGCGCCTGGCTCCCGTGAAGGCGGCGGTGCTGCCGCTGTCGCGCAACGAGGCGCTGTCGCCGCTCGCCCGCACGCTCGCGGCCGATCTGCGGAAGAACTGGAACGTCGACTTCGACGACGCGGGAGCCATCGGCCGCCGCTACCGCCGCCAGGACGAGATCGGCACGCCGTTCTGCATCACGGTGGACTTCGACTCGCTCGACGACAACGCCGTGACCGTGCGGCAGCGCGACTCGATGGAGCAGGAGCGCATCTCGCTCGATCGCCTCACGGGCTACCTGGCCGAGCGCCTCGTCGGGGCCTGACCGCCCGCCGAACCGTCGCGAACCGCCCTTTGCGGGCCCCGAGAGGGCGATCTGCGACGGCTCGGCGGCGTCGAGGGGTCGGGGGCGTCGAGGGGTGGCCTCAAGGGGTGGGGTCAAGGGGTGGGCGTTGGCCCGGGGGCGCCGTCGACGGAGTCGAGGGTGCCGAAGAGCTGCCCCTGCGAGGACTGCGTCTCCATCAAGGCCGCGTACGCCTCGGCATAGGTGTCGGGTTCGGCGGTGCCCGACGTGCCGTACTTGGCGATCAGCAGCCCGAGCAAACCCTTCGCCGGGTTGCTGATGGGCTTCGCCCGTTGCGCCTGGGAGGTGCCGTCGAAGCTCACCTCGGGGTTCGGCGGTGAGTACTGCGGCATCGTCTGCGGCCAGTCGGTCGCGGGCCGAGGCGCCGTGAGGTTCACCGCGTCGAACATGTCGCGAGACTCGGCGTCGCGGCGGGTGAGCGGCTTCAGCCCGTGCAGCTTCGTGAGCGTGGCGATCACCGAACCGTGGTCGTGCAGCGAGTTCACGATCGTGTTCTTCGCCGTGTAGGCCGAGATGGCGAGGGCCGGCACGCGGCAGCCGAGCCGGTCGAAGGTGAACTCCATCTCGCCCGGCTCACCCGTGGTGGGCGGCACGGCCGAGGGTGGCGGCACGTGGTCGTAGGTTCCGCCGTGCTCGTCGAAGGTGACGAAGAGCATCGTGTTCAGAGCGTTCGAGCCCGCGGCCGAATCACTCGAGCGGATGGCCGAGTACACGGCGTGCAGCAGGGCGTCGGCCGCCCGGGCATCCGAGAGGGCCCCATCGATCACCACGTCGCCGTCGACGGTGGCGTCGTCGCTCTCGCGCAGGGTGCCGTGCGGCGGATGCATGTCGTTGTGGTTGTAGATCATCCGCGGCTCGATGAAGGCGTAGTCGGGCAGGTCGCCGTTGGCCACGTCGTCGTAGAACTGCTCCATCACGCGGAAGTTCGTCTTCCAGTAGGGCTCGAGAACCGGGGCGTGCAGCACCCCCGTCATGGAGACCAGCTGGGCGGCGTCGTAATAGACCCGCCAGGTGAGCCCCGCATCCTGAAGCCGGTTGAAGATGGTGGGAGCACTCGCGCTGTCGGCATCCAGCCACTTCTCGTAGCCGCCGTCGCCCTTGTTGGTGACGTAGCCGTGCGAGGTGGAGGCGTGGAAGAACACGCGGTTGCAGAAGGTCTGCGAGGGCACGGCGCTGTGCCAGTGGTCGAACACCGCGAAGCTCTTGGCGAGCGTGGAGAACACGGGCAGCATCTCGGGGGTGAAGCCGCCCATCGCCGTCTCGTATTCGGCGCGGCCGGGCTCCTTCTTGTTCTTGGTGATGTGCCGGTAGTTGATGATGTAGTCCTGAACGAAGCCCTTCATAGTGGGGGACTCGTTCGGGCCGGGGGCGTTGTAGGGGTACTGCAGGCCGTTGGCGTGCAGGTCGCTGTTGCCGTCGGGGTCGACCTTCTGGAAAAGCTGCGTGTTGACGTGCGAGTACTCCTCGCCCGGGTCGGGGTTGGGGCTCTGCATGATTTCGTCGGTGGAGCCCGAGTAGGGACGCGCCTCGATCTCCTCGTCGGTGCCCGGCACCGGGTTCGAGCGTCGGCCCTGGAAGAGTCCCTCGAACGACTGCCCGTCTTTGAGCTCCTCGTTCTTGTACAGCCAGCCGAAGAGGTTGTCGAACGAACGGTTCTCGTACATCAGCACGACGAGGTGATCGAAGCCGGGCTTGACCTCTTTGGTCTCGGGCGCGAAGTCGAGGTTCGACTCCTGCGCGTAGACGCCGGCTCCGATGGCGGCGCCGCCGAGGCCTCCGGCGGCGGCACCCGCGGCGCCCACGGCGGCGGCCTTGAGGAACGCGCGGCGCGAGGCGACGGCGCCCGCGGCATCCGGAGCGGCGGGGCTCGGGTGCAGGGGTTCGCGGCGGTCGGGGTGTCGGTCGTCACGCCGCCGTCGGCCGAAGGGAGCCATGCTCCGACGTTACTACCCGGGGCTGACGCCGGGGCGTGAGACGGTGGGGGGCATCGGTCGTGACGCCCACAGCAGCACCCCCGCGACCACCGCCCCGAGCCCGCCGATCGCCATGTCGCCGATGGTGTCGCCGTACTCCACCGAGATCGCCGGGCTCACGTAGGTCTTGCCGAGCCACTCGATCATCTCCCACACCGCGCTGCCCGCGAGCCCGAACGTCGCACAGAAGACGAGCGACGTCGCGAGCGAGAACCCCTGGCTGCCCGGGGCGGCCAGCATCCCCACCCGCGCCAGCAGGAGGTACACCAGGGCGGCGATCACGCCGGTGCAGGCGAAGTGCACCACGAGATCCCACCACCACACCCGGGTGTAGAGGTCGAACACGTTGCTCCACGCGGCCACGAGCAACGTCACCCCGTAGCCGATGTCGAACAGCGGATGCACGCCCACGAACCGCGGTACGAGCAGCGCCGGCAGAACCAGGGCGAGAATCCCCGCGTCGGTGACGCTCCAGCCCACGAACGCCGCGACGACGCTGAGCAGTCCGACCACCCGCACCGCGTCCGCGACCCATTCGGCAGCACCGTGGGGCCGCCGCAGGAATCGTGCGATCACGACGCCGCCGGCATCCGAAGCACCACCTGCACGGGCAGATGGTCGGAGCCCCAGCCGCCGCCGTAGCGCTGCGGATTGATGCCGGCGCGCACCACCTCGACGTCGGCCGTGGTGGCCACCCAGTCGATGCGCTTGCGGCCGAGCCGCGGGTCGCCGTAGTTGGGGAACGAGCCCCACTCGGGCGTGAGGCGCGACTCGGCGACGGCGTACGCATCCCGAAGCAGCCCGCCGCTCAGCAGGGCGCGCAACGGGGTGGTGGCCTCGCCGCTGTTGAGGTCGCCGGTGACGACCGCGGGCAGGCCGCTCGCCGCCACGAGGGCGTGCACCGCCTCAGCCGAGCGCACGCGGGCGTGGCGCGAGAGGTGGTCGAAGTGCGTGTTCACGGCGAGGAAGCGCGCTGAGGTGGCCCGGTCGCGGAACTGCGCCGCCACCAGCACGCGCGGCACCCGGTTGCCCCAGCCGGTGGATCCGGCGACATCCGGTGTGGCCGACAGCGCCTGCTGCCGCCACTCCAGCAGCTCGAGTCGCGCGGTGTCGTAGAACAGCGGGCAGCCCTCGCCCCGACGATCGGCCGAGCGCCCGTACCCCACCGATCGGTAGTGCTCGCCGAGCGCGTGGCGCACGAAACCCATGGTCGCCGGCATCGCCTCCTGCACCCCCAGGATGCTCGGCCGCTCGGCCTCGAGCAGCGCCCCGAGGTGTGGTCGCCTGGTCTCCCAGCGGTCGGGGCTCCGGCGCCGCATGCTCGGTATCGGCCGGCGGATGTTGTACGTCATGACATGCAGCTCGGGCGGTCCGACGGGGCCCACGAGGGGCGTGGCCGCCAGGTGCCGGGTCATCGGCGCAGCGCCTTGCGCATCTCGATCTCGCGGCTGCGCGGGTCGAGCGGGTACGGCCGGGTGGCCCCGGTCTCGATGAAGCCGCGCTTGGCGTAGGCCGCCCTCGCCCGGAGGTTCTCTTCGTGCACTTCGAGGGTGAGGGAGTCGCCGCGGCCCGCCGCCCAGGCCTCGATGCGGTCGAGCAAGGCATCCGTCACCCCGGCCGGCCCACGGTGCGAGGGCGCGACGTACACCCCGAAGAGGTAGGCCCCGGATGCGCCGCGCGGCACCGAGGAGAGCATGGTCGCCACGAAGCGGCCGTCGGGCACCTCGGCCACCACCGTGATGGCGTGTCCGCTCGAGCCCTCGCGCGCCTTGGCCCGCCACTCGCCCTCGCTGCGCCGCTGGGCCTGCTCGAGGGTCTCGAGGTAGGCCAGCGGGGTGTCGCGCAGCATCTCGAGCCGGAGCCGGCGCACCTCGGGCCAGTCGGCCTCCACGGTGCGCCGCACGGTGACGAGCGCGGGCGCGGGCGCGGGCGCGGCCGCGCCAGGAATGGTCGGCCCCCGTGGAGCGGCCAGCACCCGGGGCGCGGGCGGAGTGCTCGGCCCCCGTGGAGCGGCCGGCGTGCTCGGGCTGGTCGGCGTGCCTGGGCCGGCCGGCGTGCTCGGGCTGACGGGCCGGGCGTCTGCGGCGGGCCGATCCGCTGGGCCGAGGTCGAACATCCTCCGACTCTAGGCCGATCCCCCCACGCCTGCCCGCCCGCCCATCCACCCTCACCAAGTGTTGCGTCGCGAGAAGTCGCCTTCAGCAGCGCCTGAGCACGACTTCGCGCGACCCACCGCGGGCCGCCGGGGTGGGGCGGCAGAATAGACGCATGGAACCCGCTTTGCACATCACTGGCGATACGGCGGCCGACGAGTTGCTGTCGACCGATCCGCTCGCCATCCTGCTCGGAATGCTGCTCGACCAGCAGATCGCCATGGAGACGGCCTTCGAGGGGCCGAAGAAGATCCGCGACCGCATCGAAGGGCCGTTCACCGCCGAGAACCTCGCCGCCTACGATCCGGATGCACTGGTCGAGGTCTTCCGCCAGACGCCCGCCGTGCATCGGTACCCGGGGTCGATGGCCGGCCGCGTGCAGGCGCTCTGCGCGGCGCTGGTGCAGGACTGGGGTGGTGACGCGGCCGCGCTCTGGGCCGAGGTGCCCGACGGAGCCACCCTGCGCAAGCGGCTCGAGGCCTTGCCGGGGTTCGGCGCTCAGAAGGCGCGCATCTTCGTGGCGCTGCTCGGCAAGCAGTACGGGGTGACGCCCCCGGGTTGGCGCGAGGCCGCAGGCCCCTATGGCGAGGAGGGCTCGCACCGCTCGGTAGCCGACATCGTCGACCCCGAGTCGCTGGCCCTCGTGCGCGAGACCAAGCGCGCGGCCAAGGCCGCCGCCAAGTCCTGAGCCTCCCGTCCGACCCGGCGCCCGACCTGCCCACGCCAGCGCGCCTCCAGCGCCCCCAGCGCACCCGGCCTGTCCGGCACGCCCGGCCCAGCTGGTAGCCGCACGGATTCCGGGTGCCGTGCCCGTGGGAGCGTCGGAACCCGCGAGGAGTGCTCGGCCGCCTGTGGCATCGGCCGTGCGCGCCTCAGGCGGGCCCGGAACCGGCGGCGGACGCGGTCGTGACGGGGGCCGGAGATGCGGTAGCCGCACGGGATCCAGCCGCCGGCGCCGTGGGGGCGGCGGTACCCGGCTCGGGTGCCCGGACCGCTCCCGGCGCGCCGCGGCGGGCAACACGCGCAACCCGGCCCGCGGAAGACGCGCTGCGGCGGGTACCCCGTGCGGCCCGGCCCGCGGCCGGCGCAGCACGGCCCCTGGCCGGCGCGGCGCGGTGCCTCCCCGCGAGCAGCGGAATCGTGACCCCGCAGAGCGGCCCGATGAGCAGCGCGAACGCCAGCGTGCCGAACCCCACGTCGCCCCCGAGCAGCCAGCCGGCCCCCAGCACGGTGGCCTCGACCAGGGTGCGCCCGAGCCAGATCGGCCAGCCCAGCCGGCTGTGGATGCCCGTCATCAGCCCGTCGCGCGGCCCCGGCCCGAAACGCGCGCCGATGTAGAGGCCGCTGGCCACCGCGAGCAGCAGCAGCCCCGCCGTGAACGACAGCACCTGCAGCAGCAGGTTCGGGGGCGCCGGCAGCAACCACAACCCCACATCGATGAACGGTCCGAGCAGCAGCACATTGGCCACCGTGCCGAATCCCGGCCGCTGGCGCAGGGGAATCCACAGCAGCAGCACGGCCAGCCCGATCAGGCTGGTCAGCAGTCCGATCGAGAGCCCGGTGCTCAGCGACAGTCCCTGCGAGAACACCGTCCAGGGTGAGATGCCGACGGCCCCGCGGATCATCAGCGCGTCGGCGAAGCCGTACAGAAAGAGGCCGACGAACAGGCGAAGAAGCCGCAAGGGCAGACGATCGAGCATGTGGCCATCCAATCTCACAATTGGCTTGATGCTCTAGGGCCAATATGGCTAAAGTGGCGTCATGTCAGACCAACGCATTGGAACCCGAAGCCTCATGGCCTTGCTCGGTGACTGGCGACGCTCGTCGGCGGGCCCGTCGTATCTGGCGCTGTTCGACCGCATCCGGTTGCTGGTGCTCGACGGGCGCATCGCCACGGGCACCCGCCTGCCGGCCGAGCGCGACCTGGCTCAGGCGCTCGGCGTCAGCCGCACCATGGTCTCGGCCGCCTACCGCGAGTTGCGCGAGGCCGGCTACACGCAGAGCGTCCGCGGGTCGGGCAGCGTCACGCGCCTGCCCGGCCGCGTTCCGGTGGCGGGTACGGATGCGCCGGACGACTTCATCGACTTCTCCAAAGCGACGGCCCCCGCCTACCCCGGCCTGCACGCGGCCACCACCCGGGTGATGGACGAGTTCGCCGTCGAGCTCGGAGGTACCGGTATCGATCCGTTCGGAGCCACCTCCCTGCGTCAGGCCGTGGCCGATCGCTACACGGCCCGCGGCCTGCCCACGAGCGTCGAGCAGGTGATGATCACCATCGGCGCCCAGCACGCCATCTTCCTGCTGGCCAGAACCCTGCTCGCCCGCGGCGACCGCGCGGTGGTGGAGCTGCCGAGCTACCCGCACGCGTACGAGGCGCTGCGGGCGGCCGGGGCGCGGTTCGTGCCCGTGACGGTCACGGCACCGGGCGACGGCCGACGAGGAGGGGTGCCGGGCGACGGGATGCGCGGCTGGGACGCCGCGGGACTGGAACAAGCCTTCGCCCGCACGAGTCCCACGCTCGCGTACCTCATGCCCGACTTCCACAACCCCACGGGCGAATCGATGCCGGCGGAGCTGCGCAGCCAGGTGCTCCGGCACGCCTCCCGGCAGGGGTCGCTCGTGGTGGTCGACGAGACCACGGCCGAGCTCGACATCGACCGCGCGGAGTCGTTCCTGCCGTTCGCCGCCTACGGCGATGCCGACACGGCCGCCTCGGCGATCCTCGTGGGGTCGGTGGGCAAGACGGTCTGGGCCGGCCTCCGGGTGGGCTGGGTGCGCGCGGAACCCGCGATCATCCGCAAGCTCGCCGGGGCCCGGTTCGCGGGCGACCTCGGCACGCCGGTGCTGGAGCAGCTGATCGTGGCCGAGCTGCTGCGCGACTTCGAGCCGGTGCTCGCGGTGCGTTCGGCCCAGCTGCGCGAAGGGCGGGACACCCTGCTCGGCATGCTCGCGGAGGCGTTTCCGAGCTGGCAGGTGCCCGCCATCGACGGCGGGCTCGCAGCCTGGGTGAACCTCGCGGCGCCGGTGAGCTCGCAGCTCGCTCTGGCGGCGCGGGCGCAGGGGTTGCTCATCACCGCCGGCCCGCGGTTCGGCATCGACGGTGCGTTCGAGCGGTTCCTCCGGGTGCCCATCGTGTATCGCCCGGGCGACCTCGAGCGCGGGGTGCGGGCGCTCGGCGCGGCGTGGGAGTCGGTGGCGCAGACGCCGCAGTTCGGGGCTGCCGACCTCTACTCCGACGTGGTCTGACCCGCGCCGCGGCGCGGGGGTGGAGCGGGGTGGGGGCTAGCCGAGCGCGGTGAGGCGCAGCACGAGCGACTGCTCGGGAGCCAGCAGCGGCAGGGGCAGGCCCACCACTGCGAGCTGTCGCCCGGCGGCCACGACGCCGCCCTCCGCCCACCAGGGCGGAGGCGCATCCTGAATCAGCCGGGGGCCACCGCCGAGCAGCACCGGCTCCACCCGGTACCGCCGCGACTCGTCGAGCCCGGGGAACGTCACCGGGGCCGGCACCGCCTCGCGGGTGGCCGCGACGGTCACCACGGCGAAGAGCGCCTCGCGCCGGTCGGGGGCGACCACCCCGTGCACCCACAGGGCGGGGTCGACGCTGTCGGCGCGCACGACGGTGCCGGTGCGCAGCAGCTCGCGCGAGCGCTTGTACTCGGCGATCCACTCGGCGACGGATGCGCGTTCCGCGACGTCTGCGCGCGTGAGGTCCCACTCGATCCCGGCGTGCCCGAAGAGCGCCGTGGCCAGGCGGAACGACAGCGCGTGCGTGCGCCCCGTGGTGTGCGCCGTGGCCGCCCCGAGGTGGGCGCCGAAGTACTCCGGCGGCACGAGCAGCGAGGTCCAGCGCTCGATGGCCTGCCGCTCGAGCGGGTCGTTGGTGTCGCTCGGCCAGACGCGGTCGGTGCGCGCCATCACGCCGAGGTCGACCCGGCCGCCGCCCGAGGAGCAGGACTCGATCTCGAGGCCGGGGAAGCGCTCGCGCAGCGTGTCCATCAGCCGGTAGGTGGCCGTGGTCTGACGGTGGGCCGATCCGCCGAGCAGGTCGCGGTTCTGGTCCCACTTCAGGTAGGCGATCGGGTATTCGCGCAGCAGTGCCACCAGCTGGCCGAGCACGTGCTCGAAGGCCTCGGGGTTCGCCAGGTCGAGCGCGTACTGCCAGCGCCACGACAGGGGCGCGGCGGCAGGAACCGACCCGTCGAACCCGATCACCCACTCCGGATGCGCGCGGGCCACCTCCGAATCCAGGCTCACCATCTCCGGTTCCACCCAGAGACCGAAGTCCATCCCGAGGCTCGTCACGTGGTCGATCAGCGGATGCAGCCCGGCGGGCCACTTGTCGGGATCGACCACCCAGTCGCCGAGTGCCCGCCGGTCGTCGATGCGGCCGAGCATCCAGCCGTCGTCCAGCACGAAGCGTTCCACGCCCACCGCGGCGGCGGCATCGGCCAGGGCTTCGAGCGTGTCGAGGTCGTGGTCGAAGTACACGGCCTCCCAGGTGTTGAGCATCACCTTGCGGGGCTCGGGCCCGGTGGGCGCCTGAGCGCGGGCGTAGCCGTGCAGCCGTGCGGTCAGGCCGTCGAGGCCCTCGGTCGACCAGGCGGCCACCAGCCACGGCGACTGGTAACCGGCGCCGGGCTCGAGCACGATCTCGCCGGGGGCGAGCAGTTCGCCGCCGCCGAGGGTCTGCCAGCCGGTGGCCTGGGCGTCGACGAAGAGGCGCTTGTCACCCGACCAGGCCAGGTGCGCGGCCCAGACCTCGCCCGAGCGGAAGCCGAAGCCGGGGGTGCCGGCCACCATCACGAAGGCGTCGTCGTGGCCCGGCCGGCCGTGCCGGCTCTCGCGGAGCCAGGTGCCGTGCTCGACGGCGCGGCGCTGGGGCTGACGTTCCCGCGGCCAGCGGCCGGTGAAGTCGAGCACCTCGCGGGCGCGTCCTGGCAGGGGCAGGCCCGTCTCCACGCCGTCGAGGGCGAAGGGCGTGTCGCCGAGGTTGTGCACCGAGGTGCGAATGCGCAGCACGCCGTGCTCGGTGAGCTCGAGGTGCACCTCGACCCGAAGCGGATGCCCGGAGTGGGCGGAGGAGGGCGAGGCGGCAGGGTCGCGCGGGATCAGCACGACCCGGAGCGCGCTGTCGCCGAGAGTGTCGACGTGGTCGAGCCCCAGCGCCGCGGGTGCGAGGTCGACAGCACCGGCTCCGGCAGGCCCCGAGCCGGCCGCGGTGACACCGTGACCCGTCAGCCCGGGCCGAGACGACCATCCGTCGCGGAGGGCCGGAAGAAGTGTGGGCCGCAGCGGCTCGTCGATCGAGCTCGGTGCGACGGCCGGCACGAGCGAGTCGGCGAACGACTCCAGCTCGGCAGGGGAGAGGGCGCCCAGGTCGGCGCCCCAGTGCAGGAGGGCGGGCACGCCCGTGCCGCGGGCATCCAGCACGATGCTGGAACCCGCGGCACGGAGGTGATGAACGGCTGAGATCACTCGGAGACGGGGATGCTCTGCGCCTTGAGGGCTGCGATCGTCTTCTCCTGGCCGGTGGTCAGCGCCTCGCCCAGGGTTCCGGTGCCACCCAGCACCTGGCCGAAGCCGTCGGCCACGTCGGCGTAGGTCTGCGTCATGGTCGGACCCCAGGTGAAGTCGGGGTTGACCTCTCCGGAGGCCTCGGCGAACACGTCGTAGATGGGCTGGTCACCGTAGAACGCTACGCCCTGCTTGAGCACGGGCAGGTTCAGGCCGTCCTTCGTGGCCGGGTACAGGTTGGCCTCGGTGTTCAGTGCGGTCAGCGCTTCGGGGTCGGTGTTCAGCCACAGGGCGAACTTCGCGGCCTCGTACGGGTGCTTGCTGCCCTTGAGCACGGCGGTCGACGATCCACCCCAGTTGCCCGCGGCGTTCTCACCCGCGTTCCACTGCGGCATCGGGGCCACGGCCCAGTTGCCCGAGGTGTCGGGAGCGCCGCTCGAGATCGAGTTCGCGCCCCAGACGGCCGAGATCCAGGTCCAGTCGGAGCCGGTGTTGTAGGCGTTGTTCCACTCGTCGGTCCAGGCCGGAACCTTCGACACGAGGCCGTCGCCGATCAGGCCCTGCCAGTAGTCGGCGACCTTGGCCGACTCGGGGGAGTCGAGGGTCACGTTCCAGGAGTCGCCCGAGTTGCTGAACCACTGGCCCCCGGCCTGCCAGACGAGACCGGCGAACCAGTTCACGTCGTTCTGCGGGAAGTTGGTGATGTAGCCGCCCTGGTCGCGGATGCTCTTCGCGGCCGACGCGTACTCCTCCCACGTGGTGGGCACGGGGATGCCGGCCTTCTCGAAGAGGTCCTTGCGGTAGTACATGGCCATCGGGCCGGTGTCCTGCGGCACGGCGTAGACGGCGTCGTCCTCGCCGAAGGTGACCTGGTTCCAGGTCCAGTCGATGAACTGGTCCTTCGAGTCGAGCACGCCGTCGCACGCGGCGATGTTCTCCAGGCCGTCCTGCACGCGGAAGTTCGGCAGTGCGTCGTACTCGATCTGGCCGAGGTCGGGCGCGTTGCCGGCCTCGAGCTGGTTGAAGAAGTTCTTGTAGGTTCCGCCGTTGCCGTTCGGGCCGGTCTGCACGGTGACCTGGATGTCGGGGTTCTTCTCGTTCCAGAGGTCGACGACCTTGTCGATGCCGGGGATCCACGACGTGAAGCTGAGCTCCACGGGACCGTCGGCGGGGGCGCAGTCGGCGGCGGCCGTGTCGGCCGATCCGCTGCCGCTGTTCGAGGCGCAGCCGGTGAGCGCGATGGCGCTGAGCACACCGAGCGCGACGATGCGCATGCTGTTCTTGCGGGGCATGGTTTCTCTTTCTGTGGGGTGGTGGTGCGGGTGGGAGGTGAAGGGAGTGCGGGCTATTTGACGCTTCCGGAGCCGAGGCCGCTCTGCCAGAAGCGCTGCAGGCTCAGGAACGCGATGATCAACGGGATGATCGACACGAAGGCGCCGATGATCACGTAGGTGCGGATCTCCGGGATCTGGTTGACCTGCGAGTTCCAGGTGTAGAGGCCGAGGGTCACCGGGAAGAGCGACTCGTCCCGCAGCATGATCAGCGGCAGGAAGAAGTTGTTCCAGATGGCCACGAACTGGAACAGGAAGATCGTCACCAGAGCCGGGGTCATCAGCTTGCGGGCGATGGTGAAGAACGTGCGCACCTCGCCCGAGCCGTCGAGCCGGGATGCCTCGAGCAGCTCGTCGGGCACGCTGGCCGAGGCGTAGATGCGGGCCAGGTACACACCGAACGGGTTCACGAGGCTCGGCAGGAACACCGACCAGAACGTGTTCGTGGCCCCCACCTGGCTGAAGATCAGGAACAGCGGCAGCGCCAGCGCGGTGGCGGGCACCAGCACGCCGCCGAGCACCACGTTGAACACGAGTTCACGACCCGGGAAGCGGTACTTCGCCAGGGCGTAGCCGGCCATGGCCGAGATCAGGGTGCCGATCAGGGCGCCCGCACCGGCGTAGAGGACGCTGTTCAGCATCCAGCGCAGGTAGATGCCGTCGTTGTAGGCGAACAGGTCGGCGATGTTCTGCACGAGGTTGAAGTCGGCGAACAAGAAGCCGTTCGACGAGCCGAAGTCGCCGCGGCTCTTCGTCGACGACACGAACAGCCACCACACCGGCAGCAGGAAGTAGAACGCCGAGACGATCATCACGATCATCGCCGCGGTGCGCGACATCAGCTTCTCGCGCGGGGCGCCGGGCTGCTTCGTGCGGGACTGACGCGGCGCATCCGCCTGCTTCGCAGCGCGCGGCCTGGTGGGGGTCTCGGCGCTCATTTCTCGCCCTTCCGCTGGGTGAACTTGAGGAACGCGAACGACATCGCGAAGGTGGCGAGGGCCAGCACCACCGACATGGCGGCGGCGAGGTTCACGTTCGGCACGGCCGAGGTGGCGTAGACGGCCATGTTGGGGGTGAAGGTGCTCGACACCGAGGAGGTGAAGCTGCGGAACACCTGCGGCTCCGCGAGCAGCTGCAGCGTTCCGATGATGGAGAAGATCGCGGTGAGCGTGATGGCGGGCACCACCAGCGGGATCTTGATGCGCAGGGCGATCTGCAGCTGGTTCGCACCGTCGAGCTTCGCGGCCTCGTAGATCTCCGACGGGATCGACAGCAGCGAGGAGTAGATGATGAGCATGTTGTAGCCCACGTACACCCAGGTCACCACGTTCGCGATCGACCAGAGCACGAAGTCGGGCGACAGGAACGACACCTCGCTCGTGAGCGCCGAGAACGGCGAGAGGTTCGGCGAGTACAGGTAGCCCCACATGATTGCGGCGATCACGCCCGGCACCGCGTACGGCACGAAGTAGGCGAGCCGGAAGAACTTCTTGCCCTTCACCAGCGGCGAGTCCAGCAGCAGGGCCAGCACCAGCGCGACACCGAGCATCACCGGCACCTGCACCACGCCGAACAGCAGCACCCGGCCGACGGATGACCAGAACACGTCGTTCTGGAACACCGCGATGTACTGCGTCAGCCCGCCGAACACCTCCACCGGCGGCCCGAACGTGCCCTCGCGCTCGACCGTGAGGAGCGACTGGTACACGGCGTAGCCGATGGGCAGCAGGTAGAACAGCGCGAACAGCACGCCGAACGGCAGCATGAACAGCAGCACCGAGCGGGCGTGGGGCACCCGGCGGCGGGGCTTCTTCGTGGTGGGGCTGCCGGTCCGGGCTGCGCCCGTCACGGCGAGAGAGGGAGCGGTCACGGCGCGACCCTCCTTTCCTGGGAGTGGTCGGGTGAGGGAGCCGACAGCGCGGTCTCCGGCTCGAGCCGGATGACGCGCACGCTGTTCGGGGCGACGGTGAGGCGGCCGTCGACGTCGGAACCGTCGATCAGCTCGACGCCCGACACCTCCAGCGCGCGCTCGGTGTCGCCGTTGTTGAAGACGAAGACGAAGCGGGCGGTGTCGCCGCGGCGCTCGATCACCTCGAGATCCGGATGCGCCCCCGCCAGCGGGGGCTCGGCGCCCGCCTCGGCGAGCGCCCGGCCCAGCACGCGGGCCAGCGACCCGGCGTCGAGGTTGGTGGCGAGGTACCAGGCTGTTCCCGCGCCCGCACGGTTGCGGGTCACGGCGGCGGAGCCTGCGACCGGGCCGTCGAGGTACGAGGAGATCACCTCGGCGCCGCGCGGGTGCACCAGCTCGGTCCAGATCGTGGCCGAGGATCCGTCGTCGAGGTCGACGCTCTCGTCGGCGTGCAGGGGGAAGAACTCGTCGGTGCTGACGCCGAGCAGGTCGCGGAAGGCTCCGGGGTAGCCGCCGGTGCGCACCCGGTCGTCGCCGTCGGTGATGCCGCTGAAGAAGGTGACCACCAGGTGGCCGCCGGACTCGGTGTAGCGGGTGAACTCGGCGGCCGTGGCATCCGAGACGCTGTGCAGCGCTGGAACCACCACGAGGGAGTAGCCGGAGAGGTCGGCGCCCGGGCGCACGATGTCGACCGTCACCCCGTTGGCCCGGAGCGCCGCGTAGGCGCGGTGCACCTGATCGAGGTAGCGCACCTCCACGGTGGGGTGGGAGTCGAGGTCGGTGATCCACCAGGGCTCCCAGCCGAACACGAGGGCGACGTCGGCCACCACGCGGGTGCCGGTCACCTCGGCCAGTCGCTCGAGGGTGCGGCCGAGCTCGACGCTCTCGCGCCAGGTCTTCGAGTCGGTGCCGGCGTGCGGCAGCATGGCGGAGTGGAAGCGCTCGCTGCCCTGCACCGAGGCGCGCCACTGGAAGAAGCTGATGCCGTCGGCGCCGCGGGCCACGTGCATGAGCGTGTCGCGCAGCAGCTGCCCGGGGGCCTTGGCGATGTTGTGGGGCTGCCAGTTCACAGCGCTCGTGGCCTGCTCCATCAGCATCCAGGGGGCGCCGCCGGCGACGCCGCGGGTGGTGTCGGCGGCGAAGGCGAGCTCGGTCATCGGGTCGGCGAGACGGTGGTCGAGGTAGTGGTCGTTCGCGATCACGTCCATCTCGGGGGCCCACTGCCAGTAGTCCTGGTGCTTGATGTGGGCCGCCACCATGAAGTTGGTGGTGATGGGCACGGCGCTGTGGCGACGGATGACCTCGGCCTCGGCGCGGTACTGCCCGAGCAGCTCGTCGGAGCTGAAGCGGCTGAAGTCGATGGCCTGGCCGGGGTTGCCGGTCGAGACGGTGAGCCGGGGGGTCTGGATGTGCTCCCACGAGGCGTAGTGCTGGCTCCAGAAGGCGGTGCCCCACGCGGCGTTCAGGGCGTTGAGCGTGCCGTAGCGGGCCTCGAGCCACCGGCGGAACGATCGCGCAGACACGGCACAGAAGCAATGCGCGTTGTGGCAGCCGATCTCGTTCGACACGTGCCAGAGCTTCACGGCCGGGTGGCTGCCGTAGCGCTCGGCCACCTTCTCCACCAGGGCCAGCGAGCGCTCGCGGTACACCGGCGAGCTCGGGCAGAACGCCTGGCGCCCGCCCGGGAAGCGCACGGTGCCGTCGCTCATCATGGGCAGGGTCTCCGGATGCTCGGCCGCGAGCCACGGGGGCGGCGACGAGGTTCCCGTGCCGAGGTTGACCGAGATGCCGTTCTCGTGCAGCAGCTCGATCACCGCGTCGAGGCGGCTGAAGTCGAACCGCCCGGGGAGCGGCTCGAGCTGGGCCCAGCCGAAGATGTTGACGGCCACGAGGTTCACCCCGGCCTCGAGCATGAGCCGAACGTCCTCGCGCCAGACGTCGGGGCCCCACTGCTCAGGGTTGTAGTCGGCGCCGTAGGTGAACCGCGGAGCGCGCGGATCGATCAGGGCGGAGACGGGGGTCGTCGTCACGGCGGGGCAGCTCCTGCTTCGGGTCGGGTGTCCGAGGTGCAGGCGGCGGGCTCGGGCGTGATGAGAACGAATTCTGTGAACGCTCCCAGAGCGGGCGTCGACAACTCCTCTTCGAGAGTCTGTGAACGCTCCCAGAGTAAACACGGTCGCGCGGGCTGTCAACTCCGCAACCCCTCCGGAGTGCGATCCGCCCACCGGTAGGGTTGGGGCCATGCCCCGCTCCAGGCCCGCCGTCCGGGCGACCATCAACGACGTCGCGGCCGTGGCCGGGGTGTCGCGCGGCACGGTCTCGCGGGTGCTCAACGGCGAGGCGTACGTGTCGGATGCGGCCCGCACCGCGGTCGAGCAGGCCGTCGCCGAGGTCGGCTACGTGCGCAACGCCGCCGCCCGCAACCTCGTCACCCGGCGCTCGGGTGCCATCGGGCTGATCGTGCACGAGCCGCACTCGCTCTTCCTCGAAGACCCGAACATCGGCAGCATCCTCCTCGGCATCAACGCGGTGCTCTCCGAGGCCGACTACCAGCTGGTCTCGCTCGTGGTCGACTCCGACCGCGACGGGGCGCGGGTGGGCGCCTATCTCACGGGCGGCTACGTCGACGGCGTGGTGATCATCTCGGCCCGCGAGAACGACCCCGTCGGCATGGCGGTTGCCCGGTCGGGGCTGCCGGCCGCGTTCGTGGGCCATCCGATGGACATCCAGGGCGTGCCCTATGTGGGCATCGACAACCGGGCCGCGGCCCGCGCCATCACCGAGCGCCTGATGGGCACGGGCCGACGGCGCATCGGCATGATCGCCGCCGGTCTCGACCGCGACTCGGGCCACGACCGCCTCGCCGGCTTCACCGATGCGCTCGGCGACCGCTTCGACGCCGGGCTCGTGGTGGAGGTGCCCCTGTTCGCACACTCCAGCGGAATCGCCGGCATGCGCGAGCTGCTCACCCACGACGACCGGGTCGACGGGGTGTTCGCCTCCTCCGACGCCATCGCGGCCGGAGCTCTCGACGCCATGCGCGAGGTGGGCCTGGTCGCCCCCGACGACATCGGCGTGGTGGGCTTCGACGACAGTGCCTGGGCGCGCCGCACCCAACCGCCGCTCTCCACGGTGCACCAGCCGGCCGACCGGCTCGGCCGCCGGGCCGCCGAGCTCGTTCTCGCCCAGATCGAGGGCCGCACGGTCGAGGCCTCCGGCATCTTCCTCGACACCTCGATCGTCTGGCGCGACTCCGCCTGATCCGGGCCGTCTGTGCCGGGCCGTTCTGTGCCGGCCCCCCGGTGAGCAACAAGTACTCAGAATGCGGGTGGTCCGTGCCCGGGTAGCGTCAGCGGGTCCGACCTCCCTTCAGAACCCCAGATGAGGGCCCCATGCTTCGAACCACCCATGCCGTCGCCGCCGGCGCCATCCTGATCTGCGCACTCGCCGCTCCCGCGCCCACCGCCTCGGCCTTCCAGCCGATCGTCGAGCTCCCCGGATTCTCCTCCACCGATCAGGTGGCGGTCGACTCGCCCCTGCACCGCGTGTTCGTGCTCGGCGACGACGCTGCGCGTCGAGACGGACGCCTCTTCGCCATGATCGACTCGCGCACCGACGAGCCGATCGGTTCCCCCGTGCCGATCGAGGGAGGCGATTTCATCGCGGCCGACCCCGTGAGCCACCGCGTCTTCGTGACCGACATGGAGTCGGCCCGCATCAGCGTGCTCGACGGGCGCACCGGGGCGCTCATCGTGCGGTCGGCCCCGCTCGGCCGCCTGATCGGCCAGGTCGTCGTCGATCCCTACGCCGCCCGGCTCTTCGTCATGGACGACCAACGCCATCTGATCACCCTCGACGAGTCCGGTGGAGTGATCCGATCGGTGACCGTGCCGAATGCCGGCACCAGCGTGGCCGTCGACTTCACCGGTCAGAAGGCGTATGTGCCCACCGACGGCCGGGGTGTCGCGGTGGTCGACACAGAAGGCGGAGCCGTGATCGGCTCGGTCGCGGTGAGTGGAGCCACCGGCTCCATAGCGGCGGACTCGTTGAATCGCAGCGTGATGGTCGCCACCGCGGGCTCGGTCGTCACCATCGACACCCGCACCGACATCGTGGCGGCCACCACCCCCATGGGCTACGACACCAACCGCCCGATCGGCGTCGACATCGTGGGCCACACCTATCTCGCGCGCGACAGCGACACGATCGTCTTCGCCGTCACCGGTACGACCGTGAGACGCCTCGCCGTCGACTCGCTCGGATCGATGGGCGTCGACTACCTGCTGCACAAGGTCTACGCCTCGTACACGAACCGCCCCTGGGTGAGCATGCTCGCCCTCTGACACAGCGCGCCTTCGGCGGGGAGAACGACGAAAGCCGTCCCGGCCGATGGCGGCGGGACGGCTTTCGGCGGCGCAGAGAGAGTTACTTCTTGCGGCGGGTGGTGCTGTTGGGGGTGCGGTTCTCGGCCGACACCATCCAGGCGTACTGCTCGAGCTTGTCGATGATGGCGTGCAGGATGTCGGCACTCGTCGGGTCTTCGTCGTCGACCTCGTCGTGCACCTCGCGCATGGTGCCCACCGTGGCCTCGAGGCGCTGGGTGATCAGGTCGACCGTCTCGGCCGTGTCGACCTCGCCGTTCGGGTACTCCGGCAGCGTGGTGGTGGCGGCGACGGTGTCGCTGCGGCCGTCGGGCGCGGCGTGCAGGGCGCGGAGACGCTCGGCCACCACGTCGGAGAACTCGCGGGCGGCGTCGATGATCTCGTCGAGCTGCAGGTGCAGGTCACGGAAGTTCTTGCCCACGACGTTCCAGTGCGCCTGCTTGCCCTGCAGGTGCAACTCGATCAGGTCGACGAGCACCTTCTGCAGGTTGTCGGTGAGCTGCTGCGACGCCTTGAACCCCTTCTCGGCGTTCTGACGGCGGGTGGGCTTCGCTCCGGCGTCGGCGGGAGCCTCGGTGGTGCGTTCGATGGTGCTGGTCATTTTACGAATCCTTTCGTCGCTGACCTCCTCGACCGTACGCCGGGCCGGCGACATCCGCTCGCCCGGTGCGCCGCCCTCTCAGGAACGAGCGCCGGGCACCACCCTCGGCGCGAGACGCCCGCGACTCAGACCTTCGCGTCCTGCTTCGGGAAGACCACCTTCTGAACGATGATGATCGCCGACGCCGCCACCGGGATGGCCACGAGGGCTCCCAGCACCGAACCCAGGGTGCCGCCGGCCACGGCCGCGATCACCACGATGCTGCCGGGCACCGAGACGGCGCGGTTCATGATGCGTGGGCTGAGGAAGTATGCCTCCACCTGCATGTAGATGACGTAGTAGATCAGCGCCACGAGAGCGGTGATCGGCGATGCGAACAGGCACACCAGCACGATGATGAGCGAGCCGCTCAACGTACCCACCAGGGGGATGAGCGAGGCCAAGAACGCCACGAACGCGAACAGCACCGGCAGCGGGGCCCCGATGATCGACAGGAAGATCAGGCTCAGGATGCCGTTGATGGCGGCCAGGCCGATCTGGCCCACCACGTAGCGACCCACCGCCCCCGTCACGTCCTCGGTAAGCGAGGCGAACGACGCCCGCTTGTTGGCCGGCACGAAACGGTAGGTGACCTTCTTCATGCTGCGCAGCGACGCGATGAAGTACAGGGTGAGGATCAGCACGATCACGGAGCCCGTGGCCCCGCTCGCGATGCCGCTGCCCACGGCCAGGAGGCCGCCGCCGAGGGCGAGCAGGTTGTTCGGATCCTGCACGAAGTCGGTGGCCGACTGCACCGCCTGGTTGATGTCGATGAAGTCGCCGAGCTGGGTCTGCACCTGTTTGACGAAGTCGCTGTTGGTGAAATCGGTGACGAGCTGCGGCGACTGCCGGATGAGGTTTCCGGCCTGGTCGACGATCAACGGGATGACCGCGAACAGCAGCCCGGCGAACAGCAGGATGACCGCGGCGAAGACGATCACGATGGCCAACGGCCGCGGCATCCGTCGTTCGAGCCACGACACCAACGGGTCGAGCCCCAGCGCCAGGAAGAGTGCGACGCCGATGTAGATGAGCACGGTGCTCAGCTGCGACACCGCCGAGCCGATCACGAGCGAGAGCAGCACGCCGAGCCCGCCCACGAGGCCGATGCGGAAGGCGTTCACCCGTACCGCGGGCACGCTGTTGTCGCCGGCGACCGCGAGGTCGGAGCCGGGCTGCAACGCGGCGGCCTCGGGGTCGTGCGGTTTTCTCCTGAACACGAAGAGCCCTCATTTCATCTGGTGCTCGCAACATTAGCCCGAGAGCCCCTTTGCCGCCCCTGGGGCCGACCCGGCATGCGTTAATGGACTCACACCATCGCGCAGGAGGAATCAGGCATGGGCAAGCTGCTGTACGGCACCTCGGGCATCGAGATCGAGTTCGACGACCGCACCCTCACGCACCTGCAGATCGTGATCGCCGCGAAGCTCCGGCGCAAGGAATGCTTCTTCTTCTCCTGGAAGGACGACCCGGCCATCGGCGACGGCCGCTCCAGCATCTGGCTCGACTCCTCCATCCCCCTCTACTTCAAGTTCGCCGGCGGCCGGGTGCCCTCGATCAACCGGGAGTGGCTCGACATCCTCACCGCCTCCTCGAACGGCTCGGGCGGGCTGCAGTTCACCGAGGAGCCCGGCACGGGCAACGGTCACGGCGGCGCCTCGGGCGGCCCCGCGACGGTGCGCTGACCACTCGGCCGGAGAGGCGCGTGAACGCGTGAAGCGTGGGAGCCTGAGGGTTCTACTGGGTGCTGCCCCCGGGGTGGGCAAGACCTACGCGATGCTCGACGAGGGTCGGCGGATGCGCGCGGCCGGCACGGACGTGGTCGTCGCAGTGGTCGAGACCCACGGCCGGGCCGCCACGGAGGCGATGACGGCGGGGTTCGAGATCGTGCCGCGGTCCAGTGTCGAGCACCGCGGGGTGGCGCTCGGCGAGCTCGATCTGGCGGCGGTGCTGGC
Organism: Herbiconiux liangxiaofengii; assembly: GCF_041927335.1. Taxonomy (NCBI): domain Bacteria; kingdom Bacillati; phylum Actinomycetota; class Actinomycetes; order Micrococcales; family Microbacteriaceae; genus Herbiconiux; species Herbiconiux liangxiaofengii. Next base: position 218,690 of record NZ_JBHFHD010000008.1, on the reverse strand, counting down.
CAGAGCGCCCCAGGTGGCGCTGGTCGACGAGCTCGCGCATTCCAACGCCCCCGGCTCCCGTCACGCGAAGCGGTGGCGCGACGTGCAGGCGCTGCGGGAGGCGGGCATCGATGTGATCTCGACGGTGAACATCCAGCACATCGAGTCGCTGAACGACGTGGTGCAGCAGATCACCGGGGTACCGCAACGGGAGACGGTCCCGGATGCCGTGCTGCGGGGGGCGGACCAGATCGAGCTGGTCGACCTGGCTCCCCAGGCGCTGCGGGAGCGTCTGTCGGAGGGCGTCGTGTATCCGGCCGGCCGGATCGACGCGGCACTGTCGAACTACTTCCGGCTGGGCAACCTCACGGCTCTGCGCGAACTGGCGCTGCTCTGGCTCGCCGACGAGGTCGACTCGTCGCTGCAGCAGTACCGCACCGAGCACGGCATCGGGCAGAAGTGGGAGGCCAGGGAGCGCGTGGTGGTGGCGCTGACGGGCGGGCCGGAGGGCGAGACACTCGTTCGGCGGGGGTCGCGCATCGCGGCCCGCTCGGCGGGTGGGCAGCTGCTCGCCGTGCATGTCTCCGCGCAGGACGGGCTCGTCGAACCGCACCCCGAGGCGCTCGCCGCGCAGCGGGCGCTGGTGGAGAGCCTCGGCGGCACGTTCCATCAGGTGGTCGGCGACGACGTGCCGGTGGCGCTGGTGGAGTTCGCCCGGTCGGTCAACGCCAGCCAGCTCGTCATCGGCGTGAGTCGTCGCAGTCGCGTGGCGGCGCTCGTGACCGGGCCGGGCATCGGAGCCACCGTCATCCGGGAGTCGGGCGACATCGACGTGCACATCGTGAACCACGCCGCCGCGGGCGGGCGGCTGCGGGTACCGTTGCCCGGGCGCCGGGGCTCGCTCACGGTGCGGCGGCGGGTGCTCGGCTTCGTGTTCGTCGTGCTCGCCGGGCCGGCCGTCACGGGGCTGCTGTCGAGCGTGCGCAGCGACGAGTCGATCACGTCGGAGGTGCTGACCTACCAGCTGCTCGTGGTGGTGGCGGCGCTGATCGGCGGGGCCTGGCCGGCACTGGTCGCTGCCGTGCTGTCGGGGCTCACGCTCGACTACTTTTTCATCGAGCCCGTGTACTCGGTCACCATCGCCGACCCGCTGCACCTGCTGGCACTGGGGCTGTACGTGCTGATCGGTGCCCTGGTGTCGTTCGTGGTGGGTCAGGCGGCCCGACGCTCCCGCGCCGCGCGGCGGTCGGCGGCCGAGTCGGAGCTGGTGGCCACCGTGGCGGGCAGCGTGCTGCGCGGTCAGGACGCGGTGCAGGCGCTCGTGGAGGTGACCCGCGAGGCGTTCGGGTTGGCCGCCGTACGGGTGCTGCGGGGCGGGAGGGTGATCTTCGCGGCCGGGGCGGATGACGCGGATGGCGCGGCCGGGCGCGGTGAAGCGGATGGCGCGGCCGGGGCGGGTGGAGCGGATGGCGCGGCCGGGCCGGACGGCCCGGTCGTGCGCCTGCCGGTCGCCGTGGCGGGGGAGTCGCTCGACGCCGTGCTCGAGCTGAGCGGGCGTGAGCTCGGCGCATCCGATCGCCGTCTGCTGGGGGTAATCGTGGCGCAGCTCGCCGCCGCCCTCGAGCACCAGGGTCTCGAGGAGACCGCCCGCGAGCTCGCGCCGATCGCCGCCGCCGACCGCGTGCGCTCGGCGCTGCTCGCGGCCGTGGGGCACGACCTGCGGCGCCCTCTCGCGTCCGCGACCGCCGCCGTCACCGGACTCCGTGGTGACCTCGACCTCGACGACACCGACCGTGAAGAGCTCCTCGCCACCGCCGACGAGAGTCTCGCCGCCCTCACGCGCCTGCTCACCGACCTGCTCGACGTGAGCCGGCTGCAGGCCGGGGTGCTCGGCGTCGCCCTCGAGCGGGTCGACCTCGACGACCTCGTGCCCGCCGTGCTCGACGAGCTGGGCGCCGGGCCCGAGCAGATCGAGCTCGACCTGCCGACCGACCTGCCGGCCTTCGACGCCGACCCCGTGCTGCTGGACCGCGTGCTCGTCAACCTGCTCTCGAACGCCCTGCGCTTCACGCCTCCGGGCGAGCGTGTGGTGGTGGCGGCCAGCGCCTTCGCCGGCACGGTGGAGCTGCGCGTGATCGACCGGGGACCAGGCATCCCGGTCGAGCGGCGAGACGAGGTGTTCGTGCCGTTCCAGCGGCTCGGCGACACCGACAACCTCACCGGCCTGGGGCTGGGGCTCGCGCTCTCGAAGGGTTTCGTGGAGGGCATGGGCGGAACGCTCGAGACGGAGGAGACCCCGGGCGGCGGCCTCACCATGGTGGTGGCGCTGCCTGTCGCGGCCGCCGGGCACGACCCGAAGGGACACCGCGCATGAAGGTCCTGATCGCCGACGACGACCCGCAGATCCTGCGGGCGCTGCGCATCACGCTCGGTTCGCAGGGCTACCAGATCCGCACCGCCGACGACGGAGCCGCGGCCATCGCGGCCGCCGCGGAGTGGGCGCCCGACCTGATCATGCTCGACCTCGGGATGCCGCGGCTGGACGGCATCGAGGTCATCCAGGCGGTGCGCGGCTGGTCGACGGTGCCCATCCTCGTGGTGTCGGGGCGCTCGGGCTCCTCCGACAAGGTCGACGCCCTCGACGCGGGGGCCGACGACTACGTCACCAAGCCGTTCGCCATGGATGAGCTGCTGGCGCGCATCCGGGCCCTCACCCGGCGCAGTGCCCCGGCCCCGGCGGGCGGCGAGCCGGTGGTGACGTTCGGCGACGTCACGGTCGACCTCGCGGCGCGCCAGGTGAGCCGAGGCGACGACCGGAGCACCGTGCGCCTCACCCCCACCGAGTGGAAGATCCTCGAGCTGCTCGTGCGCAACCCGGGTCGCCTGGTCACCCACCAAGAGCTGCTCACCGAGGTCTGGGGCACCCACCGCGTGCGCGAGACCGGCTACCTGCGCCTCTACATCGGGCAGCTGCGCAAGAAGCTCGAACCGGTGCCGGCGAGCCCGCGTCACCTGCTCACCGAGGCGGGAATGGGGTACCGATTCCAGCCCGGGTCGGCGCCGGCGCCGTCGGCTGCTCCGGATGCGGGCGGCGCCGCGACCGACACCTGACGACGTCGCTCTGGTGCGCCGCCCGGCCGCCCGCTAGCGTCGGGGTATGACCACCGAAGCCGCGTCCGGGTTCGGCGGATGGCGTCTCGTCGCCCGGGCCCGCGTGCTGATGATCGCGGGGGTGGTCGCGCTCGTGCTGTCGGCCGGCGGGTGGGTGCTCGTGCAGGGCACGTCGACCGGGATGTCGTGCTCGGGCAGCGAGAGCACGTCGTGCGAGTTCACGCCGGGCCTGCTGGAGTACGTGGTCGTTCAGGTCGCCCAGCGCGGGTTGCCCTCGCTGGGCGGAGCGGCGGCCCTGGCGATCGGTCTCGGGGCCGTGGCGATGGTGCTCGGGCGGCTGGGCGGCGGCTCGGCGCCCATTCTGCGGCGCGGCGCCCGGCCCGGCGCTCGGCCCGGCGCCTCGTTGTCGGGCGCTGCGTCGTCCACCGGTCCCATCTCGTCCGTCGACCTTCAGGGGGCTGTCATGCCGAATCGTCTGGCCGGGTCGCGGCGTGCGCTGCGACTGCTGTGGGTCGTGATGCTCGTGATCGTGCTGCTCGCGCTCGCGGGGGTGGTGATGACGTCGCTGCCGTCGATGTCCGACGTGTGGAACGCGGGCACCTGCGGCATGACGGGCTGCACCTATCCGTTCTGGGCGCAGGTGGCGCTCGGGGTGTCGGCCATCGCGCCGGCGGTTCTCTCGTCAGGGCTTCTGATGCTGCCTGTGCTGGTGCTCACGGGGGCGGTGCTCCGCCTGCTGGAGGCGGGGGGATCCGGGCCGGACACCACTGAGCCGGCCGGCGCGGGTACCGCCGATCCCGTCGCCTGGGCCGTGCCCACCGCGACGAGTGGAGCCGCCCCATCCGGTGCCCTCCCGACGGCGCCGGCCGTCCCTGCCGCGGACTGGTGGGACGAGCTCTCCGAGCAGCCCGACTCGCTCGCGCCGCCCACCGAGTCGCCCGACCAGCCCACCCGCCGCTCCCGCTCCCGCTCCACCTCGTGGGACGGGCGCGACCTCAGCCCGTTCATGCGCCCCGGCGCCGACTGACCGCGGCGCCCCCGTTCACAACGGAGGAGAATGCGTGCGATGAGGCGTATACGGCCTCATCGCACGCATTCTCCTCCGCTGCGAACCCCCACCCGTCCGGTAACCTGACGCGAATGACCACCAGCACCCCGCAGCCGCCCGACGCCCCCCTCGCGATCGTGCAGGTGGCGATGGCTGACGAGGCCGCGCCGTTCCTCGCCCGTGCGACCCGGGTCGGTGAGCCCGACCGCGCCGGCGAGGCCGTCATCCGCCCGCTCGTGATCGACGGCCTGCCCCTGCTGCTGGTGCACAGCGGCATCGGCTTCGTGAACGCGTCGTCGGCCATCACCACGGCCATCGTGCGGGCCCGCGAAGCCGGCTCGCCGCATCCGCTCGTGGTCTCGGCCGGCACCGCCGGCGGTCTCGGGGCAGGGGTCGTGGCCGGTGACGTGGTGGTGGGCAGCCGCTACATCAACCTCGACGCCGACGCCCGCGTGTTCGGCTACCTGCTCGGCCAGGTGCCCGGCATGCCCGCGGTGTACGACGCCGACGAGCGGATGCTCGCGGCGCTCCCCGGCCTCGCTCCGGCCGAGGAGTCGTGGTCGCTGCACGCCGGCCTGATCGCGTCGAGCTACTCGTTCGTGACGGGGGCGCGCGCGGAGATCGCCCGGGAGAGCTTCCCGGAGGTGATGGCGGTCGACATGGAGTCGTCCGCCATCGCCCAGATCTGCTACTCGAACCAGGTGGCCTTCGCCTCGGTGCGCGGCATCTCCGACCTCGCCACCGACGACGCCCCCGACGACCACGTCGACAACACAGACCTCACCTCCGACCGCTCGGCCCTCGTGGCCCTGGCCCTCCTCCGCGAGGCCCTCCGCCCCCGCTGACGCGGCGCGAAGCAGGCACGGGAGGCCCGGATCACGACCTCGTCACCCCGTCGTTACATTGCGGTGCGATAGTTAAGGAGCCTAGGCATCTCGCCCGGCGACCGGAGCCGTCGAAGAGAGACCCACCCCGTGCAATTCCTCGCCGTGCTGAGCATGAAGAACCGCGCCCTGATCGCGCTGGTCACCATCGTCGTCGCCGTGTTCGGCGGGCTCGCGCTCACCAGCCTCAAGCAGGAGCTCATCCCGAGCATCCAGTTCCCGCAGCTGGCCGTGCTCACCACCTACCCGGGCGCCAGCCCCGAGGTGGTGAACGACGACGTGTCGACCCCCATCGAGACCGCCATCTCGGGCGTCGAGGGCCTCGAGTCGACGAGCGCAACCTCGAGCACCAACCTCAGCATCATCTCCGCGACCTTCACCTACGGCACCGACCTCGCCACCGCCGAGCAGAAGCTCACCCAGGCCATCAACCGCATCAAGTCGACCCTGCCGGCCGATCTCGACCCGCAGGTGCTCAGCGGCAGCATCGACGACCTGCCCATCATCTCGATCGCCGTCTCGGGCGAAGACGCCAAGACGCTCGCCCAGCAGCTCGAGACCGCCGCGGTGCCCGACCTCGAAGACGTCGAGGGGGTGCGCGAGGCCCAGGTGCTCGGCCAGATCGGCCAGCGCGTCACCATCACGCCCGACCCGGCGCAGCTCGCCGCCCGCGGCCTCAGCACCAAGGCCATCAGCGACGCCGTGGACAGCAACGGCCGGCTCATCCCCGCCGGCACCCTCACCGAGAACGGGCAGAGCTACGCCGTGCAGTCGGGCGCGAAGCTCGCCTCCACCGACGACATCGCGAACCTGCCGCTGGCCGGCCTCGACACCGACGGCAGCCCGGTCACCATCGGCGAGGTGGCCACGGTGGCCCTGGTCGACGACCCGGTGACCTCCATCTCCCGCGTGAACGGTCAGGATGCGCTGACGATCTCGGTCACCAAGCTCCCCAGTGCGAACACGGTCGAGGTGTCGCAGGGCGTGCGCGCCCTGCTGCCGCAGCTCGAGGGCGACCTGCCGGGAGCCACGTTCACGATCGTCTTCGACCAGGCCCCGTTCATCCAGGAGTCCATCGAATCGCTCGCCACCGAGGGCCTCCTCGGCCTGTTCTTCGCCGTCGTGGTGGTGTTCGTCTTCCTGCTGTCGATCAGATCGACGCTCGTCACGGCCATCAGCATCCCCACCTCGGTGCTGATCACGTTCATCGGGCTGCAGGCCTCCGGCTACACCCTGAACATCATCACGCTCGGTGCGCTCACCATCGCCATCGGGCGGGTGGTCGACGACTCCATCGTGGTGATCGAGAACATCAAGCGACATCTCGGTTCGCTCGCCGGCGCGCAGCTCACCCCGGCCGAGTCGGGGGCGGCCCGTGCCGCACTCATCGTCGACGCGGTGCGCGAGGTGGCGGGAGCCATCACGGCATCCACCATCACCACGGTCGCGGTCTTCCTGCCGCTCGCGTTCGTGGGCGACACCACGGGCGAGCTCTTCCGCCCGTTCGCTCTCACGGTCACCATCGCGCTGCTCGCCTCGCTGCTGGTCGCGCTCACCATCGTGCCGGTGCTGGCCTACTGGTTCGTGCGCCCGCCGAAGGCGCCCAAGACGACCACGGCGTCTGAGTCGACGAAGACCGTGTCCGAGCCGGCGTCGAGCGGGGCGACGGATGCCGCGGCCGCAGCCCAGGCCACCGGCGACGCCGCTCGACCCCACGCCCACGCCGGCCCCCTCGCCGAGGCCGACGCCCTTCCGGTGGCCGCCGGGTCGGCACCCGGTACCGCCCTCGCGACGATCGAGCCGACGCGCTCCCGCCGCCCCCGCCCCAGCGCCCACCGCGCCCTGGACGACGAGGCGCCCACCGCTCTGCAGCGCCGGTACCTGCCCATCATCGCCTGGACGCTGAAGCACTCCGTGGTCACCATTCTGATCGCCGTGGTGGTGCTGCTCGGAACCCTGCCGCTCACCCTGCTGATGAAGACGAACTTCCTCGGCGGCAGCGGCCAGAACACCCTCACCGTCACGCAGACGGTGCCGGTGGGGTCGAGCCTCGAGGCCCAGTCGGCCGCGGCCATGCAGGTGGAGTCGGTGCTCGACGGCATCGACGGTGTAGAGACGGTGCAGCTCACCATCGGGTCGAGCGGCTCATCGCTGCGCGACGCGTTCTCCGGCGGCGGCGACAGCTCGATCACCTACAACATCACCACGAACGAGGATGCCGACCAGGAGGCCCTGCAGAAGACGGTGCGCGACGAGGTCGAGGCCGTGCCCGACGTGGGCGAGATCTCGGTGGCCGCCTCGGCGGGCTTCGGCACCTCCTCCGACATCGCCATCGACGTGACCGCCACCAACCAGGGCGACCTGGCCACCGCATCCGATGCCGTGGTCTCGGCCATGCAGTCGCTCGGTGCCGTGGAGCAGGTCTCCTCGAACCTCAGTGCCTCGCGCCCGTTCGTGCAGGTCGCGGTCGACCGCAGCAAGGCCGCGCAGGCGGGACTCAGCGAGGTGGCCGTGGGCGGCATCGTGTCGCAGACCATGCAGCCCACCTCCATCGGCTCGATCGTGATCGACGACACGAACTACACGATCTACCTCGACGCCCAGAACCCGCCCACCACCCAGGCGCAGCTCGCCGAGCTGCAGATCCCGACGGCGGTGGGCCCGGTGCGGCTGGACTCCCTCGCCACGGTCGCCGTGGTCGACGGACCGTCGACGATCACCACCCAGAAGGGCGTGCGCACCGCGACCGTCTCGGTCACGCCCAACAGCGACGACCTGGGCACCGCGAGCGGCGAGGTGTCGCAGGCGCTCGCCGACGTGTCGCTGCCGGCCGGGGCCACGGCCGACATCGGGGGCGTGGTGACGGATCAGCAGGACGCCTTCTCGCAGCTGGGCATCGCGCTGCTGGTGGCCATCCTGATCGTGTACGTGGTGATGGTGGCCACCTTCAAGAGCCTGCTTCAGCCGTTGCTGCTGCTCAGCTCCATCCCGTTCGCCGCCACCGGCGCGATCGCGCTGCAGGTGATCTCGGGCATTCCGCTCGGGGTGCCGTCGATCATCGGTGCGCTGATGCTCGTGGGCATCGTGGTGACGAACGCGATCGTGCTCGTCGACCTGGTGAACCAGTACCGGGACCGGGGACTCAGCGTGCGCGACGCGCTGATCGAAGGGGCGAGCCGGCGACTGCGGCCCATCCTGATGACGGCGCTGGCCACCATCTTCGCGCTGCTGCCGATGGCGATCGGCCTCACCGGCAAGGGCGGCTTCATCTCGCAGCCGCTCGCGATCATCGTGATCGGCGGCCTGGTGTCGTCGACGGTGCTGACGCTGATCGTGCTGCCGGTGGTGTACAACCTCGTCGAGGGCTGGCGCGAACGCCGCCGCCTGCGCCGCGAGGGTGTTGCGTCCCGTTTCTAAAGCGAGGTAAGCTCACCTCTTCCGCGGTGCCCGTCGGGTGCCTTCTTCCGGAAGAGGACCGTTCAGATGTTTTCACGCAGGCGCGGTGCCGCCGTCTTGGTGTCGATGGCGGTGGCACTCACGGGGTTCGGTGCGATGCCGGGCGGCGGTATCGCACCCGCTCACGCGGCGCCCTCGCCGCTCCCGGCCCCGGGGGCAACCAGTCTCGTCACCGTGTCGGATACCGGCGCGGCCGACGGTGATTCGAGCGACACGTCCATCTCGGAAGACGGGCGTTTCGTGGCCTTCGCCTCCTCGGCGACGAATCTGACCAGCCTGCCGACGAGCGATCGCCGGCAGGTGTTCGTGAGAGACATGGTCACGGGGGTCACACAGATGGTCAGTGTCTCGTCGACCGGCGTCGCGGGTGGCAACCGTGACTCACGCGACCCGTCGATCTCCGCCGACGGGCGGTTCGTGGCATTCGCCTCGGAGGCGACCGACCTCGACGCAACGCTCCCCCTGACAGACGATCACACGCAGATCTACATCCGGGATCTCGCGACGGGATCCACCCGTCTGGTCACCCGCAACATCGCCGGGACTGCGGGAGGCAGATACAACTCGTACCAACCCTCCTTGTCCGGCGACGGTTCGAGACTCGTGTTCGCATCGATCGCGCCGGATCTCCTGGCCGGAGTTAGCGTCGGTGAGGGCCAGGTCTTCACCGCAGAGCTGGTCGCCGGGGCCATGACCGTGGTGGGCATCGCCAGCATCCGCGACTCGGGGGCGACCTCGCCGGGAGAGCCGGGTGACGACTACTCCCGCTCGCCTGCGCTCTCCCGCGACGGGTCTGTGGTCGCATTCACCTCCGGTGCGAGGAATCTCACGACAGACGCCGTGCCGGCGGCCTCCGAGCAGGTCTTCGCCCACTCGTTCGGATCAGGTCGTACGCGACTCGTCAGCCTCGCGGCGGGCGGGGGCGGGGGCGACTGGGATTCAAGGGCCGCGTCGATCTCCGACGACGGACAGCGGGTGGCATATGAGTCCGAAGCAGGCAACCTCGTCGAACTGCCACGGAAAGGGCAGCTTCAGGTGTATGTCCGCGATCTGGCGGCCACCACCTCGGAACTCGTCAGCATGAACAAGAACGACGACGCCGGCACCGTAGGCCTGGCGAGAACGGCGTCGATCTCCGGTGATGGTCGACGAGTCGCGTTCGCCTCGGACGCTCGTGACCTCGTCGGCGGCGACAGCCGTGGTCAGTGGCAGGTCTATTGGCGCGACCTCACGGCACGGGTGACCACGATGGCCAGTTCGACACTCGCTGATCCCACCCGGGGGGGTGGTGTGCCGGGGGCTGATCAGCCCAGCATCTCCGGAGACGGACAACGGATCGCGTTCACCGCCGCCGGGGATCTGCTCGGCGGATCCGGGCCGGCGCAGGTGTATCTCCACGGCCTGAACGGCTCACGCGTCGAGAGGGTCGGCGGAGCGGACCGCTTCGCGGTGTCGGCCGCGGTGTCGGCGGCGAACTTCCCGCCGGGAACCGAGGTCGTCTACGTGGCGTCCGGCGCGGTCTTCAGCGACGCGCTGTCCGGTTCGGCGGCGGCTGGGGCGCAGGGCGCGCCGGTGCTGCTCGTCGGCAAAGATGCGGTACCCGACTCGGTCGCGAACGAACTCAGGCGTCTCGGTCCGACGTCCATCGTCATTCTCGGTGGTTTCGCCACCATCTCGGCGAGCGTCCAGACGGCACTGTCCGCGTTCGGGGCGACCGTTTCCCGCATCGAAGGGCCCGACCGATTCGCGGTCTCGGCGGCTGTCTCGAGAGCGCGGTTCGCGAAGCACACGCCGACCGCGTACATCGCCTCCGGCGAGGTCTTCCCGGATGCGCTCTCGGGCTCTGCGGCCGCGGGCTTGCTCGGAGGGCCCGTTCTGCTGGTCACGAAGAACTCGATCCCGGGCGTGGTCTCCAACGAACTGAAGCGCCTGGCGCCGGGGAGCGTCGTGGTTCTCGGCGGTGAGGCGACCATCTCCGCGGCGGTCTACTCGGAGATCGCGAAGCTCAGCTACCCCGTGCGCAGGGTCTCCGGTGCTGATCGCTTCGAGGTCTCGGCCGGCGTCGCGGCAGACGTCTTCCCGAACGGGCAGCGAGTGGTCTACGTGGCGTCGGGCGCCGTGTTCCCCGACGCTCTGTCGGGCTCGGCCTCGGCGATCGCGGGCAAGGGGCCGGTTCTCCTCGTGACCCGGGACGCCGTTCCCGCATCGGTCGCCGCGCAGCTGGAGCGACTCGACCCCTACCGAATCGTGGTGCTGGGGGGCCCGAGCACGATCTCCGACACAATCCTCGATGCCTTGGAGAAGTACCTCCCTCGATAGGAACCCGACGACCCGTCTCGAATCGCCCTGTCTCGAACGGAATGTGGGCGTTTCGGGACGGGTCGCGAGTGGACCCATCGGTCGGATTGCGCACCACGGCGGTCTCGGGAGGCGAGCCGGGGCAGGCTCTGGCCGTCGTGGCACTCCATGAAAGACGCGCAGGAGACGTACCTCCTACGATGAGCAAGGGAGCGCCGCCGCCCGCTGACTTGGGTCGATCGCCGTTGTAAGATCGGGGGGTGATCGACATAAGTCTGGGGTCCCGCGGGTCGGGTTCACCTCAACCGAGTGACCTCTTCCAGATCATGCGCGACGGGCAGCCCCGCACGCGCACCGAGCTGGCCACGATGACCGGACTCGCCCGCTCCACCGTCGCCTTGCGGGTCGACGCGCTGATGCGGCTGGCGCTGCTGAAGCCGGTCAGCGATGCCATCTCCACGGGCGGTCGCCCGTCGACGCAGTTCGCCATCAACTCCGCGGGGCATTCCGTGCTCGGAGTCGACGTCGGGGCTTCGCACGTGCGGGTCGCCATCAGCGACCTCACTGGCGCGATGGTGGCGGAGACCGCGGCCGAACTCGACATCGCCCGCGGCCCGCAGGAGGTGCTCGGGCGGGTGATGACGATGGGCACCGAGCTGATCGCCTCGGCCGGCGACCGCGTCGGCCCGCTGATCGCGGTCGGGGTCGGCCTGCCCGGCCCGGTCGAGCACAGCTCGGGCCAGCCGATCAACCCGCCGATCATGCCCGGCTGGCACCGCTACGACGTGGCCGGCGTGCTCGGCGAGCACTTCGGCGTTCCGGTGCTCGTCGACAACGACGTGAACATCTCGGCGCTGGGTGAACGGGAGCTCGCGTGGCCCGGGGTCGATGACCTCATGTTCGTGAAGGTGGCCACCGGCATCGGCGCCGGAGTCATCTCGGGCGGGGTGCTGCAGCGCGGGGCCCAGGGCACGGCCGGTGACCTCGGGCACGTCTACGTGACCCGCGGCGCCGACGTGCTCTGCCGCTGCGGCAACACCGGCTGCCTCGAGGCGATCGCCTCGGGTTCGGCGGTCGCCCGGGCGCTCGCCGATCAGGGCTCGGACACCCGTACCAGCCTCGACGTGGTCGAACTGGTGCGCCGGGGGGACATCGAGGCCATCCAGGCCGTACGTCAGGCGGGACGCGACCTCGGCGAGGTTCTCACGACCTGCGTGAGCCTGATGAACCCCTCCACCATCGTGATCGGCGGTTCGCTCTCTGCCGCCGGCGAGCACCTCATCGCGGGTGTGCGCGAAGCGGTCTACACGCGGGCCATGCCGTTCGCCACCGAACATCTCGAGATCACGAAGTCGCAGATCGGGGCGGATGCCGCCATCGCCGGGGCGGCCGTGCTCGCCATCCGGTCGGCCCTGTCGATCGAGCGGGTCGACGCCATGGTCGCGGCGCTGGGCGAGGAAAGGGACTGACAGGTCCTCCTCGCCCAGCGCCGCGAGTTCAGGGGCGGGCGCCGAGCGGGCTTCAGCGGGTGCTGAAGGCGGCGTCGAACGACGCGCTGGGCGCCTCGAACGCGAGCTTCTTCACGAAGGCCAGCGCCTCGGGGGCGCCGACCAGCCGATCCATCCCGGCGTCCTCCCACTCCACCGAGAGCGGACCGTCGTAGCCGATGGAGTTGAGGGCGCGGAAGCTCTTCTCCCACGGCACGTCGCCGTGTCCGGTCGACACGAAGTCCCATCCGCGGCGCAGGTCGGCCCAGGCCAGATGCGAACCGAGCCGGCCGTTGCGCCCGTTGCCGGTGTTCATCTTCACGTCTTTGCAGTCGACGTGGTAGATGCGGTCCTTGAACTCGAGGATGAACGAGACCGGGTCGAGCTCCTGCCACACGAAGTGCGACGGGTCCCAGTTGAGCCCGAACGCCTCGCGGTGCCCGATGGCCTCGAGCGTTCGCACCGTCGTCCAGTAGTCGTACGCGATCTCGCTCGGGTGCACCTCGTGGGCGAACCGCACCCCCACCTCGTCGAACACGTCGAGAATCGGGTTCCAGCGGTCGGCGAAGTCCTGGTAGCCCGCGTCGACCAGCTCCTGCGACACGGGCGGGAACATGGCCACGTACTTCCAGATGCTCGAGCCCGTGAAGCCCACCACGGTCTTCACGCCGAGCTTCGCAGCCAGGCGTGCGGTGTTCTTCATCTCCTCAGCGGCGCGCTGCCGCACCCCTTCCGGGTCGCCGTCGCCCCACACGACGTCGGGCAGGATGTCGCGGTGCCGCGCGTCGATCGGATCGTCGCACACCGCCTGCCCCTTGAGGTGGTTCGAGATGGTGTGCACCGTGAGGCCGTGCCGGGCCAGCAGGTCGAGCCGGCCCTGCACGTACTCGTCGTCATCCCACCGCCACGGGTCGAGGTGGTCGCCCCAGCACGCGAGCTCGAGCCCGTCGTAGCCCCAGGAGGCGGCGAGGCGCGCCACCTCCTCCAGCGGCAGGTCGGCCCACTGGCCGGTGAACAGGGTGATGGGCCGGCTCATGCGTACTCCTCCTCGGTGCTCGATGCCGTCGTGCTCGCGACCGCCGTCCAGGCGCTCGCGTTCTGCGAGCTGAGCTCCACCGCCTCGAGGGCGCTCTGCACCTGCAGACCGTCGTCGAACGACGGCCGCGGCTGTTCGCCCGCCGCGATGGCGGCGACCAGGTCGCGCACCTGGTGGGTGAAGCCGTGCTCGTAGCCCAGCCCGTGGCCGGCGGGCCACCAGGCGTCGACATACGGATGCTCGGGCTCGGTCACGATGATCTTCGTGAATCCGCGCGTGGCCGGGTCGGCCGTCGCGTCGTAGAACTGCAGCGCGTTCAGGTCTTCGAGGTCGAACGCCACGGCGCCGAGCGACCCTGACACCTCCAGCCGCAGGGCGTTCTTGCGGCCGGTGCTGAAGCGGCTGGCCTCGAAGGCCCCGAGCACACCGTCGTCGAAGCGCCCGGTGAACAGGGCCCGGTCATCGACCGTCACCTCGGCCGTTCCCACGCCGGCGACACCGCTGAGTCCGTGCGACTCGGCCAGCACCGGGCGCTCGCCCACGATCGTCTCGACGACGCCGCTCACCGCCACCAGCCGACGGCCCGTCACGAACTGCGCCAGGTCGATGGCGTGCGCTCCGATGTCGCCGAGCGCGCCCGACCCCGCCTGCTCCTTGTCGAGCCGCCAGGTGAACGGGGCCAGGGGGTCGACCAGCCAGTCCTGCAGGTACGACGCGCTGACCTGGTTGACCGTGCCGATCCGGCCGGCGGCCACGAGGTCGCGGGCCAGGGTGGCGGCGGGCACCCGCCGGTAGGTGAAGCCCACCATCGCGTACCTGCCGCGGGCGGCGGCGCGGGCGGCGGCTTCCGCCATCGCCCGCGCCTCGGTCACCGTGTTGGCCAGAGGCTTCTCGCACAGCACGTGCTTTCCGGCGTCGAGCGCCGCGATGGCGATCTCGGCGTGGGTGCGCCCGGGCGTCACGATGTCGACCAGGTCGATGTCGTCACGCTCGATCACCGAGCGCCAGTCCGCCGACGACTCCGCCCAGCCCCAGCGGGCGGCGGCGTCGGCGGCGCGATCGGCATCCCGGCCCACCAGCACGCTCATCCGCGGGTCGAGGGGCAGGTCGAAGAACCGTGGCGCCACGCGCCACGCCTGGGAGTGCGCCGCGCCCATGAAGCCGTTGCCGACCATGGCGACGCGGAGCGGGGGAGCAGTTCCCGTCACGGCCCGTGTCCTACGACTCGAACGCGCTGGGCAGGTAGACGTCGACGTTCTCCTTGGTCACCACCGGTGCGAAGAGCTGGACCTTGCGCGGCACCGACGACTCGACGAGATCGCTCATGCCCTTCTCCTGCACGATCAGCCGGGCGAGGGCGATGCCGTCGGCGGCCTGCGTGGAGGGGTAGATGACCGTCGCCTTGAGCACGGTGTCATCGGCCTGGATGGAGCGCATCACGTTCGCCGAGCCGGCACCGCCGACCATGAAGAACTCGTCGCGTCCGGCCGCGTCGATGGCGGCGAGAACGCCGACACCCTGGTCGTCGTCGTGGTTCCAGATGGCGTCGATCTTCGGGGCCGAGGCGAGCAGCTGCGAGGCGGCGGCCTCGCCGCCCTGCACGGTGAAGTCGGCGGCCACGCGGTTCGAGACGTCGAGCCCGCAGTCCTCGAGCGCGTCGGCGAAGCCCTGGCTGCGATCCTGCGTCAGCGGCAGGCTGTCGATGCCGGCGATCTCGGCGACGACGGCGTCGTCGTTGCCCTCGAGCTGCTCGCAGATGTAGGTGCCGGCGCTCACGCCCATGCCGTAGTTGTCACCGAGGATGGTGGTGCGCGCGGCGAAGGTGCTCGAGAACTCGCGGTCGACGTTGACCACGGGGATGCCCGCCTCCATGGCCTTGATCGCCACGTCGGTGAGGGCCGCCCCGTCGGTGGGCAGCAGCACGATGGCGTCGACCTTGTCGTTGATGAACGTCTCCACCTGGCTGATCTGCAGGTTGGCGTCGTTGGTGCCCTCCGCCACCACGAGGTCGACGTCGGCGTACTTCTCGGCCTCGGCGATGGCGGCCGAGTTGATTGCGCCGAGCCAGCCGTGGTCGGCCGCGGGGCCCGAGAAGCCGATGCGGATGGTGTCGCCCGTGGCGGCATTGTCTTCGACGGTGGTGTCGGCGGCCGGTGCGGCGCCTCCGGAGTCGGGGGTGCCGGCCGTGCAGGCCGTCATCAGGGCGACGACCGCGACGGTCGCGCCGGAGGCCAGCGCCAAGCGCGGCCAGAACGTAGGGGTTGAGAGCATGTGATCCTCCTGGTGGTCGTCATTGACGATCGTCACCCTAGCAGTTATGTTGACTGAGTGACCAAAGTCGATCATGAAACGTCATTACTCGAGGTGAGGGCGTTGTCGAAGGCCTTCGCCGGTGCCCGTGCGCTCGACGGCGTCGACCTGAGCGTCGTGGCCGGTGAGGTGCACTGCGTGCTCGGCCAGAACGGTGCCGGCAAGTCCACGCTCATCAAGACGCTCTCGGGCGTGAACCAGCCCGACTCGGGCGAGATCCTCTGGAACGGCGAGGCGGTGTCGATCACCGATCCGGTGGCGGCGCTCGCGCTCGGCATCGCCACCATGTATCAGGAGCTCGACGTGGTCGACGGCCTGAGCGTGGCCGAGAACATCTTCCTCGGTCACGAGCACGCCACGGGCGGGGTGACCGAACGGCGCCGGTCGGCCCGCGAGGCGCAGGCCATCATGGCGCGCCTCGGCCATCCGCACATCTCACCCTCGCGCGAGGTGGGCACCCTCTCGGCGGCCAACAAGCAGATCGTGAGCATGGCCCGTGCCCTCTCGCACGACGCCAAGCTCATCGTGATGGACGAGCCGTCGGCCGTGCTGGACTCCGAAGAGGTGAAGAACCTGTTCCGGGTGGTGCGCGAACTCACGGCAGCGGGCATCGCGGTGATCTACATCTCGCACCGGCTCGAGGAGATCCGCGAGATCGGCGACCGCATCACCGTCATCAAAGACGGCCGCACGATGGCGACGGGCCTGCCGGTGGCCTCGACCCCCACGCCCGAGCTCATCCGGCTGATGACGGGCCGAACCGTCGACAACGTCTTCCCGCCTCGGCCCGGGGTGCCCGCCGAGGCTCCGGTGGTGCTCTCGGTTCGCGGGCTCGGCCTCGCCGGCGTGTTCGACGACGTCGAGTTCGACGTGCGCGCCGGCGAGATCGTGGGGCTCGCGGGCCTCGTCGGCTCCGGCCGCTCCGAGATCGTCGAGACGGTCTACGGCGCTCGAAAGTCGACCCGCGGCACGGTCGAGGTCGACGGCCGTCGGGTCACACCCGGTTCGGTGCGCGCCGGGGTGCACGCGGGAATGGGGCTCTCGCCCGAAGAGCGCAAGAGCCAAGGGCTCATCCTCGACG
This sequence comes from Herbiconiux liangxiaofengii, assembly GCF_041927335.1. NCBI lineage: Bacteria > Bacillati > Actinomycetota > Actinomycetes > Micrococcales > Microbacteriaceae > Herbiconiux > Herbiconiux liangxiaofengii. Next base: position 202,000 of record NZ_JBHFHD010000008.1, on the reverse strand, counting down.
AGCCGGTCTACCGCAACGTCACCCTGGCGAGCTTCACGCGCTGGGCCCGGGCCGGCCTGCTCGACGAACGCGCCGAGCGCAGGGTGGCGCGCGAGCAGCTCGACGCCCTCGAGCTGCGCCCGGCCGACCCCGACCGCCCCGCCCGCACCCTCTCGGGCGGCAACCAGCAGAAGCTGCTGCTCGCCCGCTGGCTCGTGCACGGCACCCGCATCCTGCTGCTCGACGAGCCCACGCGCGGGGTCGATGTCGGGGCGCGGGCCGAGATCTACGCCCTCATCCGCCGCCTGGCCGAGAAGGGCACCGCCATCGTGGTGATCTCGAGCGAGATCGACGAGGTGCTCGGTCTCTCCGACCGGGTGCTCGTGGTGGCCGAAGGCCGCGTCATCCACACCAGCCGAGCCGACGAGATCGACGAGCACGACGTGCTCGACCTCGTGATGAAAGGAACAGCCGCATGAGCGAGCAGAACTCCGCCGCAACCCTCGCCGGGCCGGCACCCTCCGGCGGCATGACCCCGCCCGATCGGCGGCCGAGCCTGCTCAGTCGGGCACTCGGCGGATCGGCCGCCCGCAGCCTCGGGCTCGTGATCGCCCTGCTCGCCCTGTTCGTGGTGGGCGCGGTCACAGCCGGTGACCGGTTCGCGAGCGTCGAGAACGTGCTCACGATCATCCGGTTCGCGTCGGTGATCGGCGTGATCAGCATCGGCATGACCTTCGTGATCACCGCGGGCGGCATCGACCTCTCGGTGGGCTCGGTGCTCGGGCTCGCGTCGGTCGTGGCGACGCTGTCCTGGGTGCAGGACTTCTCGACCTCCACCAGCTGGGTCGTGATGGTGCTCGTGGCGCTCGCCGTGGGAGCGGGGGCCGGGCTCATCAACGGGGTGGTGATCGCCTACGGCAACGTGGTGGCCTTCATCGCCACCTTGGCCATGCTCGTGGCCGCGAAGGGTTTCGCCGAGGTGCTCGCGAACCGCACCACGCAGATCGTGAAGGAGCAGGGCTTCCTGTCCGCGCTGCGTGGCGACCTGCTCGGCGTGCCCATCCTGATCTGGATCTTCGTGGTGGTGGTCGTCGCAGGCTGGTTCCTGCTCAACCGCACCACCTTCGGGCGGCGCACCGTGGCCATCGGCGGCAACCTCGAGGCCGCGCGGCTGGCGGGCATCAAGGTGAAGCGGCACATCATGTACGTCTACGTGCTCTCCGGGCTGACCGCGGGCATCGCGGCCGTGATGATGCTGGCCCGCACCACCGCCGGCACCTCGACGCACGGCGGGTTGTACGAGCTCGACGCCATCGCGGCCGTGGTCGTGGGCGGCACGCTGCTGGTGGGCGGGCGCGGCACCATCATGGGCACCGTGCTGGGTGTGCTCATCTTCTCGACGCTCACCAACGTGTTCACGCAGAACAACCTGTCGACGTCGGTGCAGGCGATCGCCAAGGGCGTGATCATCGTGGCCGCGGTGATGCTGCAGCAGCGGTTCGCGAACCGCAGCCGGAAGCGCTGACCGGCCCGACGGGCCGCGACCCGGCGCGAGCGGCTACGCGAGCAGCGCGATCACGAGCAGCAGGATGCCGACCAGCGGCGCCGCACCCTGGATGAGGGCGGGCCGGAGGTTCCGCCGCCCGGTCGAGACGAGCACCGCGGCGGCGAGCACCATCGATCCCGCGGCGAAGAGAGCGAGCGCAGCCCCGGCCGGAACAGCGCCGGCCCAGTACAGGATGACGCCGAGAACGACCCCCACCGCGAGGAAGAGGTTGTAGAACCCCTGGTTGTAGGCCATCGGAGCCGTGGTGTCGGCGTCGGCCTGCGAGGCGACGCCGAAGATGCGCCAGGTGGCCGGGTGACGCCAGCGCAGGCTCTCCAGCACGAAGATGTACACGTGGATGAGTCCCGCGATGGCGAGGAAGACGGTTGCAGCGACGGCCATGGGGTCAGCCTAGGGTGGAACCGGCAATCCCATCCGATGAAGGAGAGATCATGACCCGTGTCGTCGTCACCGGAGGCAGTGGCAAACTGGGCCGCGCCGTCGTCACCCATCTGCTCGACAACGGCTACGAGGTGGTGAACCTCGACCAGCGGCCGGGCACGGATGCGCGGGCCGTGTTCGTGCAGGTCGACCTCACCGACTACGGCCAGGTGCTGCAGTGCTTCACGAGCGTCGACGACCGCTACGACGGCGTCGACGCCGTGGTGCACCTCGCCGCCGTGCCCGCACCGGGCCTGCGCCCGAACTCCGCCATCTTCGCCAACAACGTGCCGGCGAGCTACAACGTGTTCGCGGCGGCCAAGGCGGCCGGCATCGACAACGTGGTGTGGGCCTCCAGCGAGACCGTGCTGGGCCTGCCGTTCGCCGAGAACCCGCCGCCCTACTTCCCGGTCGACGAGGACTACGCGGTGCGCCCCTCCAGCACCTACTCGCTCGGCAAAGCCGTGGAGGAAGAGATGGCGCGCCACTTCACGCGCTGGAACCCGAACCTCAAGCTCATCGGCCTGCGCTTCTCGAACGTGATGGATGTCGACGACTACGCCGCGTTCCCGGCTTTCGAGAACGACCCCGGGTCCCGCTCCTGGAACGCCTGGGGCTACATCGACGCCCGCGACGGCGCACAGGCCGTGCGGTTGGCGCTGGAGAGCACCATCACCGGCTTCGAGGCGTTCATCATCGCCGCGGCCGACACGGTGCTCACCGCTACGTCATCGGCCGATGCGGCCGCCCGGTTCTTCCCCGAGGTGCCGTTCGTGCGCGAGGTGCCGGGCACCGAGACGCTGCTCGGCATCGACAAGGCGAAGCGCATGCTCTGGTTCGAGCCGCAGCACAGCTGGCGCGACCACGTGTAGCAGCGGGCCGCCCCGCTCGACGTGACCGCGGCGCGGAGCGGGCGCATCCGTTCGGCGCCGGCTATTTCTCGAGCGGGCGGTTCGCCACGGTGGGGTAGGCGCCGGTGTAGCCGTCGCGCTCCTTGGCGATGGCGAGGATGCGATCGCGGTAGACGAACCAGCCCAGGATGAGCAGCGGCACGATGATCACGAGCGACGCGATGGTGAAGGTGCCGGCCGGGTAGTCGAACGCCATCAGCACCAGCACGGCCACCAGGAAGGCGAGCGTGAGGTACGAGGTGAACGGAGCCCCGAAGAGCCGGAACTTCGGGCGCGTGTAGAGGCCCTTGTCGGCCAGCTTCTTGAACTTCATCTGGCACAGCACGATGGTGCCCCAGCTCGACACGATGCCGAGGGCCGACACGTTCAGCACGATCTCGAACGCCTGCGCGGGCACCACGAAGTTCAGGCCCACGCCGAGCAGGGCGACCGCCGAGGTGAGCAGGATGCCGCCGAACGGCACCCCGCGCTTGTTGATCTTGCCGGTGAACTTGGGCGCCGCCCCCGCCGTCGACATCGAGTGCAGGATGCGACCGGTCGAGTAGAGCCCCGCGTTCAGGCTCGACAGGGCCGCCGTGAGCACCACGAAGTTCATGGCCGACCCGGCGATGGCGGCCACGGTGGGGTTGCCGATGTTCGAGAAGAAGGTGACGAACGGGCTCTCGGTGCCCGAGTAGCTCGAGGCCGGCAGCAGCAGGGCCAGCAGCAGCACCGAGCCGCAGTAGAACACGGCGATGCGGAACACCACGCTGTTGATGGCGCGCGGCATGATCTTCTCGGGCTCTGCCGTCTCGCCGGCCGCCGTGCCGACGAGCTCCACGCCGGCGTACGCGAACACCACGCCCTGGATCATCACGACCGCCACCACGAGGGTGTTGATGCCGTCGGGGAAGAGGCCGCCCTCGGCCGCCACCATCGGGATGCCGGTGACGCCCTGCTCGGTGGGGAAGGCGAACGCCAGGAACACGACGCCGATGATGAGGAACGCCACGAGCGCCACCACCTTGATCAGCGCGAACCAGAACTCCATCTCGCCGAACACCTTCACCGAGATCATGTTGGCGGCGAGCACCACGGCCAGGGCGATCAGAGCCAGGAGCCACTGCGGCACGTCGGTGAACAGGCTCCAGTACTGCACGTACACGGCCACGGCCGTGGAGTCGACGATGGCGGTCATCGCCCAGTTCAGGAAGTAGAGCCAGCCCGAGACGTAGGCCGCCTTCTCGCCGTAGAACTCACGGGCGTAGCTCACGAACGAGCCCGACGACGGCCGGTGCAGCACCAGCTCGCCGAGCGCCCGGAGGATGAGGAAGGCGAAGAAGCCGCACACGGCGTAATCCACCACGAGTAGCGGCCCGGCCTCGTGCAATCGGCCACCGGCGCCGAGGAAGAGGCCGGTTCCGATGGCCCCGCCGATCGCGATCATCTGCAGCTGCCGCGGCTTCAGCGATTTGTGATAACCCGCCTGCTCGTCGGCGAAACGCTCGTTCGTCATGGCACGACGTTAGTGCGATCCGAGCGCATCGCAAGTCCGGAACAGACCCGAAACTGCGAGCCGGCCGATAATCTGACCGATCGGGCAGTGGCTGACCGATCGGTCAGTGTAGCGTCGTGACCATGCCCATCATCCCGATCGTGCGCCCGCAGAACGACGTCAACGCCGAGTTGCGCCGCATCGCCCTGCAGATGTTCGCGGAGAACGGCTACGCCGGCACCAGCCTGCAGCAGATCGCGGATGCGGCCGGCTATTCCAAGTCGAGCGTGCTCTACCACTTCGGTTCGAAAGAGGCCCTGTTCGACGCGGCCATCGGGCCCGCCGTCCAGAAGCTGTCCTCGTTCCTCGACTCGATCGTCGAGAAGCTCACCGCCGACGAACAGCGCGACGCCTTCGTGGTGGAGTTCATCGACCTGCTGCTGGAGAACCGGATGGCGGCGCACATCATCATCAACCAGGGCCAGACGCTGTCCGGCATCGTGGTGATCGACGAGGCGCGCGGGCTGATCGACCGCATCGGCGAGTCGTTCATGACGGGCCTGCCCACGCCGGCTCAGCGCATCCGCCTGGGTGTCGCGCTCGCCGGTGCCGCCTACGTGATGGTCGCCTCGCGGCCGAGCGTCGCCGACACCGAAGACCTGGAGGCCATCAGGGAAGCCCTGATCGACGTGGTCTCCGAACTGATCACCCCGCTCTCCCGCTAGACCGCATCACCGCACACCGTTCCACCGCCCCACCGCACTCCGCTCCACCCCATCCGCCACGGCTCGACGGCGCGCCGAACACCCGCAGCACTGACGACACCCCGAGGAGCCCACCCGTGGCAACACTGCTCTACCGCATCGGCCGATTCGCGTACCGCCGCGCCTGGTTCGTGGTGATCGGCTGGGTTCTCGTGCTCGGCGCCGTGCTCGGCGGCGGACTGGCCCTCGGCGGCCAGACGCAGGAGAGCTTCACCATCCCCGGCACCGAGTCGCAGCAGGCGATCGACAAGCTCGACAACCTCTTCCCGCAGGCCGCGGGGGCCGGAGCCACGATGGTGGTGGTGGCACCCGAGGGCCAGAACGTGAACGACGACCCGGTGAAGCAGCAGATCTCCGACGTCGCCGACGACATCGCGAAGCTCGACCAGGTGGCCTCGGTGGTGTCGCCGTACTCGGAGTACGCCACCGACGCCATCTCCGCCGACGGCACCACCGCGCTGGTGAAGGTGCAGTTCGACGGCCCGGCCACCGATGTGAAAGACACCTCGCTCGACCAGCTCGAGAACGCTGGAGACACCCTCGTGAGCGACGGCATGGCCGTCTCGTACACCGGAGAGGTCTTCCAGAACACCACCTTCGGGCTCACCGTCACCGAGGCGCTCGGTGTGCTGTTCGCCTTCGTGGTGCTGTTCATCACCTTCGGCTCGCTGCTCACCGCGGGGCTTCCGCTGCTCTCGGCGATCGTGGGCGTGGGCGTGGCGATGGGCGGCATCATCCTGGCCGCTGCCTTCACCACCGTGTCGAGCACCGCGCCGACGCTGGCGGTGATGATCGGACTGGCGGTGGGCATCGACTACGCCCTGTTCATCCTGTCGAGGCACCGATCCCAGCTCGCCCTCGGCATGCCACCGGAGGAATCCGCCGCCAGGTCGGTCGCCACGGCCGGAGCCGCCGTGGTGTTCGCGGGGCTCACCGTCATCATCGCGCTGCTGGGCCTGCTCGTGGTCGGCATCCCGTTCCTGTCGGTGATGGGCATCGCCGCGGCCTTCGCCGTGCTCGCCGCCGTGTGCATCGCCACCACCCTGCTGCCGGCCATCATGGGCCTGGCGAAGGGCCGGCTCGCGCCGAAGGCCGGCTCGCGGGCGGCCCGCCGGGCGCTCGCCGCGAACGAGCACGACGACGAGCCGGTGGCCGGCGCCAAGAAGCCCAAGCGCTCACTCGGCGGCCACTGGGTGGCCCTGGTGATGAAGGCGCCGATCGTGTTCATCATCGCCGTGGTGGGCCTGCTCGGGGCCGTCTCGATCCCCGCCTTCAGCCTCGACCTCAACCTGCCCACCGCGGCCTCGCAGCCGGAGGGGTCGACCACCCGAACCGCCTACGACACCATCTCCGACAAGTTCGGGCCCGGCAGCAACGGCACCATCGTGGTGGTGGCCGACATCACGCAGACCACCGCCATCCAGGACGACCTGGCCGGCATCCGCGCCGACCTCGAGAAGGTCGACGGCGTGGCCACGGTGGGTCAGGGCCTGCCCGACGAGACGCTCGACACGGCCATCTTCCAGATCGTGCCCACCACCGCCCCCGACGACCCGGCCACCAAGAACCTGGTCGAGCGCCTGCGCGAGATGAACACCGACATCACCGACCAGTACGGCACGCCCATCACGGTGAGCGGCCAGACGGCCGTGGCCATCGACGTGTCGAACCAGCTCACCAACGCGCTGCTGCCGTTCGGCATCCTGGTGGTGGGGCTGTCGATCATCCTGCTCGCCATGGTGTTCCGCTCCATCGCGGTTCCGATCAAGGCCGCCCTCGGCTTCGTGCTCTCGGTGGGCGCGTCGTTCGGCGTCACGGTGGCCGTGTTCCAGAACGGCTTCGCCGCCGACCTGCTGAACGTGCACACCACCGGGCCCATCATCAGCTTCCTGCCCATCCTGATGATGGCCATCCTGTTCGGCCTGGCGATGGACTACGAGGTGTTCCTGGTCTCGGGCATGCGCGAAGAGTTCGTGAAGACGAAGGATGCCCGGCGGGCCGTGCGCGTCGGCTTCCAGAACGGGGCGCGCGTCGTCACCGCCGCCGCCCTGATCATGTTCTTCGTGTTCTTCGCCTTCGTGCCCGAGGGGGAGGGGCCGATCAAGGCCATCGCCCTCGCGCTCGCCGTGGGCGTGTTCGTCGACGCGTTCCTCGTGCGCATGACGCTGGTTCCCGCCGTCATGACGCTGCTCGGCCGGCACGCCTGGTATCTGCCGAAGTGGCTCTCCCGCGTGCTGCCCAACGTCGACGTGGAGGGCGAGAGCCTCCGCGAGCACATCGACGAGGTCGAGTGGGCCGAGACCCGCTCGGCGGCCGTCGACGCCGAGCAGCTCGAGGTCGAGGGCGCCGACGGGCCCTACTCGTTCTCGGTGCCGGCGGGCAGCCTCGCCGTGCTCACCGGTCCGACCGCCGCGCGGCGGCTCGTGGGGGCGGCCGTGGCGGGGCGCATCGCCCCGGTCGGCGGCCATCTGCAGGTGCTCGGCCACGGTCTGCCCTCCGAGTCGGGCGAGGTGGCCCGGAAGGTCACCCTGGTCGACCTCGACTCGCGCCTCGCCGACAGCACCACCACCGTGGGCGACGCCCTCGACCAGCGGCTGCGGCTGCAGGCCGGCCTGTTCCGGCGCGAGCCCAAGGGCGCCACCGAGCGCCTGATCGGCCGAATCAACGCCGCCCTCGAGGAGCACGACGAGAACGAGAGCGCGATCGACGTGCACCGCACCCTCGGCGAGCTCTCGCCGTTCGCCCTCTCGCTGCTGCATGTGGCGCTCGGGGTGGCCGACGGTGCGCCGCTGATCGTGATCGACGCCGGCGACGGCGACTTCGCGCATCCGTCGTCACCCGCGTTCGCCTCGGCCGTGGCGAGCATCGCCGACCCGGGCACCACCGTGCTGCTCGGCGTCGAATCGGCACCGGCGGCCCACGCGGCCGCGGTCGGTTCGCGACTCGGCGAACGGATGCTCACCCGCATCGATCTGGCCGGCCAGACGGCCGCCTCCCTCTCCTCCTCCGCCCTGAAAGGACTCTCCCGATGAGTGCCGCCACCTCCACCCCCACTCCGCGGGCCCGCCGGAGGACCAGGATCGCCCTGATCCTCGTGACGCTCGTCGCCATCGCGCTCACCCCGCTGGCCGTGAACGGGCTGTTCGCCGGAGCCCTCGCGAACGCCGACACGAACCTCCAGAAGGTGCCGGCCGCGATCGTGAACAACGACAAGATGGTCACCACCACGGCGGCCGACGGCACCCAGTCGGTGAACTTCGCCGGCCGCGGTCTCGTGACCGAGCTCACCGGCCCCGACCAGACCGGGTTCGACTGGGAGCTCACCAACTCCGACCAGGCGGCCGAGGGGCTGGAAGACGGCACCTACTACGCGGTGCTGACCATTCCGGAGGACTTCTCGGCCACCATCAACACGCTGGCCACCCCCGACCCGAAGCAGGGCTCGATCGACATCCGCACGGATGACGCGCACGGCTACCTCTCGGGCCTCGTGGCCTCCACCGTGGCCTCGGCGGTGCAGGCGGGCTTCGGCCAGCAGATCACCACGCAGGTCGTGAACGGCATCTACACGAGCTTCGGCACCGTGGGCACCAGCCTGTCGGACGCGGCCGGCGGGGCCACCCAGCTCGGCACCGGGGCCGACGGCCTCGTCACCGGCGCGAACCAGCTCGCCGACGGCGCCAACCAGCTCGCCACGGGTGCGACCACGCTGAGCGACGGTCTCGTGCAGTACACGGATGGCGTGACCGGGCTCGCGACGGGTCTCGACACGCTGTCGGCCGGCACCAGCGAGCTGCCTCAGCTCGTCGCGGGCTACGGCACCCTGGCCTCGAACCTCAGCACGGGCAACCAGCAGTTGCAGCTCGCGCTGCAGCAACTGCAGGCCGGCGACCCGGCGGCTCAGGCGAACCTCGTCGCCGCGGCCACCAGTATCGGCACGGCCGACGCCTACGCCGCGAACGGCGTGACGGCTGGGGTGAACGGGCTCGGGCAGCTGCCCGGCGGCATCGCGCAGGCCGCATCCGGAGCCGACCAGCTAGCCGCGAGCGGACCGGCGCTGGTCTCCGGCGCGCAGCAGATCGCGCCGGGCGCGACCCAGCTCGCCACGGGGGCCACCCAGCTCTCGGGCGGCGCCCAGCAGCTCGGCGACGGAGCCCGCACCCTGGCGTCGGGCCTGCAGTCGGGCGCCGACCAGCTCTCGGCGAACTCGCCGGGCAGCGGCGCCACCTCGTCGGCGGCCTCCGTCATCACCCAGCCGGTGAAGGTCGACGTGAACCGCGAGAACCAGGTCGACAACCTCTCTCAGGTGGTCTCGACCGTGCTGCTGCCCACCGCACTCTGGGTGGGGGCGCTCGCCCTGTTCCTGTGGCTGCGGCCGTTCTCGCGCTCGGTGCTCGCCTCGCGGGTGAGCACCCCGCGGTTGGCGCTGCGCACGTTCGCGCGGGGAGTCGGCATCGCTGCCGTGCAGGTGGCGGTGCTCGTGGCCTTCCTGCACGTCGCCGCCGGAGTGGCGTGGAGCCTGCTGCCCGCGACCCTCGGCTTCTCGCTGCTGGTGGCGCTGGCGTTCACCGCCTTCCACCAGTGGCTCGCCACGGCGTTCGGCCGGGTGGGCGCGGTGATCTCGCTTCTGCTGCTGGCGCTGCAGCTGGCGTCGACCGGGGGGCTCTACCCGGTGGAGGTGCTGTCGGGACCGTTCCAGGTGATCAATACGGTGAGCCCGCTGGCGTACGCGGTGTCGGGCGTGCAGGCCATCCTGGCCGGGGGCTCGGGCGCGGTGGTGCTGCAGGCCGCGGTGGTGATGGTGGTGCTGCTGGTGCTGAGCCTGCTGCTCTCGGTGGCGGCGCTGGCACGCCGGCGCCGGCCCGAGGCGATCGGCTGGCTGGTGCCCGCGCGGCCCGCGCCGCCGGCACCCGCCACGCCGCGCACGGCGGTGCTGCGGCCGCAGACCACGTAGGCCGTCCGCACCGCCGGCCCGGCCGGTCCGCATCTGCCGCAGGGTGGAGCGGACCGGCCGCGTTCGTCCTGGCCGGTTCGCCCGGCGGCCGGCTCGGCCGGGCGCGCGTAGCATGGGGGCAATGACCCGAATCGCGCGCTCCGGCTTCCCGTGGCTGCTGGTGGCCGGTGTCGTGGCGGTGGGGTTCATCCTGCGCGGGCCGATGGTGGCCGTCGCCCCCATCACGCACGAGATCAGCGACGACCTCGCCCTGTCGGCGGCCGCCGCCGGTCTGCTCACGAGCCTGCCGGTGCTCTGCTTCGCCCTGGTGACGCCGTTCGCGTCGATCTTCATCGGCCGCGCCGGGGCCAACCTCGCCACCACGGTCGCCATCGTGGGCGTGGGCATCGGGTCGATCGTGCGCTCGGCGGGCGGCGTGGAGGCCACCTTCACCGGAACCATCATCATGGGTGCGTTCATCACCATCGGCAACGTCGTGATCCCGGTGATCATCCGCCGCGACATCCCGCCCGCCCGCGTGGGCATCGTGACCGGGGCGTACACCTCGGCCATGAATGTGAGCTCGATGATCACGTCGCTGGCCACCGTGCCTCTCGCCGAGGCGTTCGGCTGGCGGGGCGCGCTGCTCGCGTGGCTCGGGTTCGTGGCGATCGCCGCGGCGTTCTGGCTGATCGCGGTGGGCCCGAGGGCCGCCTTGCGCTGGGGGCCGATCAAGCCCGCGCTCGAGACCGGCGCCGTCGACACGGTGGCCGTCGACACCCGCGGCATCCCGCTCGCCGCCCCCGAGCCGCACACCTGGCGCAACCTGTCGGCCGTGCTGCTGGCGCTGGCGTTCGCCGGGCAGGCCTTCTCGTACTACGGGCTCACGGCGTGGTTCCCGAGCATCCTGCAGCAGGAGGTGGGCTACTCGGCGGCCGCCGCGGGTACGAGTTCGTCGATCTTCCAGATCGCGGCGGTGGTGGGGGCCCTCGGGGTGCCGCTCATCTCGCAGCGGCTGGGCATCCCGCGCACCTTCGTCGCCGTGGCGGTGCTCTGGATCAGCTTTCCGCTCGGCATGATGCTGGCTCCGGATGCGTGGCTCGCGTGGGGCTTCCTCGGTGGCGTCGCGCAGGGCGGCGGCATCACCATCGTGTTCATGCTCGTGGTGCAGCTCTCGCTCACCGGCACGCACGCGCGCCGGCTCTCGGCGATGGTGCAGGGGGTCGGCTACGCCCTCGGGGCCACGGCCCCGACGCTCGTGGGCGCGGTGCACGACGCCACCGGCGCCTGGACGCTGCCGATCGCCGTGGTGCTCGTGGCCACCCTCGTGTTCTCGGTGGCCGGCCTCGCGGGCGCGCTCCGCGCCACGGGCCCGCGCGCCCCGCGCCCCCTGCGCTGAGGCCCCGCGCCCCAATAGGGTGGAGGCGTGGACTTCAGGATCTTCACCGAACCCCAGCAGGGCGCCAGCTACGATGAGCTCCTCGCGGTGGCGCAGGCCACCGAGCGGCTCGGCTTCGACGCCTTCTTCCGCAGCGACCACTACCTGCGCATGGGCGACGGCGATCCGGGATACGGCCCCACCGACGCGTGGACGACGCTGGCCGGGCTCGCCCGCGAGACCAGCCGCATCCGCCTGGGCACCCTGGTGTCGAGCGTCACCTACCGGCATCCGGGCATCCTGGCCATCCAGGTGGCGCAGGTCGACCAGATGTCAGGCGGCCGCGCCGAGCTCGGGCTCGGCACCGGCTGGTTCGCCGAGGAGCACCTGGCCTACGGCATCCCGTTCCCGCCGAAGCGGTTCGACCTGCTCGAGGAGCAGCTCGACATCGTCACCGGCCTGTGGGCCACCGAGAAGGGGGCGACCTACTCCTTCCAGGGCGAGCACTACACGCTCGAGAACTCGCCGGCGCTGCCGAAACCGGTGCAGTCTCCGCTGCCGGTGATCGTGGGCGGCAAGGGCGCCAAGCGCACCCCGCTGCTCGCGGCGCGGTTCGCCACCGAGTTCAACATCCCGTTCCCCGATCCGGGCACGGTGCCGGCGTTGTTCGAGAACGTGCGGCGGGCCTGCGTGTCGCTCGGGCGCGACCCCGACGAGATCGTCTACTCGGCCGCCCTCGTGGTGGCGGCCGGCGCCACCGAGGCCGAGTTCGAGGCGCGCGCCGCGGCGATCGGGCGTGAGCCCGCCGAACTGCGCACCAACGGCCTGGCCGGCTCGGCATCCGAGATCGTCGACAAGCTGGGTGCCCTGCGCGAGCAGGGGGTCGAGCGGGTCTACCTGCAGGTGCTCGACCTGACCGACCTCGACCACCTCGACTACATCGCCCGCGAGATCGTGCCGCAGCTGGCCTGACGGGCGCGCATCCGCCGCCTTCTCAGAGTCGGCGCGCCACCACTGCCGCGTGCGGCCGGTGACCGGGTGCCGTTCTGCGCTGGGTCTCCACGACCTCGAAACGGCCCGCCTCGAGGATGGACTGCACCGCCGCCACCGGCCACCGGTACGCCGGGGTGACGGCATGGTCGAACCGCTCGATCGCCGGGCCGTCGAAGAACCCCAGCAACAGAGTGCCGTGCGGGCGCAGCACCCGGGCGAACTCGGCGATCGGCACCGCGAGGCGCGACGGCTCATGGTGGATCGTCGAGTACCAGGCCAGCACGCCGCCGAGCGCGCCGTCTGGCTCGGCGATGTGGTCGAGGCTGCCGAGATCGAAGGTCACCTCGGGGTGGGCGGCCCGGGCGTGCTCGATGAAGGGAGCGGTCGCGTCGATCCCGCGCACGTCGAGTCCGGTGGCGGCGAGACGGGCCGACCAGTGGCCGGGCCCGCATCCGGCGTCGAGCACCCGGCCGGTCACCGAGCCGCCCCAGGTGTCGATCAGCTGCCGGTCCGACGGATGCGCGGCGTCGGTCGAGCCGAGCAGCTCGATGTACTCCGCCGCCCGGTGCGCGTAGGCCTCCGACACATCGTCCACGCGGTCAGCGTAGCGATGCGGGCCGCTATCAGGCGGGCATAGTGTGGAGGCATGACCGTCATCTCCCTGCTCGAACTGCGTCTGAAGCCCGAGGTGCTCGAGAGCGCCCCCGAGGTCATCCACTCGGTGCTCACCGCCACCCGCGCCCGCGAGGGCAGCCTCGGTGTGGAGGTGACCGTCGACTCCGACGACCCGGCGCGGTTCATCGTGGTGGAGCGGTGGGACTCGATGGAGTCCGACGACGCCTACCGCGCCTGGCGTGCCACCCCCGACGGCGTCTCCGAGCTCGGCACGCTGCTCGCCGAGCCGCCGGTTCTCACGCGAACCGTCCTCACCGACATCTGAGAACGGATGCCTCGGCCGCCCGCTTCGGCAGTGGGCGGTCTCGACATCCGGCCTGCCCTCGTGTAATGTCGATGGGTCGGCTCTGGACACCGCGAGTTGCATCGCGGATGGGTTTGTAAGTCTGGTGGGCCGGTTTCCCAGTCAGTGCATGGATGCGCTGGTCACTGGTGAATGTCGCGTACGACACGGCCCCCGCTACTCCCGGGGATCTAGTTAGCACTGTCAACACATTCTGTGTAGAGGTGTGCGCATTTCGAGATAACCCGGAAAGAATCATGCCCAAATCCAACAAGTCCGGTGGCTTCAAAGCCGCCAAGAACTACGAACCCCGCACTCCCGGCAAGGGCGGCCCCAAGGCCGGCAGCCGGAGCCCGGGCCACCGCGGCTTCAAGGCCGTCGACCCCGAGGCGCCCCGCAAGCAGCGGTGGAATTCGGATGACCGGGCCGCGCGCGGCGCGGCACCCAGCTCGCGTGGCGAGCGCTCCTCGTACGGTGAGCGGTCCGAGCGTCCGTCGTACAACCGTGGTGAGCGTTCCGAGCGTCCGGCGTACGGTGACCGGCCTCAGCGGGGCGAGCGTCCGGCGTACAATCGTGGGGAGCGTTCCGAGCGTCCGTCGTACGGTGAGCGCTCCGAGCGTCCGTCGTACAACCGTGGCGACCGTTCCGAGCGTCCTGCGTACGGCGACCGGCCCCAGCGGGGCGAGCGTCCGGCGTACAACCGTGGGGAGCGTTCCGAGCGTCCGTCCTACGGCGACCGCACCGAGCGTCCCTCCTACGGCGACCGTCCGGCACGTGGCGGCTACGAGCGCCCCAGCCGCGAGAACGGCTTCAACAAGTCGGGCACCGGCACCGGCCGCAGCGAGCGTCCCTCCTACGACCGCGCCGAGCGTCCCGCCTACGACCGGAGCGAGCGCCCTGCGCGCGACACCGACCGGTACGGCCGCGCCCCCGAGCGCACCGACCGCCAGAAGTGGAACGACGCCCGCAACGAGGAGCGCCGTGCCGAGGCCGCCGCTGCCGCGCCGTCAACTCGCTCGTTCGATCGCAAAGCCCCTCGTACCGACGAGCGGACCGGCCGCTGGGAGTCGTCGCAGCGCGACGGCGCGGCCACGTCCCGTGAGCGCCGCACCGGCGATCACGGCCGACCCGAGCGCTCGTTCGACCGCAAAGCCCCTCGCACCGATGAGCGCGGCGTCAACCGCTCGACGCGCCCCGAGCGCGACTTCCAGCCCGACTCCCGCCCGAAGCGCTCGTTCGACCGCGACGACCGCCCGGCCCGCTCCTTCGACCGCAACGACCGCCCGATGCGCCCCGAGCGCACCGACCGCGGCAGCGACTTCTACCCGAGCCGCGACGCCAAGCAGAACTTCCACGCCGACGACGTGGTGCTCGAGCGCCTCGAGGCCCAGGCCACGGTCGCCGGAGACGTCGACGGCGTGACCTTCGCCGACCTCGGCCTCGGTGGCAACATCACCCGCGTGCTGGCCGAGCAGGGTGCCGAGACGCCCTTCCCGATCCAGGCCGCCACCATCCCCGAGGTGCTCAAGGGCAAGGACGTGCTCGGCCGCGGCCGCACCGGCTCCGGCAAGACCATCGCCTTCGGTGCCCCGCTCGTCGAGCGCCTGATGGAGAACGGCGGCGGCGCCAACCGCAAGCCGGGCCGCAAGCCCCGCGCGCTCATCCTGGCCCCCACCCGCGAGCTCGCCCTGCAGATCGACCGCACCGTGCAGCCCATCGCGCGCGCCGTGGGCCTGTTCACCACCCAGATCTACGGCGGCGTGCCCCAGGCCCGCCAGGTGGGCGCCCTGCAGCGCGGTGTCGACATCATCATCGGCACCCCCGGCCGCATCGAAGACCTGATCGAGCAGCGTCGGCTCGACCTCTCCGACGTCACCATCACGGTGCTCGACGAGGCCGACCACATGTGCGACCTGGGCTTCCTCGAGCCGGTGCAGCGCATCCTGCGTCACACGAAGGACGGCGGCCAGAAGCTGCTCTTCTCGGCTACCCTCGACAAGGGCGTCGCGACGCTCGTCGAGGAGTTCCTGGTGGAGCCGAGCGTGCACGAGGTCGCCGGTGAAGACCAGGCCTCCAGCACCATCGACCACCGCGTGCTGATCGTCGAGAGCCGCGACAAGAGCGACATCATCAAGCAGCTGGCCGACCGCGAGGGCAAGACGCTCATCTTCTCCCGCACCCGCGCCTACGCCGAGATGCTCGCCGAGCAGCTCGAAGACGCCGGTTTCCCGGCCACCAGCCTGCACGGCGACCTCAACCAGTCGCGCCGCACGCGCAATCTGCAGCAGCTCACCAGCGGCCGGGTCAACGTGCTCGTGGCCACGGATGTCGCAGCCCGCGGCATCCACGTCGACGACATCGACCTGGTCATCCAGGCCGATGCTCCGGATGAGTACAAGACGTACCTGCACCGCGCCGGCCGCACCGGTCGCGCCGGCAAGAAGGGCACCGTCGTCACCCTCATCCCGCGCAGCCGCGGCCGCCGCATGATGGAGCTGCTCGACCGTGCCGAGATCGAGGCCGAGATGATCACCGTCGCTCCCGGCGACGGGCTGATCGGCGAGATCTCCGCCGACGCCCCGGTCGTTCCCCGGTAGCCGTCGGGTGACCCTTCCTGTGACACCGCGCGCCGGCCGTCTGCCCCTCGGGGCGGCGGTCGGCGTCGCCGTCGTGTGCGGCGTGCTGATGGCCACCCAGTCGCGCATCAACGGCGAGTTCGGGCGGCGGCTCGGCGACGGCTTCACGGCCGCCGCCATCAGCTTCGCGGTGGGCCTCGCGATCGTGCTCGTGATCGTGGCCTTCCTGCCCTCCGCCCGGCACGGCGCCCGCACGGCGATCGCCGAGGTGCGCGGCGGCGGCCTGCCGTTCTGGATGCTCTTCGCGGGCTTCGGGGGCGGCGTGTTCGTGCTGACGCAGGGCCTCGCCTCGGCTCTCATCGGCGTCTCGCTGTTCACGGTGGCCTTCATCGGCGGGCAGACCGTGAGCGGCCTCGTGGTCGACCGCGTGGGCATCGGGCCCGGCGGCCGCCGCTACCTCACCGTTCGGCGGGTGCTCGGCGCGGGGATCGCGTTCGGCGTGGTCGTGTGGTCGGTGGTGGCGCACGTCGATCCCGACATCCCGTTCTGGCTGTTGCTGCTGCCGTTCGCGGCGGGTGTGGCGCAGGCGGTGCAGCAGGCGGCGAACGGCCGGGTCGCGGCCGCATCCGGATCGGCGGTGAGCTCGACGCTGTTCAACTTCCTCAGCGGCACCGGGCTGCTCGTGCTGATCGCGCTCGTGCACGCGCTCGTGGTGGGCGGGCTGCCGACCGCGTTCCCGGGGGAGTGGTGGCTCTACCTCGGCGGCCCGCTCGGGGTCACGTTCATCTTCGGTCTGGCCACGGCCGTGCGCACCACGGGGGTGCTGCTGCTCGGCCTCTGCTCCATCTCGGGGCAGCTGCTCGGCTCCATCGCCATCGACCTGATCGCCCCCGGCGCGGGCCACGGGGTCGACTGGACGACCCCCATCGCCGCCGCGCTCGTGGTGGCGGCCGTGCTCATCGTGTCCCTCCCCTCGCGCCCCCGCCTCTGACGCTGCGGGCCGGGGTTGCGTCGCGTCAGGGCGTGGCGAGCGGGCGGATGCGCAGGCTCGTGAGGCCCCCGTCCACGTCGAGAGCGGTGCCCGTCGTCGACGAGGCCGCGGGGCTGGCGAGGTACGCGATGGCGTGGGCCACCTCCTCGGGCGTCACCATGCGTCCGGTGGGCTGCCGGGCGTCGAGTGCCGCACGCTCGGCCGCCGGGTCGTCGTACCGCCTGAGGTAGTTCGACACGAACGGGGTGTCGACCGTTCCGGGCCGCACGCAGTTGACGCGGATGCCCTCCCGCACGTGATCGACGGCCATTCCGTAGGTGAGCGCCAGCACAGCGCCCTTCGAGGCGCTGTAGAGCGCCCGCTCGGGGATGCCGTTGCTGGCCGCCACCGAGCACGTGTTGACGATCGCCGCATGCGCCGAGCGCCGCAGCCACGGCATCGCCGCCGCCGACACCCGGGCCACCCCGATCACGTTGATGTCGAGCACCCGGTGCCACTCGTCGTCGCCGTTGGCCTCGACCGTGCCGATGGCACTCACGCCGGCGTTGTTCACCACGACGTCGATGCCGCCCGACCAGGCGGCGACGGCGGCCACCGCGGCGTCGACGGAGTCCCGCGACGTCACGTCGGCGACGAAGCCGGTGAGCGGCTCGGGCAGCCCGTCGGCGTTGAGATCGAGCACGGCCACCCGAGCCCCGCGAGCGGCGAGCAGGGTGGCGGTGGCGAGCCCGATGCCGGAGGCGCCGCCCGTGACGATCGCCGTGAGGCCCGCGAGCTCGCCCGTGGCAGCGGAGGAGCCGCCGGGTGCGGTCGCCTCACTCATGGTCCACGAACTCCTGGCGCGCCCGGCCCAGCCCGTCGATCTCGAGCTCCACGACATCGCCCGCCCGGAGGTAGGGCTGTCCGGCGATGCCCATGGCCACCCCCGCCGGCGTTCCCGTGTTGATGATGTCCCCCGGTCGCAGCACCATGAACTGGCTGAGGTACCACACCACGTGCCGCACCCCGAAGATCTGGTTGGCGGTCGAGCCGTTCTGCCGCGCCACCCCGTTTACCCAGAGGCGCAGCCCGAGCGCCTGCGGGTCGTCGACCTCGTCGGCGGTGGCCAGCCAGGGTCCGAGCGGATTGAAGCCCTCGCAGCTCTTGCCCTTGTCCCACTGCCCGCCGCGCTCGATCTGGAACTCCCGCTCCGACACGTCGTGCGAGAGCACGTAGCCCGCGATGTGCGCGTCGGCCTCCTCCACCGAGTCGAGGTAGCGCGCGGTGCGCCCGATCACGATGCCGAGCTCCACCTCCCAGTCGGTCTTCACCGAGTTGCGCGGAATCCGCACCGCATCGTGCGCGCCCCCGAGCGTCGACGGGTCCTTCATGAACACCACCGGCTCGGCCGGGTATGCGGCGCCGGTCTCGTCGGCGTGGTCGCGGTAGTTCAACCCGATGCACACGATCTTCGTGGGTTGCGCCACCGGGGCGCCGAGACGCGACCCCTGGTCGGGCAGCGGTGACAGGGCTCCGGATGCGACGGCAGCCGCGACGCGGTCGCGGCCGCCGTCGGCGAGTCCGGCAAGGAACTCCCCGTCGATGTCGGCCGTCACGGGCGACAGGTCGTAGGCCACACCGTCGACGAGCACGGCGGGGATCTCGTGGCCGAAGGGGCCACGACGCTGGAACTTCATAGGGTGGGCTTTCTGATCGGAGCGGGTGGACGTGGGCAACGGGTTCGCATCAGGGATCGGGAACCAGCCGCAGCCCCGCCCGCGCCGGCCGCACGTGCGGCCCGGCCGGAACCCGCCATCCCTCGGTGCCGCCGATCGAGGCGATCATCGCCTCGTCGACCACGATGCCGAGTCCCGGGGAGTCGCCGAGCACGATGCCGCCGTCGTCGATGGTCTGGTCGACGGCGAGCCCGACGGGAAACCCCAGATCCTGCACCTCGGTGGTGAAGTGGTTGGGCACGGCCGCCGCGGCGTGCGCGACGGGGCTCGCGTTGTAGCCCACCGGGCTCACCGGCAGGTCGCGCGCGTGGGCGATGGCCGACACCCGCAGGAAGTGCGTGATGCCCCACACCATGCCGGCCTGCACCACGTCGACGCCATGGGCGTCCAGCAGGGGGCCGTACTGCTCGAGTCCCACGAGGTTCTCGCCGGTCGCGACCGCCGCCTTCACGGCTCGGCTCACGGCGGCGTTGCCGGCCGCGTCCCAGCGCCGGACGGGCTCCTCGATCCAGGTCAGCGCCACCTGCGACTCCACCTCGGAGATGTAGCGCACGGCCTGCTTGCGGTTCCACGACTCGTTCGCGTCGAGCATCAGGGCCGGCCGGGGCGTGTTGCGGCGCAGGGTGTCGGCGACCGCCTTCAGGCGGGCGACATCCGTGTCGCTGTCGAGGCCGCCCTTGAGTTTGGCGCCGCTGAAACCGCGTTCGGCGTAGCGTTCGTAGAGGGTCACGAGCTCGTCGTCGCCGAGGGCGATGTCGAGGCCGGAGGCGTAGCCGGGCACGAAGCGGTCGCGGGCACCGAGGGTGCGCCAGAGGGGTTCGTCGGCCATCTTGGCCTTGAGGTCCCAGAGCGCCATGTCGACGGCGCCGATGGTGCCGAACGTGGCGCCGGCGTGACCGGTCTTGAACACGTGGGCGAGCATCCGGTCGTAGAGGGCCACCACGGCTCGGGGGTCTTCGTCCTCGATCGCCGGGAACACCCGGGCGATGTCGGTGTGGGCGCCGAGGCCCACCCCGGTGAGGCCGCCGTCGGTGTGCAGCAGCAGCACGGGCACCTCGGTGACGCCACCGGCCACCACGCCGTTGACGTCACCGACGGGGCGGCCCCAGTCGTGCACGGTGGTCAGACTCGTGAAGCCTGTGATTCTCATCGTGTCCTGCTTTTCTCCAGTGAACCGCACGACGCGTCGCGACGGAGCGACGGCGTTCAAACAGCATACATCATATGTTCAGTGGGGGTCGCACCAGACAAGACGTATGACGATTCAGGATGCGCGCCCCTAGAATCGGGGGCATGTCCGTCGAGTCTGCCGACACCGCCTTCGCGCCCGTGCTGCCCACCGTGGGGGTGCGTGCCCCGGCGGCCCGGCTGGGTGTGGCCGTGGTGAGTCAGCTGGTCGACGTGATCGTCACCGGCGCGCTGAAGCCGGGCGACCTGCTGCCGCCCGAGGGGCCGTTGACCGCGCAGTTCGGGGTGAGCCGCACGGTCATCCGCGAGTCGGTGAAGCGCCTCGAGGAGAAAGGGCTCGTGACGGTGGCGCAGGGGCGCGGCACCCAGGTGAACCCCACCTCCGACTGGAACCTGCTCGACCCGGTGGTGCTCTCGGCCATGATCGACCACGACGACTCGCTCGGCATCCTCGACGAGTTGAGCAGCGTGCGGTCGGGGCTCGAGTCGTCGATGGCGGCGGACGCGGCACGACTCGCCGACGCGGCCGCCGTGCAGCGCCTGCGTGAGTCGCTGCAGCGCATGCAGGACGTGATCGACGACGCCGCGGCCTTCCGGCAGGCCGACATCGACTTCCACGCGGTGGTGATGCAGCTCTCGGGGTCGCGGCTGGCCTCGAGCCTCGCCCGCACCCTGTTCGATCGCGCGCTCGAGAGCACTCGCTACCACGGACGCGATCCGGAGCACGCCTTCGAGCTCACTCTGGAGGAGCACACGGCCGTGCTCGAGGCGATCCTGGAGGGTGCGCCCGAGGCGGCCGAACGGGCCATGCGCGCCCACATCGACGGCTCGTGGTCGCGTCGCCGCCTGCCCGTGCGCGGCCGCGACTGACGCTCCCCTCCCGCCCCACACACCAGATCCGTCACTTTTCGCCCCAAAACGCCCGTTTTGGGGCCGAAAGTGACGGATCTGGTGTTCAGGGTAGGAGGCCCGCCGAGCGGAGGGCAGCCCAGAGGGTGTCGGGCACGGGAGCCGCGAACAGGTCGGCGTTCCGGTCGACCTGCTGCGCCGTGCGCATGCCCAGCGTCACGTTCACCACGGCCGGATGCTGCAGCGGGAACGCGATGGCCGCCTGCGGCAGGCTCACCCCGTGCGCCTCGCACACCTCGGCGATGCGCACCGCCTTCTCGACGAGGGTGAGGGGCGCGGGACCGTAGTCGTAGTGCGCATCCGGAGCCGGCCTCGCCGACGCGAGCAGGCCCGAGTTGAACACCCCCACGGCCACCACCGACTTGCCGTGCTGCTCTGCGGCGGCCAGGGCGGGCAGCGCCGAGACCTGCTCGAGCAGCGTGTACCGCCCGGCCAGCATGGCCACGTCGACGGCGTCGGCGGCGAAGAGCGCCGGCAGCTGTCGGGCCGAGTTCGTGCCCACCCCGCGCGCCGCGATCACGCCTTCGTCGCGCAGGGCGGTGAGCGTCTCGGCCGCCTCCCACGCCGCCCGCTCGGAGTGCTGCTCGGGATCGTGCACATAGAGCACGTCGACACGGTCGGTGCCCAGGCGCTCGAGGCTCTGCTCGAGCGACCGCAGGATGCCGTCGCGCGAGAAGTCCCACTGCCGCCGCAGGTCGTCGGGCACGGCGAAGTCGGGGTCGCGCCCGGTGGGGTGCTCGTTCGGCACGAGCAGCCGCCCCACCTTGGTCGAGAGCACGTAGTCGGCGCGCGGCCGGCCGCCCAGGGCCTCGCCCAGTCGCCGTTCCGAGAGGCCGAGGCCGTAGTGCGGTGCGGTGTCGAACGAGCGGATGCCGCGCGCCCACGCCCGGTCGACGGCCTCGCGGGCCTCGTCATCCGTCGTCTCGCGGTAGAGGTTGCCGAGGCTCGCGGCGCCAAACCCGAGCGGCGAGACGGAGCCGAGCGGCGCAGCGGAGCCGAGCGGCGCAGCGGAGCGGTTCGGGGTCATGCGATGTCCTCCTGCTGGGTGGTCTCGGCCCGGTACGCGCGGAGGGCGGTGCGGCCGTCGATGTCACGCTGCTCGCGCGGCGAGAGCCCGGCGGTGGCGTCGAGGTAGGTGGCCGTCCACGCGTCGTGACCGTCGGCCAGCAGCACGAGCGGCCAGTCGGACCCGTACATCAGCCGCGCCGGCCCGAAGGTCTCGAACGCCACGGTGAAGACGCGGTCGAGCCTCGCCCGCTCGACCGCATCGGGGTCGCGCCGGGCGATGCCCGAGATCTTCGCGGCCACGTTCGGCCGCTCGGCGAGAGCGCGCAGACCGCGCTCCCAGTGCGCGAGCCCCTCGGCCCCCGCTCCGGCGTGGGCCCCCGCCCCGGCGTCGGCCCCGGATGGCGGCTGCCCGAGATGATCGAGCACGAACTGCAGTTCCGGATGCGCGTCGACCGCCCGCGCGGCCGTCGCCAGCTGCCACGGCCGCACCACGAGGTCGAACGCGAGTCCCGCCCGCGCCACGGCATCGAGCCCGCGCGAGGTGCGCTCGCGCACGAGCCACTCGGCGTCGGGATCGACATGGGCCAGGTGCCGGATGCCCGCCAGCGCCTCCCCGCCCGGTGCCGCCCGCAGCTGCTCGATGCGCCCTGCCGGGTCGGCGCCCCCGAGGTCGACCCACCCGACGACCCCCCGCACGTCGCCCCCGCCCGCGCCGGGTTCCCGCGCCGCTGCGAGCAGCTCCCGGGTCTCCTCCTCGGAGTTCACCGCCTGAACCAGCACCACCCCCGCGACTCGTCCCGTTCGGCCCGAAACACGCCGATTCCCGGGCGTTTCGGGACGAGTCGCGGGGGCGGGGGCGGGGTACTCCGCGAGCGCGAAGTCACGGTCGAGCTCGGGAACCCCGGCGAGCCACTCCAGGCCCGGGGTGCCGCGTGTCCACACGTGGGCGTGGGCGTCGATGAGGCGCCGCGCGGTCATGTGAGATGCCAGATCTCGTCGGCAGCCGCCCACTTCTCGCCTGACGGCAGGTCGTCGAACACCGCCACCTGGCAGGGGTCGGTGTGCGTCCACCACTCCCGCGTCACCGGGTCGAGTGCCACCCGCGCGAGGTCGGCGTCGTGATCCTCGCCCACGTACTCGTAGTACGCCACCAGCAGCATCCCTCGCCGGAAGATCGTGTAGTTCGTCACGTTGCAGGCGCTCAGCGTGGCCTCCACCTGCGGCCACACCGCGGCGTGCAACGACAGGTAGGTCTCGACCCGCGACGGTTCGAGCCCCACCACCAGCGCGTGGCGTTCCACCGGCATCCCTACTCCTTGGTGCCGCCGGCGGTCATCCCCGACACGAGGAAGCGCTGGCTGAAGAGGAAGACGATCAGCACCGGCAGCACCGACATGATGGTGGCGAGCGCCAGGGTGGGCAGCTGCACCGAGGCGGCCCCGGCCGACGAGGGGTTGAACGCCGGCGTCGACGCGAGCAGCGAGGTGAGCCCGACCTGCATCGGGTACTGGTCGCTCGCCGGCAGCATCACGAACGGCAGGAAGTAATTGTTCCAGTTCTGCACGAAGCTGAAGAAGGCCACGAGCGCCACCACCGGGGTGGCCAGCGGCAACGCGATGCGGGTGAACACGCCGAACTCGGTGCAGCCGTCGATGCGGGCCGCGGCGAGCAGGTCGCGCGGGATCGAGGTGCTGAAGTAGATGTACGTCAGGTACACCCCGAACGGGAAGAACGAGAACGGCAGGATGACCGCGAGCGGCGACCCGATCAGCCCGACGCTGTTGAGCTCCAGGAACACGGGCAGAACGAGCGCCGTGTTCGGGATGAGCATCACCACGAGGGTGATGACCAGCAGGGCCCGCCGCAGCCGGAACTCGGTGAGGGCCAGGGCGTAGCCGGCCGGGATGCTCACCACCAGCGTGATGGCGAGGGCCACGACCGAGTACAGGGCGGAGTTGCCGAGCCATCCGAGAACCGCCCCGTCCTGGAACGCCAGCAGCGCGTTCCAGTTCACGGCGAAGCCCTCGAGCGAGCCGAACGAGAACGGGTCGTTCTGAATCAGGTCGGTGGGCGACTTCGTGGTGGCCAGCAGCAGCCACACGATCGGGATGGCGAAGAACAGGGCGAACGCCAGCAGCACGAGTGCCACGACGAACCGCCCCGACCACTGACCGGGGGTGCCGCGCAGGCGGCCGGATGCGCGGCGCGGGCGGGCGGCTGCGGCGCGGTCGGCCAGGTGGCCGGGGGAGGTGCTGAGCGCGGTCATCGTCAGTCCTTGTCGAAGAGTCCGCCGCGGGCGACGAAGAAGGCGGACAGTCCCAGGGCGATCACCAGCAGGATGATCGAGATGGCGGCCGAGCCGTTGAAGTCGTTCTGCTGGAAGGCGTAGAGGTACGCCAGCTGATTCAGCGAGTAGTCGTTGGCGACCACCGCGTTCGAGGCCTGGGAGAGCAGCTGCGGCTCCACGAAGAGCTGGGTGCCGGCGGCGAGCGACATGATGCCCATGTACGCGATCCACTTCCTCATCATCGGGAGCTGGATGCGCACCGCCGTCTGCACGGCGTTCGCGCCGTCGATCTTCGCCGCCTCCATCACCTCCTCGGGGATGTTGTTGAGCGCGCCGTACATGATCACGATCCAGCCGCCGGCGCCGGTCCAGAACGCGATCACGGTGAACACCACCGGCAGGTTCGCCGGATTGATGGTCTGCACGAACGACTCGAAGCCGAAGGCCTCCAGCAGCCAGCCCACCGGGCTCACCGAGGGGTCGAGCACGAACAGCCACAGCATCACGCTCGATGCCCCCGCCAGAGCTCCCGGGATGTAGAACACGAACCGCGAGGCGTTCGAGAGCCACCGGATGCGGATGGCGTGCACGATCAGCGCCAGCAGCACCACGAGCACCAGCAGGCTCACCAGCCAGATCGCCAGGTACACGGCGACGTGGCCCACGGCCGGCAGGAACCGGTAGTCGCCGAACACCTTCGCGAAGTTGTCGAACCCGGCGAACGACCCGTCGATGGTGGTCACCGAGAGCACCAGGGCGTACAGCGCCGGGAACACACCGAACACCAGCATCAGCACGGTGTAACCCGACACGAAGAGGTAGCCCATGCGGTTCTTCACGGGGCTCCGGCGAACGGATGCCCGGCCGGATCGCCGAGGCGACCGGCCGAGAGCCGGGGTCACCCCGGCCGCGGCGGTCGCCTCGACGTCTGGAACGGTGACCGTCACGTCAGCCGACCTTGTACCCGTTGACCTGCGCCTGGTCCTTGATGGCCTGGCCCCACTGCTCGAGCGTGTCGGAGACCGTGCCGCCCGAGGTGATGACGGGGGTGACCGTCTTGGCCCAGACGGCCTCCTGGCTGAAGGTGGGCGAGCCCCAGCCCGACCACACGAGCGACGCGGAGTCGGTGAGCGCGGTGAGGTCGCCGGCGAAGTAGCCGCTCTCGGCCTGCTTGGCCACCCACTTCTCGGCGGCCGCGGCGTAGGCCGGGAGGCCGGGGTTGAGCTCCACCTGGTACTCGTCACTGGTGGCCGCGAACTCCACGAACTTCTTGGCCGCGTCGAGGTTGGCGCTGTGACTGGAGATGTACCAGGTGCCACCGCCGACGTTTCCGGTGACCAGGTCTTCGCCCTCCCAGGTGAGCGGGGTGGCGGCGCCGATCTGTCCGGCAGGCACGTTCAGCGAGTCGGGGCTGTTGAAGATGGCGCCGGAGTACCAGACCGGGCCGGGCATGGCGAGCACCTTGCCGGCGTACTTCTGCACGAACGACGGGCTGAACACGCTCTCGGTGGTGATGGAGCCGTTGCCGATGGAGGTGTCGAGCAGGTCGGCCATGCGCTGGCACTCCTCGCTCGTGGTGTTCACGGTGATCTCGCGCACCGCGGTCACGTCTCCGGCCTGGCACTTCGAGGCCCACATGTAGATCTCAGGGGTCCAGGCGTCGCCGGCGGCGCCGATGATGTAACCGGGATGCTCGGTGGCCACCTTCTCGCCCAGCTCCTCGTACTCCTCCCAGGTGGTGGGCAGGGTGTAGCCGAACTGGTCGAACAGCGTCTTGTCGTACCAGAGCACGTTCTGCGCGAGGTCGTTGCGCAGGCAGTACACCTTGCCGTCGACGGTGCAGGGGTCGAGAGCGCCGGCGGCGAAGCCGTCGATCAGGTCGGTGTCGACCAGGCCGCCGTCGAGCTGGGCGGCGAAGGGCTGCGAACCGGGGGTGGTCTGGCTCGCCCACGCCGCATCGTTCGTCTGCGTCGACCACACCACGTCGGGCCATCCCTTCTTCGCTTTGTCGAAGAGCTGGATCTTCGTCTGGAAGCTGTTCGAGCCGTTAGCGCTGCCATCGTACGTCACGACGTCGATCGGAACGTCGGGATTGGCTGCCTTGAAGGCGTCGGCGGCGGCGACGCGGGTGTTGTCGACCCACACCGTGATGGTGCTGTCGGCCTGCTGCTCGGTCTCGGGGAAGCCGAACTCGCCGTTCGAGGCCGTCGACGAACCGCCGGCGCATCCGGCGGCCAGCAGGGCGACCGCCGCAGCGCCGGAGACGAGCGCGAGGGAGCGGAACCGGCGGCGGGGGGAATACGAGCGCTCGGGGGAGAGAACCATGAACCATGTCCTTTACTGGTCGACGTCGTTGACGACTGGGCGCTCCCGGGTGGCGAGCAACGCCATTAGATCATACATCTTACCTTTGTGCAATCGATGCCCGCTGATCACCGTGAGGCCCGGACGACCTCTCCGCAAGGGGGCTGCGGAAGATCCGGTTCTGGGTTTTTTCAGCCTCGGCCGCTAGTCTCGAAGAACCCCCGTGGTACGCCCCTCGGGGGTGGTACCAGTCACCGCACCACCCGAAAGCCTCTCGTTTGCCGAATCCCGCCTCGCGTTCCAGCGCTTCTGCGCCGACCCCCGCGACCGCCGGTACCCCCCAGACGACTCCTCTCACCCGCCGCCAGCTGCGCGAGCAGGCCGCCGCAGCCGCCGCTCCGGCCGAGCCCGTTCTCACCCGCCGCCAGCTGCGGGAACTCGCGCAGCAGCAGCTCGAGCGTGAGTCGCGGTTGCAGGCCGAGGAGATCGCCGATCTCGAGATCGCACCGGTCGGTTCCGGCCCCCTCGAGCCCGGCGTCGAACTGACCCTCGAGCCGGTGCTCCAGGTCGACGACCCGGATGCACTCGCCCCCGAGATCCCGCTCCACCTCGCGGCCACGCGCCGGAGCCGGCGGGCTTCGCGCCCCGCAGGCCCGGCCGCCGACGAGGAGCTGGTGCGCGCCGTCACGGCGGCCATCGAGGTCGTCTCGGCCGACGTCTCCGCCACCCGCCCGTTCGAGGCGATGCCCTCTCGACGGGCCGCTCGAGCCGCTGCTGCTGCTGCTGCTGCCGCTGCCGCCGAGGCGTCCGCCGCCTCCGCGTCGACCGGGTCCGAGGCAGAGACCGAGTCCGGTGTTCCGGCAGCCGACAGCTCGAGCGCCCCCTCGCACGATTCCTCCGAACCGCGCGACCCCGAGGATGCGGCCGACCGCAGCGAGTCCACGCGTCCCGAGCCCGCCGTCACCGACGTCGACACGGCTCCGGATGGCCGGCCCGCCGACGCCACCGAGAACGCGTCGCCCGTCGCCACCTCCGTCGCAGTCGCCACCACGGCCCCGGCCGTGCCCGGTTTCGCGCTCGCCCCTGGCACCGGGTCGCGTCGAGCCGTGGTCGCCCGCGATCGCTCGGCCCGGGCGGTCGCCACCCGCCGTGCGTCCTCCGGCCCCGCGGCCGGTGCCCCGCGCCCGTCGAGCCGGCCCGGCTCCGGCCGCCGCAAGAACTGGGCCAAGGCCGGCCTGTCGACGCTCGCCATGCTCTTCGTGATCGGCATGACCGCGGTCACCGCCATCCCCACCACCGTCTCGGCGAGCCCGGCCGACTCGAACCTGGTGAACCTGAGCCTGAACGCCAACTCCACCGCCCAGACCCAGCAGCTCATCACGGCGAGCGGAGCCACCTCCGAGGTGGTCGACCGCGACGGCTACTCCGTCACCGACGCCGGTGAGCTGCAGGCTGCCGGCTACTCCACCGCCCAGCTGCTGGTGGGCCGGTCGCTCGCCCAGGAGCTCGTCGACGCGATGGACTCGGGCAAGCTCGTGGGCTCGGTTCCCGATCACATGAAGGAGATCCGCTGGATCGCCCAGGGCGTGACGGTTCCCGACTGCGGTGTCGACTACCGCATCCTCGAGATCATCGCCATCGCCGTGCGCAACTTCGACCAGGTGGGCGTGAGCGACATCAACCGCAAGTGCACCGGCCAGATCGAGGGCGCGGGCACCAGCTCCTCGCACTACATCGACGGCGGCGGCCACGCGGTGGACTTCTATCTGCTGAACAACAAGAGCCTGAACGGGGCCGACGCTGGCACGCTCAAGCTCATCAGCATCCTCGACCCGGTGATGCCCGTCGGCTCCCGCGTCGGCCAGGCCGGCTGCCGCGCCTCGGCCGGTGTGACGGTGAACCTCACCAACTGGACCGAGTTCGACGACTCCTGCACCCACATGCACGTCGACGTGCCGGTGACGGATGCGCCGCTGCTGCTGGCCGATTCCAGCCTGCTGAGCAAGTAGGCCGGAGGTCGGCATGGCAGACCGCGAGCCGATCACGCCCGACGGGGAGCCCGAACCCGGCCCGGTGACGCTCTCCGATGCTCCCGACCGCATCCTGGCCGGTCGTGCCGCCGACGGCGACCTGCGGGCGTTCGAGGTGCTCATCCGCCGCCACGGCGGTCTGATGCGGGCCTACGCGAACCGCGTGCTCGGCTCGAACCTCGAGGTCGACGACGTGGTGCAGGAGACCTTCATCACGGCGTGGAAGAAGCTGCCCGAACTCGCCGACCTGGCGGCCGTGAAGTCGTGGCTGATGCGCATCGTGAACCGCAAGGCCATCGACCGCATCCGGGCCCGGCACGACGACCGCCCCATCCTCGAGTGGGAGGGCGAGATCCCGGCCGAGCAGGGCCCGGAGAAGCAGGCCGAGGCCCAGTCGCAGCGGGAGCACCTGAAGGCCGCGCTCGAGCGCCTGCCCGAGGGTCAGCGCCAGTGCTGGGTGATGAAGGAGATCGGCGGCTTCTCGTACGAGGAGATCGCCGAGGAGCTGGGCGTTCCGCCGTCGACGGTTCGGGGACTGCTGGCACGGGCGCGCAAGAAGCTGATCACGGAGATGGAGGGATGGCGATGACCGATTCGGCCGGCGACGACATCCTCGACGTCTTCAACGACTACCTCGACCGCGGCGAACAGCCCCCGGCCGAGCTCATCGACGCGAGCCCCGAGAACCAGCTGGCGTGGGCCGCTCTGGTGCGCATCCGCGAGGCCGCCACGTCGCTGATCGACCTCGAGGCCGAGGCCGACGCCGACCCGCTCGCCCCCGGCTGGGTGGAGTCGATCCTGGCGAATGTGCAGCGCGAGGTGCGCTCGGGCCGATCGATCCCGTTGTCCCATCCCTCACCGCGCGCGAGGCTCTCGCTCACCGAGGCCGCCGTGCTGGGGCTGATCCGGGCCGCCGGGGACACGGTCGACGGCGTGCTGATCGGCCGCTGCGTGCTCGAGGGCGACGTCTCCGAACCCGGTGCGCCGGTGCGCGTGCGGGTGGATGCCAGCGTGTTCTGGGGCGAGAGCATCCCTGAGCGCGCCGAGCTGCTGCGGGCGGCGATCGCGCACACCCTGCTCGAGCACACCGAGCTGCGGGTCGAGTCGATCGACGTCTCGGTCACCGACGTGCATCTGCGCCGGGCCCACGACGAAGGAGGTGCCCGATGAACGACGACGAACTCACGGCGACCCTCGGCGCGGCCGTTCTCGAGGTGCCCGGTGTGCTGCGCACCTACGACGCCCGGCCCGTGCTGGTGGCGGTGGTGTCGGATGCGGCGACGGCCCTGCGCAGCGGCATCGCGGCCGTGGTGCCCGCCGTGCTCCCCACCCGGTCTCCGGGCTCGGCCGACCCGGTTCCGGATGCGGCGAGTCCCGGCACCCCGGCCTCCCCGGCGCCGTCACCGGCCACGCCCGTGGTGATCGGCCACACGGCCGACGGACTCACGGTGACCGTGAGCATCGGCGTGAGCGAGGAACGGCCGGCCGCGGCCACCTGCCGCGACGTGTACTCGGCCGTCGCCGAGGCGCTGGCCGCTCAACCGGTCGACGAACCCCTCGACTCGGTCTCGGTGCAGATCTCCCACATCGGCTGACCCGGAGGGATCAGACCAGCACCAGCAGGGCGAGCACCGCGCCGAGCACGGCTGTGGCGACGATCAGCAGCACGATGCGGGTGAGCGGTGTCCACGGCGAGGTTCGCTGGAGGCGGGCCGCGCGGAGCCGCGAGGCGAAGAGCACGGCCACCGCACCCACTGCCACGAGCGCCGACAGCGCGGCGCCCACCAGGAACCCGCCGCGCAGGCACGCGAAGGCGAGCAGCAGCGACACCATCGAGGTGGAGAGCGCCGTTCGCTGCCAGGAGAGGGCCGTGCGCTCGGGCTGCAGCCCGGGGTCGCGCTCGGGGGCGCTCACAGGTCGCCGACGAGCTCGACCACCGCGTAGACCGCCAGCACCACGGCGAGCACGGCCACCCCGGCCACCAGCCACGGCAGGGCTGCGGGAGCGGGCAGGGGGCGGTTCTCGCGCAGTGCCCGCTCGGCGCGGCGCCAGGAGAACAGCGCCGACACCGCCAGCGCGCCTCCGGCGACGCACGCCGCGAGGGCGATCACGTCGATCAGCCACGGCAGGTCGGCGATCGACGCCAGCGTCGTGAGCGCCACCCCGCCCGCCACGAGCGAGAGCCCGGTGCGCACCCAGGCGAGGGCCGTGCGTTCGTTCGCGAGACTGAACCGCACATCCGGATCGTGGCCGACGCCGTACACCGAGCGGGGCAGCCGGTCGTCGCCCTCGGTGGCCGGGGTGTTCTCGCTCATGCTCGAACTCTAACCGCCCGGGCCGTCGTCGTGCCGGGAGGCAGGCTGCTCAAGCCCCGGTCGCTTCAGGCCAGCGCGAGCAGGGCCGCCGCCACGAAGGCCAGCACCAGTCCCACCACCTGAACCGCCGCGACGCGTTCGCGCAGCAGCATGGCCGCCAGGATGACGGTGCCCGCGGGATAGAGGGCGGTGAGCACCGAGACCACGGTGAGCTCTCCGGCCCGCAGCGCCAGCAGCAGGAGCAGGTTGGCGAGTGCATCGACGAGGCCGCAGGCGATGGCGAGCAGCACGGCCCGCTCGGCCCAGCGTGGGACGGTGCCGCTCTCGGCGCCGGCCGGCTTCGGGGGCCGGGGCGCATCCGTCGACCGGGCGCGGCGGACGGCGGTGATGCCGAGCACACCGGCGAGCACGACGAGCATCACGGCTGTGCTCACCGAACGGTTCAGCAGCAGGGGCACGAGACCCGAGTCGGGCGGGGTGCGGTCCAGGAGCACGAGGAACACGCCGATCAGCGCACCCGCGCCCACCGCCATCGCGAGGCCGAGCGGGCGGGGCCTGGCCGCCCCCTTCTCGGGCACGAATCCCACCAGCACCACCGCCACCAGCGCCAGGGCGATGGCCAGCCAGCCGAGCAGGGGCAGTCGCTCGCCGCCGAGCAGGCCGATGGTGAACGGCACCAGGGCCGACACCACCGCCGTCAGCGGCGACAGGATGCTCATGGGCCCGAGGGCGAGGCAGCCGTAGAGCAGGGCGATGGCCGCCGCACCCGCCAGGCCGGAGAGGGCGCCGAGCCCCACCGCTTCGGCCGAGGCCATGCCCCCGACGAACGGATACGCGGCCAGCAGCAGCACGAGTCCCGAGAACGCCGAGACGACGGTGACACGAACGGCGCCGAGGCGACGAGCGGCGAGACCGCCGAGGAAGTCGGCACCGCCGTAGACGATGCCGCCGACGAGACCGAGGAGTGCGGAGAGCATGTGCAGTCAGCCTAGGCGGGGCCGGGATGCCGGGGGCATCGGCGGCCACGGCCGCCGCCGAGCCGTCGCCGCGCAGAGGGACGCCGAAAGGCCGGCCGCCTGGAGCGACCGGCCTCTCGGCGTATCCCAGAAGAGGATTACATGGGGGGCATCAGCACCGTGTCGATGAGGTACACGGTCGCGTTGGCGGTCTTCACGCCACCGCAGATGACGGCGGTGGAGCCGTTGACGGTGAGGTTGTCCCCACTGCCGGCGACGGTGACCTCGCCACCCTGCACGGTCTTGTGGGTTCCGACGATCTGCTCGGGGTCGAGCTGGCCGGGGATCACGTGGTAGGTGAGCACCGAGGTGAGCGTCGCTGCGCCCTCGGGGGTCTTCAGCGTCGCGACGGTGGCCGGGTCGAGCTTGGCGAAGGCGTCGTCGACAGGGGCGAAGACGGTGAACTCACCGCTGTTGAGGGTGTCGACCAGGTTGACGTCGGGGTTCAGCCCACCGGAGACGGCTGCGGTGAGCGTCTTCAGCAGCGGGTTGTTCGAGGCGGCGGTGGCCACGGGGTCCAGCGACATGCCCTCGACGGAGCCGGCGCCGTCCGGAACGGCCTCGGCGTAGGCGGCGCAGCCCGAGCCGACGAGGTTCGCGGCCGGGTCCATGGCCTCGGTGGTGGGCGACGAGGTGGCCGAGCTGGTCATCGGGGCGCTGGACTCGTCAGAGCCGGACGTGGTGCTCGAGCCGGAACAGCCGGCGAGGCCGAACGTGGCGACAGCCGCGATGGCGAGAGCGGTAAGCGTGGATCGCTTGGTGATACGCATGTGATTCTCCTTCAAGGAATGGAAAAAAACGGCCGCTGACCGGGGGTTCAGCGTTCCGTGCCTTCAGAAGGTCTTCGGAGGCCCTTACGAACCGGATTGGGAATTCTTCGAAAGTCGTCGGGGATGGTGCGAGGATGGCCAGGTGAACCCAGCCTCCGAACTCGCCAGCACCGGTGCCAACCTGCACGTCGCCCTCATCATCGCGATCATCGCGGTGGCGGTGCTCGTCGTCGGCGGAGTGGTGCTCTTCATCGCCCGTCGCCGCCGCTCGAGCTAGCGGGTTCCAGCCGCCTCTAGCCGAAGGCCTCCACGGCCATGCTGCCCGGAACCGGGTGCTAACCGAAGGCTTCGACGGCCATGCTGCCCGGAACCGGGTGCTAACCGAAGGCTTCGACGGCCATGCTGCCCGGAACCGGGTTCTAGCCGAACGCTTCGACGATCGGCCGGAACTTCATCTTCGTCTCGAGGTACTCCCGCTCGGGCACGGAGTCGGCCACGATGCCGCACCCCGCGTAGGCGGTGATGTCGCCGGCCTCGTCGACCTGCGCCGACCGCAGCGCCACGGCCCACTCGCCGTCGCCATCCGCCCCCACCCAGCCCACGGGCCCGGCGTACCGTCCGCGGTCGAACGGCTCGAGCTCGCCGATCACACGCAGCGCGGTGTCGGTGGGCGTTCCCGCCACGGCCGCCGTGGGGTGCAGGGCCGCGATGAGGTCGAGCGAGGTCGACCCGTCGCTCAGCACACCCTCCACGTCGCTGGCCAGGTGCCACAGGTTGGGCAGCTTGAGCGTGAACGGCACCTCGCTCGTGGCGAGGCTGCGGCTGTGCGGCCGCAGCGCCGCCACGACGCTGGTCACGGCGAAGCCGTGCTCGTCGAGGTCTTTGGGAGAGGTGGCGAGCGCCACGGCCTGGTCGTGGTCGGCCGCCGCATCCGCCCCACGGGACGTGGTTCCGGCGAGCACCCGGGCGCTCACCGTGCCGTGCGACACGCGAACCAGGGTCTCGGGGCTCGAGCCGATGAAGCCGTCGACGGCGTAGGTCCAGCAGTCGGGGTAGCCGAGGGCGAGGTCGGTGAGGGGGCGGCGCAGGTCGGCGCCGGCGGGCAGGTGACCCACGAGGTCGCGGGCGAGCACCACCTTGCTCAGTTCCTGGGCGGTGATGCGCTGCACGGCGGCGTCGACCGAGGCGCGGAAGTCGTCGGCCGTCACCTCGCCCGGCATGAGGGTGAGCCGGTACTCGGGGCCGAGCGGCCGCGCCGAGGCCACCGGCAGCGGTTCGTCGACGCCCTCGACGCGCACCTTCGTCACCCAGTGCCGCCCGTCGCGCTTTCCCACGATCACGCGCGGCACGATGAGCGTGCTCGTGGCCGACGAATCGTCGGCGAAGGCGAAGGTGCCGAACGCCACGAGGCCGGAGCCCGGCAGGGCGAGGGGGTCGGTGACCCGCGCCGCCGACACCACCTCTTTCCAGACCGCGCAGGCATCGATCATGCGGGTGGGCCCGCTGAACTCGAGCCGCAGCGCCTCGCCGATGCCGGCGATGCCCTGCCCCTTGCGCAACCAGATCAACGGATGACGCGGGTCGACGAGGGGGATGAGCATCTTCACGTCGTCGACCGGGTGGGTCTCCACCACCAGACGGGCCACCGGTCGCACTGAATCGCTCACGAAATCGAGCTTACGCCTGCACTTTGCGGCCACTGCCGCCACCGCTCAGCAACTGAACCTAAACTGAGAGGGTGACTAAGGCTGACCTCACCAAACGACCCGAACAGGTCTCCGCCATGTTCGACCAGGTGGCGGCCGGATACGACCGCACCAACGACGTGCTCTCCGTGGGCAACGCGGTGCTGTGGCGCGTGGCGACCACCCGCGCGGTCGGTCCCAGGCCGGGTGAGCGCATCCTCGATCTCGCGGCCGGCACCGGCACCTCGAGCGCCTCGCTCGCGAAGAGCGGCGCCCACGTGGTGGCCGCCGACTTCTCGCCCGGCATGATCGAGGTGGGCCGCCGCCGTCAGGCGGGCGTGCCGAACATCGAGTTCCTGGTGGCCGACGGCATGAACCTGCCGTTCGACGACGATTCGTTCGACGCCGTCACCATCTCGTTCGGCCTGCGCAACATCGTGGAGCCGAAGGTGGCGCTCGCCGAGCTCTACCGGGTCACCGCGCCGGGCGGCCGCATCGTCATCTGCGAGTTCTCGCGCCCCGTCAAGCCGCTTCGCCGCGTCTATCACTGGTACCTGGAGCGCGTCATGCCCACGCTCGCCAAGGCCGTCTCCTCCAACGACGCGGCCTACGACTATCTCTTCGAGTCCATCGCCTCCTGGCCCGACCAGAAGACGCTGGCCGGCTGGCTCCGCGAGACGGGCTTCACCGAGGTGGGCTACCGCAACCTCAGCGCCGGCATCGTGGCGCTGCACCGCGGCATCAAGCCCCTCCCGGCCACCGTGCGAACGGCCACCGTGCGAACGGCCACCGGGCGAACGGATGCCGCGCAGCCGGCCGCGGCGCGCCCGGCACCCGGGAAAAAGTAGGCTATGACCGTGACCTCCAGTCTTCGCCGCGCCACCGGCCGGTCGACCCCGCTCTCGCTCGCCGACCGCCTGTTCTCCACCGGCGAAGACCGGCGCACCGCGCGGCGCATCGAAGACGGCATCGAGGCCCTCGAGGCGCGCCTCACCGCCGAGACCCAGTTCGCCGGCGGGCTCGTCGACGTGGTGGCCCGCTACCTCCTCGAGGCCGGTGGCAAGAGGGTGCGGCCCATCCTCGCGTTCCTCACCGCGCAGCTCGGCGACGGCATCACCGACGAGGTCGTCACCGCCGCCTCCTCCATCGAGCTCACCCACCTGGCGTCGCTGTACCACGACGACGTGATGGACGAGGCCGACCAGCGTCGAGGGGTGCCGAGCGCCCAGTACGTCTGGGGCAACTCCATCGCCATCCTCACCGGCGACCTGTTGTTCGCGCGGGCCAGCGCCCTGCTGGCGCTGCTCGGGGAACGGGCCATCCGCTTGCAGGCCGACACGTTCGAGCGCCTGTGCCTCGGTCAGCTGAAGGAGACCATCGGCCCCGCCGAGGGCGAAGACCAGGTGGAGCACTACATCGCCGTGCTCGCCGACAAGACCGGTTCGCTCATCGCGGCCTCGGCCCAACTCGGCATCATCTTCTCCAACGCCCCGGCCGAGTACGAGCAGCCCGTGCGCGAGTTCGGCGAGAAGGTGGGCATCGCCTTCCAGCTCGTCGACGACGTGCTCGACATCGCCCCCTCGGCGGATGACACGGGCAAGACGCCGGGCACCGACATCCGGGCCGGCGTCGCCACGCTGCCGGTGCTGTACCTGCGCCAGCTGGCGGCCGGCGACGCCGATGCCGCCGCTCTGCTCGCCCGCATCCAGCCCGACGAGCTGGCCAGCGCCGCGCCCGACGACTCCGACGAGGCCATCCGGCTGCTGCGCGAGCACGCGGTCACGCGACGCACGGTCGAGGAGGCGCACCGCTACGCGCGGGAGGCCATCCAGGCGCTCGACCCGTTGCCGGCCGGAACCGTGAAGAAGACCCTGGTGCGGTTCGCCGAGACCGTGGTGGAACGCACCAGCTGACATCCAGAACGGGCAGCGTCACGAACACCGGATGCGCCCCGAGACCCACCGCGCCGACCGGGCACCGCGTCGCCGCTTCACCGATACGAAGGAATTCACCGTGACCAAGCTCCGTTTGGCCATCGTCGGAGCCGGCCCCGCCGGCATCTACGCCGCAGATCTGCTCGTGAAGGCCGAGCGTCAGTTCGACGTCTCGATCGACCTGTTCGAGCAGCTCCCCGCC
This sequence comes from Herbiconiux liangxiaofengii, assembly GCF_041927335.1. Lineage (NCBI taxonomy): Bacteria > Bacillati > Actinomycetota > Actinomycetes > Micrococcales > Microbacteriaceae > Herbiconiux > Herbiconiux liangxiaofengii. The sequence continues at coordinate 165,693 of NZ_JBHFHD010000008.1, read as the reverse complement.
CCGTACGGGCTGGTGCGCTACGGCGTCGCGCCCGACCACCCGCGCATCAAGGGCATCGTGAACGCGCTGCGCGAGGTGCTCGACTCGGGCGTCATCCGCTTCTTCGGCAACGTGCGCTACGGCGTCGACATCACCCTCGACGACCTGAAGAAGCACTACAACGCGGTGATCTTCTCCACCGGGGCCATCCGTGACGCCTCGCTCGACATCCCGGGCATCGACCTCGAGGGCTCCTACGGCGCCGCCGACTTCGTGAGCTGGTTCGACGGGCACCCCGACGTGCCGCGCACCTGGCCGCTCCAGGCCCAGTCGGTGGCCGTGATCGGCAACGGCAACGTGGCGCTGGACGTGTCGCGCATCCTGGCCAAGCACGCCGACGACCTGCTCTCGACCGAGATTCCGTCGAACGTGTACGAGGGACTCAAGGCCTCGCCCGTCACCGACGTGCACGTGTTCGGCCGCCGCGGCCCCGCGCAGGTGAAGTTCACCCCGCTCGAGCTGCGCGAGCTCGGCGAGATGAACGACGTCGACATGATCGTGCACGACGAGGACTTCGAGCTCGACGAGGCGTCGAAGGCCGCCATCGAGTCGAACAAGCAGGTCTTCGTGATCAACAAGGTGCTGAACCAGTGGCGCGAGCGCCCGGTGGGCACCGCGTCGCGCCGGCTTCACCTGCACTTCTGGGCGAAGCCGCTCGAGGTCGTCTCCGACGACGCCGGGCGGGTCGCCGCGTTCCGCTTCGAGCGCACGCGACCGGATGGCGCGGGCGGCGTGGTCGGCACCGGTGAGATCCGCGAGGTCCCGATCCAGGCCATCTACCGGGCCGTGGGCTACTTCGGCTCGCCGCTGGACGGCATCCCGTTCGACGAGCAGCACGGCGTCATCCCGAACCACGAGGGCCAGGTCCTCGACGACCACAACGAGCTGATCCCCGGTGTCTACGCCACGGGCTGGATCAAGCGCGGACCGGTCGGGCTGATCGGGCACACCAAGTCCGACGCCATGGAGACGCTCTCACACCTCGTGCGTGACCAGGCCAACTGGTGGGCGCCGGCCGACCCCTCCGAGGAGGCCGTTCCGGCCCTGCTCGAGTCGCGCGGCGTGGAGTACACCGACCTCGACGGGTGGCACAAGCTCGACGAGCACGAGCTGGCGCTCGGCGCCTCCGACGCGCACCCGCGCGTGCGCGTGAAGGTCGTGCCGCGCGAGGACATGGTCACCATCTCGCGCGCCTGAGCTGCCGCCCCGCGCGACTCAGCGGTGCACGCCGGACTCAGCGACGCACGCGGGCGCGCACCGCCAGGGCGGCGCAGGCCACCACTGCCACGGCGCCGGCGAGGGTGAGCGGCGTGAGCGCCTCACCGAGCAGCAGGGCGGCCCACGCGATGGTGAGCACCGGCTGCACGAGCTGCATCTGGCTCACCGAGGCGATGGGTCCGATGCCGAGCCCGCGGTACCAGGCGAAGAAGCCCAGGAACATGCTCACCACGCTGACGTAGCCGAACGCGAGCCAGCCGTCGAGCCCGGTGGCGCCGGCGCCACCGCCCGCTCCGGCCCCGAACAGCGGATGCGCCGCGATCGACACCCCGGTGAGCACCGCCATCGCCGGAGCGGCCGCCACGAGCGCCCAGCAGATCACCTGCCACGACCCCATCTCGCGCGCGAGCAGCCCGCCCTCGGCGTAGCCCACCGCGGCCGCGACCACCGCGCCGAGCAACAGCAGGTCGGAGGCGTGCAGCCCGCCGAACCCACCCGAGGCCAGCACCGTGAACCCCACCACGGCCATCGCCCCGGCGACGGAGGCGACCCAGAACATCCGGCTCGGTCGTTCGCGTGCTCGCAGCACGGCCACCACCGCGGTCGCAGCCGGCAGCAGGCCGATCACCACGGCACCGTGGGCCGCCGGGGCGCTCTGCAGGGCGAACGAGGTGAGGAACGGGAACCCGAGCACCACCCCGCCCGCCACCACGAGGATGCGCGGCCACAGCCGCCGGGCCGGCAGCCGAGAGCGGGTCGCCGTCAGCACCACCCCGGCGAGCACCGCGGCCACGAGTGCGCGCCCCGCCCCCACGAAGAGCGGATCCAGCGTGGCCACGGCGATGCGTGTGAACGGCAACGTGAACGAGAACGCCAGCACCCCCACGAAGCCCCACGCCAGTCCCGGCGTGGCTCCTCGCTGCTCTCGACTCAGTAGCGGAGCGGGGGTAGGTCGAGTAGCGCTATCATCAGGCTTCATGGGCAACGATAGCAGTGCCGCACGCATCGCCGCAGTCCTGCGCGCCAGGGTCGTCGGTTCGAGGGCCGGCACCCGCCTTCCGAGCACCCGCGCGCTCACCGCGGAGTTCGGCGCGAGCCCGGTCACGGTGCAGCAGGCCATGCGGCTGCTCGTGCGCGATGGGCTCGTCGAGTCGCGCCCCGGCGACGGCACCTTCGTGCGCCCGCCCCGCCCCGCGCCCCGGTCCGACCACTCCTGGCAGACCGCCGCCCTCGGCCCCGCCCGTTCCGACGGCGGTTTCGTCGGCTCCACCATGCAGACCCCGGCCGACGACGTGATCGCCTTGCACAGCGGTTACCCCGTCGACGACCTGCTCCCGGTCCGGGCGGTGCAGTCGGCGCTCGCGCGGGCCGCACGCTCGCGTTCGGCACTCGCCCGCCCGCCCGCCGCCGGCATCCCGGAGCTGCGGGCCTGGTTCGCCGAAGAGGTCGCCGCCTCGGCCGGTGCCCAGGGTGCGGCGCCCACCGCGGCCGACGTGCTGGTGATGCCGGGCGGCCAGAGCGCCCTGTCGTCGGTGTTCCGCGCGCTGGCTCGGCCCGGCGACGCGATCGTGATGGAGTCTCCCGGCTACTGGGGCGCCATCGCCGCGGCGCGACAGGCCGGGCTCGTGGTGGTGCCGGTACCGCGCGCGGGCGACGCGGTCGACCCGGTGGTGCTGGCTGAGGCGTTCGAGCGCACCCGCGCCCGCCTCTTCTACGCCATGCCGCACTTCGCGAACCCCACGGGCTCCACCTGGTCGCCGGCCGACGCGGCCGCCATCCTCGACGTGGTGCGGGCGAACGGCGCGTTCCTGGTCGAAGACGACTGGGCGCACGACTTCGCGCTCGACGTGCCCGTTCGTCCGCTCGCGGCCGAAGACCCCGACGGCCACGTGGTGACGGTGCGCTCGCTCACCAAGAGTGTCTCGCCGAGCATCCGGGTGGCCGCTGTGATCGCCCGTGGGCCGGCGCGAACGCGCATCCACACCGACCGGGTGGTCGACGGCCTCTACGTGAGCGGGGTGCTGCAGACGGCCGCGCTCGAGGTGGTCACCGCGCCGGCGTGGCAACCGCACCTGAAACGGATGCGCGAGCAGCTGCGCGCCCGCCGCGACGCGCTGGCGGGTCTCGTCACCGAGCTGCTCCCGCCGGGCACCCTCACGGCGGTGCCGAAGGGCGGCCTCAATCTCTGGCTCCGGCTGCCCGACGGCGTCGACTCGCCCGCGTTCGTGGCGGCGAGCGCGGCGGCCGGAGTGCTCGTGTCGCCGGGGGAGGAGTGGTTTCCGGCCGAGCCGACCGGGCCCTTCGTGCGCCTCAACTACTCGGGCCCCGACCCGTCCCGCTTCGCGGAGGCCGTGCGCGTCCTGGCATCCTGTCTCCCGCCGGCATCCTGACGTCAGCGAGCGAACGGCCCCGACAGCGCCGCCCACTGCAGCAGCATGATGGTCTTCGCGTCGATGATGTCGTCGCCGATGCGTTCGAGCGCCTCGTCGATGCCCAGCTCGACCAGCTCGATGTCCTCGCCCTCCTCGGCGAGCCCGCCACCCGCATCCGCCCGGTTCGACGCGTCGTAGGGGGCGGCGAAGAAGTAGAGCTTCTCGGTGATCGACCCCGGGCTCATGTAGGCGTCGAACACGCGGGCGACCTCGCCGATGGCGTAGCCGGTCTCCTCGCGGGCCTCGCGGCGGATGGCCGTCTCGGGGTCGTCCTCGTCGAGCAGCCCCGCGGGTGCCTCGAGCAGCATGCCGTCGGGGTGCCCGTTCACGTAGGCGGGGTAGCGGAACTGGCGGATGAGCAGCACCGTGCGCCGCTCGGTGTCGTGCAGCAGGATCGTGGCCCCGTTGCCGCGGTCGTAGGTCTCGCGCTCCTCCACCGACCAGTGCCCGTCGCGGTGCTGGAACTCGATCTCGGTGGTGCGGGTGATGTACCAGTTCGAGGTGAGCAGGCGCACGTTCCGAACCCGCACGCGGGGGTTGCCCGTGAGGTCGAGGCCGGTGCGGTGCAGACCCGTGCGCCCGCGCCGGTCGGGCACGTCGGCGCCGGGGATGCCGGTGCCGCCTGCGTCGGTCACCGGAAGTTGATGAACTGCAGCGCCACGTCGAGGTCGGCGCCCTTCAGCAGCGCCATGGTGGCCTGCAGGTCGTCGCGGCTCTTGGACGACACCCGCAGCTCGTCGCCCTGGATCTGCGACTTGACGCTCTTCGGGGCCTCGTCGCGGATGAGCTTGTTGATCTTCTTCGCGTCGTCCTGGGCGATGCCCTCCTTCATGGAGGCCTCCAGCCGGTACTCCTTGCCGCTGGCGTAAGGCTCGCCCGCGTCGAGGCTGCGCAGCGAGATGCCGCGCTTGATGAGCTTCGACTCGAACACCTCGAGGATGGCCTTCACCCGCTCCTCGGAGTTCGCCTTCATCATCACCTTCTCGCCGCTCCACTCGATGGAGGCGCCGATGTTCTTGAAGTCGTAGCGCTGGGCGACCTCTTTCTGAGCCTGATTGAGGGCGTTGTCCGCCTCCATCTTGTCGACCTTGCTGACCACGTCAAACGATGAATCTGCCATGCCGGTCATTTTACGCGGCCCGCCATTGTGACGATGCCTCGACATGGCTAGGATGATGGACAGGTGGGAGATGAGCCATGGAGCGTTACGACGTGCTGTACACCCGCAACAACCTGTCCAAGATAATCAGCCGCGTCGAGGCGGGCGAGGAGATCGAGATCTCCCGCCGGGGCCGTCCCGTGGCGAAGATCGTTCCGCTCGCCCCGAAGCGAGGCCTCACGGGCCGGGAGATCGTTGAGTGGCTCGAGCAGAACCCGATTCCCGAGCGGCGCCGTAAGACGGCGGCCGAGGTCGACGAGATCATCCGCGAGGTTCTCGAGGGCCGAGAGGATGGCCGGTGATCTACGCCGACACGAACATCCTCGTGTACCTCGTCGAAGACGCCACCGAGCGCGGTGACGCCATCCGCCGCCGGTTCTCACAGATCTCCGACGAGGTGGCGGTGAGCCCGCTCGTCGAGATGGAGTGCTCGGTCGTGCCGTTGCGCACCGGTGACAATCTGCTCCTGAGGCGCTATCGACGACTCATCGACGACCTCTTCTCGCTCGAGATCGGCCCCGAGGTCTACCGGGAGGCGGCCGCGCTTCGGGCCCGTCACGGCATCGCGACGGTGGATGCGCTCCACCTCGCCACTGCACAGCACCATCTCTGCGACGCCTTCTGGACGAACGACGCCCGTCTGGCGCGAGCCGCCGGGGGGCTGCGTGTCGAGACGGTCTGACCCGGGAGGGACTGTCAGGGGCGTCTAGTTGGATGGGGGGATGCCGATCCTGTCCCGCCACGCCCGCCACCTCTCGACGGTGGGAGTCGTCGTGACGGCGATGGCCCTGGCGGTGAGCGGATGCACGGCATCGGCGGGCGGCTCCGGCCCCGGCGAGTCTGAGGCCACTTTCGCGGTGTCCGCCGCTGCTCCCACGGCCGACGGCGTCGGCTCCTACCGCGACGGAACGCCCACCGCCCAGCTGCCGGACCCCGCCTGGCTCGACACCGTGGCCGAGGCCACCGGTATCCCGAGGCGTGCCCTGCAGGGCTACGCGGGCGCCGCCATCGCGAGCAACGAGGTGCGCCCCGACTGCCACGTGAGCTGGAACACGCTCGCCGGCATCGGCTGGGTGGAGTCGCATCACGGCACCATCTTCGGCGGCAGCATCCTCGACACGGGGGTGACGAGCGCGCCGATCGTGGGGGTGCCGCTGGACGGCGACGGGTTCCAGGAGATCCCCGACACCGACAAGGGTGCCGTCGACGGCGACACGGAGTGGGACCGGGCGGTGGGCCCGATGCAGTTCGTGCCGGCCACGTGGGCGGCCTGGGCCAGCGAGGCCAACGGCGACGGGGTTCCCGACATCAACAACATCGACGACGCGTCGCTGTCGGCGGCCGAGTACCTCTGCTACTCGGCCGGAGAGGGCTCGTCCGGAGAGACCTCCGGGGCCACCGGCGACCTCGCCACCGAGGCCGGCTGGCGCACCGCCATCGCGGGCTACAACGAGTCGCCCGCCTACCTCGACGAGGTGCTCGAGTACGCCGACCGCTATGCCGCCGAGGCGGCCGCCGCCACCGATCCCGAGGGCTGATTTCGCGCTTCGACGGGTGGTGGGTATCCTTGAGCAGCGCCTTCGGTTGTGTGATGAACGTGGTCGGGTGCGCCTGGCGAGTTACCCAAGCGGCCAAAGGGATCTGACTGTAAATCAGACTGCTCAGCATTCGGGGGTTCGAATCCCTCACTCGCCACCAGAAAGCCGAGACACCACGATGTCCGATAGTTCCCGTGTCCCCTTCACGGCCGATCCGGCCGAACTCCTCGAGATCGCCCGCTCCATCGGCGTCGAGGCCGGAGAACTCGTCCGCCGCCGTCGCGCCGAGGGCGTCACCATCGCGGCCACGAAGTCCTCCATCGCCGACGTGGTCACCCTCGCCGACCGCGAGTCGGAGGACTTCATCCGGGCTGCGCTCGCCGAACGCCGCCCCCACGACGGCTTCCTCGGCGAGGAGTCGGCCGGCGAACCCACCGCGGGCACGTCGGGCATCGTCTGGGTGGTCGACCCCATCGACGGCACCGTCAACTACCTCTACGACATCCCCGCCTACGCCGTGAGCATCGCGGCCGTGCAGGTCGCCGACGGCGTCGCCGACCCGGCCCGCTGGGTGGCGCTCGCCGGTGTGGTCGTCAACCCGGTGCTCGGCGAGGTCTTCTCGGCCACCAACGGCGGCGGTTCCTTCCTCAGCCGAGCGGATGCACCGACCCGACGCCTCGCCGTGAACACCGACGTCGTGCTCGAGCAGGCCCTGGTGGGCACCGGATTCTCCTACAGTGCCGACATCCGCGTGAAGCAGGGCCGCTTCATCACCGGGCTCGTGGAGAAGGTGCGCGACATCCGCCGCGCCGGTTCGGCCGCCCTCGACCTCTGCTCGGTGGCCGCGGGCCGCCTCGACGCCTATGCCGAACGCGGGCTGAACCCGTGGGACTACGCCGCCGGCGCCCTGATCGCCCGCGAGGCCGGCGCCCGGGTGGGCGGCTTCGGCGACGCGTTCGAGAGCGACGTGATGACGCTGGCCGGCGATCCGGTGCTGCTCGCCGAGCTCGAGCCGTTGCTGCTCGCGCTGCACCGCGAGGCCGACCTGCCGCTCTGACGCGCGGCCGCCGGCGCTCAATGGTTTTTCACATGACCGCTGGATACCGTTGTCCGATCCGTTCTCGCTGAGCCGAGAACCTCACGCGCAACCCGGAGATACCCGAACAATTGGCACGGACGACTTCCCGCCCGGATGACGACGCGTCCGCCCGCGCCGCCGGGGGCGCGCTTCCGTCTCGACGTTCGCTCCGCGCTGCGGGCCCCGCCCTCCCCGTCGACCACCCGGCGGCGCCTCCCCGTGAGCCCGCCCTCTCGCCTCTCCCGGCGCCCACCTCGTCGCAGGCGGCGACGTCGGCCGCTGCCTCCGAGCCGCGATCCGCGGTGGTCGCCCCCGTGCCCGAGTCGGATAATGCCCCCCGCACGCGCCGCGAGGCGAGGCGCCGGGCCAGCGCCGAGGTCACCTCGGCTCCGGCGGGCGAGCCGGTGACCATCGAGATCACGGTCGACACCACTCCGATCCCGGGTGCGCGCTCCGACTCCTCAGAGCGCCCCGCCACTCCGGAGCGCCCGGCCTCCACCGAGACCCCGGCCGGCGAAGAGCCCGTCGGCGAATCCCCGATCCTCGGGCCTGCCGGTGCCGAGGCGACCCGGCCGCGCACCCGCCGTCAGCGTCGTACCGAGCTCTCGCCGTCGGCCGAGCACACCGAGCAACCCGATGCGGCGGCCGGATCGGAGGACTCCGCTCGGGTGGCCGCGGGCGCCGACCGTTCGGAGGCCCCGGCCGAGCGCGCCGAGCAGTCCCCGCGCGTCGGGCGGCGAGCGGCCCCGTCGTTCTCCGACGGGATCGAGCGCCCGGCTTCGGGTCGCCGCGCCATCGTGCCGGTGGCCACCACGGTCATCCCCGTGCAGGAGCCGGCACCGACCGCGTCGGCTGCGACCCCGCGGGAGCAGCATCGTCCGCGACGCGATCGTGCACGAACCCCGGCCGCATCCGAGAACGCGTCCGAAGCGATGGTCGAGCGGGCGGCCGGCGTCGCGCCCGCCGAGCCGATGGCCGAGACGCCCGTCATCGAACGGCCGGCCAGCGGGCGCCGCGCGCGCATCGCGGTTCCCACCACCGTCGTCCCCCTGCTCGAGATCGCCGGCAACGCCGCACCCGGGGCCGCTGAGGCACCGTCGACCTCGCGCCGCGACCGTGCGGCGACCGGGCGCGACCGTGCGGCGACCGGCCCCGACCTCGCGGCGACCCCGCCCGCCCGTCCGGCGACCCCGCCCGTGCCGCCGAAGCAGGTGTCCCGGCGTACGCTGCGCACGTCCGCTGAACTCGCCGCCCAGCTCGGCGACCCGTCGGCATCCGGAGCCGCCCCCGAGCCCCGCCGGGGCGCGGGGCCCGCCGACACCGCACCCGACCGGGCTGCAGAGGCAACCGGGGCCGGCGACGCCGACGCCCAGGCCCCGCGATCCCGCGGCCGGCGCCGTCGCCGCGGAGACCTCGGCCGGGGCGCCTTCAGCGCGATGGGCCTGCTGCTCGTCGCGGGCATCGCTGTCGCCACCTCCCTACCCGCCTCGGCCTTCGACGCCGCGAACGCGATGACCACGGGGGAGATCACCTCGGGGGAGATCACCTCGGGGGAGATCACCACAGGGCAGCACACCACCGGCACGATGACCACCGAGGCCCTGCCCGCCCAGCAGCACACCACCAGCCCCGGCGCCGCGGCCGCCGGCGTGACCCGCGACGGCTACACCGTGCGCGACATCGCGTCGCTGAAGGCCGCAGGGATGCGCGTCGCCGACACCTTCACCAACAACCCCGACGGCGCCATCCAGTGGCCGTTCCCGGTGGGCGTGCCCATCAGCTCGTACTTCGGCCCGCGCGAGTCACCGGGTGGCATCGGCAGCACCGACCACAAGGGCGTCGACTTCACACCCGGTCAGGGCACCACCATCCAGTCGATAGCGGATGGCGTGGTCAGCACCGTGGTCACCTCCGACAACGGCGGTCTCGGTGTGTACGTGATCGTCGACCACGTCATCGACGGTGAACCGGTGTCGAGCGTCTACGGCCACATGCTCGAGGGTTCGGTGCAGGTCACCGAGGGTCAGGCCGTGAAGGTGGGCCAAGCGCTCGGCCGGGTGGGCAACACCGGAACCTCCACGGGCGCCCACCTCCACCTCGAGATCCGCCTCGGCACCACCCCTACCGACCCTTACGCCTGGCTCACCAGCCACACGGCCTGATCGGGGCCGAGCGCCGCCTCCGACACGTCGGAGCTCGCCAGCAGCACCTCGCCCGGCCGCTCGGCCGGCAGCTCCACCGGCGTCTCGCCGACGTTCGCGATCACCGTCACCCGCCCGTTGCGGAACGCCAGCACGTCGGGGCCATAGCCGGGCAGCCATTCCAGGGTGCCCGTGCCGAGCCCGTACGACGACCGCAGCGCCAGGGCCGCCTTGTACATCTCGAGGGTCGAGCCGGCCACGCCCTCCTGCGAGTCACGGGCGTAGTCGTCCCAGTCCGCGGGCTGCGGCAGCCAGCTGGCGGTCGACCCGGCCGGTCCGAAACCGTAGGTCGTGCGGCCGGCCTCCCACGGGATCGGCACGCGACATCCGTCACGCCCGAACCGGGCACCGTGCGTGCGGAACCAGGTGGGATCCTGCCGGGCCGAGTCCGGCAGGTCGATGGCCTCGGGCAGCCCGAGCTCCTCGCCCTGGTACACGTAGGCGCTGCCGGGAAGCGCGAGCATCACGGCGGTCGCGGCGCGCGCTCGGCGCAGGCCCACCGCGGGGTCGGGCAGCCCGGGGGAGTCGGGCCCCAGCCCGTCGCCCTGGGGGTTCTCGGCGGTGAGGGCGAGACGGGTGGCGTGCCGTACCACGTCGTGGTTCGACAGCACCCAGGTGGAGGGTGCCCCCACGGTGGCGAACGCCGAGATCGACGTGTCTATCACCGATCGCAGCTGCGAGGCCGACCAGCCGGCCTCGAGGTAGGTGAAGTTGAACGCCTGCTGCATCTCGTCGGGCCGCACCCAGCGCGCCAGCTTCGTCAGGGGCTCCACCCAGGCCTCGGCGCAGAGCACCCGGTCGCCCTCGTAGGCCTCGAGCACGGAGTGCCAGCTGCGGTAGATCTCGTGCACCCCGTCCTGCGCCCAGTAGGGAGGAGTGGGCGGGTCATCCGTGTTCGCGAGGATCTCGGGTTCGAGGCCCACCACGCCGCCGCCCATGCTGCCGCTGCCCGCGGGGGGTGTGTAGTCGGGAAGTCCGGCCGCCTTGATCAGGCCGTGCGCCACATCCACCCGGAAGCCGTCGACCCCGCGGTCGAGCCAGAAGCGCAGGATGTCGATGAACTGCTGTCGCACCCACGGGTTCTCCCAGTCGAGATCGGGCTGGCTGCGGTCGAACAGGTGCAGGTACCACTGGCCGGGCGTGCCGTCGGCGTTCACGGTGCGCTCCCAGGCGGGGCCGCCGAACACCGACTCCCAGTTGTTGGGGGCCTCGTCGCCGTTCGGGCCCTTGCCGTCGCGGAACATGTAGCGGGCCCGCTCGGGGCTGCCTTCCGGGGCGGCGAGGGCCTCCTTGAACCACACGTGGTCCCAGGAGGTGTGGTTCGGCACGAGGTCGACGATCACCCGGATGCCGAGGGCGTGCGAGCGCTCCAGCAGAGCGTCGAAGTCGGCGAGCGTGCCGAAGATGGGGTCGACGTCGCAGTAGTCGGCCACGTCGTAGCCCGCGTCGTGCTGCGGCGAGGTCATGAACGGTGACAGCCACACGGCGTCGACGCCGAGCTCGGCGAGGGAGTCGAGGCGGGCCGTGATGCCCGGCAGGTCGCCGATGCCGTCGCCGTCGGAGTCGGCGAAGGAGCGGGGGTAGATCTGGTAGATCACGGCTGAGCGCCACCACTCGCCGCCTGTTCCGATCAGGGTCGTCGCGGTCTGCGCATCCGGCTCGTCGGCAGCAGTGGCGCCGGGCTCGGGCGAGGTCTCGATAGTCATGCCCAGAACTCTAACGGCAGGCACCTGGCGGCTGGAACCGTTTGCACAGACCTCGCCGGAGAGGTAGCGCCGACGGCGACGAAAGCACCGCCCGCGGGATGCTATTCTCTACTGGTGCCAAAAAGCGCCCGGCTTCCGGGTGCCCGTACGCGCCCCCTTAGCTCATTGGTAGAGCACTTCCTTGGTAAGGAAGAGGTAGTGGGTCCGATTCCCACAGGGGGCTCCGCTCTCCAGAAGCCGGCTTCCGCAGCCCGCTGGCGGAGAGCCGGCTTCCAACGGAAGCCTTGGCGGGGTAGCTCAGTTGGTTAGAGCACACGGCTCATAATCGTGGGGTCGCGGGTTCAAGTCCCGCTCCCGCTACGAAAACCCCCAAGATCTCGCCATCTTGGGGGTTTTCCTTTGCCCGGATGCCGGCCTGCCGGTGCGGTGCTCGGTTCGGGGTAGGGCCCCACAGCCAGATCATAGAGATCGCACAGGATGCCCGGCGGCAGTTCTGCGAGGGTGGACCCATGTTCGATCTCGCCCTCAACCTCCTCTTCGCCGCGGTGCTCGCCACCGTGTCGCTCGGGGCGGTCGGGCGCGGCATCGTTCCGACCCGAGTGCAGCGGATGCCGCTGGTGCTGCTCGCTCTGATCTGGGCTGCGGCGGTGGCGTTCATGACGCTCCGGCCGGGCTCGGGTCTCGGCATGCGCCTGAACCTCCTGCCGCTGCAGTTCGACGGGTCGGGCAGCGAGCTCGATGCGGTGCTGAACACCTTCGTGTTCGTGCCGCTCGGCCTCGTGATGGTGCTGGCGGGGGCGCGCATCCGCACGGTGTTCTGGGTGGCGCTGGCGAGCACCCTCACCATCGAGGTGACGCAGTACGTCACCGACCTCGGCCGCACCGCCGACGTCAACGACGTCATCACCAACACCGTGGGGGCGCTGCTCGGCGGCGTGCTCATGCTCGGTCTGCGCCGGGTGGTTCTCGCGCTGGCCACCCCGAGCCTGCCGCGCCCCATCCCGGCCCGGCCCCGCGCGGCCCCGACCGAGCGCCCCACCCCCGCCGCCACCGGCCCGGTGCGCCTCTAAACTCGTCTTCCATGCCCGTCATCCGCGTCGACGACCTCGCCGACCCGCGACTGGCCGACTACGCCCACGCCACCGACGTGGCCCTCAAGAACTCCCGCCGCGACCAGGCCGGGCGCGAGCACGGCCTCTACCTCGCGGAGTCGCTGCTCGTGCTGCAGCGGGCGCTCGCGGCCGGCCACGTCCCCCGCTCGGTGCTGGCGCTCGGCACGAGCGAGACCGAGGCGATCGACGCGCTCACCGCGGCCGGGCATCCGGAGACCCCCGTCTTCACCGGCCCCGCCGACCTGCTCGCCGAGCTCACCGGGTACCTGCTGCACCGCGGTCTGATCGCCTCGATGGCCCGCCCCGCGCTGTCCGACCCGGCTGCCCTGCTGGCCGGAGCGCGCCGCATCGTGGTGATCGAGAACGTGGTCGACCCCACCAACGTGGGCGCCGTGTTCCGCTCGGCCGGAGCGATCGGCGCCGACGCGGTGCTGGTCACGCCGCGCTGTTCCGATCCGTTCTATCGCCGCGCCATCCGGGTGAGCATGGGCACCGTGCTGCAGGTGCCGTGGACCAGGGCTCCCGAGTGGCCCGAGCTCGAGCCGCTGCTGCACGAGCTCGGCTTCCACATCGCGGCGTTGGCGTTGACTCCGGATGCGGTGAGCCTGCGCGAATTCGAACGCGCCGTTCCTGAGCGGGTCGCCCTGGTGCTCGGTACCGAGGGTGACGGCCTCACCCCCGACGCCATCGCGGCGGCCGACACCGTGGTGCAGATCCCCATGCTCCACGGCATCGACTCCCTCAACGTCGCGGCGGCCAGCGCCGTGGCCATGTGGGCCGTCTCCCGCTGACGCGGGCGCGGCTCCCTAGCCCGCGCGGCGATCGACTTGCCGCCATCCGCCCTAAAACGGCGTCTTTAGGGCGGATGGCGGCAAGTGGATGCGCGCAAGACGTCAGGAGAGGCCGTCGAGGTAGCGGAGGAGGATGCCCTCGCGGAGCGCCCAGGGGGAGACCTCGAGCTCGTCGACGTCGTAGAGCTTCATCACCGAGTGCAGCACGATGGCGCCGGCCACGATCTGGAAGGTGCGGTCGGGCGTGATGCCGGGCAGCGCCTGCCGGGCCTCGGCGGGCAGCTGGCCGAGGCGCGGGATCCAGTCCTTGAGGTCGGCGCGCCGCAGCGTCACGATGTCGCCGGTGGCGCTCGGCCGCGAGGAGCCCGCGAGCCGGGCGAGCGAGCGGATGGTCTTCGACGAGCCGACCACGTGGTCGAACGCGGGCTGAGATGCGAACAGGGGCAGGGCATCCGCTCGCATCACCTGACGGGAGTGCGCCCGCAGCTCGAGCATCTGCTCGGGGCTCGGCGGATCGGAGGGGAAGAACTGCACCGTCGTGCGCCCGGCACCGAGCGGCAGCGAGACCGCCACCTCGGGGTACTCGTCGCTGCCCGCGGCGATCTCGAGCGACCCGCCGCCGATGTCGAAGAGCAGGATGTTGCCCGACGACCACCCGTACCAGCGCCGGATGGCCAGGAACGTCAGCCGCCCCTCGTCCTCCCCCGAGAGCACGCGCAGGGCCACCCCGGTCGACGCCTCGATGCGGGCCAGCACCTCCTCGCCGTTGCGGGCCTCGCGGAGGGCCGACGTGGCCATCGGCAGCAGCTCGTCGATGCCCTCGCGGCGGGCCACCTCGACGGCGGCGGCGATGGCGGCCACGATGGCCTCCACGCCCTCGGCGCTGATGGCGCCGTCGGGCTCGAGGTAGCGCATCAACCGCAGCACCGACTTGTGCGAGGCCGCCGGCACGGGGCGGGCGCCCGGATGCGCGTCGACCACGATCAGATGGACGGTATTGGATCCCACATCGAGCACTCCGAGTCGCACATCCCGACTGTAGTGCCCGCGGGCCCCGCCACGGATGCCCCGGGGCGCCGACCCCGGGCGCCGACCCGGGCGGCATCCGCCCGCCGACCGTAGACTGGAGCCGTGCCAGTGAACCCAGCCCTGACCGAGCGCGCGTTCCCCGTGACGAGCGCCTACCTGGTGGGTCGGGAGAAGGTGCGCGAGTTCGCCCGCGCCGTCTTCTCCACGAATCCGCTCCACTTCAGCGTCGAGGCCGCTCAGTCGGCCGGTTACGCCGACGTGGTGGCGCCGCCCACGTTCCCGATCGTCGTGCAGGAGCTCACGCTCGCCCAGCTGCTGGCCGAAGAAGACGCGGGTATCGAGCTCACCCACGTGGTGCACGGCGAGCAGCGCTTCGACTACGTGCGGCCCATCGTGGCCGGCGACGAGCTCACCGCCCAGTTGCGCGTCACGAGCATCAAGACGCTGGGTGGCAACGCGATGGTGGTGGCCGAGACGGTGGTTCAGGATGCGGCGGGGGAGCACGTGGTCACCGCGGTCTCCACGCTCGTGGTGAGGGGGGACGCATGAGCGCCGAGGTCGTACACCGCTTCGAGGTCGGCGACGAGGTCGCCCGGGCCGCCTACCCGATCACGCGCGATTCGCTGGTGCGGTACGCCGGCGCATCCGGAGACTTCAACGCCATCCACTACCGCGACGACGTCGCCCGCGACGTGGGTCTTCCCGGCGTGCTCGCCCACGGGATGCTCACCATGGGTCTCGCGGTGCAGCCGGTCGCCGACTGGGTCGGCGACCCCTCGCGGCTCACGGGCTACCAGGTGCGGTTCACCCGCCCGGTGGTGGTGCACCCGGAGTCCGGCGCGCAGATCGAGGTGGTGGCGAAGATCGGGCAGCTCGACGAAGCGGCCGGCACCGCTCGCATCGACCTCACCGTGACCGTCGACGGCGAGACCGTGCTCGGCAAGGCGCAGGTTCGCGTCCTGCTGCCATGAGCGCGGGATTGCTCGCTCCCTTCACCACCCTGAAGGTCGGCGGGCCGGCCGCCGAGTTGGTGACCGCCGGCACCGAGGCCGAACTCCTCGCCGTGGCGGAGGGCCTCGACCTCGACGACGACTGGCTGGTGCTCGGCGGCGGCTCGAACGTGCTCATCTCCGACGACGGCTTCGACGGCACGGTCATCCGCGTGGCCACCCGGGGCATCGCCCCCGTGATGGCCAAGTCGGGTTCCGTGCGCCTGCGTGTGCAGGCGGGCGAGCCGTGGGACGGCTTCGTGGAGTACTGCGTCGAGCGCGGCTTCAGCGGCATCGAGGCCCTCTCCGGCATCCCGGGCTCGGTGGGCGCGGCCCCCATCCAGAACATCGGCGCCTACGGGCAGGAGGTGGGCGCGGCAATCGTGTCGCTCGACTTCTACGACGTCGAGGCGGGGCGGGTGCGGCGCATGCCGGTCGAGGAGCTCGGCCTCGGCTACCGCACCTCGGTGTTCAAGCAGGGGCTCCGGGGCGTGGTGCTCTCGGTGACGTTCGAGCTGGGCGACCCGGCGGGCGGCGCGCCGCTCAGCGCCCCGGTCGCGTACGGTCAGCTGGCCTCCGCCCTCGGCGTCGAGGTGGGCGAACGGATGCCGGTGCAGCAGGTGCGCGACGCGGTGCTCCGGCTGCGGTCGTCGAAAGGCATGGTGCTCGACCCGGCCGACCCCGACTCCTACAGTGCCGGCTCCTTCTTCACCAACCCGATCGTGAGCGAGCGCGCCGCCCGCGCCCTGCCGGGTGAGGCGCCGCGCTGGCAGGTCGAGCCCGACGCTCCGGATGCCGTCATCCCGCTCGATGCGGCAGCGCTCGGCCAGCAGGGAGCCGACGCCGGCACCGGCGTGTACGACGACCCGAGCCCGGAGTCGGCACCGTCGCGGACGGCGACCCCCGCCGAGTACCACGTGAAGCTCAGCGCGGGGTGGTTGATCGAGCACGCGGGCATCCGTCGCGGGTTCGCGTTGCCGGGGTCCACCGCCGCCATCTCGTCGAAGCACACGCTCGCGATCGTGAACCGGGCCGCGGGGGCGGGCGCGGCCGGATCTGCTGGCGCGGGCGCGGCCGGCACGGAGGGCGTCGCAGGCGCCGGCCGAGCCGCCGACGTGGCCGAGCTCGCCCGCTACGTGCAGAGCCGGGTGCTCGCCGAGTTCGGCGTCACGCTGCACCCCGAGCCCGTCTACGTGGGGTTCTGAGTCCACGCATCGCCGGTGTCGCCGGTGCGCTCTACTCTCGGGGCATGACCTGGCCCGCCACGCATCTCAGCATCTCCGTCCACCGCCCGACCGCAGAGGTGGCCGCCTTCGCGGGCGACCCCGCGAACCTCGCACTCTGGGCTGCCGGGCTCGGCGGCGGGTTACGCGAGGAGGACGGCCGATGGTTCGCCGAGCTCGGCGGCGGCACGGTCGAGGTGCGCTTCACGGGGCCGACGGATGCCGGGGTGCTCGACCACGAGGTGCTGCTGCCCGACGGCACGGTGGTGCTCAACCCGCTCCGGGTGCTCGCCAACGATGCGGGCAGCGAGGTCGTCTTCACCCTCTTCCAGCGCGACGGGGTCACGGCCGAGCAGCTCGACGCCGACGCGCGAGCCATCGCGGCCGACCTCGCCACCCTCAAGGGTCTGCTCGAGCGATGACTGCCCGCCCGGCATCCGTTCTCGCCGGTGTGCCGACGGCTGCGCCCGGGGCTCTTGCGCCGCGAGCCGAAGTGAGGCAATGTGTACGCCGTTCACATCTCGTCGTCGGCTCATCGCCGGCCACCCGTTCTGAGGAGACCGGATGATCCACGCGCGAGGCCTCGCGCGCACCTTCGCGGGCCGGGGCAAGGGCAAGGAGAAGACCGAGGTCACGGCCGTGGCGGGTGTCGACATCGACGTGGCCGAAGGGGAGATCGTGGGGTTCCTCGGCCCGAACGGCGCCGGCAAGACCACCACGCTGCGCATGCTCACCACCCTGCTGAAGCCCACCGCCGGCACGGCCACGGTGGCGGGCCACGACGTGGTCACCGAGTCGAAGCAGGTGCGCCGCAGCATCGGCTACGTCTCGCAGAGCGGGTCGACCTCGCCCGAGGCACGAGCCGGCGAAGAGGTGGTCGACCACGGCATGCTCTACGGCATCAGCCGCCAGCAGGCCGAGGCCCGCGGGCGGCAGCTGTTCGAGCAGCTCGACCTCGAGGGGTTGTGGACCCGTGAACCCAAGGCCATGTCGGGTGGCCAGCGCCGTCGCCTCGACATCGCGATGGGGCTCGTGCACGACCCCACGCTCGTCTTCCTCGACGAGCCCACCACGGGGCTCGACCCGCAGGCGCGCGCCAACCTCTGGACGCACATCGCCGACCTGCGGGTCAAGCGCGGCGCCACCATCTTCCTCACCACCCACTACCTCGACGAGGCCGACGCCCTGTGCGACCGCATCCTCGTCATCGACCACGGCTCCATCGTGGCCAGCGACACCCCCGATGCGCTCAAGCGCCAGGTCTCGGGCGACCTGGTGCAGCTCGTGCTCACGGATGCCGCCCGGTCGGCCGAGGCGGCCGCGATGCTCGAGCGCGTCGCCGATGCCGATCTCACGGTCGACGGCCCCTCGGTGAGTGCGCGGGTGCGCGGGGCGGGGCACGAAGTGGCCGGCCTCATCCGGTCTCTGGATGCAGCGGGCATCGCCCTCGACTCGATCGAGGTGCGCCGGCCCACCCTCGACGACGTCTTCCTCACCCTCACCGGCCGGTCCCTCCGAGAGGATGCCTAGATGTTCTGGCGCGAGACCTTCATCGTGTTCCGGCGGCAGCTGAGGCTGGCGCTGCGCAACCCCGCCTGGGTGATCATCGGGCTCATCCAGCCCATCCTGTACCTGGCGCTGTTCGGTCCGCTGCTCGAACCGCTCGCAGGGCAGTTGGGCGCCGAGAACGCCTACACGCTGTTCGTGCCGGGCCTGCTCGTGCAGCTCGGTCTGTTCGGCGCCCTGTTCGCGGGCTTCGGCCTGATCGCCGAGTGGCGGGCGGGCGTGATCGAGGCCGAGCGGGTGACGCCGGCGAGCCGCACCGCTCTGCTGCTGGGGCGCATCCTGCGCGACGTGCTGCAGCTGTTCGTGCAGGGTGCCGTGCTCATCGGGCTCGCCTTCGCGTTCGGGCTCACCGGCTCGGTGCCGGGCATGATCCTCGGCCTGCTGCTCACGGTGCTGCTCGGTGCCGCGTGCGCGGCCGCCTCGAACGCGCTGGCGCTCACCACGAAGAGCGAAGACGTGATGGCGCCGCTGATCAACAGCGTGGCGCTGCCCGTACTGCTGCTGTCGGGCATCCTGCTGCCGATGACCATCGGCCCGCAGTGGCTGCAGGTGGTGAGCGACTTCATTCCCACGAAGTACATCGTCAACGCCATCCGCGAGCTGTTCACGGGTGACTTCCTCACCGTCACCACGTTCTGGGGCGTGCTCTGGACGCTGATCCTCTTCGCCGCCGGGCTCTGGGTGGGCACCCGCACCTTCCGCAAGGAGAACGCCTAGCCACGCCCGAGGGCCGTTCTCAGCTGTCCTTGCGGATCCAGCGGAACGTCACCCGGCACACGATGAGCCCGAGCACCAGCCACACACCGAGCACCACGGCCACGAGGTGCGGGTCCCACGCGCCGCCCTGCTCCGCCGACGCGAACGACTCCGGCAGCAGGGCGGCGCGCATCCCCTGGGCGATCCACTTCAGCGGAAAGACGCTCGCGACGTTCTGCAGCCAGTCGGGCAGCAGGGTGAACTGAAGGTACACGCCCGAGATGAACTGCAGGATGAGCAGCGGTGGGATGATGACGGCCGAGGCGCTCTTGCCCGACTGAGGCAACCGCGAGACGGCGATGCCGAGCACCGCGGCCGTGGAGATGCCGAGCAGGTACACCCACACCAGCGTCAGCCAGTGCTCCGGGTCGCTCGGCAGTTCGACGCCGAACGCCACGCGGGCGAGCAGCAGCAGGAGCACCACCTGTGCTGCCGAGGTCACGAGCACCTGGCCCATCTTGCCGATGAAGTACGACAGCACGGGCAGCGGGGTTCCGGCCAGTCGCTTGAGGGTGCCGTCGCCGCGTTCCACCGCGATGTCGACCCCGAGGTTCTGCACCCCGCTCAACAGGATGCCGGCGGCGATCATGCCCGGCAGGTAGTAGGCGGCCTGCGAGATCCCGCCGCTCCCGTCGGCGTTCGCGCCCACGTTGCCGAGCCCCTGGAACGCCACCGAGAAGATGCCGAGCAGCACCACCGGGAACAAGAAGGTGAAGAACACGGTGTCGCCGGCACGGAAGTAGCCGCGCGTCTCATAGACCACGCGCGAGAGGCCGAGGCGCAGCGTGCGGCCGAGGCCGAAGGAGCCGGCCGCACGCTGCGCGCGGGTGGCGGGGGCGCTCGCCGGGGTCTGCGTGGTCGCGTTCGCCGGACGCTGGGCATCGGTGCCGGTCACGAGCGGGCCTCCTCGAGTGCGCCCGAGGCGGGCACGGTTCCGGATGCGCGTTCCGCCGCCTCGACGAGGCCCAGGTACACGTCCTCCAACGACGGGCGGATCACCTCGAGCTCGGCGGGCTCGCCGGAACGGGCCACCAGGTCGGCCACGAAGCAGGCCGGCTCCGTGGTGCGCTGCTCCCGCACGGCGCCCGAGCCGGCCGCGCCGCTCCCGGACGGCGGACCGCTCTGCTCACGCCACCGCACGATCGGCACGCGCGCATCCGCCGACCCGAGCTGATCGACGGGACCCATGTCGATGAGCGTGCCGCCGGCGATCACCGCGGCCCGGTCGCTCAGCTGGGCCGCCTCGTCGAGGTAATGGGTGGTGAGCACGATCGTGGTGCCCTCCCGCGAGAGCGAACGGATCAGCTCCCAGAACTGCCGCCGCGCCTCGGGGTCGAAACCGGTGGTCGGCTCGTCGAGGAAGAGAAGTTCGGGCCGGCCGATCACGCCGAGAGCCACATCGACGCGTCGACGCTGCCCGCCCGAGAGGGCCTTGATGCGGGTGGAGGCCTTCTTCTCGAGCCCCACGGCGGCGATCACCTCGTCGACGCTGCGGGGGTGGGGGTAGAGCCCGGCGAAATGGGTGAGCTGCTCGCGCACGGTGACGTTGCCGCTCTCGCCGGTCTGCTGCAGCACGATGCCGAGCCGCGCCTTCCACTCGAGGTCACCGCGCCTCGGGTCGATGCCGAGCACCTGCACCTCGCCGGAGGTTCGCTCGCGGTAGCCCTCGAGGATCTCGACGGTCGTGCTCTTGCCGGCCCCGTTCGGCCCGAGCAGCGCGAAGGTCTCGCCGGCCTCGATGTCGAAGCTGATGCCGTCCACCGCCGTGAACGAGCCGTACTGCTTCTTCAGATCGACGACGCTCACGGCGGGTGGAATGCTCATGACCCCATGCTGGCCGAAAGTGAGCTCGGGGCACTAGCAGTCGCTCCCAGTCTCACCTCGAATCTTTACCTCCCGGACGGAGCTGATGTATCCTCGACTATTGGTGACGGGGGGTCTCGATGAGTTTGATCGACCGGGTGCGACGCACCCCGACGGTGCCTGAGCTCCACGTCGCCGTCGATGTCGGCGAGGGCCCGGTGGTGGTGCTGCTGCACGGCATCGCCTCGTCGTCGGCGAGCTGGAAGCAGCTCGTCCCGTTCCTGTCCCCGCTCTACCGCGTGATCGCCATCGACCTGCTCGGCTTCGGCGGTTCCCACGCCGGGCCGGATGCCGCGTTCACGCTCGACGAGCACGTCGAGGCGCTGCACCGCACCATCCGCCGGCTCCGGTTGCGCGGGCGGTTCACGCTCGTCGGCCACAGCCTCGGCGCGCTGGTCGGCAGCCGGTACGCCGCCGTGCACCGCCGAGAGGTGTCGCACCTGCTGCTGGTGGCGCCGCCCATCTATGCGCACCGCCGCTACATCGAGGCGCTCGGGCACCGGATGCGGGTGGGCGGCTATCTCTGGTTCTACCGCTTCGTGCGTGCCAACCGCCTCGCCATCGCCGACAACGCCGGCCGGTTCTCCCGGTGGCTGCCCGGTGGCGCGATGGCGATCGACGACCGGTCGTGGGCGGCGTTCTCGAAGACGATGGAGAACTGCATCGAGGCGCAGACCACGGCCACCGACATCGCGCAGGTGGCGGTGCCGATCGACATCGTCTGGGGTTCGCGCGACCAGGTGATCGTTCCGGCGGCGCTGGAGCAGCTCGGCTCGATGCGCCACGTGCAGTTGCACGAGATCGCCAGAGCCGACCACTTCGTGCGCCTGGCCCTTGCGCGCGAGGTCGCCCGCCTCATCCGCTGACCTGCGGCCCGCCCGCGCCCCGTGCGGACACAAGCGAAGCCGGCGCACACCGTGGCCCCTGCGGCGCCGGTTTCCGCCACGCTCGACGTTGTCCGCGGCCGTGCGTGAACGACGTGCCGAGGCGCTGGCCAGTCGGGGGCCAGGCGGGGGCGGGGAGTCAGGCGGCGTGGGTCGGCCGGCGGACCGGGGCGTCGTTGGCGGCGGCCGCATCCTGGGCCGCGGGTCGCCGACCCCGCGCGGGCACGAACCGGAAGTACGCCCAGACGCCCGCCGTGAGTGCTGTGGCCGTGGCGAGGCAGACGCCCCACCACAGCACGTCGCCGTCCACCGACGACCATGCCGACGGGAGCGGCATCAGCACGAGCCCGAACACGGCGACCGCAGCGCTGTACAACGCCGCCCAACCGATGCGCGAGACGCGGAACAACCGGTCCCCGTCGAGGAACTTCAGCGGCAGCAGAGCCACCACGGGCCCGCTCAACGAGCACACCGTCACCGCGGTGAGGATGTCGAGCAGGAGGGCGTCGCCCGCACCGTCGCCGGGTGCCGCGCGCAGGGCGCTCGCCGTGACCCACGATCCCAGACCGAGCAGCAGTGCCGCGCTGGTGCCCACCACCACCGTGCGGGCTCCGGATGCCTTGCCGAGAGCCACCGAGAACGCCAGCCCGACCACGGCCCCGAACACGAACCCGGGCTCGAGCCCCGCCAGACGCGAGACGCCCACGCTGGCCACGGTGATCACGAGCGAGCCCGGGCGCACGAGCACCCGCGCCCGCCGCCGGAACCGCACCCACGCGTATCCGCTCGTCGCCGCCATCGGAACCCCGTTCGCCGCCACCAGCGCCACCGCGAACGGAACGACCAGCGCCACCAGCGCGCCGGCATCCAGCGTGGCCGCGGCGGGTGAGACCAGCACCGAGGCGAGTGCGCCCACTCCGACAGCGGCTCCCGCCCACAGCCACGACGACGTGCGGCGCGGCTCCGGCCGGCGTTGATCGGCCCGGCGCCGCAGCCCCGACAGCCACGTGACCGGCCAGGCGCTCCGGATGCGGCCCCAGTTGTCGTGCACCGTCGATTCCAGGATGCCGCCCGGCACCATCACGAGAAGCAACAGCCCGGCCACCAGCAGACCCAGGCGAACCACTCCGGCCGGCTCGAGCGCCGCGAGGTCGCCCACGGTGCGGAGCGAGCCGCTGAACGGCGACACCCCAATCGCTCCCGCCAGGGCCGAGGAGGGCGACGTGGCAACGTCGCCCGCCGCCTCGCTGCGCACCACCCCTGCTCCGCCGGCGGCGAACTCCCCGCCCGAGTCGATCCCGCCCCAGAGGCGACCCGCGTCCGCGGCCGAACGCCGCCCGGAAGAATCGCCCGTCTCGCCCCGGGGCACCACTGCTGTAGCTGCGCCGTCGACCTCGGCCACCACGCCCACCTGGCCGGAGTCGCTCGCCCCCATCCCGAGGTCGCCCCCGTCGGCGGTTCCGTACTCGACTCCGGCGCCCTGGTTCCCGGTGGCGCCGTGCTGACCGGCGTCCTCGCCCGAGTTCCCGCCGGGCCCCGTCGGGCCACCCGCTCCACCCGGGTCGCCCGTTCCGCCGGCGCCGCCGCCCGGGCCGCCCCCGGGTCCTCCCGTTCCCCCGGGCCCTCCCGTTCCCCCGGATCCTCCCGTTCCCCCCGCCCCGCCTCCACCTGAGCCGCCCCCCGAGCCCGGATCGGGCTCGTCATCGCCACCCGAGCCCGATCCCGTCCCAGGGCCCACCACCCCCGGCCCCGCGTAGTCGTACGACGCCTCCAGCGCGTCGACGGAGGTGTCGGGTGCCCAGGGGTACGCCTGCTCCGCCCGCACCCGGTACGGCCCTGCGCCAGCGGGAAGCGCGGTCACGGTGCAGGTCCACGTGCCGTCCGTTCCGACGGTGCCCGTGCATCCGCCGCTCACGGTGTCGCTGTCGATGATGGTCGCCGACACCTCCGCCCCCGGTGCCCCGGTTCCCGCCAGGGGCTGGGTGGGGTCGTCGACGCTCGCCGTGGAGGTGACGACCCCCGGAGCATCGGTGCCGATCGTCGGCACACCCAGCACGGCGAGATCGACCGGCACCACCTCGCCCGCGCTGCTCACCATCACCGGCCCCACCAGGTCGGGGGCCGAGGTGATGGTGCACGCCCAGCTCGCGTCCGCCTGCGCCACCGTGACGCAGAGTGCCGCGGCATCCGGAGCACCGGAGGAGAGCACCTCCACCGGAGCGCCGACCGACCCGACCCCGCCGAGCGTCACGGGCGCCACCGACCGGGCGGCATCTGCCGTCACGACGGTGCCGGGCGGGGGAGCCGACGTGACCGCGAGCCCCAGTTCGTCGGCCGAGGCCGCTCCGCCGAGCATGACCAGGACGGCGAGAACGCCGCCACCGCCAGTGAGGATCGCTCGACGTTTCATGAGCGAAACTCTATTACTGCGTACTCATCTAAGACCAGCTGAGCCCTGCCCCCAGAACGGGGACAGGGCTCAGCCGGCCGGGGCGCGGAGGATCTCTACGAGAACAGCTTCTGCAACCGCGCGACGCCCTCGGCCAGCGCGTCGTCGCCCAGCGCGTACGACAGCCGCAAGAAGCCGCTCGGCCCGAACGCCTCGCCCGGCACCGTCGCCACCTCCACCTGGTCCAGGATGAGGTCGGCCAGTTCGAGCGACGATGTCGGCGTCACCCCGCCCCACTCGCGGCCGAGCAGCCCGGTCACGTCGGGGTACACGTAGAACGCGCCCTCAGGAAGCGGAGTGCGCACTCCGTCGATCGCGTTCAGTCCGTCGACGATCACACGGCGCCGGCGCTCGTAGGTGGAGCGCATCACCTCGACGGCATCCTGGGGGCCGGTGAGAGCGGCGATCGCGGCCCGCTGCGAGATGTTCGCCACGTTCGACGACAGGTGCGACTGCAGGTTGCCCGCGGCCTTGACGGCATCGGCCGGGCCGACCATCCAGCCCACCCGCCATCCGGTCATCGCGTAGGTCTTGGCCACGCCGTTCACGAGCAGGGTGCGGTCGGCCAGCGCCGGCACCTCGGCCACGATCGACGACGCCCGTACGCCGTCGTAGACCAGGTTCTGGTAGATCTCGTCGCTGATCACCCAGAGACCGTTGGCGTCGGCCCACTCGCCGATCTCCTTGGTCTGCGCCGGGGAGTAGACGGCGCCGGTGGGGTTCGAGGGCGAGACGAACAGCAGCACCTTCGTGCGCGGGGTGCGGGCGGCCTCGAGCTGCTCGACGGTGACGAGGTAGTTCTGGTCGCTGCCCGCGAACACCTGCACCGGTACGCCACCGGCGAGCGCGATGGCTTCGGGGTAGGTCGTCCAGAACGGGGTGGGCGCGAGCACCTCGTCGCCCGGGTCGAGCAGGGTCGCGAAGGCCTCGTACACGGCCTGCTTGCCACCGTTGGTGACGATAACCTGCGAGGGCGACACCTCGAGCCCGCTGTCGCGCAGCGTCTTCGCCGCGATCGCCTCCCGCAGCTCGGGCAGCCCGGCCGCCGGGGTGTAGCGGTAGTTCTTGGGGTCGCGCACGGCTTCGGCGGCAGCCTCGACGATGTGATCGGGTGTGCGGAAGTCGGGCTCGCCGGCCGCGTAGCTGATCACCG
The DNA here is from genome assembly GCF_041927335.1 of Herbiconiux liangxiaofengii. Taxonomy (NCBI): domain Bacteria; kingdom Bacillati; phylum Actinomycetota; class Actinomycetes; order Micrococcales; family Microbacteriaceae; genus Herbiconiux; species Herbiconiux liangxiaofengii. Next base: position 140,507 of record NZ_JBHFHD010000008.1, on the reverse strand, counting down.
GACGACCGGCGGCCTGGAGGCTCTTCGCTTTCGCGTCGACCTTGAGGGTCGCCGACTCGGCGATGGCTGCGATTCGTTTCGAGATGCGGGTCACGGCCATAAGCCTAGCCAGCCGGGCGTGTCGGTGCTCAGAGCCTCGCCTGGCGGGGAACGATCACCTGCTTCACCACGATGAGAACGGATGCGACCACCGGTACCGCGATCAACGCCCCCAGCACGCCCAGCAGCGTTCCGCCCACCAGAGCCCCGATCACCACCAGGATGCCGGGGACGTCGACCGCCTTGCTCATCACCCGCGGGCTCAGCACGTAGGCCTCGACCTGCATGTAGACGAGGAAGTACACGGCGATCACGATGGCGGTGACGGGAGACACGGTCAGCGCCACGAAGGTCACCAACACGGCACTGATCACGGTGCCGACGAGCGGGATGAGGGCGAGCAGGAAGGCGATGACCGCCAGAGCTCCCGCGTACGGCACTCCGACCGCCACCATCACGATGAATCCGAAGACGCCGTTCGTTCCCGCCAGCAGAACCTGACCGCCCACGTACTTGCCGATGGAGGTGACGATCTGGTCGGTGATCGAGATCACCCCTGCCCGACGTGACAGCGGCACCAGCACGTAGAGGCTGCTCTTCACGGCGTCGAGGGAGCCGAGGAAGAACAGCGTCAGCACCACCACGAGGATCCCCGCGGAGACCCCGTTCACCAGCGCGAGCCCCACCTTCAGCACCCCGCCGCCCAGCGACACGAGGTTGTCCGGGTCGGAGAGGAAGCCGGCGAGGTCCTCCTCGAGCTGCTGGCCGTCGGCCGTGTCGCCGAAGATGCGGGTGAACCAGGGTTCCTTCGTCACCGCGGCGGCGGCCGAGGGCAGGTTCTGAACGAGCTCGGCCACCTGGTCGACCACCGCGGGGATGACGAGCAGGAACACGGTGGCCGCGAAGGCGATCACCAGCCCGAACACGATCAGGATCGACCAGCCCCGCGGGATGCGACGGCGGGTCAGCCAGCGCACCAGCGGATCCAGTCCCAGCGCCAGGAAGAGCGCCCCCACGATGCAGATCAGCACGGTCGACAGCTGCACGAACGCGAAGCCCAGCGCGATCGCGAGCAGGCCTCCGAGCGTCGCGATGAACCCGATTGTGAAAGCGTTCCCGCGCATGCGGCCCCATCCGTTCGCCTTTTGCGTGGCCGCTCGATCTGACCTACACTTACTGTCGGTAGTCGAAATCTGCCAAGCTTTTCTATGCCTATTTTCCCTGGCTGGCCTTCTCGGCCAGGGCCGAGTGTAGCGAAGCGGCAGGGTTTCGATGCTTAGGGCGGTGGCTCAATTGGTAGAGCAGCGGTCTCCAAAACCGCAGGTTGCAGGTTCGAGTCCTGTCCGCCCTGCACCGGCTCGCAAGAGTCGTACCTTCTGAAAGGGACAGTGAAACGGTGGCACGAAAAGTAATCGACGAACCCTCCGAGGATGTCGTCGAGAACGCCAAGAAAGAGCGGGCGGCCCGGCGCAACCCGTTCGCGCGCCTCGTCCTGTTCATCAAGCAGGTCTTTGCCGAACTGAAGAAGGTCGTCACCCCCACCCGGCGCGAGCTCGTGAACTACACGCTCGTGGTGCTGGTCTTCGTCGTCATCATGATGGCGATCGTGGTCGGTCTCGACCAGGTGTTCGGCTGGCTGGCGATCGTCACCTTCGGAGACCCCTCCTAAGCATCCGGATGCTCGTTCGCAGTCGTGCGCCCCAGGCCGCGACCGCCCCGCACCGGTTCATCAACAAGAAGTGGAAATGTCATCAGTGTCTGACTCAAAGCCCGAAGAAGCCGGAGTCCCGGCCGACCTCGACGCCCTCCTCGAGGCGATCGACGCGCCGGCCGACCCCGAAGCCGATGCCGTGGTCGACGACGCGCTGAACATCGACAGCTTCGATGAGGCCGCGGCCGTGCTCGACGTGCTGGAAGACCCGGAGGCCGAGATCGCCGACGAGCCCGTCGAGGGCGAGAGCGTCGAGCAGATCGAGGACGAGGTGGCCCTGGCCGCCGTCGCGTCCGCTCCGGCAGGCGTCGAGCCCGTTGACGACGAGCCCGTTGACGGCGAGTCCTCCGACGAGGAGACCGAAGCCGACCCGTACGACGCGTTCCGCGCCGAGCTGCGGTCGCTGCCGGGCAAGTGGTACGTCATCCACTCCTACGCCGGCTTCGAGAAGCGCGTGAAGCAGAACATCGAGAGCCGCAAGACCTCGATGGGCATGGAGGACTTCGTCTTCCAGGTCGAGGTTCCGATGGAAGACGTCGTCGAGATCAAGAACGGCCAGCGCAAGCTCGTCACCCGCGTGCGCATCCCCGGCTACGTGCTGGTTCGCATGTTCCTCAACGAGGACAGCTGGTCGGTCGTGCGCCACACTCCCGGCGTCACGGGCTTCGTGGGCAACTCCCACAACCCGACGCCGCTGCGTTTCGAGGAGGCCTTCAACATGCTGAAGAGCCTCGTCGAGATCAAGGAGGCCGCTCCCTCCAAGGCCGCCGGCGGCAAGGGCGGCAAGGCCGTCTCGCGTTCGCTCCCGGCCGAGGTCGACTTCGAGGTCGGCGAGACCATCACCATCAAGGAGGGCTCGTTCGCGGGACTCCCCGGCTCCATCAGCGAGATCAAGCCCGAGAGCGGCAAGCTCACCGTGCTCGTGTCGCTGTTCGAGCGCGAGACGCCGGTCGAGCTCAGCTTCGACCAGGTCACCAAGCTTTAGTTCAGGCTTTTCAGCTAAGCTACTGCGGTTGCCCTAACGGGCATCCGATCACCACCGCTGCGGGGAGAAGCCCCGTGGTGGGAGCGCCGCCTGCCAGGCGGCTCGACAGAGAAGAGAAGAAATGGCACCGAAGAAGAAGGTCACAGGTCTGATCAAGCTTCAGATCAACGCCGGCGCCGCCAACCCCGCACCGCCCATCGGGCCTGCGCTGGGTCAGCACGGCGTGAACATCATGGAGTTCTGCAAGGCGTACAACGCCGCGACCGAGTCGCAGCGCGGCAACGTCATCCCGGTGGAGATCACCGTCTACGAAGACCGCTCGTTCACCTTCATCCTGAAGACCCCGCCCGCGGCGGAGCTCATCAAGAAGGCTGCCGGCGTCGCCAAGGGCTCCTCCACTCCGCACACCGTCAAGGTCGCCAAGCTCACCCGTGAGCAGGTGCGTCAGATCGCCGAGCAGAAGCAGGCCGACCTGAACGCCAACGACATCGAAGCTGCAGAGAAGATCATCGCCGGTACCGCCCGTTCCATGGGCATCACGGTCGAGGCATAAGGAGGAGGCTGGAAATGGCACAGAAGTCGAAGGCCTACCGGGCCGCCGCCGAGAAGATCGAGGCCGGCAAGTACTACACCCCCAGCGAGGCCGTCAACCTCGCCCGCGAGACGGGTTCGTCGAAGTTCGACAGCACCGTCGAGGTCGCGCTGAAGCTCGGCGTCGACCCCCGCAAGGCCGACCAGATGGTTCGTGGAACCGTCATCCTCCCCCACGGAACCGGCAAGACCGCCCGCGTCATCGTGTTCGCGACGGGTCCGGCCGCTGAGGCCGCGATCGCCGCGGGTGCCGACGAGGTCGGTGGCGACGAGCTGATCGAGAAGGTGGCCGGCGGCTACACCTCGTTCGACTCCGCCGTGTCGACCCCGGAGCTCATGGGCAAGGTCGGTCGTCTCGGCAAGGTGCTCGGCCCGCGTGGCCTCATGCCCAACCCGAAGACCGGCACCGTGACGCCCGACGTCGCGAAGGCCGTCAACGAGATCAAGGGCGGAAAGATCGAGTTCCGCGTCGACAAGCACGCCAACGTGCACTTCGTCGTGGGCAAGGCCGGCTTCACCCCCGAGCAGCTCGACGAGAACATCGCCGCAGCGCTCGAAGAGGTCGTGCGTCTCAAGCCGAGCTCGTCGAAGGGCCGCTACATCCAGAAGGGTGCGGTGTCGACCACGTTCGGCCCCGGCATCCCGCTCGATGTGAACGCGATCTAGTCGCACTCGCAACGACACAGAAGGGGCTCGCCATTCGGCGGGCCCCTTCTTTGTGTGAGCAGCAATTGCTCATAACGGTCACTGGATGCGCGGTGAGACGATCCTTCTACGCGTCTCATCTGCCTAGTGAAAGTCGACCTCCGTGACCACACGATCTCCTGCCCGCTCCAGCGCCTCGTTCGCGGCGGGTTCTCTCGCCGCCATGATCGTGGCCGGCGCCGCACTCGTATCCTCTGCACCCGTCTCCGCCCTCGAGGTCGCTGAGCCGCTCTGCCCTGCCGCGCACCTGTACAAAGGCATCTCGATGGTGCCTTCACCGGCGTTCTCTATTCAGGATGACCATGCCGAGGTCACCATCTCCGCTGGCACTCTGCCCGCAGGAGTGGTGCTGACCGGCGATGTCGTCGCTCGCGCGCCGTACGCCTACTCCGGCACGCCCACGACGACGGGAACGTATTCGTTCACGGTGAAGGCGACCTTCCCGTCGACGCCGGCGAAGACCGTCGCCTGCAAGCTTGAGGTGGGCGAGCTGACGATGCCCACACGCATCCAAGGTACGGACCGGTTCGATCAGGCGGCCAAGGTCGTCGCGTCGACGTACACGACGGCCGAGACTGTGTACCTCGCGAGCGGCGAGGTGTTCGCCGACGCGTTGTCGGCCGGTTCGGTGGCCGGGGTACACGGCGCTCCCCTCCTGCTGACGAAGAACGGCGAGCTGCCGGGCGTCACGAAGGCGGCCCTCACGTCTCTCGCCCCGAAGAACATCGTCGTGGTCGGCGGGCCGGCGTCGATCTCGCCCGCCGTCTTCGACGGATTGAAGAGGGACTTCGCCACTGCCGACGTCGTGCGAATCGGCGGGGCGGACCGGTTCGCGGTGTCGCGTGCGCTCATCGGCGATGCCGACTTCGGAGTCCTCAGCTCGTCGTACCTCTACATAGCCACCGGGGCGACGTTCCCAGATGCCCTTTCGGCGACGCCCGCGGCCGTCGGCGTGAAGGGGCCCGTGCTTCTCGTGAAAGGCTCGGAAGCCGCACTCACCGGAGATGAACTCGCAGTGATCAATGATCTCGGCGTTACGAGGGCGCGGATCGCCGGTGGCCTGGCATCCGTGAGTCAGGGCATCCAGGATCAGTTGGTGGGTCGCGACATCGCTGTCTCGCGCTCCGCGGGAGCGACTCGCTACGACGTGGCCGTGAACATCAACGCCGAAGCGTTCGCCGCGGCCGACACGGTCTACCTGGCCAGCGGCGAGGTCTTCCCTGATGCGCTGAGTGCCGGCCCGATCGCGGGCGAGAGCTCGAGCCCGATCTTCCTGGCGCACACGAACTGCGTGCCTGAGTCGGTCCTCGACTCCATCGAGCGGCTCGCGCCGGACCACATCATCGTGCTCGGCGGGCCGGCCACGCTGAGTCCCGACATCGATCACCTGAAGCCCTGCTGAGCCGACCTGTCAGCTAGACAACGAAGATCCGATGGGCCCGTCGTAACTCTGCGACGGGCCCATCTGCCTTCCGCACCTTGTGGTGCGGAAGGCAGAAACGAACCTGGCGATCATGTGCAATCGGTATGCAAGCCCTGAGCAGAAGTCGTGTTGCGGCAGGGGGGTGGGAGAGCTCCCCGGTAGGTTTGATCCATGGTGACCAGGGTTCGACGCGCGCGGCCGGAAGACGTGGGTATCGTCTCCGCCGTCGCCGCCGAGACGTTCGAACTGGCCTGCCCGCCCACGACATCGTCCGAGGCCATCGCCGCGTTCATCCGCGACAACCTCTCGGAAGCGCGGTTCGCCTCGTACCTGGCGGGCGAGCAGCACACGATCCTGCTGGCCGACGTCGACGGCGAGATCGCCGGGTACACCATGCTCATCTCGGGTGAGCCCTCCGATCCGGATGTCGCGGCGGCGGTGACGCACCGCCCGACGATCGAGTTGAGCAAGTGTTACGCCCGCGCGAAGTTCCACACCCAGGGCGTCGGCCGCACCCTCATCGAGGCTTCGGTCGGCATCGCGCGCGACGGGGGAGCGGCGAGCATCTGGCTGGGCGTCAACCAGGAGAACGCGCGCGCCATCCGGTTCTACGAGAAGAGCGGATTCGTTCGGGTGGGCACCAAGCACTTCCTCGTGGGTGAGGAGTTGCACGACGACTTCGTGCTCGAACACGTGCTGACCGCTCCCGTCGTCTGACGCGTGCTCCCATTCCGTGTGAGTAGCAACTACTCATAACGCAGCAGGGCGCGCGGGCAGCATTCTCGAATCACACCCGATTCGAAAGCAGGTGCCGCCGTGGTGCGTCGCTCAATCTCCTCCTGGCCCTTGCGTTCTCTCGCAGCAATAGTTCTCCTGGCCGCGGTCGCCGGTGGCGCCACCGCGCCGGCAGCGGCGGCAGGGGCGGTTCCGTCGGGAGAGGCCGCGCCCCCGGCAGAGCCGGCGGCCCGGAAGCCCCTTCCACGGCCCGAGCGGCTGGGCGGCGCAGACCGGTACGAGCAGTCGGTCATGGTGTCGAAGACGATGCAGCTTCGCCACGTCGACATCGTCTACATCGCGAGCGGGGAGAAGTTCCCGGATGCGCTCAGCGCCGCGTCGGTCGCCGGACTCCACCGGTCGCCCTTGCTGCTGACCGCACGAGACACGTTGCCCGAGTCCGTCCGCCGAGAGGTGCTTCGTCTCACGCCGACGACCATCGTGATCGTCGGCGGTGAAGCCTCGGTGTCCGAAGCGGTAGCACTCCAGTTGTCGCAAACAGTCTCCGGGGTCACGATCACCCGGGTCGGTGGCGCCGACAGGTACGAGGTCTCACGCAACCTGATTCGAGATCCTCTGGTGGGTTCGCGAACGACGGCCTTGTTCATCGCCACCGGTTCCCAGTTCACTGACGCGCTGAGCGCAGCCCCGGCCGCGAGGCAGGTGCAGGCCTCGGTTCTGCTGATCGACGGAGGCGAGTCCGCGCCCACCATGGCCGAGCGGATGGTCTTCGACGAACTCACCGTCGATTACGCCTACATCGCGGGCGGCCCGGCATCCGTCAGTTCGGCGCTGGAGAGATCGCTGCAGGTCACCATGACCACGGAGCGCCTGGCCGGCCCCGATCGGTTCGCGGCATCGGTCGCCATCGCCAACCGCGCCTTCGCCCGGGCGGAGGTCGCGTACCTCGCGAGCGGGGTGAACTTTCCGGATGCGCTCAGCGGTGGCCCGGTCGCCGCGTACAACGAGGCCCCGCTCTACCTCGTGCGGCCGGACTGCGTGCCGGAGGTGGTGCTGAACGATCTGGCCCGCCTCAATCCGAAGTCGATCGTGATGCTCGGCGGTCCGGCGACGCTCGGCGAGGGCGTGCAGAACCTCACTCTCTGCGCCTGAACCCTGCGCCTGCCGGGTGCCGAAGCACGAGAAACGGCCATCGACGCCCAGAGCGCGGCAGTGGCCGCCGGAGGTGTGCGAACCCGCCCCGCCGGCGCCGGCGCCGGCGCAGGGACCGCAGGGGCCGGTCGCCGACACGTGCGCCGCCGCGAAGCCGCGTCAGAACGGCAGGTCGGCCACCTGCAGCACGAGCTTGCCCCGGGTGTGGCCCTCCTCGAGGGCCGCATGGGCGGCCGCCGCCTCCACCAGGGGGAAGACACGGTCCACATGCACCCGCACGTCGCCCGAGTCGATCAGGCGGGCGATGATGGCGAGCGTCGCCGCGTCGGGCGCCACCTTGAAGGAGGTCGCGCGCAGGCCCGCGGCCGCCGCATCCTCCTCGAACGTGGGCCAGCTGCCGGTGGGGGCGTTCACGATCAGCCCGCCGGGGCGCAGCGTGGTGAGCGAACGCGTGCCGGTGTCGTTCTTGGTGTTGCCGACGAGGTCGATCACGACATCCTGGTCGGACACCTGCTCCTCGAAGGGCGCGGCGGCGTAGTCGAGCACGGTCGACGCGCCGAGCTCGCGCACGAACGCGAGGTTGGCGGCGGAGGTGGTCGCCGTGACGCGCGCTCCGAAGTACGACGCGAACTGAACCGCGAAATGGCCTACGCCGCCCGAGGCCGCGTGGATGAGCATCCGCTGCCCCTCGTGTGCCTTGGCCAGCTCCACCACGAGCCCCCACGCCGTAAGGGCCGCGAGCGGAACGGCCGCCGCTTCCACGAGCGAGAGCGACTTCGGCTTCCGCGCCACCTGCAGGGTGGGGGCCGCCACGTACTCCGCGTACGACCCGTCGCCGCGTGGCACCGACATCATGCCGAACACCTCGTCGCCCACGTGCAGCGGATGCCCCGCGAACGGCGTCTCCACCACCACACCCGCGAAGTCGTAGCCCAGGATGCAGGGGAACGACTCCACCGCGTACGCCACGCCCTTGCCGGCCCGGGTCTTGGCGTCGATGGGGTTCAGCCCCGCGGCCGCCACCTTCACGAGCACCTCGGAGTTCACGCGCGACGGCGATCCGACCTCGGCCACCGTGAGCGCCGACGCATCGCCGAAGGAATTCAGCACCACGGCCCGCATGGTCTCCGGGTGCGTGAGGGTAGGACTGCGAACGCCCGACGGTCGACTCCACTGCTCGGTCATCCGCTGCCCTTTCGTTGTGGAACTCGCAGGCAGGAGGGCTCGGGCAACCCGCCTCACTGCGTCGCCGTTCGGCTGATCCCACGCTAGGGCTCGAATGATTCACTCGTGTTTCGTCGAGGTCACTGGGGTGCAAACTCGTGCGCCGACCATTAACATTCAAGGATCCCGGCCGCGGCCCCGCAGAGAGAGATCCATTCGATGAAGAGAGCCCGTGCTGCCGGGCTGGCCCTCGCCGCCGTGCTGGCCGGCACCGGGCTGGTGCTCATCTGGGTGGCTCGATTGTCGGCCACCCGCTACCTCTACGTCAGCGAGCTCGGGGCCGCGGGGGAGCCCACGGCCGAGCTCTTCCGCTGGGCCATGACCGCGGTGGCGGTCGGCGCCGCCCTCACCGCCCTCGCCATCCCGCCCGGTGCGCTGCGCCCCCGGGGCCGCATCCTGCTGGCCATCCCGCCGGCCGCCGTGCTGCTCGCGGCGGCCGCCGCCTTCGGCGTGGCCTCGCAGGTCACCTGCACCCGCTACTGCCCCCTCCCCGTGGGCGACGCCTTCACCTGGCAAGACCTCGTGCACACCGCCTGCGCCGTCATCGGCTTCGCGGGAGCCTCCTGGGTGATGCTGCAGGTCGCCTCAGATCGACGGATGCGCCGGCTCGCCCGCTTCTCACTCGGCTGCGCGCTGGCCGTAGCCGTGATCGCGGCGGCCGGCGGCATCCTGTCGCTGCTGCAGTTCGGCACCCAGGTGGGCGGCGTGCTCGAGCTGGTGGCCACCACCGTGGCGCTCGCATGGCTCGTGGGCCTCTCGGCTCTGTTGGCGCTGGAAGCCGCCCGCACGCCCGAGGCCGCTGAGATCCCGACGCCGCACGCGAGAACGACTCCCGGCGGCAGCGACGCCGAGCGCACCATGCGGGCACCGGCTCTGCGACCGCCCGTCTATTGACGGGCGCGCACCGGCGGCCTCACTGCGCCCACCCGAGCCAGGCGCCCACGCCGGCCCGCGTCGCCCGAACGTACGCGCCGTACCCGTCATCGCGGGCGGGCAGCGGCAGGCTCACCGCCCCGTCGAGCTCGTCCATCCACAGCTCGGCCACCGACACCGGATGCACCGGGTCGCGCGGCGCCCAGGCGATCGCCGTGGGCACCGTGATCGAATCCAGGCTCTCGTCGTCGCCGAACGCCGTCGACCGCGGGATCTCGATCAGCCGTCGGGCGCGCGCCGCCGCACCGGGGGCCCGGAACTGCTCGAGCAACCCCTCGGCGCCGAGCGGTGACTCCTCGAGCGCATCGCGGTAGAGCTGGGTGCTCCGGAACTCCCGTTCGCCCTCGACCGCCCCATGTTCGGCCAGCAGCTCGCCGATCACGGGGAAGGCGCGCAGGTTCGGGGGCAGCGGCAGATCGGTGAACGCCGGCCGCACGAACACCAGTCGGCCGATCGGCAGGGCGTCGCTCTCCCCGCGCGCCGCGGCGAGAGCGAGTCGCAGGGCGATCCCCGCCCCCATCGAGATGCCGATCACGGTGAGTTCGGTGTGCCCGCCCAGGAGGGTTGCGCGCACCTGCGCCGCGACATCCTGAGCCAGCGCCTCGAGCGAGAAGTCGGTGTCAGGGCCGTCGACGCGCTGGTCGTCGCCGTGGGCGCGGGCCGCCGGGGCGATGACCGTCTCGGTCGGCGGGATGATCGGCGAGAACAGCGTCAGCGGCTGCGACGGCGCGCCGCCCAGGCCGTGCAGCAGCAACACGGTCACAGCCGGCCCCGTTCGCCGCGCATCCAGGCGAGCAGTTCGTCGGCCCGCCGCACGAGCAGTTCGATCTGCGACTCGTCGCGATCGACCCACTGGCAGTGCGGGTCGGTGGCCAGGGGCACGAAATCGACGTGCTGCTCCCACACCACGAGCGTGCGCTCGGCCCCGAGCACGTACTGCTGCCACCACACCTGGCGCAGGTACGAGCGAGGGATGCGCACCCAGGGCTTCGACGTGGTCTTGATCTCGGCGAGTTCCAGCGAGCCCTGCGGGGTCACCCGGATGCCGTCGGGAGTGGCGAGATGGCGGCGTTCGCGGGCGGCGTGGAAGAGCTGCACGCTCGGGTCGATGGAGTACTCCTGCCGCACCCACGCGGCGATCTCGGGCTCGCGGGCGCGCCCGTGGTCGGTGAAGGCGTTGCCGCCGAAACCGGAGCCGTTGAACTTCTCCCAGGCCACCGCGCGCACGCCGGCATCGCTCGCGAGCCGTGCGGCATCCGTCGCCGTCACGCCGCGGCTTCGGGCGCGGAGCCACGCGACCCGGTCGGTCGACGCCGCGACCACCCGCGCGAGGTGCGGTGGGGCCGGAGGCGGAGGGACCGCGACCGAGTGCTCCTCCCAGGGGAAGGAGAGCATGGCGTCGGACACCCCACCATTGTCTCCCGTGCCACCGGCATCGCCGTCAGCGACGAACCCGATCGCCGATTCTCAGACTGCGCCGTGTTCGTTCATAGACTCCTCATAGCCCACTGCCAATACTGGGAGTTGTGACTATCGACGGCTCCCTCCTCAGTGGCGACTCCAGCGCCAACGGCTCCTCCTCCGCGGCGAAGCAGCCGCGTCTGCGCCGCGCCGACGGGTCGCCGGTGCGCGCCCTCGTCGTCGACGACGAGAACACCCTCACCGACCTGCTCTCGATGGCGCTGCGGTACGAGGGCTGGGAGGTGAAGACGGCGAGCGAGGGGCGGCAGGCCATCACGCTCGCCCGGGAGTTCCGGCCCGACATCATCGTGCTCGACGTGATGCTGCCCGACATCGACGGCCTGCAGGTGCTGAACCGCGTGCGCGGCGACGGCCACGAGACGCCCGTGCTCTTCCTCACCGCGAAGGATGCGCTCGACGACCGCATCGCCGGGCTCACTGCCGGCGGCGACGATTACGTCACCAAGCCGTTCAGCCTCGAAGAACTGGTGGCCCGCCTCCGCGGGCTCATCCGTCGCAGCACCCTGGTGGTGACCGACGCCGACGACCCGATCGTGACGGTGGGCGACCTCGAGCTCAACGAGGACAGTCACGAGGTCTTCCGTGACGGCGAGTCGATCGAGCTCACCGCCACCGAGTTCGAGCTGCTGCGCTACCTCATGCGCAACCCTCGGCGGGTGCTGAGCAAGGCCCAGATCCTCGACCGGGTGTGGAGCTACGACTTCGGCGGCAAGTCGAGCGTGGTGGAGATCTACATCTCCTACCTGCGCAAGAAGGTGGATGCCGGGCGCACGCCGATGATCCACACCGTGCGCGGCGCGGGCTACATGCTGAAGCCCGCGCTGTGACCTTGCGCCGCACGCTCATCGCGAGCGTGCTCGGACTGATCGCCCTCGCGGGGGTGATCATCGGCGTGGTGAGCACGGTGGCGCTGAACGGCTACCTGGTGAATCAACTCGACGCCCAGGTGCACGAGGCCTCGAACCGCACGCTCGCGCCGATCTCCGGCAGTCAGGGCCCGCAGCCGGGCTTCCGGCTAGGTCAGGCGGCCGGCACCGTGGTGGCGGTGGTCTCCGACGGCGTGGCGACCGACGGCGTCGTGCTCGACCAGAACGGCAACGCCCAGACCCTCACCGCCGCCGAGCTCGCATCGCTGGACGGCGTGGTCGCTTCGCACGACCCCGTCACCGTCTCGATCGCCGAGCTGGGCGACTACCGCATCGAGGCGCAGACGGTCACGACCGCCGGCGACATCGTGGTGACCGGACTGCCGCTCGGCGACGTCACAGCCACCCTGCAGCAGCAGATCGTGGTGATCGTGGCCGTCACCGCCGGCGCGATGGCACTCGCCGGCATCGCGGGACTGCTCATCATCCGCCTCGCCCTGCGCCCCCTCGACCGGGTGACCGCCACGGCCACCCGCGTCGCCGAGCTGCCGCTGGACCGCGGCGACGTGGCTCTCGCGGAGCGCGTCCCCGCGTCCGACACCGATCCGCGCAGCGAGGTGGGCCGGGTGGGCCTGGCCTTCAACCGGATGCTCGAGCACGTCGCCTCGGCCCTCACCTCCCGCCAGCAGAGCGAGAACAAGGTGCGGCAGTTCGTGGCCGACGCCAGCCACGAGCTCCGCACGCCCCTCGCCTCCATCCGCGGGTATGCGGAACTCACCCGCCGCACCGCGCCCGACCTCTCGGGCGACGTGGCCCACTCGCTCGGCCGGATCGAGTCGGAGGCCACCCGGATGACCACCCTGGTCGAAGACCTGCTGCTGCTCGCCCGCCTCGACGCCAAGCCCGAGCTCGCCATGAGCGAGGTCGACCTGTCTCTGGTACTCGTCGACGTGGTGAGCGACGCGCACGTGGCCGGCCGCGACCATGTCTGGGATCTCGACCTGCCCGAGGAGCCCGTCACGGTCTCCGGCGACCCGGCGCGGTTGCACCAGGTGTTCGCCAACCTGCTCGCCAACGCCAGGGTGCACACGCCCCCCGGTACCACCGTGCGGGTGTCGGTCGACGGCCGGGCGGGCGATCCGGATGCGCCGGTCGCCCTGGTGCGCATCGCCGACGACGGCCCCGGCATCGCTCCCGAACTCGTGCCCACCCTGTTCGAGCGCTTCGTGCGCGGCGACTCCTCGCGTTCCCGGCATGCGGGCAGCACCGGACTGGGTCTCGCGATCGTCAAGGCCGTGGTCGACGCCCACGGGGGAGCGGTGACGGTGCGGAGCGAACCCGGAGCCACCGTGTTCGAGGTGGCTCTGCCGCTCGTCTGAGCCGGCCGGGGGTACGGTGATCTCATGACCGATGAGCAGAACGAGCCCACCATGGCCGGCAGCGACGACGCGTCCGTCACCCAGAAGGTGGAGGGCATCATCGCGCAGGTGAAGGCCGACTCCCCGGATGCCTCGGAGGCCGAGCTCGAGACCCAGCTGCGCCAGCGCCTCGACGACTCGGGCCTCGAGCTCGACGACGCCGAGATCAGCCGGCTGGCCCGCTGGGAGGCCGGCGAGAGCTGATCGGCGGCCATCCTCCCGGTTCCCCTCGGCCGGAACCCGCAGGCCGACTTGCCCCCGGTGCCGGATTGCCCTAGTCTTTACGAGGCCAAAGACCGCCGGTCATCGGATCATCTGCTCGCAGAGACATCCGGTCGAAGATTCGTGAGAGCGAAGACCTGCGCAGGTGTACGAAGCAAGTTCCCCAGCATCCGTGCTGTTCTCGCTCCGGCCTCCTGTGCCGGAGCTTTTTTCTTGTGCACGTCTCCTCGAAGATCGACGGCCGTCCGGGCCGACACTATCGATTACTAGGAGCGCCATGGCGAACAAGGAAGCCTCGGTTGCCGAGCTCACGGAACTTTTCCAGAGCTCGACCGCCGTTCTGCTGACCGAGTATCGCGGTCTCACCGTCGCCCAGCTCAAGCAGCTGCGCGGCAACATCCGTGAGCACGCGTCATACGCCGTGGTAAAGAACACGCTGACCAAGATCGCGGCGAACAACGCCGGCATCTCGTCGTTCGACGACGAGCTCGCCGGTCCGTCTGCGATCGCCTTCGTCCACGGTGACCCCGTGGCCGTCGCCAAGTCGCTGCGTGACTTTGCCAAGGCAAACCCTCTGCTCGTCGTGAAGGGCGGTTACTTCGACGGTAACCCCCTGACCGCTGCAGAGGTCACCAAGCTCGCCGACCTCGAATCCCGTGAAGTCCTCCTGGCGAAGCTCGCCGGTGCCTTCAAGGCCTCGCTGTTCGGTGCCGCCTATCTCTTCAACGCCCCGCTGTCGAAGGCCGTTCGCACGGTCGATGCGCTGCGTGAGAAGCAGGAGTCCGCGTCCTGAGCTCCGGCTCGGGTCAGCGGTTGAACTAACTACCAAACAAGGAGAACAACATGGCAAAGCTTTCCACCGAGGAACTGCTTGAGGCTTTCAAGGAGCTCACGCTCATCGAGCTGAGCGAGTTCGTCAAGGCGTTCGAGGAGACCTTCGAGGTCACCGCTGCCGCTCCCGTCGCCGTCGCCGGCGTTGCCGGCCCGGCTGCTGCCGCCGAGGAGGTCGAGGAGCAGACCGCTTTCGACGTCATCCTTGAGTCGGCCGGCGAGAAGAAGATCCAGGTCATCAAGGAGGTGCGCGCCCTCACCAGCCTCGGCCTCGGTGAGGCGAAGGCTCTCGTTGACGGCGCCCCCAAGGCCGTGCTCGAGGGCGCGACCAAGGAGGCCGCTGACAAGGCCAAGGCTCAGCTCGAAGAGGCCGGCGCCACCGTCACCCTCAAGTAGTCTCAGCCTCGCTGAACGAACGCCCCGGGCCTTCTGGCTCGGGGCGTTCGTCGTTCCTGCCCGACATCTCCGGGCGGAACGACGGAGTCCCGCGCGGGATACGGTGCCAGCATCCGTCGTTCGAGGGATGCCGGGCGGAACTCCGTCGCACGCGACGGCCGGTCAACCCCGGGGGCGAGAGGGAGCCGTCGAGGAGCGCATGATCAGGCGGGCCGGTACGAACGTGTGGCGCGACGGTGGCCGCCAGCCCGGCTCCTCCAGCTGCCGGATGACCCAGCCCACGGCCTGTTCGCCCTGCAGATCGGGTCGCTGGCCGATCGAGGTGACCCCGAACATCTCGCTCAGCGGATGATCGTCGATGCCGATCACCGAGAGGTCTTCCGGAACGGAGAGCCCGAGCTCGCGAGCGGCCAGGATGACGCCGATACCCACCTCGTCGCTCGCGGCGAAGACGGCGGTGGGGCGCCGACGCGGATCGCCGAGCAGCTGCTTGCCCACGCGGTAGCCGCCGGGGATGTCGAAGGGCGTGGCCACGTGCGAGTCGGCGTCGTAGGCGATGCCGGCCGCGGCCAGAGCCTCCTGGAAGCCGCGCAGGCGCTTGGAGTGCACGTGGAAGTCCATCTGCTCGTCGATGTCTCCGCCCACGTGCACGATGTGGCGATGGCCGAGCAGCAAGAGGTGCTCGGTGGCGAGCCTCGCGGCCTCGACGTCGTCGATGCTGAGAGTGGGGATGCCCTCCAGCGGCCCGCCGATGCCGGCGATCGGCTTGCCCAGTGCGAGCAGCCGTTCGGCCTCGGCGGCGGTGATCTCGAGGGTGACCGCGATCACTGCGTCGACGCGTTTGCGCACGAGGAAGTACTCGAAGACGCGACTGCGTTCCTCCACCGACTTGGTGGTGTTGTAGAGCATCAGGTCGTAGCCCCGGTCGAGGAGGGCGCGCTCGACGCCCTCGATGATGCTGCCGAAGAACCACTGGTTGATCTCGGGGATGATCACCCCGACGTTGTTGGTGCGGCCGGTGACGAGGCTCGACGCGCTCGAGGAGACCACGTAGCCGAGGGTGGCCGCCGCGGCGGACACCCGCATCCGGGTCTCGGCGGAGACGTAGCCCCGCCCGCTCAACGCGCGCGACACCGTGGCCTTCGACACTCCGGCGAGAGTCGCCACGTCTTCGATACCCGACACGATGACCTCCTCGTCTTGTCGTGTGCAAACGCTTCCAGAATCCTAGTGCCTCAGAGCGACGGTCGACGAAGAAATGTTGCCCAAATCCTCCGCCAACTGATAACGTGAGAGCGCTCTCTCCGAACGAATCGTTACCTTGTCGAGACATCGTCACGGAAGCTTGTCATTTCGGGTGAGTTATGGAAAGGTTTCCCTACACGCGCCACCGAAGGCACCACAACGGGGCGTACAAACTCAATGAGGAGGAGAAATGCGGTCACTTCTGAACCGCCGTGTCACAGCACCCATCGCTCTCGCAACAGGCCTCGGCCTGGCTCTCGTCGGCTGCTCCGGCGGTGCCGGCGGCGGCGCGTCCAGCGGTGAGGCGGGCGAGGCCGACGGCGTCGTCACCGTCTACGGCACCATCGCCGACACCGAGGCGGAGCTTCTCGAACAGTCCTGGGCGGACTGGGAGAAAGAGAACAACATCGACATCCAGTACGAGTCGTCGAAGGAGTTCGAGTCCCAGATCGGCATCCGTGCGCAGGGTGGAAACCCGCCCGACCTCGCGATCTTCCCGCAGCCGGGTCTGCTCGCCGACCTCGCCTCGCGCGGCTTCATCCAGAAGGCCCCTGAGGGCGTGGAGAAGAACGTCGACGAGTACTGGTCCACCGACTGGAAGGCCTACGGCACGGTCGACGACACGTTCTACGGCGCTCCGTTGATGGCCAGCGTGAAGGGCTTCGTCTGGTACTCGCCCAAGCAGTTCGCCGACAACGGCTGGGAGGTGCCGAAGACGTACCAGGAGATGGTCGACCTCACCGCCACGATGCAGGGCACGCTCGGCAAGGCTCCCTGGTGTGCCGGCTTCGGCTCGGGCGACGCCACCGGCTGGCCGGGCACCGACTGGGTCGAAGACCTGGTGCTGCGTCAGTCGGGCCCCGACGTCTACGACCAGTGGGTGAAGAACGAGGTCAAGTTCACCGACCCCGCCATCAGCGACGCGTTCACCTCGGTGGGCGACATCCTGCTCAACCCGAGCTACGTCAACGCCGGTTTCGGTGACGTCAAGTCGATCAACGCGACCGCCTTCGGCGACGTGGCGAACGCCATGGCCGACGGCAGCTGCGCCCTCACCCACCAGGCCTCGTTCTTCGACGGCTTCCTCACCGACGCCGGTGCGACCGTGGGCCCCGACGCCGACATCTGGGCCTTCGTGACCCCGGCCGTCAACGAGGGTGAGACCGCCGTCACCGGTGGTGGCGAGATCGTCGGAGCCTTCTCCAACGACGCCGACACCGTGAAGGTGCAGGAGTACCTCTCCAGCCCCGAGTGGGCGAACAGCCGCGTGTCGCTGGGTGGTGTGATCTCCGCGAACAAGGGCCTCGACGCCAAGAACGCGCAGAGCCCCATCCTGCAGCAGGCCATCGGCATCCTCCAGGACGACAAGACCACGTTCCGGTTCGACGCCTCCGACCTGATGCCCGGTGCCGTCGGCGCCGGAACCTTCTGGAAGGGCATGGTCGACTGGATCAACGGCACTCCCCAGGAGGAAGTGCTCACGTCAATCGAGGGTGGCTGGCCGACCGAATAGGTCGAACGGTCCATCCATAGATCGAACGGTCGCGATGAGGCCGCCCGGAATCCTTCGGGCGGCCTCGTTGCAGCCTGGTGCTACGGTGTCCTCACGGCGCCTCGGGCACCGGACCGTTCCTGAGTTCAGAGTCGCACTCGAAAGGTTTTCATGTCCGATTTCCTTCTCTGGGTGGGGAAGCTGCCCGCGTTGGCGCAGATCCCCATCGTCCTCATCGCGTTCGGCGCCGTCGTCGCGCTGATCCTCTTCTTCGTGGAGATCGCGCCCCGCACCGGCCGCCGGTACACGATCATCCGCCTCGCGGTCTGCGTGGCCGCCCCGTTCCTGGCCCTCGTGCTCGTGGGATCGGTGTGGTGGGCGGCGCTCATCGCCGCGGCTCTGGGCCTGCTGTTCTTCTGGCTCGACAAGCGCTCCTCGCAGGGCGCCGGGTATCTCTTCCAGCTCTTCGGCTTCCTGGCCCCCGCGATCATCCTGCTGGTGATCGGGCTCATCTACCCCACCGTGAAGACGGCGATCGACTCGCTGTTCTCCAGCCGGGGCAACTTCGTCGGGCTCGACAACTTCGCCTGGGTGCTCACCAACCCGCAGAACCTGCGCGTCATCCTGAACACCATCATCTGGGTGCTCGTGGTGCCGATCGCCTCCACCATCTTCGGTCTCGCCTACGCGGTGTTCATCGACAAGAGCCGTGGCGAGAAGTTCTTCAAGATCCTCGTGTTCATGCCGATGGCCATCTCCTTCGTGGGGGCGTCGATCATCTGGCGGTTCGTGTACACCTACCGGCCCGACGACCAGAGCCAGATCGGCCTGCTGAACCAGGTGGTGGTGTGGCTCGGCGGTCAGCCCGTGCAATGGCTCCAGGAGTCGCCGTGGAACACCTTCTTCCTGATCGTGGTGCTCATCTGGATCCAGACCGGTTTCGCGATGGTGATCCTCTCGGCCGCCATCAAGGGTGTTCCGGCCGAGCAGCTCGAGGCCGCTGAGCTCGACGGCACCAACGCCTGGCAGCGGTTCACTAACGTGACTGTGCCGGGCATCCGTTCGTCGCTGGTGGTGGTGCTGACCACCATCTCGATCGCGTCGCTGAAGGTGTTCGACATCGTGCGCACCATGACCGCGGGCGCCAACGAGACCAGCGTGCTGGCGAACGAGATGTACACCCAGTTCAAGAACTTCGAGTACGGGCGGTCGGCGGCCTTCGCCGTCATCCTCTTCATCCTGGTGATGCCGATCGTCATCTACAACGCCAGGCAGATCAAGAAGCAGAGGGAGATCCGATGAGCGCCGTGCAGCCGATCGACCTGCCGGTCGACAAAGCCACCGAGAAGCAGCTCAAGGCGGGCGAGCGCGCGATCGAGCGCGACGAGACGGTGACCAAGCGCACCAAGCGCCGGCTCACCAGCCGGGGCGCCACCGTCGCGGCCCTGATCATCGCCGTCATCTGGACGATCCCGACCTTCGGGCTGTTGATCTCGTCGTTCCGCGAGCGCAACGACATCCAGACCTCCGGCTGGTGGACGATCTTCGACAACTGGGGCTTCACGATCGACAACTACGTCGAGGTGCTGGGCTCGGGAAACTCCTCGGTCACCATCGCCTCGTCGTTCGTGAACTCGATCGCCATCACCATCCCGGCCACCCTCATCCCGCTGGTGATCGCGGCGCTGGCCGCGTACGCCTTCGCGTGGATCGACTTCAAGGGCAAGGACTGGCTGTTCATCGGCGTCTTCGCGCTGCAGATCGTGCCCATCCAGATGGCGCTCGTTCCGCTGCTCAGCCTGTTCTCGCGGGGTATCGCGGTGGGCGACGACTGGATCTTCGCCGGCATCCCCTCGAACGGCACGTTCTCGCAGGTCTGGATCGCGCACACGATCTTCGCGCTGCCGCTGGCGATCTTCCTGCTGCACAACTTCGTCTCGGAGATCCCGCGCGAGGTGATCGAGGCGGCACGGGTCGACGGCGCCGGTCATGGGCAGATCTTCTTCCGCATCATCCTGCCGCTCACCATGCCGGCGCTGGCGTCGTTCGCGATCTTCCAGTTCCTCTGGGTGTGGAACGACCTGCTGGTGGCGCTCATCTTCGCCGACGGCGGGGTGGCTCCGATCACGAAGCTGCTGGCCGAGATCACGGGCTCGCGCGGTCAGGACTGGTACCTGCTCACGGCGGGGGCGTTCGTGGCCATCATCGTGCCGCTGATCGTGTTCTTCGCCCTGCAGCGGTTCTTCGTGCGGGGCCTGCTGGCGGGTTCCACGAAGGGCTGACCCGGTCGTCACGCACGCCGAACGGCCGCCGGTTCCCCAGGGAGCTCGGCGGCCGTTCCGCGTGCGCGGGCCGGTGGTTTCGCCCGTGGAGGAATGGGGCGGCGGGGTCGGCGGCCAGGCGTACTGTCGACACCGGAACTGGAGGTCTGGATGAGCCGGATGGGTGAGGTGGCGGCCTCGGGAGGCATGCGCGGCGGTTCGCGCCCTGGTGGTGGCGGCGGGGGTGGCCGCGTCTCGCGGGGCGACACCGAGGCGCAACGGGCCGCGAACGCCGAGGCCCCGCGCATCCCGAACCTGCTGCACCGCATCGCCGAGCTGTTCCGGCCGTACCGGCGGGCGCTCGTGGTCACGGCGGTGCTCGTGCTCATCGGGGCGGCCCTCACCGTGCTGCCGCCGCTGCTCACCCAGCAGGCCTTCGACGAGGGGCTCTTCCCCTCGGGAGGCCCGAACATCCCGGTGCTGTTCGAGCTGGTGGGCCTGATGGTGTTCATCTGGATCGTGTCGGCCGCGCTCGGGGTGTGGCAGACGTACCTCACCGCCCGGGTGGGCAACAGCGTGATGGGCGATCTGCGCATCCGGCTGTTCAGCCACCTGCAGCGCATGGAGCTGGCGTTCTTCACCCGCACGAAGACCGGCATCATCCAGTCGCGGCTGCAGAACGACGTGGGCGGCGTGGCCAACGTGCTCACCAACACGGTCTCGAGCGTGCTGGGCAACACCGTCACGGTGATCGCCGCGCTCGTGGCCATGCTGCTGCTGAGCTGGCAGCTCACCCTGGTGGCCGTGGTGCTGATGCCGCTGCTCGTGCTCGCCCAGCGCCGGGTGGGTCAGGTGCGCGCGCGCATCGCCGCGAAGACGCAGGAGTCGCTCTCGGACATGACGGCCATCACCCAGGAGACGCTGAGCGTCTCCGGCATCCTGCTGGCGAAGAGCTTCAACCGGCAGGGCGCCGAGATCGACCGCTACTCGGCCGAGAACGAGAACCAGATCTCGCTGCAGGTGCGCCAGCAGATGAGCGGCCAGTGGTTCTTCGCCATCGTCACGATCGTGCTCTCGGTGGTGCCGGCCGTGGTGTACCTGGTGTCGGGCTACCTCATCGCGGGTGGGGTCGACGTGACCGCGGGCACCATCGTGGCCTTCACGACCGTGCAGGCCCGGCTGATGTGGCCGCTCCTCGGCCTGATGCGCGTGGGTCTCGACCTGCAGACCTCGGGCGCGCTGTTCGCCCGCATCTTCGAGTACCTCGACCTGAAGCCCGCGATCGTCGACGCTCCGGATGCGGTGGACCTCCCGCAGGGCCGCACCGCAGGCCGGGTGCAGTTCGACGACGTGACGTTCGTGTACCCCGACGGCGAGCCCGAGCATCCCACCCTCGACCGGGTGTCGTTCACGGTGGAACCCGGCCAGTTCGCCGCCTTCGTGGGCCCCTCGGGTGCCGGCAAGACCACGGTGTCGTACCTCGTGCCGCGCCTCTACGAGGCCAGCGGGGGGAGCGTTCGTGTCGACGGGGTCGACGTGCGGGAACTCAGGCACGAGTCGCTGATCGCGCGGCTGGGCATCGTGAGTCAGGAGACCTACCTGTTCCACGCCACGATCGCCGAGAACCTGCGCTACGCCCGGCCCGAGGCGAGCCACGAGGAGCTCGTGGAGGCGGCGCGCAAGGCGAACATCCACGAGCGCATCATGAGCTTCCCCGCCGGGTACGACACCATGGTGGGTGAGCGCGGATACCGGTTGTCGGGCGGCGAGAAGCAGCGCATCGCCATCGCGCGGGTACTGCTGAAAGACCCGGCCGTGCTGATCCTCGACGAGGCCACCAGCGCCCTGGACTCGATCTCGGAGCGGGTGGTGCAGGATGCGCTGGACACCGCGGCGCGCGGCCGCACGACGATCGCGATCGCGCACCGACTGTCGACCATCGTGCACGCCGACGTGATCCACGTGGTCGACGCGGGGCGGATCGTGGAGTCGGGCACGCACGAGGAGCTGCTCGGGCGCGGCGGGGCGTACGCGGCGCTGTACGCGCAGCAGCTGACGTCGGCATAGCGGCATAGCGGCGAGCGGCGGCGTCGCCATCGACGTCGCCGCGGGCGACGGGCGGGTCAGCGCGGCGTGGCCGCCAGCCGGCTGACGGCCCGGGTGGAGGCGCGCACCACGAGCTGCGGCTGCTGCACCTCGATGGGGTCGCTGTCGCCCACCTCGATGCGCGCGAGCAACGTGCTCAGCATGTCGTGGCCGAGGCGCCGGAAGTCCTGCCGCAGGGTGGTGAGCGGTGGCGCGAAATGGGCCGCCTCCGGGATGTCGTCGAAGCCCACGATGCTCACGTCGTCCGGCACGCGGAGGCCTTTGTCGGAGAGGGCGTGCATGAGACCGAGGGCCATCTGGTCGTTGGCGGCGAAGACGGCCGACACGCGCTCGCCGTCGAAGCGGGACCCGAGGTCGTAGCCGGCCGCCGGGGTCCAGTCGCCCACCCCGAGCACGTTCGCGGCGAGCCCGCCGGCCGCCAGTTCATCGCGCCAGCCGCGCTCGCGCTCGCGGGCGTCGGCCGAGTCGGGCGGGCCCGCCAGATGGGCGATGGTGCGGTGGCCGAGCCCGATCAGGTGTCGTACGGCCGCGCGGGCGGCCCCGTACTGGTCTGCACCGACGGTGAGGAGGCCTGGCTGCGAGGTGGACCGGAGGATGACCAGCGGGACGGTCAGCTCCATGCCGACCACCGCATCCGTCACCCCCTGGTGGCCGCTGATGACACCGATGCCCTCGACGTTCTGGCGCAGGAACGCCTCGACCGCCGAGCGCACGGCGGCCGGATCGCCGTCGACCATGTTGGCGGTGAACACCGACCAGCGGGCGTCGCGGGCGGCCGCGTTGAAGTAGAGCACCGTCGACGACGGCCCGAACTCGGTGCCGCCGGTGGTGACGAGGCCGATCGTGCGCGAGCGCCGGGTGACCAGCGCCCGGGCGGCGGGGGAGGGCACGTAGCGGAGTTTCTTGATCGCATCCTGCACTCGCGCCTTCGTGGCGGGCCGCACGTTCGGCAGGTCGTTCAGCACGCGGGACACCGTCTGGTGCGAGACGCCGGCCAGGCGTGCGACATCGAAGATGGTCACCTGACGAGGAGTGCCGTCGGCCATCAACGTGCCCCCTCCGGCGAGCAGAGCAACGATGGGATCATGCGTTGTCGCCAGACTCTATCGTGGTGGACCCGCCCGATCCTCCAGGGTCGCCCTCGTCTGGCCCGTCGGCGATGGCGGCGAGCAGCGCGGCGACCGTGAGGTCGTGGTTGGGCAGGTCGGCGATCATCCGATGGTCGCGCAGCACCGTGACACGGTGGCTGATGCGCAGCACCTCCTCCAGCTCGGCCGAGATGAACACGACCGAGAGGCCGTTCTCGGCCAGGTCGGTGACGAGCTTCTGGATGTCGGCCTTGGCGCCGATGTCGATGCCGCGGGTGGGCTCGTCGAGCACCAGCAGCCGGGGTGCGATGGCGAGCCAGCGCGCCAGGAGCACCTTCTGCTGGTTGCCCCCGGAGAGGTTCTTCATCAGCGCGCCCGGGTCGTTCGGCCGGATGTCCATCGACTGGATGTAACTCGCGGCCAGTTCGTCCTTGTGGCGGCGGGACATCGGCCGGAACCAGCCGAGACTCGCCTGCAGCGCGAGGGCGAGGTTGTCGCGCACCGACAGGTCGCCGATGATGCCCTCGGTGCGCCGGTTCTCCGAGGCGTAGGCGATGCGGCGCCGAAGGGCGGCCCGCGGAGACGGCAGCCGCCGCGAGCGCCCTTCGACGGTGATCGACCCCGTGTCGGCCCGGTCGACCCCGGTCAGCAGGCGCGCCAGCTCGGTGCGCCCCGAGCCCAGCAGCCCGGCGATGCCGATGATCTCGCCCTCGTAGACCCGCAGGTCGAACGGCTCGATCGCGCCGTCGCGGCCGAGACCGATCGCGGCGAGCAGGGGCAGCTCGTCGTCGAGCGCATCGCCCGGCCCGCTGGCCTCGATGCGTTGACGGATGTCGTCGAGGGCGTCGAGGTCTTTTCCGATCATCTTCTGCACGAGGTCGATGCGCAGCAGCTCGTTCGGCAGGTACTCGCCCACCAGGCGGCCCTCCCGCAGCACGGTGAGCCGGTCTGAGATCTCGTAGACCTGGTCGAGGAAGTGGGAGATGAACACGATGGCCACACCGTCGGCCTTCAGCAGCTGGATGACGCGGAAGAGCTCGGTGACCTCGTCGTTGTCGAGGCTCGAGGTGGGCTCGTCGAGGATGAGCACCCGCGTCTTCACCGAGACGGCCCGGGTGATGGCGATGAGCTGCTGAACGGCCGTGGAGTGATCGGCGAGCGGCGAGGAGGGGTCGATGTCGAGCCGCATGAGTTCGAGCAGCTCGACGGTACGGGCCCGCATGGCCCGCCAGTCGATGCCGCCGAAGCGCCGGCGCGGCTCGCGCCCGAGCATCACGTTCTCGGCCACCGAGAGGTTGGGCAGCAGGTTGATCTCCTGGAACACGGTGCTGATGCCGGCCGACTGGGCGTCGGCCACGCCCGAGAACGACACCGGATGCCCATCCAGCAGGATGCGCCCGTCGTCGATGGGCGTCACCCCCGTGAGCGCCTTGATGAGCGTGGACTTGCCCGCGCCGTTCTCGCCGATGAGGGCGTGCACCTCGCCGGGGAAGAGGCGGAAGTCGACGTTGTCGAGTGCCTGCGCCCGGCCGAACCTGATCGAGACCTGCTGCAGTTCGACGATGGGCGCGATCGACGGCACGATCAACAGTCCCACGGTGACGGCATTGTTGAATGTTACGGCTCACATTCACCGGGTGCAAGCCGCCTCGGCGGGGGATTCTGGCACAGAATCCGCGGAATGACGCGTGATCAAACTGAGACTTGACAGCTTTCGCTCAGCATGGGACTGTTCACGGGTCGGCAAATATGAGCGCTAACAATTAGCACCGGGCCGACGTACCCGCACCACAGTTTCGTCCCGCCGCTCCGAATTCGGAGGGCGGATCTCAAGGAGGAGATCAATGTCCCGCACAGCATCGTTCCGGGCAGTCGCCGGAATCGCCCTCGTCGGAGCCCTCGCTCTCGGCGTCACCGCCTGCTCGGGCGGATCCGACACCGCCGACAGCGGAAGCGGCGGCGAGGGTGACCTCACCACCATCGGCTTCGTCGCCGTGGGCCCTGAGGGTGGATGGCGTACCGCCAACGAGCAGAACATCCAGGACTCGTTCTCGAAGGAGAACGGCTTCGACCTCAAGTACGCCCCCGCCTCCAACGGTGACCAGAACTCGCAGATCACCGCGTTCACCTCGTTCATCGACGAGGGTGTCGACGCCATCCTGCTGTCGGCCACGGAGGCGACCGGCTGGGAGAGCGTGCTCGAGCGTGCCCAGGAGGCCGAGATCCCGGTCGTGCTGCTGGACCGCGGCATCGAGCCGAATGACACCGAGCTCTACACCAGCCACATCGCGCCCGACAACGTCGGCATCAGCGCCTCGGCCGCCGAGTGGGCGAACAGCCAGTTCCCCGACGGCGCCAACTACGTCGTGCTCGAGGGCCCTCCCGGCCTCTCGGTCGTGAACGACCGCAACGAGGGTTGGGACGAGTCGATCGCCCCGAACCTGAAGAAGCTCGAGTCGCAGTCGGCGAACTGGTCGACCGAAGAGGCCAAGAGCGTCTTCGAGACCATCCTGAAGGCGAACAACAACGACGTGCAGCTGGTCTTCGCACAGAACGACGAGATGGGCCTCGGCGCCGTGCTCGCCGTGGAAGAGGCGGGCCTGAAGCCCGGCACCGACGTGAAGATCATCACGATCGACGGCACCAAGCCGGCTCTCGAGGCCCTCGCCGCCGGCAAGCTGAGCTTCGTCGCCGAGTACAACCCGCTGTTCGGTGACACGGCCATCGACGTGGTCAAGTCGGCTCTGGCCGGCGAGACCGTCGAGAGCGACATCGTGGTTCCGAGCGTCACCTTCGACTCGCCCGAAGCGGCGACCGAGGCGCTCCCCACCCGTCTGTACTGATCCACCCTCGCCTCAGCCGGCCTGCCGCCTCGTGCGCAGGCCGGCTGAGGCCACGGCGGCAGCCGCGTCCGACGCGGTGCTCCGCACCACCCATCGACGACGCCGGGTACCCGGCAGAACGACCAGGCAGACATGGCAGGCACAGAGCCCATCGTCGAGATGGAGGCCATCTCGATCGAGTTCCCGGGCGTCAAGGCGCTCCAGAACGTGAACTTCCGCCTCTTCCCCGGCGAGGTGCACACCCTCATGGGTGAGAACGGCGCCGGCAAGTCGACGCTGATCAAGGCGCTCACGGGCGTCTACAAGATCGACTCCGGCACCATCCGCGTCGCCGGCGGCCCTCGGTCGTTCACCGGCACGGCGGATGCGCAGAACGCCGGCATCTCGACGGTGTACCAGGAGGTCAACCTCTGCGACAACCTCACCGTCGGTGAGAACGTGATGCTGGGTCATGAGATCCGCGGCCCCTTCGGCATCAACTGGAAGAAGACCAACGAGGCCGCGCACGAAGCCCTCGTGGGCCTCGGCCTCGGCGACATCGACCCGAAGGCCCCGCTCTCGAGCATCTCCCTCGCGCTGCAGCAGCTGGTGGCCATCAGCCGCGCCATGGTGACCAAGTCGAAGGTGCTCATCCTCGACGAGCCCACGTCGAGCCTGGATGCCAACGAGGTCGAAGGACTGTTCGGCGTGATGCGCCGGCTGCGCGACCAGGGCGTCGCCATCCTCTTCGTCTCGCACTTCCTCGACCAGGTCTACGCGATCAGCGACCGTCTCACGGTGCTGCGCAACGGCGAGTACGTGGGCGAGTACATGACCCCCGAACTCAATCGCACCCAGCTCATCTCGAAGATGATCGGCAAGGACTTCGGCACCCTCGCGGCCCTCGGCTCGAACCGCGGTCGCACGGTGGACGCCACCGCCGAACCCTTCTACAAGGCCACCGACCTCGGCCGGAAGGGCTCGATCGAGCCCGTCGACATCGAGGTGCACAAGGGTGAGGTGGTGGGCCTCGCCGGGCTGCTCGGCTCGGGTCGCACCGAACTCGGCCGCCTGATCTACGGCGCCGACCGGCCCGACAGCGGCGAGGTGCGCATCGCCGGAATCACCACCGAGGTGCACAGCCCCACCGCCGGCCTGTCGAAGAAGATCGCGTTCTCGACCGAGAACCGTCGCGACGAGGGCATCATCGGCGACCTCAGCGTTCGCGAGAACCTGGTGCTGGCCGTGCAGGCCCGCCGGGGCTGGGCGCGCCCGCTCTCCAAGCGCGAGCAGAAGGAGCTCTGCGACAAGTACCTCGTGGAGCTGAACGTGCGTCCGGCCGACCCCGAGCGCCCCATCAAGAACCTCTCCGGCGGAAACCAGCAGAAGGTGCTGCTCGGCCGGTGGCTGGCCACCAATCCCGAGCTGATCGTGCTCGACGAGCCCACCCGCGGAATCGACATCGGCGCCAAGGCCGAGATCCAGGAGGCGATCGCCACGCTCGCCGAGGACGGCATGTCGGTGGTGTTCATCTCCTCCGAGCTCGAGGAGGTGGTGCGTCTCAGCGAGCGCATCGTCGTTCTGAAGGACCACCGCAAGATCGGCGAGATCGTGAACGGGCCGGATGTCACGGCCGACACCATCGTCGACCTCATCGCAACCGAAGGGAGCGTCGCATGAGCAAGGCGTCCGCACGGCCCGCCGGCGACTCCGTCGTGGCCAAGATCATCCACCAGCCCTACATCTGGGCGGTGGTCGCCCTCCTGCTGCTGATCGTGATCAACCTGATCAAAGACCCGAGCTACCTCGGCATCTCGGTCAACTCCACCACCGGCAACCTCTCCGGCAACGCCATCGACATCCTGCGGGCCAGTGCGCCCATCATGATGATCGCCATCGGCATGACCCTCGTGATCGCGACCCGGGGCATCGACCTCTCGGTCGGCTCGGTGATGGCGGTATCCGGTGCGGTGTCGATGGAGTTCATGAGCACCTCCGGCGGAAGCCCGGGGGCGGCGATCGGGGCCGCGGCCCTCGCGCTCGCCATCAGCGCCGTGCTCGGAACGGTGAACGGCGTGCTGGTGTCGGTGGTGGGGCTCCAGCCCTTCATCACCACCCTGATCACCATGCTGGCGGGCCGGGGGCTCGCCAAGGTGATCACCGCCGGGCAGAACACCTCCGCCACGAACGAGCCCTTCCGCTGGATCGCCAACGGAACCGTTCTCGGCTTTCCGGTGGTGTTCGTGATCGCCGCCGTGATCGTGGCCATCGTGGCGGTGCTGGTGCGCCGCAGTGCCCTGGGCCTGATGATCGAGTCGATCGGCATCAATCCGAAGGCCGCCAGGATGGCGGGCATCCGCCCGATCGGCATCCTGATCGCCGTCTACATCGTGAGCGCGGTGCTCGCGGGCATCGCGGGCATCTTCAGTGTGGCCAGCGTGATGACGGTCGAGGTGGCCAAGACGGGGCTCTCGGCCGAGATGGACGCGATCCTCGCCGTGGTGATCGGCGGCACGTCGCTCGCCGGCGGCAAGTTCTCGCTCACCGGCAGTGTGATCGGCGCCCTGCTGATCGCCACGCTGGACAAGACGATCGTGTTCCTCTCCATCCCCTCCTCCGCCACCCCGGCCTTCAAGGCCGCGGTGATCGTGATCATCTGCCTGCTGCAGTCGCAGCGCGTACGGGCCCTGTTCGCCCAGCGCAAGGCGCGGTCGACCCCCTCGGCCCCGACCCCCTCCGAACCCGCCTCGACGCGAAAGGAAGCAGTGTCGGCATGAGCACTCTCATCGATCGCCCCACCCAGGGCCCGTCAGCGCCCGCCCGCCCGTCGCTGCTGTCGCGACTGAAGCCCAACCTCGAGACGCTGCCCACGCTGGCGGCCGTGGTGATCTTCATCGCCATGATCGTCTACGGCGAGATCGCCTACGGCCGGATCGTGCAGTTCAACACGATCTCCAACCTGCTGATCAACAACGCGTACCTGATCATCCTCGCGGTGGGACTGACCTTCGTCATCCTCACCGGAGGCGTCGACCTCTCGGTGGGCGCCGTGATCGCCATCAGCAGTCTCGTGGGCGTGATGCTCGCGAACGCCGGCTGGAACCCGGCGGTGGTGGTGGTGCTGATGATCCTGATCGGCTCCGCCTTCGGTGTGGCCTCCGGCATCCTGATCCAGTTCTTCAACGTACAACCGTTCATCGCCACCTTGGCGATGATGTTCCTCGCCCGGGGCCTGGCCTCGATGCTCAGCACCGTTCCGGAGCGTCTGGGCGACGACTCGCCCATCCGGACGCTGTCGACCGAGATCACCGTGGTCGACGGCCCGAAGATCAACGACCTCATCACCACACCCAACGTGATCATCGCGGTGCTCGTGGTGGCCGTTGCCTTCTTCGTGCTGCACCGCACCCGTCTCGGCCGCACGGTGTACGCGATCGGCGGCTCCGAGCAGTCGGCGCTGCTGATGGGCCTGCCCGTGGTGCGCACCAAGCTGATCGTGTACGTGATCAGCGGAACCCTCGCCGGCCTCGCCGCCGTGGTGTACACCTCGAAGCTCGGCATCGCGCAGAACATCACCGGGGTCGGCTGGGAGCTCGACGCGATCGCCGCGGTGATCATCGGCGGCACCCTGCTCACCGGAGGCGCCGGCTTCGTGCTGGGCTCGGTGGTGGGCGCCCTGGTGCTGGGCCTGATGAACGTGCTGATCACCCGCGACGGAAGCATCCCCCCGGAGGCGACCACGATCATCACCGGAGCGATCCTGCTGGTGTTCGTGCTGCTGCAGCGACTCGTCGTCTCCCGTAAACGCAAGACCTGACCCCACCCGAACACCCGATCCACCGCCAGGCGGGCCGTTGCGTGAGCTCGGCCCGCCCCCAGGCATCCCCGGATGCCTGATTCCCGTTCGACGATGAAGCCGATTCTGGAGAGATCCCACCCATGAAACACGTACCTCTGAAGTCGCTGGTGCTCGCCACCGCTGCGGCTCTGACCCTGCCGCTCCTGGCGACGACCCCCGCGTTCGCCGCGGCCGACGACCACCTCGTGGCGCACTACGCGCTCGACGAGACCACGGGCACCACTGCCCTCGACAGCTCGGGCAACGGCCGCGACGCCAGCTACGTGGGGGCTCCCGCTCTCGGCGGCGGCGCCGGTGCCACGCTCGACGGGGTCGACGACCACGTGGCCCTGCCCGCGAACATCCTCGCCGGGCTCGACTCCATCACGGTGAGCACCGAGGTGCTCGTGCGGCCCACCCAAGCCACCCCCTACTTCATCTTCGGACTCGGCAACCCGGCCACGAGCAACTCCGGCACCGGGTACCTCTTCGCCACCGGCAACGCCTACCGCGCCGGCATCACCACCGGCAACTGGAGCGGCGAGCAGGTCGTGAACTCCAACGCCGACCTGCAGCGCGGCGTCTGGAAGACGCTCACCTACACGCTCGACGACGCCACCGACACCGCGCGGATCTACCTCGACGGAGCCGAGGTGGCCGTGAAGACCGGCGTCACCGTCAAGCCGCGTGAACTCGGCGGCGGAACGACGACGTCGAACTACATCGGCCGCTCGAACTACGCCTCCGACCGCTATCTGGCCGGCAGCGTGCGCGACTTCCAGATCTTCGACACGGCGCTCGCCGCCGACGAGGTGGCCGCCCTGCAGCCGACGGACGACCTGCGTGCGAGCCGGGACGCGGCCGCTCTGTCGCTCGGCGACCTCTCGGCCGTGCAGTCGAACCTCACGCTCCCGACGACGGGCACGAACGGTGCCGCCGTCGCGTGGAGCTCGGACACCCCGGCCGTGATCTCGGCGGCGGGTGCGGTCACCCGGCCGGCATCCGGTCAGCCCGATGCCACGGTGACCCTCACCGCCACCGTGACGCGCGGTTCGGCCAGCACCACCCGCGACTTCGTCGTGACCGTGGTCGCCCAGCCGAGCGACCAGTACGACGTCGACACCGCGGCGGCGGCACTGAGCATCGCCACGCTCGACGACGTGCGCGGCAACATCACCCTCCCCGCGGCTCCCGCGGGCATCGCCATCAGCTGGACGTCGTCGGCCCCCGCGGTCGTGGCGACCGACGGCGTCGTGGTGCGGCCGTCGGCCGACCAGGACGTGGTGCTCACGGCCACGCTCACCAAGGGCGCCGCTGTGGCCACCCGCGAGTTCACCGCGAAGGTCAAGAAGGCGGCCGACCTCGGCGCCTACGAGGGGTACGCCTTCGCCTACTTCACGGGCAACTCCCTCGCCGGCGAGAACATCTACTTCGCCGCCAGCGAGGGCAACAACGCGCTCGACTGGCGCGAGCTCAACGGCGGTCAGCCGGTGCTCACCTCGAACGAGGGCACCAAGGGCCTGCGCGACCCGTTCCTGATCCGCTCTCCCGAGGGTGACAAGTTCTACCTCATCGCCACCGACCTCTCCATCGGCAGCGGCACCTCCTGGGGTGACTCCGTGCGCACGGGGAGCCAGTACATCGAGGTGTGGGAGTCGACCGACCTGAAGAACTGGTCTGCACAGCGGCACGTCAAGGTGGCACCCGACAACGCGGGCAACACCTGGGCGCCCGAGGCGTACTACGACGACACCATCGGCGCCTACGTGGTGTTCTGGGCCTCGTCGCTCTACGCCGACGACGACCCCGGTCACACCGGCAACAGCTACCACCGCATGATGTACGCCACCACGCGCGACTTCGTGACCTTCTCCACGCCCGAGATCTGGCAGGACCAGGGTGTGGCGCGCATCGACTCCACCGTGATCAAGGACAGCGACACCTACTACCGCTTCACCAAGGACGAGGGGGCGGCCGGCACCGGCTGCAGCGACATCATCCAGGAGTCCTCGACCGACCTCCGCGCCACGCTCCCGTCGTGGACCATGGTGGACAGCTGCATCGGCAAGAAGGCCGGCACCAGCGCCGTCGAGGGCCCCACGGCCTTCAAGGCGAACCCGGGCGACGTCAACGGCTCGAAGTTCTACCTCTTCGTGGACGAGTACGGCGGACGCGGCTACATCCCGCTGGAGACCGCCGACATCGCGAACCCCGACTGGAAGGTGGCGGCCGACTACGACCTGCCGGCCAGCCCCCGTCACGGCACCGTGATCCCGGTGACCGCGGCCGAGCTCGAGAGCCTCGGCGAGGGCCCGGCCCCCGTTCCGGCCAACGAGGAGGGTGAGATCGTGCGCTACGACTTCACCGACGGCTCGGGAACCGTGCTGCACGACCGCTCGGGCAACGGCCAGGACGGCACCATCGTGGGCGGCGCCACCTTCGCCGACGGAGCCCTGCAGCTGGACGGCACCGACGACTACGTCGACCTGCCCGACAACCTGCTCTCCGGTGTCGAAGACACCACGGTGCAGGCGGATGTCTGGATCGACGACTCCCAGTCGGGCTCCTACTTCATCTACGGCCTCGGCAACACGGTCTCGGGTGCGGGCAACGGCTACCTCTTCACCACCGGCAACGCGTACCGCACCAGCCTCGCCACCGGCAACTGGACGACGGAGCAGACGGTGTCGCAGGGCAGCAACCTGCCCCGCGGTCGTTGGGCCCATCTCACGTACGTGCTTAAGGACACCACCGCGACCATCTACCTCGACGGCCTGGCCGTCGCATCCGGAACCGTCACCACCGACCCGGGGGACATCGGCGGCGGCTCGACCACCGCGAACTACCTCGGCCGGTCGAACTACGACGCCGACCGCAAGCTCTCGGGCAAGTTCCGCGAGTTCGCGATCTACAACCGGGCCCTGTCGGCCGACGAGGTGCTGGCCGCCTCGGGCAACACCTCGGCCCTGGCCGGAGTGACGCTCGAGGAGGACGTGCTGAAGGTCGCTCCGATCGTCGACTCCGCCGCGCGCGAGGTCACCTTCCCGGTGAAGCCGGGCACCGACCGGAGCGCACTCACGCCGGTGTTCTCCACCGCCGCCGGTGTCGTGGCGAGCCCCGCATCCGGAACCACCGTCGACCTGCGCGAGCCGGTCACGGTGACTCTCACGCCTCCCGGAGGCGGCGCAGCCGTGACCTGGACGCTGCGGGCGGTCGACATGGGCAGCCCGAGCATCCCCGGGCTGTACGCCGACCCGAACGTGGTGGCCTTCGGCGACACCTACTACGTGTACGCCACCACCGACGGCTTCCCCGGCTGGGGCGGCAAGGAGTTCTACGTCTGGTCGTCGAAGAACCTCGTCGACTGGACCAGGTCGGAGGAGCCGATCCTCACCCTGGACGGCGCGAACGGCGATGTGCCGTGGGCCGCGGGCAACGCCTGGGCGCCCACGATCGCGGAGAAGGACGGCAAGTACTACTTCTACTTCAGCGGTCACAACATCGCGCTCGACCGCAAGACCATCGGCGTGGCCGTGGCCGACAGCCCCACCGGGCCGTTCGTGGCGCAGCCGCAGGCGATGATCCTCAACAACGAGGCCGTCACCTCCGGTCAGGCCATCGACCCGGCGGCGTTCACCGACCCGGAGACCGGCAAGCACTACCTCTTCTGGGGCAACGGCTCGCCCGTCTACGCGGAGCTCTCCGACGACATGCTCTCGATCAAGGCGTCGACGCTGAAGAAGATCAGCGGGCTGACCGACTTCCGCGAGGGCACGTTCCTGAACTACCGCGACGGTCTGTACCACCTGACCTACTCGATCGACGACACCGGTTCGGAGAACTACAAGGTGGGCTACGCCACGGCGGAGAGCGTCGACGGGCCGTGGACCTACCGCGGGGTCATCCTGCAGAAGGACACCTCGAAGGGCATCCTCGCCACCGGGCACAACTCGGTGCTGAACGTGCCGGGCACCGACGACTGGTACATCGTGTACCACCGCTTCGCGATTCCGGGCGGCGACGGCCAGCACCGCGAGACCACCATCGACAAGCTCACCTTCGATCCGACGACCGGCCTCATGCAGCCCGTGACGCCCACGCTGGAGAGCGTGGCGCCGCAGACGATCGTGACGCCGCCGGCCGATCCGGAAGTGGAGCGGATCGCGGGTGCGGATCGGTTCGAGGTGTCGGTGAACACGTCGAAGGCCGGTTGGTCGGAGGGTTCTGACACCGTGTATGTCGCGTCGGGTGAGGTGTTCCCGGATGCCTTGTCCGCCGCATCGGCGGCCGCGGTCGCGGACGCGCCGATCCTGCTGACGACGTCGGGTTCGCTCCCGGCCTCGGTGCGCGAGGAGATCGTGCGACTGGGCGCCACGGACATCGTGATCGTGGGTGGCCCGAAGACCATCAGCGCTGCGGTCGAGACCGAGCTGAAGAAGTTGGGCACCGTCACCCGCATCGGTGGCGCCGATCGGTTCGAGGCGTCGCGGAACATCGCGGAGCACGCCTTCCCTGACGGTGCCGAGGTCGCGGTTCTGGCTACCGGCTTGAACTTCCCGGATGCTCTCTCGGCGGGTGCTGCGGTCGCAGGTCGCGGCCCGGTGATCCTGGTGAACGGTGGCGCTTCTGGTCTGGATGCGGCGACGAAGTCGCTGTTGACCGATCTCGGTGTCGACGAGATCGCTGTCGCTGGTGGTACCGCGTCGGTGTCGGCGGGCATCCAGACGGATGCGGCCGCGATTGCGGAGACGGTGCGGTTGGGGGGTGCGGACCGGTTCGCGGCATCCCGCGCGATCAACGCCCACTTCGTCGCCGAGGCGAAGAACGTGCTGCTGACGACCGGTTCGAGCTTCCCGGATGCCCTCTCGGGCTCCGCGTTCGGCCCTCGTATCGATGCCCCGCTGTTCACCGTTCAGGGCAGCTGCATCCCGGCGGAGACGCTGGAGCAGATCACCGCCCTGGGTGCGGAGCAGATCACGCTCCTGGGTGGCACCGCCACCCTGAGCCCCGCGGTGGAGCAGCTCCAGCCCTGCGCCGGCTGACCCGCATCCCCTGATCCTGGGCCCGCTCACCCACCCCACCGGGTGGGCGGGCCCAGAACCCCTTCCCGCAGACCGCTGCACGTGATCACTACGACGAAGTAGGAAACGAATGAAGACTCTTCTCTCGACTCGCGGAGCGCTGGTGGCCTCGGCCCTGGCCGTGCTCCTCGCCACCTCGGCCGCCGTGCCCGCCAGCGCCGCCTCGCCCGCCATGGGCAGCACGGCGGTTGTGGCCGACGGCTCGGCCGACCTGGCGGCCCTCGTCATCCCCTCGGCCGACGACGTGCGCGGCAACATCCACCTCGCCGACGTCGGCAGCGTGAGCGGCAGCCCCATCACGTGGAGCTCCTCGAACCCGGCCGTCGTCTCCGACACGGTCACCGAGACCGCCGAGGGCAGCATCGCCCCCGGCGCGGTCACGCGGGGCAGCGCCGACGTCACCGTGCAGCTGACCGCCAGCGTGGAGGGTCAGTCGAAGACCTTCGACCTGCTCGTGCGGGCCGCGGCCCCGGCCGTCGACCCCGCCGGCTACCTGTTCAGCTACTTCGCGGGCGAGTCGACCGACGCGGGGGAGGAGATCTACTTCGGCACCAGCGAGGGCGACAGCCCCCTGAACTGGGACGAGCTCAACGGCGGCCAGCCCGTGCTGGACTCGGAGTTCGGCGAGAAGGGCCTGCGCGACCCGATGATCATCCGGTCGCCGGAGGGCGACAAGTTCTACATCGTGGCCACCGACCTCAAGATCTACCCCAACGGCGACTTCGGCCGCGCCCAGCGCACCGGTAGCGCCTACCTCGAGATCTGGGAGTCGACCGACCTCGTCACCTGGTCGGACCAGCGTCACGTGAAGGTGTCGGATGAGGCCACGGTGGGCAACACCTGGGCCCCGGAGGCCTTCTACGACGAGACCATCGGCGAGTACGTCGTCTACTGGGCCTCGAACATCTACGACGCCTCCACCCCGGTGTCGGCGCGCGACAACTTCGCCACCTACAACCGCATGATGTACTCCACCACGCGTGACTTCGTGACCTTCTCCGAACCGCAGATCTGGAGCGATTCCAAGCGCGGCAACGGGCTCGGCCTGATCGACTCCACCGTCATCCAGGACGGCGACACCTACTACCGCTTCACCAAGGACGAGGGCACGATGAACGTGCTGCTGCAGAAGTCCGACTCGCTCCGCGCTACCAGCGGCGACCCGATGGTGGTGACCGACGACCCGAACGCCTGGTCGCTCGTCACCCGCGAGATCGGCCGCAACCAGAGCTACACCGCCATCGACGGGTCGACCCGCACCTACACCGGCGGCGAAGGCCCCACGGTGTTCAAGGACGTGCGCGACGACGGCACCTGGTGGCTGTTCATCGATCAGCCGGGCTACCACGGCGGTGTCGGCTACGTCGCGTTCCGCTCCACCGACAAGGGCCTCACCTGGCAGGTGCAGGACTCCTCGGGTCTGCCAGGGGTTCCCCGTCACGGCACGGTTCTGCCTGTCTCGGCCGAGGAGCAGGCACGCCTGCGAACCGCCTACAACACCATCGAGAGCGTGCCGACCACGACCTTCGCGGTCGAGACCGTTCAGCGCAACGCCCCCGACCTGCCGCGTTCGGTGCAGGCCACCTACACCTCGGGCGCCGTCGGCACCGCACCCATCGTCTGGGACGAGATCGACCCGGCGGCGTACGCACGGACCGGCTCCTTCACCGTGTCGGGACACGTCGAGGGCTTCGCCACGACGCTCACGGCGACGGTCACGGTGGTGAAGGCGCCGAGCCTGGACAGCGGACTCGTGGCCAAGTACGCCCTGGAGGAATCCAGCGGCACCACGGTCGCCGACTCCTCGGGCAACGGCCGCGACGCGGTGGTCGAGGGAACGCCCCAGTGGCGCGGAGCCGAAGGCTTCGAGTTCACCGGCGGATCGGTGGCCACGGGGAACCGCATCAAACTGCCGAACGACCTGGTGACCGGGCTCGACGACGTGTCGGTGAGCTACGACCTCTGGGTCGACCAGGGCCTGCCGCAGAACACCATGTCGTTCGTGGTCGGCAACCAGTCCACCGCCAACAGCGGTTACCTGTTCGTCACCGCCCGCGACTACAACAACGTGTTCCGCGGCGCGATCACCCGCACCACCGGCTCGGCGGAGCAGAGCTCGGCCGGCTCGGCCCTTCTGCCCCAGGGCACGTGGGTGCGGGTCACGTACACGGTGGCCGGCGGCGACAGCGCGAACCCCGGCGTGGCGAAGCTCTACCAGGACGACACCCTCGTGGCGACGAACACCGGCATCACCACCACCCCGGGCGCCATCGGCGGCGGTTCGACGACCTTCAACTACCTGGGTCGATCGTCGTGGGCGGCCGACCCGCTGTTCGACGGCCGGATGCGCGACTTCCGCGTGTACGACCGGGCGCTCGATGCGGCGTCGATCGCGATCCTCGCGGGTGACGGCGTGGAGCCGCAGCCCGAGCCCGAGGTGTCGCGGATCGCGGGTGCGGATCGGTTCGAGGTGTCGGTGAACACGTCGAAGGCCGGTTGGTCTGACGGGTCCGACACTGTGTATGTCGCGTCGGGTGAGGTGTTCCCGGATGCCCTGTCCGCCGCATCGGCGGCCACGGTCGCGGATGCGCCGATCCTGCTGACCACGTCGGGATCGCTCCCGTCCTCGGTGAAGGCCGAGATCCAGCGGCTCGGGGCGACGGACATCGTGATCGTCGGCGGGCCGAAGACCATCAGCGCGAGTGTCGAGGCGGAGCTCAAGAAGCTCGGCACTGTCACCCGCATCGGTGGCGCTGACCGGTTCGAGGCGTCGCGGAACATCGCAACGCACGCCTTCCCCGACGGTGCCGAGGTCGCGGTTCTGGCTACCGGCCTGAACTTCCCGGACGCTCTCTCGGCGGGTGCTGCGGTCGCAGGTCGCGGCCCGGTTGTCCTGGTGAACGGTGGCGCTTCTGGTCTGGACGCGGCGACGAAGTCGCTGTTGACCGATCTCGGTGTGGATGAGATCGCGGTCGCCGGTGGCACCGCATCGGTCTCGGCGGGCATTCAGACGGATGCGGCCGCGATTGCGGAGACGGTGCGGTTGGGTGGTGCGGACCGGTTCGCGGCATCCCGCGCGATCAACGCCCACTTCGTCACGGAGGCGCAGAACGTGCTGCTGGCGACGGGTTCGAACTTCCCGGATGCCCTCTCGGGCTCCGCGTTCGGCCCGCGCACGGGAGCTCCGCTCTTCACCGTGCAGGGCACCTGCATCCCCGCCGAGACCCTCGAACAGATCATGGATCTGGGTGCGGAGCAGATCACCCTCCTCGGTGGCGAAGCCACCCTCTCGCCCGCGGTCGAGCAGCTCCAAGCCTGCGCGAGCAGCTGACCGGCATCCCGAACACCCGACGATCACCCGAGCAACTGACGACGACGACAGGAAGCAGACGACCGTGATGCGCGACGTATTCAAGAGGACGGCGGCGGTGGCGACCTCGCTGCTGCTGGTGGGCGGCTTCGGTGCGGTCTCGGCGGGGGCAGCGGGATCCGCTGCCGCCGCCGAGGCCGCGGCGCCGAGGGAGGGTCTGATCGGCGAGTACCTGTTCAGCCAGACATCCGGAACCACGGTGGAGAACTCGGCCACCGGAGACGGTGTGCTCGCCGACGCCACGGTGGTGAACGGCGCCGACAGCCAGTGGACGGGCGATGCGCTGCAGTTCACCGGCGGGGCGAAGTCGAGCTCCACGGCGAACTGGGTGGAGCTGCCCGACGGCATCCTCACCGGTGCCGCCTCGGCCACCATCACCACCGAGGTGAAGATCGACGCCTCGATGAAGTCGACCTTCAACTTCCTCTGGAACGTCGGCAACGACACGACCGCGCAGTACTACTTCACCTCGGTGCGCGACACCCCGCGCACGGCGATCACCACCGGCGGCGGCGGGGGCGAGATCAACGCCCGGTCGGCGACGGCCCTCGACGCCGACCGGTGGTACAGCCTCACCTCGGTGATCGACGGCGAGGCCGGCACCATCGCCTTCTACGTCGACGGTGTGGAGGTGGGCCAGGCGGCGAGCACACTGACCCCGGCCTCGATCACCGACCAGTCGCTCAACGCGATCGGCCGGTCGCCCTGGCCCGACCCGTTCTTCAAGGGCGCCGTCTCGTCGTTCCGGGTCTACGACCGGGCGCTCTCGGCCACCGAGATCGACGCGGTCTCCGACGCGGATGCGACGGCGCACGCCACCAGCTTCCAGGCTGTGGCGCAGGCCACGGTGGATTCCCTGTCACCCGTGACCATCGACGACAGCTCGCTCGTGCTGCCCGACCTCGGCGGCTCGGTGAGCTGGGCCTCCGACACCCCGGGCATCGCGATCGCGGCCGACGGGGTGACCGCCACGGCGGTTCAGCCCGCACCCGGCCAGCCCGCGCTCACCGGCACCCTCACGGCCACGGCGACGGTGCGCGGTGTGACCGCCTCACGCGCCGTCGACGTGACGGTGACCCCGATGGCCGAGGCCGGCGACGACTACGGCTACCTGATGGTGCACTTCATCGAGGACTCCGCGGGCTACGCCGAGAAGATCTACCTCGACGTCTCCCGGGGCGACAACCCCGAGCAGTGGGATCCGCTGAACGGCGGCGTGCCCATTCTGGCCTCCGACCTCGGCACCACCGGTGTTCGCGACCCCTACCTCACCTACAACCCCGAGACGAAGACCTACTACATCATCGCGACCGACCTGCGGGTGTTCGGCGGCGACTCGGGCTCGGGCAGCTGCACCACCTGGTGCTACTGGACGAAGAACGCCAGCACCAAGCTGAACATCTGGGAGTCGAAAGACCTCGTGACCTGGGGAGACCTGCGCCAGATCGACATGGCCGTCGACGCGAACGGCGGCACCGTCGCCGAGCTCGGCATGGCCTGGGCCCCGGAGGCCACCTGGGTCGACGACTACTACCCCGACGGCCGCGGCGCCTTCGTCGTGTACTGGGCCTCGAACGTGTTCCCCGCCACCGACCCGAACCACGACACCGCGAGCTACAACCGCGTGCTGTGGGGCGCCACCAGCGACTTCACGCAGGGCACCTACGCCTTCGGCGGCGACTTCGTGAACACCGGCGGCAACGCCATCGACACCACGATGATCCAGAACGACGGCACCACCTACCGCATCACCAAGGACAACGGATTCGGCGACGGCATCTACATGGAGTCGACGACCGCACCCCGCTGGTGGGAGGCGGGCACGGCCTGGACGCGCATCCAGACGAAGATCGGTGCGGTGTGGGCCGGCGGCAACGCGGGCGGCGTGGAGGGCCCGGCGGTGTTCAAGAGCCACAGCGAAGACCGTTGGTACCTGTACGTCGACGTCATCCCCACCACCGGGTACCGCCCGATGGAGACGACCGACCTCGACGCCGGCTGGACCCAGCTGACCGACCCGGGCTTCTCGATGGCACCGAACACGAAGCACGGCGGCATCGTCTCGCTGACGAAGGCGCAGTACGACACCGTTCGAGCGGCGGATGCGACGTCGGCCGTCACGGCCGACCTCGGCACGACCTCGTTCGCCCAGGGCGGCACGGCCGAGGAGCTGGCCGCGGCCCTGCCCGGCACCGCCGCGGTGAACCTCGCCTACGGACGTGGCACCGCCGACCTGCCCGTGGACTGGGACACGTCGTCGGTGAACCTCGCGACGCCCGGCAGCTACGCCGTCACCGGCACCGTGCGGTCGCTCGGCGCCAACCTGAACGACTGGGTGGGCGAGGGCGGTTCGGCCGCGTGGAACGCGCCCGGCAAGGAGCTCTTCAGCTCGAGTGCCATCACCGTCACGGCCGAGGTGGTGGTCACGGCGCCGCCGGCGCCGGAGGTCGACCGCATCGGCGGTGCGGATCGGTTCGAGGTGTCGGTGAACACCTCGAAGGCCGGTTGGTCTGAGGGGTCTGACACCGTGTATGTCGCGTCGGGTGAGGTGTTCCCGGATGCCCTGTCCGCCGCATCGGCGGCCGCGGTCGCGGACGCACCCATCCTGCTGACGACGTCGGGTTCGCTCCCGGCCTCGGTGCGCGAGGAGATCGTGCGACTGGGCGCCACGGACATCGTGATCTTGGGTGGCCCGAAGACCATCAGCGCTGCGGTCGAGACCGAGCTGAAGAAGTTGGGCACCGTCACCCGCATCGGTGGCGCCGATCGGTTCGAGGCGTCGCGGAACATCGCGAAGCACGCCTTCCCCGACGGTGCGGAGGTGGCGGTTCTCGCGACGGGCCTGAACTTCCCGGATGCTCTCTCGGCGGGTGCTGCGGTCGCAGGTCGCGGCCCGGTGATCCTGGTGAACGGTGGCGCTTCTGGTCTGGATGCGGCGACGAAGTCGCTGTTGACCGATCTCGGTGTCGACGAGATCGCGGTCGCTGGTGGTACCGCGTCGGTGTCGGCGGGCATCCAGACGGATGCGGCGAAGATCGCCGAAACGGTGCGGTTGGGTGGTGCGGACCGGTTTGCGGCATCGCGGGCGATCAACGCCCACTTCGTCACGGAGGCGCAGAACGTGCTGCTGGCGACGGGTTCGAACTTCCCGGATGCCCTCTCGGGCTCCGCGTTCGGCCCCCGCATCGACGCCCCGCTGTTCACCGTTCAGGGCAGCTGCATTCCGGCCGAGACGCTGGCGCAGATCACCGCGCTCGGTGCGGAGCAGATCACCCTCCTCGGTGGCGAAGCCACGCTGAGCCCCGCCGTGGCCCAGCTGCAGACCTGTGCCGGCTAGCACGATGACGCACCCGATGACCCATCCGATGTCCCACTCGACGACGAGCGAAGGATCGACCATGTTCAGACGAATCATGACCAGGGGCGCGGCGGCCGTCGCGACGCTCGCCGTCGTGGCCACGAGCCTCGTGGCGGCCGGATCGGCCACGGCCGCCGAGCGGCCGGCCGACGGGCTGATCGGGGAGTACGTGTTCTCGCAGGCCGCCGGCGCCTCGGTGGCGAACTCCGCCACCGGCGCCGGCGCGCTCGGCGCCGCCACCGTGGTGAACGGCACGGATGCCGCCTGGACGGGCGACTCGCTCGTCTTCTCCGGCGGCGCGAAGTCGAGCGGCGCCAACTGGGTGCGGCTCCCGGACGGCATCCTCGCGGGCAAGACCTCCGCCTCGATCACCACGGAGGCGAAGATCGACGCCTCGATGAAGTCGACCTTCAACTTCCTCTGGAACGTGGGCAACGACTCGCCCACCTCCTACTTCTTCGCCTCGGTGCGCGACACGCCCCGAACGGCCATCACGACCGGGTCGAACGCCGGAGAGGTGAACGCCCGCTCCGGCACCGCGCTCGAGGCGGGCCGCTGGTACAGCCTCACCTCGGTGATCGACGGCGCGGCCGGCACCATCGCCTTCTACGTCGACGGCGTGAAGGTGGGGCAGGCGGCATCCGCTCTGACCCCCGCCTCCATCACCGACCAGTCGCTGAACGCCATCGGCCGATCGCCCTGGCCCGACCCGTTCTTCAAGGGCGAGGTCTCCACCTTCCGTGTGTACGACCGCGCGCTGTCCGACGCGGATGTGGCCGCCGTCTCCGACACGGATGCCGCGATCCACGCCGACCAGATGGCCGCGGCCGCGCAGGCCGTCCTCGACGGGCTCGACCTCGCCGACCAGACGGTCGACAGCAGCTACGTCGGCCTGCCCACGGCCGGAGGCGCCGTGACCTGGACCACGTCGGACCCGACGGTCGTCGCCGCCGACGGCACCGTGAACCAGCCCAGCGAGGCCGACGGCCCCGCGACGGTCACGGCCACCGCCACGAGCACCGTGCGCGGGGTCACCGCGACCACGAGCATCACCCTCACCGTGCTGCCCACCAGCGACGAGGAACGAGCCGCCGCGGCGGCCGCCGCATACGTGCTGCCCCCCGTGGTGGTGTCGGGCATCACCCTGCCGGCGGCCGTCGACGGCACCTCGGTGACGTTGCAGAACGCCCAGGGCATCGCGATCGCGGCCGACGGCACGGTCACGGCCGCCGACGGGTCACCGGCCGACGCCGACGGCGCCGTCACCGGCACGGTCGACGCTGTCGTCTCGAAGTCCGGCACCCCGGCGGTGACGGTGCAGAAGACCTTCACCCTGAAGGTGCTCCCGGCCGCGGGAACCGAGCAGCTGCTCGGCTACCACCGCACTCCCACCACCGCGAACGAGGCCAACAACGCCGACGTGGCACTCAGCCTGCACCTCGCTCTGAAGAGCCCGGATGCCGCCGACTGGACGCCGCTGAACGAGAACTACGGCATCTTCTTCCCGAAGACCTCCGTCGTGCCCCCGGCCGACGGAACCTCGGACGCCATCATTCGGAGCCTGGTGAACCCCTCGGTGTTCACCCTCGAGGACGGCTCGTACGGCGTCATCGCCACCCGCACCGCGCGCGGTGGGGGAGCCGACGGCTCCGCCACCTCGAGCGTGCTCGTCGCGACCTCGGCCGATCTGCTCTCGTTCGACGAGGTGGGCCTGCTCGACCTCGGCGAGACCAACGGGGTCAACGCGCCCTCGGCGGTCTACGACTCGGCGGCCGACACCTATCTCGTGGCCTGGACGGACGACTCCGGCACCGCGAAGCACACCACGGTCAGCGATCTCGCCGATGCGGGCACGCGCGGCGCGGTGGTGGCCGGCGCGGTCACCTCGCCGGGCACGGTCGACTCCGCATCCGGAATCGACGACTACGTGGCCGGTCGCTCGATCCCCGTTCCCGCGGCGACCGTGACGGCACTCGAAGAGCGCTACGGCCGCATCGCGAACACCGGGTACACGCCGTTCGGCGACGTCACCACCGAGGTGGGAACCGATGCCTCGGCACTCGAGCTGCCCGGAACGGTGGGCCTGGACTACTCCGACGGCTCCACCGGTTCGCTGCCCGTGACCTGGGACACCAGCACCGTCGACACCTCGACGCCCGGCACCTACCCGGTGACCGGCACGGTGAAGCAGACCCAGTACCCGGTGCCCTTCGCCGACGAGCGGGCCGACCCGTCGGTGTACAAGTACGACTGGAACGGCACCACCAAGTACCTGATGATCGCCACCAACGACCTCTACGGCTCCAACGTCGAGCAGCAGGGCGCCGCGAAGATGCCGATCCGGGTCGCCGACTCCATCACCGGGCTGTCGGATGCCGCGGGTGCGACGGAGATCGACCTGCTCAAGCGGGGTGACACGGATGCGCAGGGCGCCGCGATGACCGGCTGCTTCTGGGCGCCGGAGTACCACGAGATCAACGGGCGCCTGTCGATCCTGTTCATGCCCTGCTACGGCAGCAACCCCGACATGTGGTCGGGTCGCGCGTCGATCATGCAGCTGAAGCAGGACGCTTCGGGCCTCGACCTCGACCCGGCCGTGCCGGCGAACTGGACCAAGCCCGAGAAGGTGCTGCGCACCGACGGCTCCGACCTCAACAAGGTGGCCGGCATCTCGCTGGACATGACGTTCTTCCAGGACGAGAAGGGCCAGTCGTACTACGCCTGGCAGCAGCTCGGCGCCATCTTCATCGCGAAGGTCGACCCCGCGAAGCCCACCCGGCTCACCTCGGAGCCCGTGCGCATCCTGGTGCCGGAGTACGCCTGGGACAACACGATCGCCGAGGGCCCGAACGTGGTGAACCACGACGGCGTGCTGCAGCTGATCTACTCGGGATCGACCGTGGGCGACACCTACACGACGGGGCTGGCCACGGCTGACGCGTCGGGCGACACCGACCTCACGTCGCCGTCGGCGTGGACGAAGCTGAACTACCCCATCCAGAAGTCGGGCCTCTACGACGGCGCCTGGCAGCTCGGCACCGGGCACGGCATGTGGTCGGAGGACGAGGACGGGAACATGATCTACGTCTTCCACGCCCGCACCGACCACAACGGTCTGAGCGGACGCGACATGTTCGTGCGCCGGGTGCACTGGTCGGCCGAGGGTCTGCCGGTGCTCGACATGGAGTCGGAGGAAGAGCTCGCCTCGCCCACCGTCACGATC
Organism: Herbiconiux liangxiaofengii; assembly: GCF_041927335.1. NCBI lineage: Bacteria > Bacillati > Actinomycetota > Actinomycetes > Micrococcales > Microbacteriaceae > Herbiconiux > Herbiconiux liangxiaofengii. Next base: position 95,910 of record NZ_JBHFHD010000008.1, on the reverse strand, counting down.
GACGTCGTGGTGACGGGGGTCGCGGCGCCGGAGGTGTCGCGGATCGCGGGGGCGGATCGGTTCGAGGTGTCGGTGAACACGTCGAAGGCCGGCTGGTCGGACGGGTCCGACACCGTGTATGTCGCGTCGGGTGAGGTGTTCCCGGATGCCTTGTCCGCCGCATCGGCGGCCACGGTCGCGGATGCGCCGATCCTGCTGACCACGTCGGGATCGCTCCCGTCCTCGGTGAAGGCCGAGATCCAGCGGCTCGGGGCGACGGACATCGTGATCGTCGGAGGGCCGAAGACCATCAGCGCGAGTGTCGAGGCGGAGCTCAAGAAGCTCGGCACCGTCACCCGGATCGGTGGCGCCGATCGGTTCGAGGCGTCGCGGAACATCGCTGAGCACGCCTTCCCTGACGGTGCCGAGGTCGCAGTTCTGGCCACCGGCCTGAACTTCCCCGACGCTCTCTCGGCGGGCGCTGGGGTCGCAGGGCGCGGCCCGGTGATCCTGGTGAACGGCGGCGCATCCGGTCTGGACGCGGCGACGAAGTCGCTGCTCACCGATCTCGGCGTCGACGAGATCGCCGTCGCCGGTGGTACCGCATCTGTCTCGGCGGGCATCCAGACGGATGCGGCCAAGATCGCCGATACCGTCCGGCTGGGTGGCGCGGACCGGTTCGCGGCATCCCGCGCGATCAACGCCCACTTCGTCACCGAAGCGAAGAATGTGCTGCTGGCGACGGGTTCGAACTTCCCGGATGCCCTGTCGGGTTCCGCGTTCGGCCCCCGCACAGGAGCCCCGCTGTTCGCGGTCCAAGGAACCTGCATCCCCGCGGAGACCCTCGAGCAGATCACCGCTCTGGGTGCCGAGAAGATCACCCTCCTCGGCGGCACTGCCACCCTGAGCCCTGCCGTCGAAGAGCTCATGGCCTGCCGCTCCTGAGATCACCCCAACCCCGTCACCATCAAAGGAGATGTCGATGAAGTCACTCTGGAAAGCCATCGGAGCAGGCCTGCTCACCGCGGGCCTGCTGGCTGCCGGGCTCGTCACCGGCCCGGCCCCCTCGGCGCAGGCCGCCGCCGACAGCCCGGCCCCGACGCCACCACTCGGGTGGAACAGCTGGAACACGTTCTACTGCAACATCGATGAGGCGAAGATCCGCTCCGCGGCGGATGCCCTGGTGAGCTCGGGCATGAAGGACGCCGGCTACGAGTACGTCGTCGTGGACGACTGCTGGCAGTCACCCACCCGAGACGCCGACGGCAACCTCCAAGCCGATCCGATGCGGTTCCCCTCCGGCATGAAGGCGCTCGGCGACTACATCCACTCGCAGGGATTGAAGTTCGGCATCTACCAGGCGCCGCGCGAGAAGACCTGTGCGCAGTACTTCGGCGCCACGACCGGGGCCACCGGTGCGCAGGGCCACGAAGTGCAGGACGCGAACCTGTTCGCTTCGTGGGGCGTCGACTACCTCAAGTACGACTGGTGCTCCGACGAGGGAACGCTGCAGGAGCAGATCGATGCGTTCACGCTCATGCGCGATGCGCTCCGGGCCACGGACCGGCCGATCGTGTACTCGATCAACCCCAACAGCATCCGGCCCAACCGCGGAGCCGAGTACTACTGGGGCGACATCGCCGACCTGTGGCGCACCACGGAAGACATCACGGCCGCCTGGTCGTCGGGCTGCACCGCCGACTGCTTCATGGGGGTCACCGAGATCCTCGACGTCCAGGCCGGGCTCACGGAATGGAACGGACCGGGCCACTGGAACGACCCCGACATGCTCGAGGTGGGCAAGGGCAACATCCTCACCCCCACCGAGAACCGAGCGCACTTCGGCATGTGGGCGTTGATGGCGTCGCCGCTGATCGCCGGCAACGACATCACCACGATGACGGATGACACGCGATCGATCCTGACGAACACCGACATCATCGCGGTCAACCAGGACCCGAACGGAATCCAGGCCACGCGCGTCCGGGACGACGGTGACCTCGAGGTCTGGGCCAAGCCGCTCTCCGACGGATCGGTGGCGGTCGGACTCCTGAACCGTGGCGGTGGCAACGTCACGATCTCGACGACGGCCACGGAGATCGGTCTGGCTGCGGCGGCGAACTACACGGCGACCGACCTGTACACGAAGGCCGTGTCGAACACCTCCGGCACCGTCTCGGCCTCCGTGCCGCGGCATGGCCTGGCGATCTTCCGTGTCGCCGCCGGTGCGGCCGAGAACACCGGATTCACGCTCCAGGGCGTGCAGTCGGGGCGCTGCGTGGATGTGGCGGGAGGCGTCGTGTTCGACGCGGTGCGGGCTGTCATCGCCGACTGCGACCCCGGCTCGCTCACCCAGCAGCTCGCCGAGCACGACGGTCAGTTCATTCTGGGAGGCAAGTGTCTCGACGTCGATCGCAATCTCACCACGGCAGGCACGGCGGCGATCTTCTGGGAATGCAACGGCCAGACGAACCAGAAGTGGCAGACGCAGCCCGACGGCAGTCTGCGCAGCCTCTCGGCCGACAAGTGCCTCGATGTCGACAACAACGGAACGGCATCCGGTACCGCGCTGCTCATCTGGGACTGCAACGGTCAGCAGAATCAGCAGTGGGTAAAGGTGATCGAGCCCGCCCCCATCCAGGAGCCGGAGGTGTCGCGGATCGCGGGTGCGGATCGGTTCGAGGTGTCGGTGAACACGTCGAAGGCCGGTTGGTCGGATGGTTCTGACACCGTGTATGTCGCGTCGGGTGAGGTGTTCCCGGATGCCCTGTCCGCCGCGTCGGCGGCCACGGTCGCCGATGCACCGATCCTGCTGACCACGTCAGGTTCCCTCCCCGCCTCGGTCAAGGCCGAGATCCAGCGGTTGGGCGCGACGGACATCGTGATCGTCGGTGGCCCGAAGACCATCAGCGCGAGTGTCGAGGCGGAGCTCAAAAAGCTCGGCACTGTCACCCGCATCGGCGGTGCGGATAGGTTCGAGGCGTCGCGGAACATCGCGAAGCACGCCTTCCCGGACGGTGCGGAGGTCGCAGTTCTGGCCACGGGCCTGAACTTCCCCGACGCCTTGTCGGCAGGGGCGGCGGTCGCGGGTCGTGGCCCGGTTGTCCTGGTGAACGGTGGTGCTGCGGGTCTGGATGCGGCGACGAAGTCGCTGCTCACCGACCTGGGCGTCGACGAGATCGCGGTCGCCGGTGGCACCGCCTCGGTCTCGACGGGTATCCAGTCGGATGCCGCCAAGATCGCCGACACGGTGCGGTTGGGTGGTGCGGACCGGTTCGCGGCGTCGCGGGCGATCAACGCCCACTTCGTGACCGAGGCGAAGAACGTGCTGCTGGCGACGGGTTCGAACTTCCCGGATGCCCTCTCGGGTTCCGCGTTCGGCCCCCGCACAGAAGCCCCGCTCTTCACAGTGCAGGGCACCTGTGTCCCCGCGGAGACCCTGGCTCAGATCACGGCTCTGGGTGCCGAGCAGGTCACCCTCCTGGGCGGCCCGGCCACCCTGAGCCCCGCGGTGGAGCAGCTCCAGCCCTGCGCGGGCTGACCTCCCCTGTCGCCGACCCGGCACGAAAGCCCGCCTGCGCGCTGCGCAGCGGTGCTTCCGTGCCGGGTCGGCGCGGGGGCACGGGGATAATGGGCCCATGGTGAACGCGGCGGACGGCACGGAGCGGCCACCGGCCCGCGTTCGTGCCGCGAGCGTGTTCGACGTGGCGAAGGCCGCGGGCGTGTCGCACCAGACGGTGTCCCGGGTGCTGAACGATCACCCGAGCCTGCGCCCGGCCACCCGCCAGAAGGTGCTCGACGCGATGCACGAGTTGAACTACCGGCCGAACCGGGCGGCCCGTGCGCTCGTGACGAGCCGATCGCGCATCATCGGCATCCTCTCGACGTCGAGCGGGGAGTACGGACCGGCCTCGAGCACGGCCGCCGTGGAGACCGCGGCGCGAGCCCGCGGCTACAGCGTGAGCATCGCGAACGCCGACGGCCTCGACCAGGCCTCGATCGACGAGGCCCTGAACCACCTCGTCGACCTGTCGGCCGAGGGGCTGGTGGTGGTTGCTCCGCAGCGGCAGGTGCTGCAGACGCTGTCGCAGCTGTCGTTCACCATCCCGTACGTGACGCTGCAGACGCTCAGCGCCGTCGACGGGGCCGAGCTCGCCCTCGACCAGGTGGAGGGCGCCCGGGTGGCGACGGCCCACCTGGCGGGGCTCGGCCACCGCCGCATCGGCCATCTCGCGGGGGCCGCCGACTGGATCGACGCCGACAGCCGCCAGGCGGGCTTCGCCGCCGAGCTGGCCGCCGTCGGGTTGGAGCCCGGCCCCGTGGTGGCCGGCGACTGGAGCGCACCCTCGGGGTACCGGGCGGGCCGCGAGCTGATCGGTCAGGGCGTGACCGCCGTGTTCTCGGCGAACGACCAGATGGCGCTCGGGCTGCTGCACGCCGCCCACGACCTCGGCCTCGTGGTGCCGCGCGACCTGAGCGTGGTGGGCTTCGACGACACCCCGGAGGCCGCCCACTACCTGCCCCCGCTCACCACCGTGCGGCAGGACTTCGCCGAGTCGGGCCGCCTGGCGCTGGCCCGGCTGCTGGATGACGCCGACCCCGGTCGGTCGGTGCGGCCCCAGCTCGTGGCGCGTGCGTCGACGGGTGCTCCCCGGCGGTCTTCACCCTGACAGGCGGATGCCGTACACTCCGATGTGTGATCGCGATGTGATCGATCACATAGCCTGACTCTGAGCCGAAGGAGCCCCAGAAAATGAGCGAGCACAGCACGAGCGAGCACGGCGCATGAGCGACCCGATCGACGCGATCACCGGTGGCCGGGCCGCCCTCGGCATCGAGCTGGGGTCGACGCGAATCAAGGCCTGTCTGGTCGGCGACGACCCCGCCGAGGTGCTGGCCGTGGGCAGCCACGACTGGGAGAACGAGTTCGTCGACCGCACCTGGACGTACTCGCTCGAGAGCGTCTGGTCGGGCATCCAGGCCGCCCACGCCGACCTCGTGGCCGACATCGAGCGCCGCTACGGCGTGCGCCCCGAGGCGTACGGCGCCATCGGCGTCTCGGCCATGATGCACGGCTACCTCGCCTTCGACGCGGCCGGCGAGCTGCTCGTGCCGTTCCGCACCTGGCGCAACACCTCCACCGGCCCCGCGGCGGCCGAGCTGAGCGCGCTGTTCGGGGTGAACATCCCGCTGCGCTGGTCGATCGCGCACCTGCACCAGGCCGTGCTCGACCACGAGCCGCACGTGGCCGAGATCGCCTCGATCACCACTCTCGCGGGCTACGTGCACCGCGAGCTCACCGGCCGTTCCGTGCTGGGGGTGGGCGACGCCTCGGGCATGTTCCCGATCGACTCGTCGACCACCACGTACGACGCCGCGTTGGTCGAGCGCTACGACGAGCTCGTGCGCGAGACCGCTCCGAACCTGGCGCTCGCCCAGCTGCTGCCCGCCGTGCTGCCGGCCGGCGCATCCGCGGGCGAGCTCACCGAGGCCGGGGCCGCGCTGCTCGACCCGACCGGCGCCATCCGCCCGGGGGCCGTGTTCTGCCCGCCGGAGGGCGACGCCGGCACGGGCATGGTGGCGACGAACTCGGTGGCGCCGCGCACCGGCAACGTCAGCGCCGGAACCAGCATCTTCGCGATGGTGGTGCTCGAGCATCCCCTCGCCGAGCAGCACCACGAGCTCGACCTCGTCACCACCCCGGCGGGCGACCCGGTGGCCATGGTGCACTGCAACAACGGCGCCAGCGAGCTCGCCGCCTGGGTGGGCCTGTTCGCCCAGTTCTCGGGCGCCACGGCCGACGAGGCCTTCGACACCCTCTTCCGCGAGGCGCTCGCGGGCGACGCGGATGCCGGCGGCCTGCTCGCCTACAACCACCTGGCGGGCGAGCCGATCGCCGGTCTCACCGAGGGCCGGCCGCTGTTCGTGCGCACGCCCGACAGCCGCTTCACTCTCGCCAACTTCATGCGCGCCCAGCTCTACGGGGTGTTCGGCACCCTCGCCCTGGGCATGCGGGTGCTCGACGGCGAAGGCGTCGCCCTCGACCGGATGTTCGCCCACGGGGGCATGTTCCGCACCGCGGGCGTCGCCCAGCGCTTCCTGGCCGGAGCGCTCGACGCACCCGTCTCGGTGGCCGCGACGGCCTCGGAGGGCGGCGCCTGGGGCATCGCCGTGCTCGCCGCCTTCGTGCGCGACGGCGCGGGCCGGAGCCTCGCCGCGTACCTGGGCGAGAGCGTCTTCGGCGGCGCCACGTTCGAGACCGCCGACCCCGACGCCGCCGACGTCGCCGGCTTCGCCACCTACCTCGACCGCTACCGCGACGGGCTCGCCGTCGAGCAGGCCGCCGTCGCATCCCTCTCGCTGGAAGGAACCAACCGATGACCGAAACCGAACCCGGACTCTCGACCGAGGTGCAGGCCGCCGTCGACCGCATCCGCACCGACGTGGCCGCCCTGCACGCCGAACTCGTGCGCTACGGCCTCGTGGTGTGGACGGGCGGCAACGTCTCGGGCCGCGTGCCGGGAGCCGACCTGTTCGTGATCAAGCCGAGCGGCGTGCTCTACGACGAGCTGACGCCCGAGAACATGATCCTCTGCCACCTCGACGGCAGTGTCGTGGCCGGTTCGCCCGGCTCCGACCGCTCGCCCTCGAGCGACACCGCCGCGCACGCCTACGTGTACCGCAACATGCCCGAGGTGGGCGGCGTGGTGCACACGCACTCGCCCTACGCGGTGGCCTGGGCGGCCTACGGCGAGCCCATCCCCTGCGTCACCACCGCCATGGCCGACGAGTTCGGCGGCGAGATCCCGATCGGCCCGTTCGCCATCATCGGCGACGACTCCATCGGCCGGGGCATCGTCGAGACGCTGAGCGGTCACCGCTCGCGCGCCGTCCTGATGAAGAACCACGGCCCGTTCACCATCGGCAAGGACGCGCGCGACGCCGTCAAGGCGGCCGTGATGGTGGAGGACGTGGCCCGCTCCGTGCTGTTCTCCCGCCAGCTCGGCACACCGAACCCGATCCCGCAGCCGGCGATCGACTCCCTCTTCAACCGCTACCAGAACGTCTACGGACAAGACCCGACGGGATCACTCAATTGACCAAACTCACCACCTCCCTCGACGCCTACGAGATCTGGTTCTTCACCGGCAGCCAGAACCTCTACGGCGAGGAGACCCTCCGCCAGGTGGCGGAGCAGTCGCAGCAGATCGTGGCCACCCTCGACGGCGCCGACGCCATCCCGGTGAAGCTCGTGTGGAAGCCCGTGCTGAAGGACTCCGAGTCCATCCGCCGCGCGGCCCTCGACGCCAACGCCGACGACAAGGTGATCGGCGTGATGGCGTGGATGCACACCTTCAGCCCCGCCAAGATGTGGATCGCGGGGCTCGACGCCCTGCAGAAGCCGCTGCTGCACCTGCACACGCAGGCCAACGTGGAGCTGCCCTACGCCGAGATCGACTTCGACTTCATGAACCTGAACCAGGCCGCCCACGGCGACCGGGAGTTCGGCTACATCCAGACCCGCCTCGGAGTCGCCCGCAAGACCGTGGTCGGCCACGCCACCAACCGCCGGGTGCAGGACCAGATCGGTCAGTGGGCGCGCGCCGCCGCCGGCTGGCAGGCCGTGAAGACCCTCAAGCTCGCCCGTTTCGGCGACAACATGCGCTTCGTGGCGGTGACCGAGGGTGACAAGACCGAGGCCGAGCTGCGCTTCGGCGTGCAGGTGAACACCTGGGGCGTGAACGAGCTCGTCGAGGCGGTCACGCTGGCCGAGGCCGACACGGCGGCGGTGGATGCGCTGGTCGCCGAGTACGAGGAGCTCTACGACGTCGCGCCCGAGCTGCGGAAGGGGGGCGACCGTCACCAGTCGCTCCGTGACGGGGCCGCCATCGAGCTGGGCCTGCGCTCGTTCCTCGAGGAGGGTGGCTTCGGCGCGTTCACCACGAGCTTCGAAGACCTCGGTGCCCTCAAGCAGCTGCCCGGCCTCGCCGTGCAGCGCCTGATGGCCGAGGGCTACGGCTTCGGCGCCGAGGGCGACTGGAAGACCGCCGTCCTCGTGCGTGCGGCCAACGTGATGGGCTCCGGCCTGCCCGGTGGCGCGAGCCTGATGGAGGACTACACCTACGACCTCGTCGACGGTGCCGAGACCATCCTGGGCGCCCACATGCTCGAGGTGAGCCCCTCGCTCACCACGGCCAAGCCCACCCTCGAGATCCACCCGCTGGGCATCGGCGGAAAGGACGACCCGGTGCGCCTGGTGTTCACGGCCGACCCCGGCCCGGCCGTGGTGGTGGCGCTCAGCGACATGCGCGACCGCTTCCGCCTGGTGGCGAACGTCGTCGAGGTCGTGCCGCCGCGCGCTCCGCTGCCCAACCTGCCGGTGGGTCGTGCCGTCTGGCGCCCCGAGCCGTCGTTCGCCGTGTCGGCGGCCGCCTGGCTCACCGCCGGTGCCGCGCACCACACCGTGATGTCGACCGCCGTGGGCATCGAGGTGTTCGAGGACTTCGCCACCATCGCGAAGACCGAGCTGCTGCGCATCGACGCCGAGACCACGCTCCGTGGCTTCCAGAACGAGGTGCGCTGGAACCAGGCGTACTACCGCCTGGCGCAGGGTCTGTAGCTCCCGACAGAGTCCGACTGCGAGAAGCGGATGCCCGTGCCGAGTGATTCGGCACGGGCATCCGTCGTCTGAGGCGCGTGCGACAAACGTCCCTTCCCCCCGATCGGCGCGGCCGGAAGACTCGCACTGCCGGTGCCGCCCCCTGTCGCCGGCGGAAGGAGACGACGATGACCTCGACCGACGACGCCACACCACACCACGAGACCCCGCGCTTCGGCAACCCCGACCTGCCCCAGGAGGGTGAGGTGAACACGGTCGACGACCCCACGGCGACCGTGATGACCGGGCCGCAGAACCCGGTGATCGAGAGCCAGTTCCCGAACCAGATCGACGCTCCGGCCACCGACATCAGCACCCAGCAGTTCTTCTGGTCGTCGTTCAACATCTCCCCGCGGCGCGTGCAGCGCGGCGGCTGGGCGCGTGAACTCACGCAGCCCGACTTCGCCATCTCGGATGAGATCGCCGGCGTGAACATGTACCTCGAGGCCGGCGGCATCCGGGAGCTGCACTGGCACCAGACCGCCGAGTGGGCGCTGATGACGCGCGGAAACTGCCGCATCACCACGTTGAGCCGCGAGGGCCTGCCGAGCGTGGAAGACGTGCAGGAGGGCGACCTGTGGTACTTCCCGCCCGGTCTGCCGCACTCGCTGCAGGGCCTCGGTCCGGATGGCGCCGAGTTCGTGCTCGCCTTCGACGACGGCGCGCAGTCGGAGAGCAACACCCTGCTGCTCACCGACTGGTTCGCCCACACCCCGCCGGAGGTGCTGGCGAAGAACTTCGGCGTCGCCCAGGAGGCGTTCGCCGACATCCCGTTGCACAACCTCTGGATCTTCCCCGGCGATGTGCCGGGCGACCTCGAGGCCGACCGGGCTGCGGCGGGCGTGCAGCCGGGCACCGAGGCGGTGATCTTCCGCCTCTCGCGCTCGGAGCCGGCCTACCAGAACAGCGGCGGGAAGATCCAGCTCGCCGACAGCTCGAACTTCCCCGCGTCGAAGACCATCGCGGCCGGGCTCGTCACGATCGAGCCCGGATCGATGCGCGAGCTGCACTGGCACCCGAACGCCGACGAGTGGCAGTACTGGCTCAAGGGCCAGGGCCGCATGACGGTGTTCAACACCGGCCCGCACGCGAACACCACCGACTTCCGGGCCGGCGACGTGGGCGTGGTGAAGCGCAACCTCGGGCACTACATCGAGAACACCGGCGACGAGACCCTGGTGTTCCTCGAGACGTTCAAGAGCGACCACTACGAGGAGGTGTCGCTGGCGAACTGGCTCGGGCACCTGCCGCCGTCGCTGGTGAGCGCGCACCTGAACATCCCGGAGGACGTGCTGGCGGGCTTCGCCCGGCGCACCCAGGGGATCACGCCGCTTCGCTGATCGCGCGGGTGGCCCGGCCCCAGAACGGGGGCCGGGCCACTGCCGCCCGGAGAACCACCGGTGGCGCGTGCGATTCGCGCGCCACTAGTCTCTGACTGAGGTGCTCAGGTGGGGAGCACCGCGATCGGGGGATCACGTGACGTCGACGCCATCCGGAGCCGGAGCCGGAGCAGCCGCGGAGACCGGCCACGCAGCCGGAGCCGCAGCCGCATCGAGCGCGCCCGCGCGCCGCCGGCGGGGCGGGTTGAGCATCCAGTCGAAGCTGCTCATCATGCTGCTCTCGGTGAGTGTCGGCAGCACGCTCCTGGTGGGCGCGGTGGGTTACGTCTCGGGCACCGACAGCCTGCGCGACGCCGCGTTCGACGAGCTCACGAACGTGCGCGAGGCGCGGTCGCTCGCCGTCAAGACGCTGTTCGAGAACGTCACCGACACCCTCGTGCTCGAGAGCAAGGGTCAGACGGCCGTGAACGCGGCGAAGCAGTTCACCGCCGGCTTCGACGCGCTGGAGGCCGGTACCTCGACGGCCGAGCAGCGGGCGACGGTCGACGCCTACTACAGCGACGTGTTCGTGCCGGCCTACGAAGCGCGATCGGGCCAGGACACCGAACCGTCGCTGTTCACGCCCCGCACCACCGCCCAGATCGCGTTGCAGTCGCTCTACACCGCGCCCTTCACCGACTACGACGCCGCGGCGGCACTGGACGACGCGGGCGACGGCAGCGCCTGGAGCGCGGCGAACGCCGAGTACAACCCCTACTTCCGCGACGCCGCCGAACGCTTCGGCTACGAGGACATGCTGATCCTCGACACCGAGGGCAACGTGGTCTACTCCGTCTACAAGGGGGTCGACCTCGGCACGAACGTGCTCGACGGCCCCTACGCCGGCAGCTCGCTCGCGGGCGCCTACACCGAGGCGCTCACCTCCAACACCCTCGACTACGTGGGGCTCACCGACTTCGAGCGCTACCAGCCCTCGCTCGACATCCCGACGGCCTGGGGCACCTCACCCCTCGGCGACGGCGACGGCGTGGTGGGGGTGCTCGCCGTGCAGTTCCCGCTGTCCGTGCTGAACACCACCATGACCGCCGGTGGCAACTGGCAGGCCGAGGGCCTGGGGGAGACGGGCGAGTCGTACCTCGTCGGGCCCGATCAGCTGATGCGCTCGGTCTCGAGGTCGGTGCTGGAGCATCCGGATGACTACGCCCAGCAGGCGATCTCCGCCGGCACGCCCGTGGCCACCGCCGAGCGCATCGCCGAGGTGCAGGGCACGGTGCTGCTGCAGCCCGTGCGCTCCCAGGCCGTCGAACGCGGGTTGAAGGGCGAGACCGGAACGATCGTCGAGACCAACTACCTCGGCCACGAGGTGCTCACCGCCTACACGCCCGTGCCCATCGAGGGCATCGACTGGGTGGTGGTGGCGAGCATCGACACGGCAGAGGCCTTCGCGCCGGTGGCCGACTTCGCCCGCAACCTCGTGCTCACCATCGCCGGCATCCTGGTGCTGGTGTCTCTGCTCTCGCTGGTGCTCGCCCAGGTGTTCGCCCGCCCGGTGCGGGGCCTCGTCACCGCGGTACGGCGGGTGGCGGGCGGCGAGCTGGGGGTCGAGGTGCCGCAGCGCTCCCGTGACGAGTTCGGCGACCTGGCCTACGCCTTCAACGACATGAGTCGCACCCTGCAGCTCAAGCAGGACCTGCTCGACGCCCAGCGGTCGGAGAACGAGAGGCTGCTCAGAACCCTGATGCCGGATGCGGTGGCGGAGCGCTATCGGGGCGGCGAGGACACCATCGCCCTGGTGCACGACGACGTGGCGGTGCTCTTCGCCGACATCGTGGGCTTCGACGACTTCGTGGCCGGCCTCTCGCCCGACGCCGAGGTGCGCCACCTCAACGAGCTGCTGCGCGGCTTCGACGACGCGGCCGAGCGCACCGGTATCGAGCGGGTGCGCACGCTCCGCGAGGGCTATCTGGCCAGCTGCGGGCTCGTGGTGCCGCGGGTCGACAACGCCCGCCGGATGATCGACTTCGCCGTGGAGATGGAGCGGGTGCTGGCCCGGTTCAACGTGACGAACGGCACGTCGCTGGCGCTCCGCGCCGGAATCGACTCCGGGCCGGTGACGAGCGGTCTCGTCGGGCGCACCAACGTGGCCTACGACATGTGGGGCGAGGCGGTGAGTCTCGCCGGTCGGGTGCAGGGCGGCCAGGCCACGGCCGGTGTCTTCGTCACCGATCGGGTGCGGGAGACGATGGCCGACGCGCTCGTCTTCGAGGCGGCCGACACCGTGGACACCGGCTCCGGCTCCGAGCCGGTGTGGAAGCTCGTGCAGGAGTAACGCCGTGCTCGAGTTCTGGAACGAGCCGTGGTTCGTGGGGGCCGTGCTGGTGGCCGTCGGCCTCCCGGTGCTGCTCATCGTGCTCACCGAGGTGCTGGGCCTGCTCGTGCGCCGCGGCAGCCCCGCCGCCAAGCCCGTACGCCTGCTGCGCAACCTCGTGCTGCCGGTGGGAGCGCTGCTCGCCCTGCTGGCGTTCGCCGGCTCGGTGACCGTGGAGCTCACCTGGGTGCGGGTGGTGGCCACCGTGTTCGGCTTCCTGGTCATCCTGCTGGTGCTCTCGTCGTTCAACGTCGTGCTGTTCGGCCACGCCCGGCCCGGCACCTGGCGTGAACGGCTGCCGTCGATCTTCGTCGACCTGACCCGGCTGCTGCTCATCGTGGTGGGTCTCGCCATCCTGTTCTGGTGGGTGTGGGGGGCGGATGTCGGTGGCCTGTTCGCCGCCATCGGTGTCACCTCCGTGGTGATCGGCTTCGCACTGCAGAGCGCCGTGGGCTCGGTGGTCTCGGGCCTGCTGCTGCTGTTCGAGCAGCCGTTCCGGCTCGGCGACTGGCTCGAGGCCGGCGGGGTGCGGGGCCGCGTGGTGGAGGTGAACTGGCGGGCGGTGCACATCGAGACCGACGAGGGGGTGCAGATCGTGCCGAACGCCTCGCTCGCGGGTGCGTCGTTCACCAATCTCTCCCAGACCCCCGGCGCCTACCTCGCCACCACCGCCGTGACGTTCGGCGTCGACGACGCCCCGCACGAGGTGGTGGCACTGCTGCGCCAGATCGCGGGCGACCTGCCGTTCGCCGACCCGGCCGTGCGCGCCTCGGTGGCCTACACCGGAAAAGGGGAGTACTCGGTCGGCATCCCCGTGCTCGGCCCGGCCGTCGCCGACGACGCCCTCGCGGTGTTCGCCACCTGGCTCTGGTACGCCGCCCGGCGTTCCCCGTTGCACCACGCGGGCTCCACGGGCGACCCGGCCAACACCCCGGAGGCCGTCGCCGCCGCTGTCTCCGAGGTGGCCGCCGTGCTGCGCGTGCGCCCGGCCGACGTTCCCGAGATCGCCGCCTCGTGCGCGCTGGAGCGTTATGCGGCCGGCGAGGTGGTGCAACGTGAGGGGCTCGTGCCGAGCGCCGTACGGGTCGTACTCGACGGAGCGATCGGCACCTCCGTGGTGGTCGACGGCGGGCAGTTGGCCCTCGGCACGCTCGAACGCGGCGACTACGTGGGGCAGACCGCGCTCACCCGGGAGAAGACGATCTCCCGCGCATCCGCTCTCACCCCGCTCACGGTGCTGCGGGTTCCCACCGAGGTGATCGACTCTCTCGTGCATCGGCACCCGGCGCTCGCGAAGGAGATCAGCCTCACCATCGACCGGCGTCGGGCCCGGGCACGCGAGGCGCTCGCCGAGGCGCTCGCCGCCTCGCGGTCGCGCCTGCTGGACGGCTGATCTCCACGCCTTTGCGCAGGGGCGATGGGCTAAGGTGGAAGGGTGTTCCTGAATCGTCTCTGTTGTCGTCGCTGAGCGACGACCTCTCCCAGCCGGGCTCTCCGGCAGACCTGATTCGTCACCGCCCCAGCCACCGCCCCCCGTCGCCGCTCCTCAGCGCGCGCCGTGCCGAGATCGGCACGAAGCGGCTGCGAGCCCCATCAAGGACACCGCAATGAAGTACGCGAACAGCGTCATCGACCTCGTCGGCAACACCCCGCTCGTGAAGCTCAACAGCGTCACCGAGGGCATCCGGGCCACCGTTCTGGCCAAGGTGGAGTACCTCAATCCCGGCGGGTCGTCGAAAGACCGCATCGCCACCCGCATCATCGACGCCGCCGAGCGTGACGGTCTCCTGAAGCCGGGCGGCACGATCGTGGAGCCCACCTCGGGCAACACCGGCATCGGCCTCGCCCTGGTGGCCCAGCAGCGCGGCTACCGTTGCGTGTTCGTGCTGCCCGACAAGGTGGGCGAGGACAAGCGCAACGTGCTCACCGCCTACGGCGCCGAGATCGTGGTGACCCCCACCGCGGTCGCTCCGGAGGACCCGGACTCCTACTACTCCGTCTCCGACCGGCTGGCCCGCGAGATCCCCGGCGCCTTCAAGCCCAACCAGTACTCGAACCCGAACGGGCCGCTCAGCCACTACGAGACCACCGGCCCCGAGATCTGGCGTGACACCGAGGGGCAGATCACCCACTTCGTGGCGGGGGTGGGCACCGGCGGCACCATCAGCGGCGTGGGGCGCTACCTCAAGGAGGTCTCGGGCGGCGCGGTGCAGGTCATCGGCGCCGACCCCGAGGGCTCGGTGTACTCCGGCGGAACAGGCCGGCCCTACCTCGTGGAGGGCGTGGGAGAGGACTTCTGGCCCGCCGCCTACGACGGCTCGGTGGTCGACCGCATCATCGCCGCGAGCGACGCCACCTCGTTCGACCTCACCCGACGCCTCGCCCGCGAAGAGGGCCTCCTCGTGGGGGGCTCGAGCGGCCTCGCGGTGGCGGCGGCCCTCGAAGCGGCGCGCGACCTGCCCGCCGAGGCCGTGGTGGTGGTGCTGCTCCCCGACGGCGGTCGCGGCTACCTCGGCAAGATCTTCAACGAGAAGTGGATGCGCAGCTACGGCTTCACGAATTCGCCCACCGGTTCGACGGTGCGCGACATCGTGCGGGGCAAGAGCGGCGAGCTGCCGGCTCTGGTGCACGCCCACCCCGGCGACACCGTGCACGACGTGATCGAGATCATGGCCACCTACGGGGTGTCGCAGCTGCCCGTGCTCTCGGCCGAACCCCCCGTGGTGATGGGTGAGGTGATCGGCTCGCTCGACGAGCAGAACCTGCTCGACGAGGTGTTCGGCGGCAACGCCAGCATGAGCGACACCGTGGCCGGCTTCGTGGCTCCCGCCCTCCCGCTGATCGGCGCGAACGAGCCGGTGGCCGCCGCCCGCCAGGCCCTCACCCAGTCCAGCGCCCTGCTGGTCTCCGACGACGGCAAGCCCGTCTCGGTGATCACGCGCCAAGACCTCCTCACCTTCCTCGCCGAAGCCTGAACCGCTTCCCCAATTCGTTAAGGACATCACCATGGCCAAGAACACCGACGCCTTCGAGACCCGCGCCATCCACGCCGGTCAGGAGTTCGACCCCACCACCGGCGCCATCATCCCGCCCGTCTACTTCACCTCCACCTTCGTGCAGGACGGCATCGGCGGCTTCCGCAACGGCTACGAATACACCCGCGGCGGCAACCCCACGCGCAGCTCGCTCGAGACGTTGATCGCCTCGCTCGAGGGCGCGAAGCACGGACTCTCGTTCGCCTCGGGCCTGGCCGCCGAAGACGCCCTGCTGCGGGCGCTGCTCGAGCCCGGCGACCGCATCGTGCTGGGCAACGACGTGTACGGCGGAACCCATCGGCTGATCGAACGCATCCACGGCAAGTGGGGGGTGGAGAACGTCGTCGTCGAGATGAGTGACCTGTCCGCCGTGGCGAAGGCCGTGGCCGGTGGCAGCACCAAGCTGCTCTGGCTCGAGACCCCGTCGAACCCGCTGATGAAGATCAGCGACGTGGCCGAACTCGCCGAGATCGGCCACGCGGCCGGCGCCCTCGTGGTGGTCGACAACACCTTCGCCTCGCCCTACCTGCAGCAGCCGCTCGCGCTCGGCGCCGACATCGTGGTGCACTCCACCACGAAGTACCTCGGCGGCCACTCCGACGTGCTGGGCGGCGCCGTGGTGCTGAACGACGACGCGCTGGAGGAGAAGATCCGCTTCCTGCAGTTCGCCTCGGGCGGGGTCTCCGGCCCGATGGACGCGTGGCTCACCGTGCGGGGCATCAAGACACTCGCGGTGCGGATGGACCGTCACTCGGCCAACGCGCAGGCCATCGCCGAGCATCTGGTCGGACATCCGGCCCTCGACACCGTGTACTACCCCGGCCTCCCCGAGCACCCCGGCCACGAGCTCGCGAAGCGGCAGATGCGCTCGTTCGGCGGCATGATCTCGCTCGCCTTCAAGGGCGGGCCGAAGGCGGGCCGCAAGTTCGCCGAGTCGACCAGGGTGTTCCAGCTCGCCGAGTCGCTCGGTGGCGTCGAGTCGCTCGTGAGCTACCCCTCGGAGATGACCCACGCCTCGGTGAAGGGCACCCCGCTGGAGGTTCCCGAGAACGTCATCCGACTCTCGGTGGGCATCGAGGCGGTCGACGACCTGATCGCCGACATCGACCGCGCGCTCCCGCGTCGCTGAACGCGGGTCTCCGGATGACTGCAGCGGGCTCCACCTGGGCCGGTACGTACGACTACACCGCGTCGGCACTGCTCGCGCCCACCTCGCTCGATGAGCTCGTGTCGATCGTGCGCGGTTCGACGCGGGTTCGCGCCCTCGGCTCGCGGCACTCCTTCAACGACATCGCCGACTCCGGCGGGGTGCTCGTCTCGCTCGACGAGCTCTCCGAGGGGGTCGACCCCGAGATCGACGAGGCTGCCCGCACGGTCACGGTGAGCGGTGCGGTGCGGTTCGCCGAGCTCAACGCCTTCCTCGAGCCGCGCGGCTGGGCCCTGCACAACCTCGGCTCGCTGCCGCACATCTCGGTGGCGGGCGCGGTGGCGACCGGCACCCACGGCTCGGGAGTCGGCAACGGCAACCTGGCCTCCGCCGTGGCCGCCCTCGAGCTGGTCGACGGCACCGGAGCGGTGCGACGCATCGCGCGCGGCGACTCCGGGTTCGAAGGGATGGTCGTCGCCCTCGGAGCGCTCGGCATCGTGACGCGCGTGACCCTCGACATCCAGCCGAGCTACACGATGCGGCAGGACATCTTCGTCGACCTGCCCTGGATCACGGTGCTGGAGTCGATCGACGACATCCTGGGGGCCGCCTACAGCGTGAGCCTGTTCGGCGACTGGTCGGCGGCCGGGTTCAAGCAGGCCTGGGTCAAGTCGCGGCTCGACGAGCTGCCTGCCGCGGGCTTCGCCTTCGACGACTCTTTCTTCGGCGCCCGGCCCGCCGGCTCGAAGGTGATGTCGCCGGCCGGCGACGACCTCGACAACACCACGGTGCAGGGCGGGGTGCCCGGCCCCTGGTCGGAGCGGCTGCCGCACTTCCGGGCCGACGTCACGCCGAGCGCGGGCGACGAGATCCAGACCGAGTACTTCGTGGGGCGGGCGGATGCGCGTGCCGCCCTGCTGGCCGTGCGGGCGCTCGCCGATCGCATCCTGCCCCATCTGCTCGTCACGGAGCTGCGCACCATCGCGGCCGACGAGCTCTGGCTGAGCACCGCCTACCGGCGGGAGAGCCTCGCCATCCACTTCACCTGGCTGCCGCATCCCGAGGCCGTGCGGGAGCTGCTGCCCCTGATCGAGGCGGCGCTCGCGCCGTTCGAGGCCCGGCCGCACTGGGGCAAGTGGTTCACGCTGGATGCCGCGTCGGTGACGGCGCGGTACGAGCGCGCTCCGGAGTTCGTTCAGCTCGCCGACTCGTTCGACCCCGAGCGCCGCTTCCGCAACGCCTACCTCGAGCGCGTGCTCGACCTGCCCCGGTAGAGCTCGCGCCGGGGTAGCGTGAACGGCCCCGTTCCCGGTCGGGAAGGGGCCGTTCGCGCTACCCGGCCGGGTCAGTCGAGGGCTGGCTTGCCCGTCGAGTAGATCCAGGTGTCGAAGAAGGCCGTGAGGTCGCGACCCGAGACCGACTCGGCGTAGTCGACGAACTGGGCGGTCGACACCGAGGTGCCGGCATGCTCGGTGGCCCAGCCCTTGATGATGCTGAGGAACGCCGGGTCGCCCACCTCGGTTCGAAGGGCCTGCAGGGTCATGGCGCCGCGGGTGTAGACCGCGCCGTCGAAGATGCCCGCGGCCCCCGGGTCGGCCACCTCGGTCCGCCAGAGGGAGTCGCCGGCGGGGATGGAGTCGTACGCGTCCTGGAAGGCCTCCTGCGTGGTCGGCCCGCCCTGGCTCTCGGCCCAGAGCCACTCCGCGTAGGTGGCGAAGCCCTCGTTCAGCCAGATGTCCGACCAGCGCTGCATCGACAGGCTGTCGCCGTACCACTGGTGCGCGAGCTCGTGCACGACGACTGCCGGATCGGCGTCTTCGGGGAAGGCCCAGGCCGGGTAGATCGGCCGGGTCTGGTTCTCGAGCGCGTACTCCAGGTCGACCGGGGAGGTCTCGCCCGTCTCGGGATCGGTCTTCTCGCCGATGTAGCCGATGGCGATGCCGCCGGCCTCGTCGAACGGGTAGGCGCCGAAGTACGTCGACAGGAAGGCGATGACCTCGGGCTCGCTGCCGAAGATCTCCTTGGCCACGTCGCCCACCTTGACGCCCGGTGCGCCCCTGACGTCCCGGCTGAACAGTGTGGGGTCGATGGCGTCGTAGTAGGTGATGCCATCGGCGCCTGGCTCGCTCGACACCTCGTAGTCGCCGAGCGTGGCCGTGGCGAGATACGTGGCCATCGGCTCGTCCATCTCCCAGTCGAACGTGCTCGTTCCCCCGGCCGTGGTGGTGGAGGCGAGCCGGCCGTTGCCGATCACCTGGAGGCCCTCTGGCACCGTCATGCGGGTGGAGAAGGTGGCCTTGTCAGACGGGTGGTCGTTGGCGGGGAACCAGGTGGCGGCCACCCGGGGCTGACCCACGATCACGGCGCCGGTGGGCGTGGTGAACACTCCGGCCAGGCCGTACGCGTCGTCGATCTCGATCGGCACTCCGCTGTAGGCGACCACGGTGGTGACGGTGGCCCCGGCGGGGATTCCCGAGAGCGGGATGACGGTGAGCTCGGTGCGCGGCGGAGTGGCGTCCGCATCCGTCGACCCGTCGACCTGCGGCTGGCCGGTGTCGGCGCTGATCTGCGTGGAGGCCAGGCTCCAGTCGGCCGGCTCGCCGTCGACCGTGATGGCCGAGACGGTGATGGCGTCGGTGCCGTCGACGTCGCGCGTGTCGAAGTCGAGGTTGAAGGTCGAGAGGTTCTGGGTGGCCACGGCCGTGATGGCGGCCGTGCCCGAGAGCACCCCGCTGGCGGGGTCGTAGCCGAGGTCGAGGGCGTAGTGCTGGACGTCGTAGCCGCCGTTGCCGTCGAGCGGGAAGTAGGCGTCGCCGATGCCCGCGGCTCCGGGCAGGTAGTCGACCGGCGAACCGGTGGGCTCGGGCGTGGCGATGGGTGCACCCGGCGTGCTGGGAGCCGACGGTGTGGGCGGGCACGGGTTCGCGGCGTTGGCCGGTGCGGGGGAGAGGCCGCCCGACACGAGGAGCGCGAGCACGAGGAGCGGCACGGCGGCGAACACGACCGGTTTCGCCTTGCCCGACCCGCGCCCGAACAGCAGCCAGGCGGCGATGCCGCCCCCGATGGCGAGCAGCCCGAGCCCGGCCACCCATGGCCACGACTCGAAACCAGTGGCCGCCAATACACAACTCGTCACAGAAATCCCCATCTCAGTTCGGTGTCGAGACCTTATCCGACCCCGAGTCGCACACGCCACCGGTTCGGTGATCCTGTCGCGAGACGTTGACACGGGGCGGCCTGTGCAGGAGTGGTCGCCGACCGCGCCGGAGCCGCTCCGGCCTGAGCTGCCCGAGCAGCACTCCGCCCAGCACCAGCGCCGTGCCCACTGCCTGCGCCTGGCCGAACACCTCGCCGGCCAGCACCGTGCCGAGCACCACTCCCGTCACCGGGTTCAGCAGGCCGATCAGTCCCACCGACCCGGCCGGCAGATGCCTCAGTCCCGCGAACCAGGCCGCGAAGGCCAGCGCCGTGGCGATCAGCGAGACGTAGCCGAAGCCGATCACCGCGGCACCGTCGAGAATCGGCGGCGCCCCCTCCAGCACGAGGGCGGCGGGCAGCACGACGAGGCCGCCGGCGAGCAGCTGCCAGGCGGTGAGCGGCAGGATGCGCACATCCGACGACCAGCGCTTCGACAGCACGAATCCCGTCGACGACAGCAGCATCGCCGCGAGCGACGCCCCGACCCCGAGCGGGATCGACCCGCCGGTGCCGGTCACGCCCGCCGCGCCCCCGAGCATCACCGCCACCCCGCCGAACCCCACCATCGCACCGAGCACGCCGGTCACCCGTGGGCGCTCGCCGAGCAGCGGCCAGGCCAGCAGCATGAGCACTCCCGCCGAGGTGGCCATCACGGTCGAGGCGAGACTCGTCGGCAGCAGCTGGGAGGCCGCGTAGATGAGCACGAAGAACGCGCCCACGTTGAGGGTGCCCAGCACCCCCGCCCGCCACCACCACGAGCCGCGCGGCAGCTCACGCGCCACGGCGAGCAGCACCAGCCCCGCCGGCAGGGCGCGCAGCACGGCACCCCACAACGGGGCGTCGTCGGGCAGGAACTGCCGGGTGACGTAGTAGTTCGAGCCCCACGCGATCGGGGCGATCGCGGTGACGGCGACCCAGCGCCAAGTAGCTTCCATGGAAGTTACTATAGCTTCCAGGGAAGATATAGTCGATGGCATGAGTGCTGTCGACCGGGTCTCGTCCATTCAAGAGGAGTGGCGCCGCGAGCGGCCCGACCTCGACGTGTCGCCGCAGGGGGTGATCGGTCGCCTGCACCGCCTGGCGGCCCGGCTGACGGCCGAGCTGGTTCCGGTGTACGAGCGTTTCGGGCTCGGCGAGGGCGAGTTCGACGTGCTCGCCACGCTCCGCCGGGCCGGAGAACCCTTCGAGCGTGCGCCCGGTGAGCTCGCCCAGCACACCATGGTCACCACCGGGGCGATGTCCAAGCGTCTGGACCGCCTCGAGGCGGCCGGCCTCGTGGTGCGACGGTCGGCCGGCGGTGACGGGCGGCGGAGGGTGGTGGCGCTGACGGCCGACGGGCGGCGCCTGATCGACGAGGCCTTCGCCGCGCACATGGAGAACGAGGCGCGACTGGTGGCCACGCTCGGAGAACGCGACCGGCGCGATCTCGAGCGCATCCTGTCGGGCTGGCTGGCCGAGCTCGACGACGGCGACCACTCCGCGTAGACGGCGGCCACCACCACATCTGGTGGCCGGCATCGCGACACGCCGGACGCGTCGGATGTCGGATGCCGAAGTTATCCTCAGGCCATCGCATCCGCTGTCTCCACAGGCGGGCGCGGAGGGTTGATTTTCCGCGGATCAGCCTGTGGATTCCGGGTACGAAAAGCTGTGCACAGAAAGGGGCGGCCTGTGGATAATTACACCGGTGTAACACTTCATCTAGGGGTGCTATCCAGGGCTGACAACTAGATGTAGTATTGAAGTCCCGGAGCCGGACACCCTGAAAACAGGGGTTCGCGGCCGGTTCAACCACAGATTTCCCTGTTGTTCGACGCTCGAGAAAGGTGCCTCACTTATGGCAATCACGGTCTACACGAAGCCATCCTGTGTTCAGTGCACGGCCACCTACCGTGCCCTCGAGAACAAGGGTCTCGAGTTCGAGATCTTCGACCTCTCGGTCGACGAGAAGGCTCTCGAGACGGTCAAGGAGCTCGGTTACCTGCAGGCTCCGGTCGTCATGACCTCCGAGGGCGATCACTGGTCGGGCTTCCGCCCCGACAAGATCGCCGAGCTGGCCAGCCGCGTCACGGCCTGAGCCGGTGACCGACGACCTCGTCTACTTCTCGAGCGTCTCCGGCAACACCCACCGCTTCGTCGAGTCTCTCGGTCGGCCCGCTTCGCGCATCCCGATCTACGCCCGCGAAGAGAAGCTCACGGCGACGTCGCCCTACGTGCTCGTGCTCCCCACCTATGGCGGGGGCAACGGGGCGGGGGCGGTTCCCAAACAGGTGATCCACTTCCTCAACGAAGAAGACAACCGATCCCTCATCCGCGGTGTGATCGCCGCGGGCAACACCAATTTCGGTGAGGCCTACTGCCTCGCGGGCGACATCGTCGCGCGCAAATGCAAGGTGCCCCTCCTCTATCGATTCGAAGTTTTCGGAACCCCGGACGACCGCGAGGCCGTTCAGAATGGATTGGACAGACTGTGGAAGCAACACTGATCGATGCGCCGCTGGCCGCGCCGGCGCTCGACTACCACTCGCTGAACGCGATGTTGAACCTCTACGACGAGAACGGACTGATCCAGTTCGACAAAGACAAAGAGGCCGCGAAGCAGTACTTCCTGCAGCACGTCAACCAGAACACCGTCTTCTTCCACAACCTGAAGGAGCGCCTCGACTACCTGGTCGAGAAGGAGTACTACGAGAAGGCCGTGCTCGATGAGTACTCGTTCGAGTTCATCCAGCAGCTGAACGACCTGGCGTACTCGAAGAAGTTCCGCTTCGACACCTTCCTCGGAGCGTTCAAGTACTACACGAGCTACACGCTCAAGACCTTCGACGGCAAGCGCTACCTCGAGCGGTTCGAAGACCGCGTGGTGATGACCGCGCTCGGTCTCGCCCAGGGCGACGAGCAGCTGGCCACCAACCTCGTCGAGGAGATCATCGGCGGCCGCTTCCAGCCGGCCACCCCCACGTTCCTGAACACGGGCAAGGCCCAGCGCGGCGAGCTCGTCTCCTGCTTCCTGCTGCGCATCGAAGACAACATGGAGTCGATCGCCCGTGGCATCAACTCCGCGCTGCAGCTGTCCAAGCGCGGCGGTGGCGTGGCCCTGCTGCTGTCGAACATCCGCGAGGCCGGCGCCCCGATCAAGCAGATCGAGAACCAGTCCTCGGGCATCATCCCCGTGATGAAGCTGCTCGAAGACTCCTTCAGCTACGCCAACCAGCTCGGCGCCCGTCAGGGTGCGGGTGCCGTGTACCTCAGCGCGCACCACCCCGACATCATGAAGTTCCTCGACACCAAGCGCGAGAACGCCGACGAGAAGATCCGCATCAAGACCCTCTCGCTCGGTGTCGTGGTGCCCGACATCACGTTCGAGCTCGCCAAGAACGACGAGGACATGTATCTCTTCTCGCCGTACGACGTCGAGAAGGTCTACGGTCTGCCCTTCGGCGACATCTCCGTCACGGAGAAGTACCGCGAGATGGTCGACGACCCGCGCATCCGCAAGACCAAGATCAAGGCCCGCGAGTTCTTCCAGACCCTGGCCGAGATCCAGTTCGAGTCGGGCTACCCGTACATCATGTACGAAGACACCGTCAACAAGGCGAACCCCATCAAGGGCCGCATCAACATGTCGAACCTGTGCTCCGAGATCCTGCAGGTGAACACGCCCACGACCTACAACGAAGACCTGTCGTACGACCACATCGGCAAAGACATCTCGTGCAACCTGGGCTCGCTGAACATCGCGCTCACCATGGACTCGCCCGACTTCGGCAAGACCGTCGAGACCGCCATCCGCGGCCTCACCTCGGTGTCGAACCAGTCGCACATCACCTCGGTGCGCTCCATCGAAGACGGCAACGACAAGTCGCACGCCATCGGCCTCGGCCAGATGAACCTGCACGGCTACCTCGCCCGTGAGCGCGTGTTCTACGGCTCGGAGGAGGGTGTCGACTTCACGAACATCTACTTCTACACCGTTCTCTTCCACGCCCTGCGGGCTTCGAACGCGATCGCCATCGAGCGCGGCGAGAAGTTCGACGGCTTCGAAGACAGCACCTACGCATCCGGTGAGTTCTTCGACAAGTACACGGATGTCGCGTGGCAGCCCGCCACGGAGCGCGTCGCGTCGCTCTTCGCCGACTCGAACATTCACATCCCCACGCAGGCCGACTGGCTCGAGCTGAAGGCGTCCATCCAGGCGCACGGAATCTACAACCAGAACCTGCAGGCCGTGCCGCCCACGGGATCGATCTCGTACATCAACAACTCGACGTCGTCGATCCACCCGGTGGCCTCGAAGATCGAGATCCGCAAGGAGGGCAAGATCGGGCGTGTGTACTACCCGGCGCCGTTCCTCACGAACGACAACCTCGAGTACTACGACGACGCCTACGAGATCGGCGCCGAGAAGATCATCGACACCTATGCCGCGGCCACGCAGCACGTCGACCAGGGCCTCTCGCTCACGCTGTTCTTCAAAGACACCGCCACCACGCGCGACATCAACAAGGCGCAGATCTACGCCTGGCGCAAGGGCATCAAGACCATCTACTACATCCGTCTGCGCCAGCTCGCCCTCGAAGGCACCGAGGTCGACGGCTGCGTCAGCTGCATGCTCTGATCGACATCTGTAGATCTAAGACCGAGAGAATAGACACATGACCCCTCCTCCCTCCGGGCCGCTCAAGCTCATCAATCAGGTGCAGGCGATCAACTGGAACCGCATCCAAGACGATAAAGACGTCGAGGTCTGGAACCGCCTCGTCAACAACTTCTGGCTGCCCGAGAAGGTGCCGCTGTCGAACGACGTGCAGTCGTGGAACACGCTCACGCCGGCCGAGCAGCAGCTCACGATGCGCGTGTTCACGGGCCTCACCCTGCTCGACACCATTCAGGGCACGGTGGGCGCGGTCTCGCTGATCCCGGATGCGCTCACCCCGCACGAGGAGGCCGTGTATACGAACATCGCGTTCATGGAATCGGTGCACGCGAAGTCGTACTCGTCGATCTTCTCGACGCTCTCGAACACCAAAGACATCGACGAGGCGTTCCGCTGGTCGGTCGAGAACCCGAACCTGCAGAAGAAGGCGTCGATCGTTCTCGACTACTACCACGGCGACGACCCGCTGAAGCGGAAGGTGGCCTCGACGCTGCTCGAGAGCTTCCTGTTCTACTCAGGCTTCTACCTGCCGATGTACTGGTCGTCGCACGCGAAGCTCACGAACACGGCCGACCTCATCCGCCTCATCATCAAAGACGAGGCCGTGCACGGCTACTACATCGGTTACAAGTTCCAGCGCGGGCTGGAGCTCGTCGATCAGGCCAAGCGCGACGAGCTGAAGGACTACACCTTCTCGCTGCTCTACGACCTCTACGAGAACGAGATCCAGTACACGCAGGACCTCTACGACGAGGTGGGCCTCACCGAAGACGTCAAGAAGTTCTTGCACTACAACGCCAACAAGGCGCTGATGAACCTCGGCTACGAGCCCATGTTCCCGAAGCAGGTCACCGACGTGAACCCGGCCATCCTGTCGGCGCTCTCGCCGAACGCCGACGAGAACCACGACTTCTTCTCGGGCTCGGGTTCCTCGTACGTCATCGGCAAGGCCGTCAACACCGAAGACGAGGACTGGGACTTCTAACCCGTCCCTCCACTCCCACGATCGGGCCCCTCCTCCGGGAGGGGCCCGATCGTGTTTCAGCCCTGAACAGCCGCCGCGTGCGCCGCGTACTGCTCCCGGATGACGGGCCGGTGGTCGGGCGCCGGCGAGGCCGCCAGCGACACCGTCCAGGTCGGCCGCGCGCCCGTGAGCGCCCAGCCGGCCTGCACGGCCCCGCCGTCGGCCACGTACTCGCCGGGCTCGGGCACCGCCACCGGAACGTCGAACACCTGGGCTGCCGCGGCCTGCACCGCCGGGTTGAACGCCGCCCCGCCGATCAGCAGGATGCGCGTGGGCACCACGCCCACCCGGCGTACGGCGTCGAGCCCGTCGGCCAGGCCGCAGAGCAGCCCCTCGATCGAGGCGCGCGCCAGGTTGGGCCGCGTTGTGGAGGCCAGCGTCATGCCGAACAGCGTGGCGGTGGCGGTGGGCAGGTTGGGCGTGCGCTCGCCCTCGAAGTAGGGCTGCAGCACGAGTCCGTCCGACCCGGCGGGGGCCTGGAGGGCCAGCGTGCCGAGCTCGGCGTGGTCGACGCCGAGCAGGGCGGCGGTGGAGTCGAGCACACGCGCCGCGTTCAGGGTGGCGACCAGCGGCAGGAAAGCCCCCGACGCATCCGCGAACCCCGCCACGGTGCCGGTCTCGTCGGCGGACGGTTCCCCGGTCACGGCGAACACGGTGCCGCTGGTGCCGATCGACACCACCACGTCGCCCTCGGTGGCGCCGAGGCCGAGAGCGGCCCCCGCGTTGTCGCCGGCGCCGGCGCCCAGCACCACGCCGGCGGGGATCGAGATCCCGGATGCCGTGAAGGCCACGGTCTGACCGGCTGGTTCGGCGGGTCCGAGCACTCGAGGCAGCACCGCATCGTGCCCGAGGCACGCGACCAGCAGCTCCCGGTCGTACTCGCCGGTGCGCGGGTTCCAGTACGAGGTGCCGCTCGCGTCGGAGCGGTCGGTGACGAGCTCGTCGAGCACCGGCCCGAGAGGGGCGACGGATGCGGGCCCGTAGCCCCGCAGGCGCCACGTGAGCCAGTCGTGCGGCAGCGCCACCGCGGCCACGCGAGCGGCGTTGGACGGTTCGGCGTCGCGCAGCCAGCGCAGTTTCGTGGCCGTGAACGAGGCCACCGGCACCGACCCGGTGCGGGCGGCCATGCCGGCGGCGCCGAACTCCTCGATGAGGGCGCGGGCGGCGGGGGCCGACCGGGTGTCGTTCCAGAGCAGGGCGGGGCGCACCACCTCGCCCGACTCGTCGAGCACCACCATGCCGTGCTGCTGGCCCGCGATGGCGAGGGCGGCCACGTCGTCGAGCCCGCCGGCCGCGGAGATCGCCGACAGCAGCGCCTCCCACCAGGCGGCCGGATCGACCTCGGTTCCGGCGGGGTGCGAGGCGCGGCCCTGGCGCAGCAGCTCGCCGCTGTCGAGATCGCGGATCACGACCTTGCAGCTCTGGGTGGATGAGTCGATGCCGGCGACGAGCGTCATTGGTGTCTCCTGGTGGCCTGAGCCGTGGGTCGGAAAAAGTTCGCGTTCACAACATATTCGACCGAGCCCCTCGGGGCAATCCGAGAGCCGCTCCGGATGCCGGGCTTGGCAATTCGAACTACTCGTGCGAGAGTAGTCGCGTGTCGCCACTTCGTCTCTTCGTGCTGGGCTCGCTCGCTGCCCGGGGGCCGATGCACGGCCATCAGCTCCGCCTGCTGGGCGAGGAGGAGCGCGTGCACCTCTGGACCGACGTGAGCGTCGGCGCCCTTTACGGCGCCCTCAAGCGCCTCACGGCAGAGGGGCTCATCAAAGAGGAGCGCGTGGAGCGCGAAGGCACCTATCCCGAGCGCCAGGTGTTCGCCATCACCGCCGAGGGCCGCAGCGCCCTGGCCGCGCTCCGCGAGGAGGGTCTGCGCACCATCGTGATGAAGCACGATCCCTTCGACCTGGCCGTCGCGCGCCTCGATCCCGACAGGCTCGACGAGTTCGCCTCCGAGCTCGAGGCGAGGCTCTCGGCGCTCCGGGAGCTCTTGGCCGAGCAGAGCGCGCGCCAGGAGCGTGCCGCTCCCTATCTGTCGGCGGCCGAGACCTGGGTGATGCAGCACCGGGCCGACCGCATCGTCGCCGAGATCGCCTCGCACGAACGTCTCCTCGCCGCCGTACCCGACATCGTCGCCGATGAGCGCCGCCGGCACGGCAGCCTCCCCGAACCCGTCTCACCCCGAAAGGCGCCCACCTCATGACCGACACCACCGTGAACCCGGCGACCGCCGCCGTTCCCGCCCGCGCCTGGCGGGCCCTGATCGTGCTGCTGGCGGGCATGTTCATCGCCCTGCTCGACACCACCATCGTGAACGTGGCCCTGCCCACGATCCGCACGAGCATCGATGCCTCGGAGGCGACCCTCTCCTGGATCATCTCCGGCTACGCCCTAGCCTTCGGGCTCGCGCTCATTCCGGCCGGCCGCATCGGCGACCGGATCGGCCACAAATGGGTCTTCTTCACGGGCCTCGCCTTGTTCACGGTGGCGAGCCTCGCCTGCGGTCTCGCGCAGGACAGCACGCAGCTCATCGTGGCCCGCGTGGTGCAGGGTCTCGCCGGCGGCATCTTCGTGCCGTCGGTCACCGCCTTCATCCAGCTGCTGTTCCCCCCGCGCTCCCGTGGCAAGGCCTTCGCCATCATGGGTGCCGTCATCGGCGTCTCGTCGGCGCTCGGGCCCATCGTGGGCGGCCTGATCATCCAGGCCTTCGGTGAGGAGTCGGGCTGGCGTCTCGTGTTCGGCGTGAACCTGCCCATCGGGCTGGCCACCCTCGTCGCCGCGGTCTTCCTGCTGCCCGCCCGAACGGCCGCCGCCGACGGCGCCCCGGCCGAGCGTCCGAAGCTCGCGCTGGACTGGGTGGGGCTCGTGCTCGTCTCGGCCGCCCTGGTCGCGTTGCTCGTGCCGCTGATCGAGGGGCAGGACGAGGGCTGGCCGCTCTGGACCATCCTCTCGCTCGTGGCCGGGGTGCTGCTGCTCGTCGCGTTCGGCGCCTGGGAGGTGCGGTACACCCGCCGCGACAAGGTGCCCCTCGTGCCGCCGAGCCTGTTCCGCCACCCGGCCTTCACCGGGGGAGTCGTGCTCGCCCTGGTCTACTTCGCCTCGTTCACCAGCATCTTCTTCACCATCTCGCTGCTCTGGCAGGCCGGTCTCGGCCACACGGCGCTCGAGTCGGGCGCCGTGTCGATCCCCTTCGCCATCGGCTCCATCGTCGGCTCGAGCCAGAGCTCCCGGCTCGCCCAGAGGCTCGGCCGCACGGTGCTCGTGATCGGCACGGCGGCCGTCGTAGTGGGCCTGGCCGCCATCTGGGTCATTCTGCTCGTCACCCCGCCGGCCGATCTCACCAACTGGCTGCTGCTCGCCCCGCTGCTGGTCGCCGGCGCCGGTAACGGCCTGTTCATCGCCCCGAACGCTCAGTTCATCGTCGCCACCGTCGACCGCAAAGAGGCCGGCTCGGCGTCGGGCGTCATCAGCGCCATGCAGCGCGTCGGCAGCGCGATTGGCATCGCCGTCGTGGGCAGCGTGTTCTTCGGCTCGCTGGTCGTCGGGCAGGGGTCTCCGGATGCTCTCGCCACCGGCTTCGTGAACAGCTCGGCCGTGGCGATGGCCGTCAGCACAGGCTTCGCGGTGCTGGCGTTCCTGCTCGTCTTCGCCCTGCCCCGGCGTACCTCGACCGGGTACTGAGCACCCGGGGCGTGCGCGAGCGAGCACGATCCTGAGAAAACCCTTGCGCTCGGCCGCGGG
Organism: Herbiconiux liangxiaofengii; assembly: GCF_041927335.1. NCBI lineage: Bacteria > Bacillati > Actinomycetota > Actinomycetes > Micrococcales > Microbacteriaceae > Herbiconiux > Herbiconiux liangxiaofengii. Next base: position 66,765 of record NZ_JBHFHD010000008.1, on the reverse strand, counting down.
CAACGGCTAACGTCGTTACCCGCGGCAACTCGGCCGCCATGAACGAAAGGGGAGGTGAACCGTGATTCCGAATCGGACCTGCACCACGGCGCTTCCCCCGTTCTCGCGCCCCACGGCCTAGCCTCAGCCCCGCTGACACCGCTGCCGTTCGGCCCGAACGCCAGGAAGCGCCTCCATCGCTCAGTCATTCCATGGAGGAAGATTCCCGTGTTCACCCAATCCTGCCGCTCGCACGACAGCGAGCTGCTGCTGTTCCATCAACACGATCCCGTCTCGTGGGTCGATTCCCTTCAGTTCGGTCGCGGCCTCGCGGCCGGAACCTATCGTCGCGAGTGGACCTGGCTGGCGTTCGTCGACGACCAGCCGGTCGCCCGCGGCGTCTGGTGGGGCCCGGTCGGCTCGGTGCACCCCATCGAGTTGCACTGCCTGATCGTCGATCGCTCCCTGCCGCACCCCGAGGTGTGGGCTGCGGCGCTCATCCGCTCGGCGCATCGTGCGTTCACGGATGCGGGGGCGATCCTCGCCCCCGACTTCGTGGTCGAGGTGCCAGAGGCCTCGCGCCAGAACGAGGTCGAGGGGGCGCTCGCGTGGCGGCGCCGGGCGGCCGAGGCGGCCGGTCTGGCCGTCGTGACCGAGCGGGCTCTGCCTGCGGCATCGGCGTCCGACGCGGCCTCCGGGCCGCTCGAGCGGATGCGTCAGGTGCGGTACTCCGCGCGGCCGCTTCCGGCTCCTCGCGGCGTTCGCGTGCATGCCGCCGTCTGACCCCTCCCGGCCCCGTGCCGGGAGGGACGCCCTCTGTGTGACTGTCACACGGCCGCTCCGGGCATCCGGTGCGTCTCGTGTGACAGTCACATGCGGGGGAGACCTGCGGGCATAATGGCGGGGTAGCCAACCACGTTCTCGCTGTGTGAACGTGCACATCAGCACCGGAGCAGGTACGGGATGAACGAGCTCTCCCCGGAGGTCAAGCGCCAGCGCGCGCCGAGTATCCGCGACGTCGCCAAGCTCGCCGGGGTCTCGCACCAGACCGTCTCGAGGGTGCTGAACAACCACCCGAGCATCCGTGACGAGACCAAGGCCCGCGTGCTCGAGGTGATGAGCGAGCTCCAGTACCGCCCGAACCGGGCGGCCCGGGCCCTGGTCACCAGCCGGTCGCGCGCCATCGGGGTGCTCACCTCGTCGCGTTCGGAATACGGCCCCGCCTCGAGCATCAAGGCGATCGAGGAGGCGGCCCTGCTGCAGGGCTACCTCGTGGTGACCGCCAATGCCGACGGCACCGATCGCGACTCCATCGCCCGTGCCATCACCCACCTGCTCGATCAGGCCGTCGAGGGCGTGGTGGTGATCGCGCCGCAGGTGCGCGTGTTCGACACGCTCGCCGAGATGAGTCTCGACCTGCCCTACGTCACCCTGCAGTCAACCGGTCGCACGGGCGACCACTCGCTCTCGGTCGACCAGATGACGGGCGCGCGCCTGGCCACCCGGCACCTGATCGAGCTCGGTCACCGCGGCATCTACCATCTCGCGGGCCCCCAGGACTGGGTGGAGGCCGAGGCGCGGATGGAGGGGTTCCTGCGCGAGATGAGCGCGCAGGACGTGCCGACGACCGCGCCCATCCTCGGCGACTGGACGGCCGAGTTCGGCTACTACGCGGGCCTCGAGCTGCTGCGGGTGCGCGACTTCACGGCCATCTTCTCCTCGAACGACCAGATGGCGCTGGGTCTCATCCACGCCATCCGCGACACCGGTCTCGACGTGCCGGGCGACATCAGCGTGGTGGGCTTCGACGACATCCCCGAGGCCGCGCACTTCTGGCCGCCGCTCACCACGGTGCGGCAGGACTTCGCCGAGCTGGGCCGCCGCTGCGTGGCCCTGCTGGTGGGGGCCGTCGACGAGGCGGGCGCCGACGGCGGTCAGGCGGATGGGGTCGATCCGGAGGCGCCCGCCTCGGTGCTGCCCACCCTGGTGGTGCGTCGGTCGACCGCGCCCCCCGCGTTCTGACGGGCTGACGGCCGCCGGCCGTCTCGGTTACCGAACCGAGACCAAGTCGAACTTGACACCATGCGTGCGCATGCGCCTAATATGAACCCCGATGTGACCGTTCACATGAATCAGCAGCGGAACGGGAACACACGACGAAGGGGTCATCAGGATGACGATGCGAGCCGAGCTCGAGGTGGGCGTCGCCCGTCTCCGGGCGGAGATCGCGGGACTGCACTCCGAGCTCACCCGTCACGAACTCGTGGTCTGGACCACGGGGAACGTGTCGGGCCGCGTGGTGGGTGCCGACCTGTTCGTCATCAAGCCGTCGGGCGTCTCCTACGAGGAGCTCGCACCGGAGAACATGATCCTCTGCGATCTCGACGGCAACGTCGTCCCCGGGACTCCGGGGGCAGCCAGAGCACCCTCGGTCGACGCCGCGGCGCACGCCTACGTGTACCGCACGCTGCCCGAGGTGGGGGGAGTGGCTCACACCCACTCGCCGTACGCCGTGGCCTGGGCGACGCTCGGGGAGCCCATCCCCTGCGTCACCACGACCATGGTCGCCGAGTTCGGCGGGGAGATCCCGGTGGGTCCGCTCGCCCGGATCGGCGACGATTCGATCGGCCGCGGGATCGTCGGCACGCTGGAGGGCCATCGCTCGCCGGCCGTGCTGATGCAGAGCCACGGCCCCTTCGCCATCGGCCCTGACGCCCGGGCCGCGGTGAAGACCGCGGTGCTCGTCGAAGACGCCGCCCGAGTGGCTCATCTCGCCCGCCAGATCGGCGAGCCGAAGCTGCTCACCCCCGGGGGCACCAGCCCGGGGTCATCCACCACCAGTCCGAGTCCGACGAAGAAGTCCTACACCACATCACGAAAGGAAACACAGTGAAGATCAAGACACTGCTCGCGGGAGTCGCCGCGGGCGCCCTGATGGTCAGCCTCGCAGCCTGCTCCAGCGGAGGAAGCAGCACCTCCGGCGACGGCGGCAGCGGAGACGGCGGCCTGATCGGCGTCGCGATGCCCACCAAGTCGTCCGAGCGCTGGATCCAGGACGGCGACGCCGTCAAGTCGCAGCTCGAGGAGAAGGGCTACACCGTCGACCTGCAGTACGCAGAGGACGACATCCCCACCCAGGTCTCGCAGATCGAGAACATGATCACCAAGGGCGCCAAGGCCCTGATCGTCGCGTCGATCGACGGCACCACGCTCACCAGCGTGCTGCAGGAGGCCGCCGACAACGACATCCCCGTCATCGCCTACGACCGCCTCATCCGCGACACCGAGAACGTGGACTACTACGCCTCGTTCGACAACTACAAGGTCGGCGTGCAGCAGGCCAACTCGGTGCTGAACGGCCTCGGCCTCGTCGACCTCGACGGCAAGGCCATCGACGGCGCCCCGGCCGGCCCGTTCAACGTCGAACTGTTCGCCGGTTCGCCCGACGACAACAACGCCACGTTCTTCTGGAACGGCGCGATCGACACCCTCCAGCCCTACATCGACAACAAGACCATCGTCGTGAAGAGCGGCCAGGAGAGCTTCGAGCAGGCCGCCACGCTCCGCTGGGACGGCGAGACCGCCCAGAAGCGCATGGAGAACCTGCTGACGTCGACCTACTCCGACGGCTCCAAGGTGAACGGCATCCTGTCGCCTTACGACGGCATCTCGCGAGGCATCATCTCGGCTCTGACCGACGCGGGATACTCCGTGGGCGCCGGCTGGCCCGTCATCTCGGGCCAGGACGCCGAGCTCGACTCGGTCAAGGCCATCGAGTCGGGTGAGCAGTACGCGACCATCTTCAAGGACACCCGCGAGCTGGCCACCGTCGCCGTCGACATGGCGTCGGCTCTGCTCGAGGGCACCGAGCCCGAGACGAACAACACCGAGGACTACGACAACGGCGTGAAGGTCGTTCCCTCGTACCTGCTCGAGTCGCAGATCGTCGTGAAGGACAACATCGAGGACGTCCTCGTGAAGTCCGGCTACTGGACCGAAGACGAGATCAAGGGCTAGTCAGCCCACCAGGAACACCCGCCCCGGCCGAGCGCGAGAGCGCCCGGCCGGGGCGGCGGTTCCGCCCCCACCCGGCGTACCGCGTACGAGGCAAGGAAGAGGTAGACCACGACATGTCCGATGACAGGACGAACATCCTCGAGATGCGCAGCATCACCAAGACGTTCCCAGGAGTCAAAGCGCTCCAGAACGTGACGGTGGATGTGCGCCGCGGTGAGGTGCACGCCATCTGCGGCGAGAACGGCGCCGGTAAGTCGACGCTGATGAAGGTGCTCTCGGGTGTGTACCCGTTCGGCACCTACGAGGGCGACATCGTGTTCGAGGACGAGGTCGTGCAGTTCCGCGACATCCGTGACTCGGAGGCGAAGGGCATCGTCATCATCCACCAGGAGCTGGCCCTCAGCCCCTACCTCTCGATCGCCGAGAACATCTTCTTGAACAACGAGTTGAAGGGCCCGCTCGGCCTGATCGACTGGAACAAGACCAACCACGAGGCCGCCGCCCTGCTGGCGCGCGTGGGTCTGCGTGAGAACCCCACCACCAAGGTGCGCGACATCGGCGTGGGCAAGCAGCAGCTCGTGGAGATCGCCAAGGCGCTGTCCAAGCGCGTGAAGCTGCTCATCCTCGACGAGCCCACCGCGGCCCTGAACGACGAGGACTCCGACCACCTGCTGAACCTCATCCTGCACCTCAAGGAGCAGGGCATCACGTCGATCATCATCAGCCACAAGCTGAACGAGATCAAGAAGGTCTCCGACTCGGTCACCGTCATCCGTGACGGCAAGACCATCGAGACCATCGCGAAGACGGATGTCACCGAAGAGCGCATCATCAAGGACATGGTGGGCCGCGACCTCGAGCACCGCTACCCCGACCACACCCCGCACATCGGTGAGGAGATCCTCCGCGTGGAGGAGTGGACCGCCCACCACCCGCAGGACCCCACCCGCGTGATGGTCGACGACGTGAACATCTCCGTGCGCGCCGGCGAGATCGTGGGCATCGCAGGGCTGATGGGCGCCGGCCGCACCGAGTTCGCCATGAGCCTGTTCGGCCGCAGCTACGGTTCGCGCATCTCTGGCCGCGTGTTCGTGAAGGGCAAGGAGGTCAAGACCCGCACCGTCTCGGAGGCGATCGAGGCCGGCCTCGCCTACGCCACCGAAGACCGCAAGACCTACGGCCTGAACCTGATCGACGACATCAAGCGCAACATCTCGATGGCGTCGCTGGAGAAGCTGGAGCGCTTCGGCCTGGTCGACGACGGCAAGGAGTTCCAGGTCGCGAACACCTACCGCTCGAGCATGAACATCAAGGCGCCGAGCGTGCTGGCCAAGACCGGGAAGCTCTCCGGCGGCAACCAGCAGAAGGTCGTGCTGTCGAAGTGGATCTACTCCGACCCCGACGTGCTCATCCTCGACGAGCCCACCCGCGGCATCGACGTGGGCGCCAAGTACGAGATCTACAGCATCATCAACAAGCTCGCGGCCGAGGGCAAGGGCATCATCGTCATCTCCTCGGAGCTGCCGGAGCTGCTCGGCATCTGCGACCGCATCTACGCCCTCTCCGAGGGCCGCATCACGGGCGAGCTGCCCATCGACGAAGCAAGCCCCGAGGCGCTTCTCAAACTCATGACCATGGAAAAGCCCCGCTAGCCCGCGCGCTGACGGAAGAGGAGAAACTACGACCATGTCCGACCTGGAAACGAAACCGTCCGACTCGACGGCCGCGGGCGCGAGCGTCAACCCCGTGGAGAACAAGTTCACCGAGCGGCTCAGCCACATCCTGGGCGACCTCGGCAAGAACGGCATCTTCATCGCCCTCGTGCTCGTGGTGGTGCTGTTCAGCATCCTGACCAACGGCATCCTGCTGCGCCCGCAGAACATCTCGAACCTGATCGTGCAGAACGGCTACATCCTCGTTCTCGCGATCGGCATGGTGATGGTCATCATCGCCGGCCACATCGACCTCTCGGTGGGTTCGGTCGCCGCCTTCGTGGGCGCCGTCTCGGGTGTGTTCGCGGTTCAGTGGGGGCTTCCCTGGTGGCTGTCGATCATCCTGTCGCTGCTGGTGGGTGCCCTCGTGGGTGTCTGGCAGGGCTTCTGGATCGCCTTCGTGGGCATACCGGCGTTCATCGTCACCCTGGCGGGCATGCTGATCTTCCGTGGCCTCGCGCTGGTGGTGCTCGGCAACGCGAACATCGGTTCGTTCCCCACCGAGTACCGAGCACTCGGCAACGGGTTCCTCACCGACCTGTTCGGCTCGTTCGAGCTCGACCCGCTGACGCTGGGCATCGCGGCCATCGCCATCATCGCGCTGTTCGTCTCGCAGTTCCGCACCCGTCGTGCCCGTCAGAGCTACGGCCAGGAGGTCGAGCCCTTCGCCTGGTTCATCGCCAAGCTGGTGCTCGTCTCGGTGGCCGTGGCCCTGTTCGCCTACGCGCTCGCCACCTACAAGGGCATCCCGGTCACCCTGATCGTGCTGGCCGTGCTGGTGCTCATCTACGGCACCATCATGAACCGCTCGACCTTCGGCCGTCACGTCTACGCCATCGGCGGCAACCTGCACGCCGCGGAGCTCTCGGGCATCAAGACGCGCAACGTCACCTTCTGGCTGTTCGTGAACATGGGCGTGCTGGCCGCCCTCGCCGGCCTGATCTTCACCGCCCGGCTCAACCTGGCCGGCCCGAAGGCCGGTGACGGCTTCGAGCTCGAGGCCATCTCCGCCGCCTTCATCGGTGGTGCGGCGGTGCAGGGCGGCGTCGGCACCATCGGCGGCGCGATCATCGGTGGTCTGATCATCGGTGTGCTGAACAACGGCATGTCGATCATGGGCATCGGCATCGAGTGGCAGCAGGCCGTCAAGGGCCTCGTGCTGCTGCTCGCCGTGGCCTTCGACGTGTACAACAAGCGCCGCTCCGGCGGACGCTGACCCTCGCGCTCGAGCGCGGGTTCTCCATGGTGATTCGGCGGGTGTCCACCCGGCCCGGTATAGGGTCGCGGTCGTGACACCCGCCGAATTCCGTTTCGCCCTCGCGGGGGGCGACGTGCTCGCCGTGCGGCCGGGGGCCGTGGTGGCCGTGTGCTCGGGCGACGACCTCGTGCAGGGGCAGGTGGCCCGGCAGATCACCGACCGGGCGGCGTCGTCGTCGCCGTCGGGCGGGCGAGCGGATGTCGGCGCGGCTGCAGCCGGCTCCGGTGCCGGGCGGTTCGCCTGGGTCGACCGCCGCCGCGGCCTCGTGCCCGCGCTCGACGTGGCCGAGAACATCTTCATGGGCCACGAGCGGCGGCGCACCCGTGGCCTGTTCCGCGGCGGCATCGACTGGGCGCGCACGCGCGACGACGCGGGGGAGCTGCTGGCCGGCCTCGGCTCGACGCTCCGCCCGGTCGACCGTGCCGGCGGTCTCGGCGAGTTCGACCGCCTCGTGGTGGAGATCGCCCGGGCGCTCGCGCGCGACGCGGCGGTGCTGGCGCTGGACGAACCGACGGCCCGTCTGAATGCCGACGAGGCCTCCCGGCTGCTCGGCATCCTGAGCGCGCTGGCCGGGCGCGGGGTGGCCGTGCTCGTGTTCACGCAGCGGCCGCTCGAGGCACTGCGGTTCGCCGACGAGGTGGTGGTGGCGCGGCAGGGGGCGATCGTCTCCGCGCATCCGCGATCGGAGCGGGATGCGGGCGAGGCCGGCCTTCAGGCGGTTCGGCGACGTGTGCTCGCCGATCTGGTGGGGGCGACGGATGCCGGTGCCGACCACTCGGCGACGAAGACGCTCTCGGCCGCCGACGGGGGCGCCTCCTCGCCCGAGCTGCTGCGCATCGCGCACTGGAGCACCTTCGACCCGGTGGAGCCGGAGCAGCCGCTGGTCGACGACGCGGAGCTCGTGCTGCGGGCAGGCGAGATCGTGGGGCTGGCCGGTCTTCGCGACTCGGGCGCCGAGTCGCTGCTGTTGAGCGTGTACGGGGGCTCGGAGGGAACCGGCACGACCGGCACGGTGGCGGTCGACGGCCGCGCGGTCGACACCGGCACGGTGGAGAAGGCCATCGCCGCCGGACTCTTCTTCGCCACGACGTCGGCGCCCCGGTACCGGGTGCGCTTCGTGGGCGGCATCGCGATGCCGGTGTCGGCGTCGCGGCTGCCCGCCATGGTGTCGCTCGGTCTCGTCGACCGCGACAGCGACACGGCCCCTCGTGACGGTCTGGGCGACAAGGTGCTCGGGGCGGCCCGCTCGCTCAGCCGCGGGGGCGACGAGGCCGGGCACATCCGGGGGCTCGTGCAGGCGTTCCCCGACTCCGATCGGCGGGTGCTGATGCTGGCCGAGCCGCTCCGCGGTTCGAACGCGGCGCAGCGAGCGGAGATCCGGGCCGGGCTGATGGCGGCTCGCGCCGCGGGCAAGGCGGTGGTGGTGGCGTCGGCCGACCTCGCCGAGCTGTTCGACCTGTGCGACCGCGTGGTGACGATGGCGGCCGGTCGCGTCACGGGTGAGGTGCGTCCCGGCGCCGACCCCGCCGCCGTCGGCGCCCTCCTCGCCCCCCGCTGATCCCCGGCCCCCCTCCGGGTCGGCGGGGGTGGAAGCGCGCTAGCGTAGGGGCGTGAGCGACGAGCCGAGGGGGAGCGCGGGCGTGCCGGTGCGGTGGGGCCTGGTGGACGTGTTCGCGGGGGTGATCGCGTTCGTGCTGCTGTCGTCGGTGGCGACGCTGATCGCGCGTCAGCCCGGCGTGGCCGTCTCGCCCTGGGCGGTGTTCGGCATCGAGCAGGTGATCGGCGGCTGGCTGCCGCTGGTCGCCGTGGTGCTCGTCGCTTCGCGCTGGCGCGGCCGCGGCCGGCTCCGCGACGACTTCGGGTTGCGCTTCGAGCCGCTCGACCTCGCCATCGGCATCCTCGCCGGCATCGTGCTGCGCTTCGCCGCGGTCGGCACCGCCGAGCTCGTGCGGGTGGCCAGCGGCACGCCGGCCGGCGCGTTCAGCGGGGGAGTGGGCGACCCGGTGTGGTTCGTGCTCACCGCGGTGCTGGCCGCATCCCTCGTCACGCCGTTCGTCGAGGAGCTGTTCTTCCGCGGGCTGGTGCTGCGCTCGATCCAGCAGGCGGTCGCTCCGGATGCCGCCGCCTCGGCCGCGCGGCAGCGGGCGGCCGGGGTCGCCGCGGTGGTCGGATCGGCGTTGCTGTTCACCGCCTTCCACCTCACGGGCGTGCCGGAGACGGCGGCCGCCGTGTCACGCCTGATCACCCTGTTCGTGGTGGGCCTGGTGCTCGGAGCGCTGGCGCTCGTGACCGGGCGGCTCGGCCCGGCCATCGCCACCCACGTGGTGTTCAACCTGTCGGTGGCGGCGATCGAACTGGTGACCGCACCGGCCGCACCGGGGCTGCCGACCCTCGGCTGACGGGCCGCCGCGCGCCGGCGCAGGCCTCACCGCCGCTGGTAGGCCTCCCAGGCCGACTGCACCATCTCGTTCAGCGTGTGGCTCATGCGCCACTCGAGGTCGCGCGCCGCGAGCTCGCCGTTCGCCACGATGCGGGCCGGGTCGCCCGGGCGCCGCGGGGCGACCTCGGGTTCGAACTCGATGCCGGTCACCGCGGCGACCTCGGTCATGATCTCGCGCACCGAGACTCCGTCGCCCGAGCCGAGGTTGTAGGCGGGCAGCACCGGCTCGCCCGCGTCGAACCGGCGGGCGGCGGCCACGTGGGCCAGTGCCAGGTCGGCCACGTGGATGTAGTCGCGCACGCAGGTGCCGTCGGGGGTGTCGTAGTCGTCGCCGAAGATGAGGGGGCGGCGGCCCTCGCCGAGCGCGCCGAACACCAGCGGGAAGAGGTTGTGCTCGCTCGCGTCGTAGAGCTCGGGCGATCCCGACCCCACCACGTTGAAGTAGCGCAGCGCCGTGGCCCGCAGGCCCACCGCGACGGCCTGGTCGCGCAGCAGCCACTCGCCGATGAGCTTCGACTCGCCGTAGGGCGACTCGGGCGACTTCGGGGTGTCTTCGGTGACGAGCAGGGTGTCGGGGGTGCCGTAGACGGCGGCGCTCGAGGAGAACACCAGGCGGTCGACGCCGACCGCCTGCATCCGTTCGAGCAGCACGGCGGTGCCGGTGACGTTCTGCTCGTAGGTGTGCAGCGGCCGCTGCACCGAGATGCCCGCGTACTTGTAGCCGGCGACGTGGATGACGCCGGTCACCTCGTGCTCGCGGAGTGCCTTCTCCACGAGGTCGCCGTCGAGGATGGACCCCTGCACGAACGGCACACCCTCGGGCACGAACTTCTCGTAGCCGCTGGAGAGGTCGTCGAGCACGACGGGGCTGAGGCCGGCGCTCTGCAGCGCCCGCACGACGTGGGCGCCGATGTAACCGGCACCTCCTGTGACGAGCCATACGGTCATCGGTCAGTCCTCCTCGGTCGTTGCTGCGGCGCCGAACGGACGGCGGACGGCGCCTTCCGACGGCAGCACCGAGAACACTACGGGTTCGCGGTACCCGGCATCGGCGAACGCCGCGCGCTGGGCCTCGGCGAGTTCGTGGGCCAGGCTGCGGCGGATGAGGGCGATCGAGGCGCCGCCGAAGCCGCCCCCGGTCATCCTCGAGCCCACGGCGCCGACCCTGCGGGCCACCTCCACCGAGAGGTCGAGCTCGGGCACCGAGATCTCGAAGTCGTCGCGCATCGAGGTGTGCGAGGCGTCGAGCAGCTCGCCGATGGCGCCGGCCCCGTGCTTCTCCAGCGTCGACACGGTGGCGAGCACCCGCTCGTTCTCGGTGATGATGTGGCGCACGCGGCGGAAGGTCTCGTCGTCGAGCAGTTCTTCGGCCCGGCCCAGGTCGTCGCGGGTCAGGTCGCGCAGCGACGGAACCCCCAGCACCCGGGCGCCGAGCTCGCACGACGCGCGGCGTGCGGCATACCCGCCGGTGGCGTGCTCATGCTCGACGCGGGTGTCGGTGACCACGATCACGAGCTCCTCGTCGTCGAGACCGAGCGGCACCACGCGGGTCTGGAGCGACCGGCAGTCCAGCAGCACGGCCGAGCCGAGCTTGCCGAGCAGCACGGCCGACTGGTCCATGATGCCGGTGGGCGCACCCACGGCCTCGTTCTCGGCGCGGCGGCCGATCACGGCGAGGGTGCGGCGGTCGAAGCCGAGGCCCCAGAGCTCGTCGATCGCGATCGCGACGACGCTCTCCAGCGCGGCGCTGGAGGAGAGCCCCGCGCCGACGGGGATGTCGGAGACGAGGTAGAGGTCGAGCCCCGGCACGTGGGCGAGGTCGGCGCCCTGCACGCCGGCCGCCCAGATGACGCCGAGCGGGTAGGCCGACCAGCCCGACACGGCGTCGGCGGTGAGCTCGTCGAGCGAGATCTCCACCACCTCGTCGGTGAAGGCGGAGGAGACGCGCACCGTGCGGTCGTGGCGCAGACCGGCGGCCAGCACCGTGTGCCGGTCGATTGCGAACGGCAGCACGAAGCCGTCGTTGTAGTCGGTGTGCTCGCCGATGAGGTTCACCCGCCCGGGGGCCGACCAGAGCGAGGTGGGCGCCGTGCCGTAGCGGGCGGCGAAGCCCTGAACGGCGGCCGCGTCGAGCTCGGCGAGCCCCTGAGGGGAGGTGGTGTCGGTCATTCGTCGTCCTTGTCTGCCCGTTCGAGCGCATCCCGCAGCAGCCCGGCCGCGGTCTCCGGCGGCACATCGCCGATGAAGGCTCCCATCGCGGCCTCGGAGCCGGCCAGGAACTTCATCTTGTCGGCGGCCCGGCGGGGCGAGGTCACCTGCAGCATCAATCGGATGTCGTCACGGTGCTCGTTCACGGGCGCCTGGTGCCACGCGGCGATGTAGGGGGTCGGGGTGTCGTAGAGGTGATCGATGGCGCGCAGGATGCGACGGTACACGACCGCGAGCTCGTCGCGTTCGTCGGGTGTGGTCGCCGCGAAGTCGGGCACCTGGCGGTTCATCAGAAGGTGCACCTCCACGGGCCAGCGGGCCGCGAACGGCACGAAGGCGGTGACGTGCTCGCCCTCGATCAGCACCCGCTCCGAACCGCGTTCGAAGGTCAGGATGTCGTCGAAGAGGGTGGGGCCGTAGCGCTCCACCGACTCGATCAGCTTCTGCGTGCGCGGGGTGATGTAGGGGTAGGAGTAGATCTGGCCGTGCGGGTGGTGCAGGGTGACGCCGATGGCCTCGCCCCGGTTCTCGAACGGGAAGACCTGCTGAACACCGGGCAGCGCCGACAGTGCGGCCGTGCGGTCGGCCCAGGCCTCGATCACGGTGCGGGCCCGGGTGACCGGCAGGTCGGCGAACGACCCCTCGGTGGCCGGGCTGAAGCACACCACCTCGCAGCGGCCGACCGACACGGCGGTGCGCCCGAGGCCCACCTCGCGCAGCGACGCCAGCTCGGCGGCCGGGTCGGTGCCCGGGGCGGCGAGGTCGGGGCCGAACGAGGGCGACTTGTTCTCGAACACGGCCACGTCGTAGTTGCTCGGCACCTCGGTGAGGTTCTCGGGGCTCGACGGGGCGAGCGGGTCGAGGTGCTTCGGCGGCAGCATCACGCGGTTCTGGCGCGCGGCGGCGATGGAGACCCATTCGCCGGTGAGCGGGTCCTGCCGCATCTGAGCCACGGGCGGCCGCGGGGCCTCGGGGCGGGCGTCGTCGGCCCGCTCGGGGGGCAGCAGGCTGCCCGGATCGTCGAAGTAGATCAGTTCGCGGCCGTCGGAGAGACGGTGCACCCGCTTGATGATTCCGTTGCTGAGGGTCTGCACCCCTCGATTACGGCAGTTTTGATTTCGAAAGTCAAGCCCGCGCATCCGGTTTCGAATGCGTAAGATCGGGGCATGGCGAACGACGGCTCGGCAGCGCAGCGCCGCACGCAGATCGTGGCCCTCGTGGGAGCCACCGGATTCGCGCGGGTCACCGAGCTGAGCCGCGAGCTCGGCGTGTCGGAGGTGACCGTGCGCAGCGACCTCGCGGCCCTCGAACAGGGCGGCGCCGTCGACCGGGTGCACGGCGGCGCGGTGCTGCGTGGCATGTCGCCCCGCAGTGAGCCGGCGCTCGAGCCCTCGTTCGAGTCGGCGCGCCAGACCTGGGCCGACGAGAAGCGCCGCATCGCCGTGGCCGCGGCCGGCCTCGTCGAGAGCGGCACCAGCGTGCTGCTCGACGTGGGCACCACCACGGCGGCAGTGGCCGACGCGCTGCTCGAGCGCGACGACCTCGACGACGTGGTGATCATCACCAACGGCCTCTCGATCGCCCTCGCGCTCGAAGACGCCATCCCGCGCTTCACCGTGGTGGTCACCGGCGGCACGCTCCGCCCGCTGCAGCACTCGCTCGTGGCCCCTTATGCCTCCGTGCTGCTCGGCCGGCTGCACGCCGACCTGGCCTTCATCGGCTGCACCGGGGTCGACGCCCGCGCCGGCGTCACCAACGTGAACCTGCCGGAGACCGAGCTGAAGAGCGCCATGGTGGCGGCGGCCGACCGGGCGATCGTGGTGGCCGACCCGTCGAAGATCGGGCAGGCCGACGTGGGGATCGTGGGCGCGCTCGCCGACTTCGAGCTGCTCATCACCGCCGCAGGCCGCGCTGCTCCGGATGGGCACGCCGAGCGCCTGGCCGAGCTGGCCGAAGCCGGTCTCGCGACCCTCTCCGCACCCTGAGCCGCCCGCATCCGTTCTCTGTCACACACAACTCACTTCTCACGAAAGGCGCCTCGATGACCGAGCCCTACCTGCCCGCCGCCGACCGCTACGAGCACATGCCCTACAAGCGCTCCGGGCGGAGCGGCCTGAAGCTCCCCGAGCTCTCGCTCGGGCTCTGGCACAACTTCGGCCACGAGCGCCCGATCGACACCCAGCGGGCCATCATCCGCCGGGCGTTCGACCTGGGCATCACCCACTTCGACCTGGCGAACAACTACGGCCCGCCCGCGGGCTCGGCCGAGACGAACTTCGGGCGCATCCTCGCCGAAGACCTTGCGCCCTACCGTGACGAGATCATCGTGTCGTCGAAGGCCGGTTACTTCATGTGGGAGGGGCCCTACGGCGAGTGGGGCTCGCGCAAGAACCTGATCGCCTCGCTCGACCAGAGCCTCGGGCGACTGGGGCTCGACTACGTCGACATCTTCTACTCGCACCGGTTCGACCCCGAGACGCCGCTCGAAGAGACGATGGGCGCGCTCGCCACCGCGGTGCACTCCGGCAAGGCGCTGTACGTCGGGGTGTCGAACTACTCGCCCGAGGCGACGCTCGAGGCGGCGCGCATCCTCGCTTCGCACAAGGTGCCGCTCACCATCCACCAGCCGAGCTACTCGATGTTCAACCGGCACATCGAGGCCGGACTTCTGCCCGTGCTCGATGAGGTGGGCGCCGGCAGCATCGTGTTCTCGCCGCTGCAGCAGGGGCTGCTCACCGACCGCTACCTCGACGGCCACGTGCCCGACGGATCGCGCGCGGCCACGAGCCGGTTCCTCACCGCCGACCGCATCGACGACGTGTACCTCGAGCGGGCGCGCGGTCTGAACGAGATCGCGGCCGACCGCGGCCAGACCCTGGCGCAGCTCGCGCTCACCTGGGTGCTGCGCCACCCGCAGGTGACGAGCGCCCTCATCGGCGCGTCGAGCGTGGCGCAGCTGGAGCAGAACGTGGCCGCGCTGGGCGCCCCCGAGCTCACCGCCGACGAGCTGGCCCGCATCGAGCCGCTCGCGGTGGACGGCACCGCCCGCCGCTGATCCCACCCCGCGACTCGTGCCGAACGCCGCCGAATGCGAGCATTCTGCGGCGATTCGGGACGAGTCGCGGGGGTGGGCGGTAACGTCATGCCATGAGAATCCTTCTGGTCGGCGCCGGCGGAGTGGGCGACGCCATCGCCAAGATCGCCGCACGCCGAGACTTCTACGAACTGATCGTCGTCACCGACTACGACCTGACCCGGGCCGAACGCACTGTCGCGTGGGTCCAGGCGCGGCACGGCGGCGACGTGGCGGCCCGCTTCACGGCCGACCGCATCGACGCCTCGAACCCCGACGACGTCACCGCGGTGGCCCGCCGGCACGGCGCAACGCACGTGATGAACGCGGTGGAGCCCAAGTTCGTGCCCACCATCTTCGCCGGGGCGCTCGCCGCGGGAGCCGACTACCTCGACATGGCGATGAGCCTGTCGGAGCCGCACCCCGCGCATCCCTACCAGCAGACCGGCGTGAAGCTCGGCGACGACCAGTTCGCCCAGGCGCCCGACTGGGAGAAGGCCGGCCGCCTCGCTCTGGTGGGCATGGGCGTCGAGCCCGGCCTCTCCGACGTGTTCGCCCGCTACGCCGCCGATCACCTGTTCAGCGAGATCGACGAGCTCGGCACCCGCGACGGCGCGAACCTCGTGGTGCGCGACAGCGACGGCAACGAGATCTTCGCCCCCTCGTTCTCGATCTGGACCACGATCGAGGAGTGCCTGAACCCTCCCGTCATCTGGCAGAAGGACACCGGCTGGTTCACCACGCCGCCGTTCTCGGAGCCCGAGGTGTTCACCTTCCCCGAGGGCATCGGCGACGTGGAGTGCGTGAACGTGGAGCACGAGGAGGTGCTGCTGATGCCGCGCTGGGTCGATGCCAAGCGGGTGACCTTCAAGTACGGGCTCGGCGAGGAGTTCATCGGCATCCTGAAGACGCTGCACCAGCTGGGCCTCGACAAGACGACGCCGGTCACGGTGCGCTCGGCGAACGGACCGGTCGAGGTGGCGCCGCGCGACGTGGTGGCCGCCGGCCTGCCCGATCCGGCGACGCTCGGCCCGTTCATGACGGGCAAGACCTGCGCCGGGCTCTGGGTGACGGGCACCGGCACCGACGGGCAGCCGCGCGAGGTGTATCTGTACCACGTGAGCGACAACGAGTGGACGATGGCGGAGTACGAGGCGCAGTGCGTGGTGTGGCAGACCGCCCTCAACCCCGTGATCGCGCTCGAGCTGCTGGCCGCCGGCACCTGGACGGGCACGGGCGTGCTCGGCCCTGAGGCCTTCGACGCCCAACCCTTCCTCGACCTCATGGCGGCCCCCGTCGACGAGGGCGGCTACGGCCAGGTCTGGGGCCTGGAAGACCGGCTCGCCTGAGCGGCCGGCCACGGGATACGGCGGCGACGGATGAGCCAGGTGACGGGATGAGCCAGGTGGTCGTGCACACCGGCGGGTCGGCGCTGCCGGTGGAGATCGAGGCGGTCGAGCTGCACCGCATCGCGATGCCGCTCGTGCGCCCGTTCGAGACGAGCTTCGGCCGTCAGACAGCCCGCGACGTGCTGCTCGTGCGGGTGTTGACCGCCCAGGGCGAGGGCTGGGGCGAGTGCGTGGCCATGGCCGACCCGGTGTACTCCAGCGAGTACGTCGAGGGCGCCGCCGCGGTCATCCGGAGCTATCTGGCCCCCGCCCTGCTCGAGGCGCACACCGTGCGGGCCGCCGAGGTGTCGAGCGTGCTCGACTTCGTGATCGGCCACCGCATGGCCAAGGCCGCCCTCGAAGCGGCGGTGCTCGACGCGCAGACCCGGGCCGCCGGCATCAGCTTCGGGGAGTACTTCGGCGCGGTGCGGCCCGAGGTCGACTGCGGGGTGTCGGTGGGCATCGCCCCGTCGATCGAGGCCCTGCTCGACGAGGTGTCGGAGTACGTCGAGGCCGGGTACCGCCGCATCAAGCTCAAGGTGAAGCCCGGCTGGGACCTCGAGCCGGTGGCCGCCGTGCGCTCGATGCTCGGCCCGGGGGCGCTGCTGCAGGTCGACGCGAACACGGCCTACGCCCTCAGTGACATCGACCACCTGCGCGCCCTCGACGACTTCGGGCTGCTGCTGATCGAACAGCCCTTCGTCGAAGACGACATCGCGGCCCACGTGCAGCTCGCCAAGGCGATCGACACCCCCGTGTGCCTCGACGAGTCGATCACGAGCGCCGCGGTGGCCGTCGACGCCATCGAGCGCGACGCCACGTCGATCGTGAACGTGAAGGCCGGCCGGGTGGGCGGCTACCTCGAGGCCATCCGGGTGCACGACGCCTGCCTCGAACGCGACGTGCCGGTGTGGTGCGGCGGGATGCTGGAGACCGGCCTCGGTCGCGCGGCGAACGTGGCGCTCGCCGCCCTCCCCGGCTTCACGCTGCCGGGCGACACCTCGGCCAGCGACCGCTACTTCGCCGACGACCTGACGGAGTCGTTCGTGCTGGTCGACGGCCGCCTGGCCGTGCCCTCGGGGCCGGGAACGGGCGTGACCGTGCGCACCGAGCTGGTGGCCGAGTGGCGCACGCGGCCGGTCGAGCTGCTCACCCGCGCGTGACCCGGGGCGACGTCGGGGCGGGAACCGGCCGGCCGCGACCGCGTCTCCTCCTCCGCCCGTTCGACCCCGCTCGCTCCGGCGACCGCGCCGCCGTGCTCGACATCTGCGTGCGCACGGGCGACGCGGGAGGCGACGCCTCCGCTCTCCACTCCGATCCGCGGGTGCTCACCGACCGCTACGCGACCCCGTACCTCGACCTCGAACCCGAGCTCGCCGTCGTGGCCGAGTTCGACGGCTCCGTGGTGGGCTACGTGCTCGGCACCGCCGACTCGGCTCGCTTCGCGGAACGCTTCCGCGTGCATCCGTCGTCGCTCACCGAGGCCGAGCGGCGCGAGCACGCCCGCGGCCTGGTTCCGCCGGAGGCCGGCGGGTTCCCCGCCCACCTGCACGTCGACCTGCTGCCCGTGGCGCAGGGCCGCGGTGTGGGACGGATGCTCGTCGAGGCCTTCGTCGCCGCCCTTCCGCCCTCGACCACGGGTGTGCATCTCGTGGTCGACCCCGCGAACCCGGGCGCTCTCGCGTTCTATCCGCGAGTGGGGTTCGAACCGCTCGCGAGCCGCCCCGACGGCGTGGTGTTCGGTCGGCGGATGCGCGGGGCCCCGCGGGTCAGCCGAACAGCAGCGTCGGCGACATGAGCGCGATCAGCACCAGCGCGAGGCCGGCGATCGCCCCGGCCGACGTGAGGGCGCCCACCCAGGGCCAGCGCTCGAACCAGTAGAGGAGGTCGGGCATCTCTTCGCGCAGGGCGTTCGCCGTGACGGGATCGAGCCGGCGTTGCACCGGCACGTCGACCGCCGTGGCCACGTAGTCGATGTCGTCGCTCGACCAGAACTCCCCGCGCATGCGCAGGAGCAGCTCGCCCATCGAGTCGACCAGGAAGAGCTGGCGGGTGGTCTCGGTCGACGGCCCGCGGTACACGTCGAGCACCACGGCCGAGGCGATGCGCTTGCGGGGCACGCGGTTGCGGGAGAAGAACCCGCGCTCGACCAGCGCATCCCGATCGACGCGGATGCTGACGGCCCGCAGCAGCGCCGTGCCCACCGCGAACACCAGCACCACGAAGGCGAACGCGATCACCACGCGGCCCCAGCTGCCGCGCGGGATGGCGTACCAGAGCAAGGCGGCGAAGATCGGCAGAGTGAGGGCGGCGGCCACGATGCGCGCCTGAGACAGGATCTGCGTGCGAGGACGCAGGACCCGCTGCGTCACCCCGACCTGCGTCTCCACGCCCTCACCGTAGGTGCGTGCTCGCCCGCGCGGTAGAGGCCATCCGGGGGACACCGCGCATCCCGTTCTCAGCCACCGTTCAGCCAGGCCTCTGCTGCGCCGTCGGCCCGCTCCGGCTGCGCTGCGCCGGCACCCGCGTCTGCAACACCTGTCTGAACCCTTCGCAAGGCCCTGTCGGCGAGCGTCGCCCGTTCGTAGGCTGAGCCCATGACCGCTCATGACGCAGTCCCCTTGTCCGTCGTCGACTCCTGGTGGCGCGCCGCCAACTACCTCTCGGTGGGGCAGATCTACCTGCTCGACAACCCGCTGCTGAAAAGACCGCTCCGCGTCGACGACATCAAGCCCCGGTTGCTCGGGCACTGGGGAACCACTCCGGCACTCAACTTCGTCTGGGCGCACCTGAACAAGCTGATCGTGGAGCGCTCCTCCGACGTGATCTACATCGCCGGTCCCGGCCACGGCGGCCCGGGAGTGGTGGCCAACGCCTGGCTCGACGGCACCTACTCCGAGCTGTTCCCGCAGGTGCCGCAGAACGGCGAGGGGATGCGCCGGCTGTTCCGTCAGTTCTCGTTCCCGGGCGGCATCCCCTCGCACGCCTCGCCCGAGACCCCCGGCTCCATCAACGAGGGCGGAGAGCTCGGCTATTCCCTGGTGCACGCCTACGGCGCCGTGCTCGACAACCCCGACCTGATCACGGCCTGCGTGGTGGGCGACGGTGAGGCCGAGACGGCGACGCTGGCCACCAGCTGGCACCTGAACAAGTTCATCAGCCCCGCCACCGACGGAGCGGTGCTGCCGATCCTGAACCTCAACGGCTACAAGATCGCCAACCCCACGGTGCTCGCGCGCATCCCGGAGCACGAGCTGGAGTCGCTGTTCATCGGTTACGGCTACTCACCGCGCATCGTCTCGGGCGGCTTCGACGACGAAGACCCGATGGCGGTGCACCACCGGTTCGCCGACGCGCTCGCCCAGGCCTTCGACGACATCGCCTCGATCCAGCGGGCCGCGCGCTCGGGCGGCGAGACCGCCCGCCCGGCCTGCCCGATGATCGTGCTGAAGACCCCGAAGGGCTGGACGGGGCCGAAGTTCGTCGACGGACTGCCCGTGGAGAACACCTGGCGGGCCCACCAGGTGCCGCTCTCGGGGGTGCGCGACAATCCCGAGCACCTCGCGCAGCTGCAGCAGTGGCTGATGGACTACCGGCCGAACGAGCTGTTCGACGCCCACGGCAAGCCGGTGGCCGAGCTCGGTGCCGCCCGGCCGGCCGGCGATCTGCGGATGAGCGCGAATCCGCACGCCAACGGAGGTCTGCTGCGCAAGGCCCTGACTCTTCCGCCGCTCGAGCCGGTCGCGGTCGACCTCGCTCCGGCCGACGGGCCCACCGGCCCGGGAACCGGCGCCGAGGGCCGCGGTGTGGTGGCGGAGCCGACCCGGGTGCTCGGGAGGTGGCTGCGCGACCTCATCCGGGTGAACCCCGACGACTTCCGCATCTTCGGGCCCGACGAGGTGGCCTCGAACCGGCTCGACCCGGTGTACGAGGTCACGGCCAAGGAGTGGCAGGGCGAGGTGCTCGAGACCGACGAGAACCTCTCGCACAACGGCCGGGTGATCGAGATCCTCAGTGAGAATCTGGCGCAGGGCCTGCTCGAGGGCTACCTGCTCACCGGTCGGCACGGGCTGTTCACCTCGTACGAGGCCTTCATCCACGTGGTCGACTCGATGTTCAACCAGTACGCCAAGTGGCTCGAGTCCAGCGCCAAGGTGGAGTGGCGCCGGCCCATCTCGTCGTTCACCTACCTGCTGTCGTCGCACGTCTGGCGGCAGGACCACAACGGCTTCTCCCACCAGGATCCGGGCTTCCTCGACCACGTCGTGAACAAGCAGTCGAGCATCGTGCGGGTGTACCTGCCGCCGGACGCGAACACGCTGCTCGTCACCGCCGAGCACTGCCTGGCCTCGCGCGACTACGTGAACGTGATCGTGGCGGGCAAGCAGCCCACGGCGTCGCTGCTCACCCTGGAGGAGGCGCGCACCCACGGGGCCCGCGGCGTGAGCGTGTGGGAGTGGGCCGGCACCGAGCGGCCGGGCGAGGAGCCCGACGTGGTGGTGGCCGCGGCCGGCGACGTGCCCACCGTGGAAGCGATGGCGGCCGTGCAGATCCTGAAGGAGGAGATCCCCGATCTCGCAGTGCGGTTCGTGAACGTGGTCGACCTGATGCGCCTGCAGGAGCAGGGCGAGCATCCGCACGGTCTGGATGCGGCATCCTTCGACGCCGTGTTCACCACCGACAAGCCGGTGATCTTCGCGTTCCACGGCTACCCCTCGCTCATCCACCGGCTCACCTACCGGCGCACGAACCACGCGAACATCCACGTGCGCGGGTACAAGGAGATGGGCACCACCACCACGCCGTTCGACATGCTGATGCTGAACGACCTCGACCGGTTCCGGCTGGTGATGGACGTCATCCGGCGGGTGCCGCGGCTCTCGACCGCCTACGCGGGGCTGAGTCAGAAGATGGACGACGAGCGGGCCGCGCACCGCGCGTACACCCGGGCCCACGGCGAGGACGCGCCCGACGTGTCTGGCTCGGCCGGGTTGCCGTTCAGCGACGGCACCGAACGCGGGGGTGCGCCGGAGGACACCGGCGACGACAACGCGCGCGGCGGGCGCGGGGAGTTCGGGTAGCCGCTCGCCGGCGGCACGGCAGGGGAACGGGCGGCGGCGGGCCCGCCGCCCGCATCCGCCGTACCATCGAGGCATGAGTACTGACAATCTGCTCGGCCTGCCCGAGACCCGCCTGCCCGAGGAACCGGGCGTCGCCGAGGCGCTCGCCGGCGCCATCGGCTACGACGTCGACGACGTGCTCGAGGCCACCGTCATCGCGCACCCCACGTCGTCGCTCGCCTGGGCCACCCTGGCCGATCGGGCCTGGTCGCGCGGCGAACCCGTGCAGTCGTACGCCTTCGCCCGGGTGGGCTACCACCGCGGGCTCGACGCCCTGCGCAAGGCCGGCTGGCGCGGCCAGGGCCCGGTGCCGTGGTCGCACGAGCCGAACCGCGGCGTGCTGCTGTCGCTGTACCTGCTGCGGCGGGCTGCCGAACGCATCGGCGAGCAGAACGAGGTCGAGCGCCTCACGGAGTTCCTGCAGGGTGCCGACCCGCGGGCGGTCGCCGCGATCGAGGCCGGGGAGCGCTGACCCTCTCGGGCTGACCTCCCGTGCCGACCCTCGGGTGCTGAGGGGCTGGTCGCGGGGAATTTTCCGGCGTACAGTGCCGTTGTATCCGATGTCGAAGGGAGTCGATATGAAGGTACGGAATTCATTGAGCTCGATGAAGAAGATGCAGGGTTCGCAGGTCGTGCGACGCCGGGGTCGCACGCTGGTGATCAATCACCTGAACCCGCGGTTCAAGGCCCGCCAGGGCTGAGCCGGTCTCTCGGATAGCGCCCTGACGGGCGTTGCATTTCCAGCTCTCTCACCCGAAGCGCCCCCGCCTCACGGCCGGGGCGCTTCGTCGTTCCCGGGGCGTGTCAGTTCGAGAGCACCCAGTGTGCGTCGTCGAGGGTGTTCGCGGGGGCGGGCACGGCCTGGAAGGCGTGGGATCCCCGTTGGACGGAGACGCCGGACGCGGCGGCGGACTGCTGCAGCTGCTCGGTGAAGGCCTTCCAGAGGTGCAGGCCCTGCGGGAAGCCGAAGTGCTCGCGCAACGAGGTCACCAGCACCTCGGACCCGGTGCCGGCCGTCGGGTGCACCTCGATCACGACGTCGTCTCGCGAGACGTAGTTCAGGCCCCACACCCCGGGGCTGAGCTCCTTGGCCTTGCGCTTGGGCAGGGCGGCGATCATGGCCTGGGTGGCCGCCGGATCGGTGCCGAGGACGACCGAGCGGCCGAACTCCTCCAGCATGCCGGGCACGGCGGTGACCTTGCGCTCGGCGGCCACCGTGCGGAGCTTGCGGCGCATCCACCGGCGGAACACGAGCATCCCCACGATGGAGACGGCGATCAGGATGGCGATGATTGCGAGCAGGTTGCTGTCCATGCCCCGAGCCTGCCTGACGCGGCGGCCGAGACCAATGGGCACAACTCCCCATCGCGCGGGAGATCAGGTCGTACTGCTGGCGGAGAATGGGGGATTCGAACCCCCGAGGGCTTGCACCCAACACGCTTTCCAAGCGTGCGCCATAGGCCACTAGGCGAATTCTCCTGGCATCGCACGCGGCGATGACCATGAAGCATCCTACCCGCTCCACGGCCACCGCGCCGACCACGCCTACAGCGCGCGCACGGCCTCCGCGATCGGGGTGGGCCCGCTGACGGCCTCGAACTGGCGGTGCACCGCGTCTCCCGAGGTGAGCAGCTGGGCCACCAGCCAGGCCACGTCGGCGCGGGGGATGCTGCCGCGCCCGGTCGACTCGGCGAGCGTCACCGTTCCTGTGGCGTCGTCGTCGGTGAGGCCACCGGGGCGCACGATCGTCCAGTCGAGGTCGCTGGCCCGCACCGCGGCATCCGCTTCGCTCTTGGCCTTGAGGTACACCTGGAAGACCTCGTCGCTGGAGGCGTCGAAGTCGTCGGCGCCCATCGAGGAGATCAGCACATAGCGCTTGGCGCCGGCGCGCCAGGCGGCGTCGGCGAGCAGCACGGCGCCGTCGCGGTCGACGGTGAGCTTGCGCTCGGCGGTGCTGTTCGGTCCGGCTCCGGCGGCGAACACGACCGCGTCGACCCCGCGCGAGGAGAGTTCGGCGGCGAGCGCCTCCGAGTCGGTCTGCTCGAGGTCGAGCACGAGGGCCTCGCCCCCGGCCTCTTCGATGTCGGCGGCATGGTCGGGGTTGCGGGTGATGCCCCACACCTCGTTTCCGGATGCGGTGAGCAGTTTGGTGGTGAGGAGGGCGATCTGGCCGTGTCCTCCGGCAATGGCGATCTTCATACCTCCAGCCAACTCCTCCTTGCTCGATGCATCAACCGCGACTTGCTACACTTGAGCCCGGCTCCCCGTGTGGCGCCATCCAGGCCAACTCCCCCAGGGCGGAAACGCAGCAAGGGTAACCGGGCTCTGGCGGGTGCGCGGGGAGTCCTCATTCGTTAACCGGGGGCGGTTGGCGGCCGAAACCAGGGGGCATTCGATGAAGGCGCTCAACCGAACCGGGCTCGTGCTGGCCGCGCTCGCCGTGGTGCTGACCGCATCCGGATGCACGGGCGCGGCGCCTCTGCCCATCACCACGATCACCGCCACGAAGCCGGCGACCACCGTCACGGCCACGCCGGCGCCCACCCCCGGCAGCACCGCGACCTCGGCGCCTGCCGACCCGGCGGCCGCGTTCGATCCCGCCGACCCGGGCACCTGGGTGATCGACTACGCCGGCATCGGCCCGTTCGTGGTGGGGGAGACCCTGGCCGAGGTGCAGGCGGCGGTGCCCGCCACGGTCGACACCTGCCGTGCCGGCGTGGACACCTACGCCATCGGCGGGCTCGGCCTCACCGCCGTGAGCGGCATCGACGAGGCCGACCCGGCGGCGCCCGTGCGCACCGTGCGCCTGCTCGCGCTCGACGGGGTCGACGCCTCGACACCCCAGCCGCGCACCGCGACGGGTATCGGCATCGGCTCGACCGTGGCCGAGCTGCAGGCCGCCTACCTCGAGCTCGAGAGCTACGCCGGGGCGAGGGGCGTCACCGTGTACCGCATCGCCGCCGACGGCCGCACCGTGGAGTTCGAGGACTTCGGCACCGGCGTGGTGCAGATCATCTCGGTCACCGACACCGGCGGCGTGGCCTCCGAGTACTGCGGGGCCTGAGCCATGTCGCTGCGTCTGCGCACCCCGCTCGTGCTGGCCGCCCTCGCCGTGGTGCTGGCGGCATCCGGATGCACCGCCCCGTCGCCGGTGCCCACACCGACCATCACCGCCACGCACCCGACGCCCACCGGCAGCCCGAGCGCCACGCCCACTCCGAGCCCCACGCCGACGACGACGCCCACCCCCACCCCCGGCGCCGAGGACGGCGCCGCCTACGACCCCGCCGACATCGCCACCTGGCAGATCACCTACGACGGCATCGGCCCGGTGGTGCTCGGCCGGCCGCTGAACGAGGTGGTGGCCGAGATCCCCGTGGAGCCGAACGTGTGCCGGCCGGGTGTGGACTCGTTCTTCTCGTCGCACATCGTGGCCGTGGCGGCCGACGAGGCGTCGCCGGTGAACTGGGCGATGACGGCACGCTCCGGGTCTGACGACCCCGGCGGTCTGCCGAGCACCGACGCGGGGATCACGGTGGGGTCGACAGCCGACCGCATCGTGGCCGCCTACCCCTCCGCCGAGCAGTACACCCCGCACGGAGGCGGATCGGCCTACCGCATCACCGACGGCACGAACTGGATCATCTTCGAGCTGTTCGACAGCGCCGAGGTGCAAGAGATCTGGGTGCTGCCCGAGGAAGTGGCCCCACCGGAGTACTGCGGCTGAGCGGCTCGGCCTGAGTCGATTGCCAGGCCCGCCCCCGGCGCCTCGCCCTAGGATTGACCCGGACTACGTCAGAAGGATTCCGTGTCGACACTTGAGAAAACCCCCGCATCCGGCCCCGGCGTGAAGAGCATCTACATCACCTCCGCCGAGGGGCATTCCGGCAAATCCACCATCGCGCTCGGCGTGCTCGAGATGCTGCGCCGCTCGGTGCAGCGGGTGGCCGTGTTCCGGCCCATCGCGCGCTCGGTGGCCGACCGCGACTACGTGCTCGAGATGCTGCTCGAGCACGACAGCAGCGACCTCGGCTACGAGAGCGCCATCGGTGCCACCTACGACGACGTGCACGCCGACCCCGAGGCCGCGCTCTCGCGCATCGTCGAGCGCTACAAAGCGGTCGAGCGCGATCACGACGCCGTGGTCATCCTCGGTTCCGACTACACGGATGTCGGCAGCCCCAGCGAGCTGAGCTACAACGCTCGCATCGCCGCGAACCTCGGCGCCCCCGTGCTGCTCGTGCTCGGCGGACGCAAGGGGCAGGGCTCCGACGAGCTGCTCGGCCACTCGGAGGCGCGTTCCGCCGACGAGATGCGCCAGATCACCGAACTGGCGATGGTGGAGCTGCGCAACGCGCACGCGACGCTCGTGGGCATCGTGTCGAACCGCTCCGATCCCGACCACCTCGAGAAGATCCGCGACGCCATCGCGCTCGCCGCCCGTGACGCGGCGGAGGGGCTCGCGCAGGCCGCATCGGCTCCCCCTCAGCCCGCCCCGTCCGCCGCCCCCGTCACCTCCTCCATCCCCGTTCAGCCGCGCCGCATCCCGGTCTGGGCCATTCCCGAAGACCGGGTGCTGGTGGCACCGAGCGTCGCGAGCATCCTGGAATCGATCCACGGCACCCTCGTGCTCGGCGACGAGCGGCTACTCGCCCGCGAGGCCCTCGGCGTCGTGGTGGCCGCGATGTCGATGCGCAACGTGCTGCCGCGCCTGATCGAGGGCGCCGTGGTGGTGGTGCCCGGCGACCGGGCCGAGCTGCTGCTCGCGGTGCTGATGGCGAACGCCTCCGGCACCTTCCCGTCGCTCGCCGCCATCGTGCTGAACGGCGGCTTCGAGGTGCCGGAGCCGGTGATGCGGCTGATCGAGGGCCTCGACCCGAAGATCCCGATCATCTCCACCGAGCTCGGCACCTACGAGACCGCCGTGCGCATCACCTCCACCCGGGGCCGGCTCGCGGCCGACTCGCAGGTGAAGTTCGACAGCGCGCTGGCGTTGTTCGAGCAGTACGTCGACGGCGGGCAGCTGCTGCGCCTGCTCGACGTGAGCAAGGCCGACGTGGTGACGCCGCTGATGTTCGAGTACGGGCTGCTCGACCGCGCCCGCCTCGCCGACCGGCACATCGTGCTGCCCGAGGGCGGTGACGACCGCATCCTGCGTGCCGCGAACACCGTGCTCAAGCGCGGCGTGGCGCGCCTCACCATCCTCGGTGAGGAGGACGCGGTGCGGGGCCGCGCGGCCGAGCTGGGGCTCGACCTCGACGGCGCATCCGTCGTCTCGCCGTTCGACCCCGAGCTGCGGCAGCGCTTCGCCGAGGAGTACCAGCGGTTGCGCGCCCACAAGGGCACCACCTTCGACATGGCGTTCGACACCGTCACCGATGTGTCGTACTTCGGCACCATGATGGTGCAGCTCGGCTTGGCCGACGGCATGGTGTCGGGCGCCGCGCACACGACGGCGCACACCATCCGGCCGGCATTCGAGATCATCAAGACCCGGCCCGACGTGTCGGTGGTGTCGAGTGTGTTCCTGATGGCACTGGCCGACCGGGTGCTCGTGTACGGCGACTGCGCCGTGGTGCCCGACCCCACGAGTTCGCAGCTGGCCGACATCGCCGTGTCGTCGTCGGAGACCGCCGCGCAGTTCGGCATCGATCCGCGCGTGGCGATGCTGTCGTACTCCACCGGGTCGTCGGGCTCGGGCGCCGACGTCGAGAAGGTGCGGGAGGCCACCGAGCTGGTGCGGGCCGCGCGCCCGGCCCTGCCGGTCGAGGGCCCCATCCAGTACGACGCGGCGACGGATGCGGTGGTCGCCGCCGCGAAGATGCCCGGTTCGAAGGTGGCGGGCCGGGCGACGGTGTTCATCTTCCCCGACCTCAACACGGGCAACAACACCTACAAGGCGGTGCAGCGCTCGGCCGGGGCCGTGGCCATCGGGCCGGTGCTGCAGGGCCTGAACAAGCCGATCAACGATCTTTCCCGAGGAGCGCTCGTGCCCGACATCGTGAACACCATCGCCATCACCGCGATCCAGGCGGCGACGGCGTCGGCAGCGTCGGCCGGGGCCGGTACCTCGGAGGTGTCCGCATGAGCGCCATCCTCGTGGTGAACAGCGGCTCGTCGTCGTTCAAGTACCAGTTGATCGAGATGGACACCGAGGAGGTGCTGGCCTCCGGGCTCGTCGAGCGCATCGGCGAGGAGACCGGGCACGCCAAGCACTCGACGTCGTCCGGCGCCTGGGAGTCCGACGACCCGATCGCCGATCACACCGCCGGCTTCGCCGCGATGCTGGCGTCGTTCCAGGAGCACGGTCCGTCGCTCGACGAGCATCCGCTCGCCGCGGTGGGGCACCGCGTGGTGCACGGCGGAAAGCGGTTCCACGAGGCCACCGTCGTCACCGACCTGGTGAAGATCAACATCGAAGACCTGAGCGAGCTGGCTCCGCTGCACAACCCGGCGAACCTCGCGGGTATCGACGCGGCGCAGAAGGCCTTCCCCGCCGTTCCGCAGGTGGCGGTGTTCGACACGGCCTTCCATCAGACGCTCGCGCCCGCGGCCTACACCTATGCCATCGACGCCACGCTGGCCGACCGTCAGCGCGTGCGGCGGTACGGGTTCCACGGCACCTCGCACAAGTACGTGGCGGGCGCGGCGGGCGAGTTCCTCGGGCGCGACGTCGAAGAGCTGAAGCTGATCGTGCTGCACCTCGGCAACGGCGCCTCGGTGTGCGCCATCGACGGAGGCCGCTCGGTGGAGACCTCGATGGGCATGACGCCGCTCGAGGGGCTCGTGATGGGCACCCGGTCGGGCGACCTCGACCCGGCGGTGCTGTTCCACCTGCACCGCAAGACGGGCATGGGCTTCGCCGAGCTCGACGAGCTGCTCAATCGCAAGTCGGGACTGCTCGGACTCTCGGGCAAGGGCGACATGCGCGACGTGCAGAAGGCCGCCGCCTCGGGAGACGCGGCGGCGCAGCTGGCGCTGGAGGTGTATCTGCACCGCATCCGGGGCTATGTGGGGTCGTACTACGCGCAGCTCGGGCACCTCGATGCGATCGTGTTCACGGCCGGTGTGGGCGAGAACAACCCGCTCGTCCGGGCCGGGTCGCTGTCGGGGCTCGGTGAACTGGGCATCGAGGTGGATGCGGGGCTGAACGAGGCGGCCGGGTCGGGTGCGCGCACCATCTCGCCCGCGACCTCGCGCGTGCAGGTGCTCGTGGTGCCCACCGACGAGGAGCTCGAGATCGCCCGGCAGTCGCTGGCGGCGGTGGCCGGGTAAGGCTGCGCCGCGCCTGCTCTGCCGGGTGCCCGCTCTGCCCGGAGCCTGCTCTGCCGGTGCCTGCTCGCTCAGGCGTCGGGGATGAGGCGCTTGCCGAAGCTCGCGGCCGCATCCTCGGTGTACCCGAGGGCGCGATAGAAGTCCATCACCGGTTCGTTGCCGTGCCTGATCTGCAGGTTGAGCTTCGGGCAGCCGCGTTCGGTGAGCAGACGCTCCACCTCGGCCATCAGGGCCCGGCCGTCGCCGCGACCCTGGCGCGCTGGCTCGACGGCGAGGTAGTTCACCCAGCCGCGGTGACCGTCGTACCCGGCCATGGCGGTGGCGACGACGTGGTTCTCGGTGTCGACGCCCACGAGGAAGAGCTCGGGCTGCACGGTGAGCTTGCGCTCGATGTCGCGGCGCGGGTCGTTCCACGGCCGCGTGAGCCCGCAGGCGGCCCACAGGGCCACCACCGTCTCGGTGTCCTCCCGCTCGAAGCTCCGGATGCGCATCCCACCCTCCTGGTCTCCACCTCGCCGAGTTGCGCCGAAGTGCCCTCTCTCGGGGTCTGAGGGGGTGATTCGGCGCAACTCGGCGGAGGAGGGGGCGGGGGAGGGCGTGGCGAGGGTGCGATCCAGGGCATCGGACATGGTGGTGCGCTGGAGGGCCGGCGGGTAGGTGTCGGGGTCGGCGGCACCGAGGGTGTTCATGCCCTCGGCGAGCGCGACGAGCGAGCGCGCCTCGAGGCCGAGACGATCGGTCGGCCACTCGGGCCGGCACTCCGCCAGCAGCCTGGTCACCCGCGCGACGAAGGCGCGGTTGCCGGCACGATGGCGGTCGGCGAGCACGGGGTCGGTGAGTGCCGCCGCCAGGAAGCTCACCCAGACGCGGGCCTCGTCGGCGCTCTGCGCATCGAGCGACATCGCGTTCATGAGCACGGCCTCCACCGCCTCGCGAGCCCCGCTCTCGGCGGTGCCGGGGAGGGCGCGGCTCCGCGCATCCGCCTCGACGGCGTCGGCCCGGATGCGCGTGCGCTCGTGCAGCAGGTCACGCGCGTGCAGGAGGAGGGCCTGCTTGGTGGGGAAGGCGTGCATGACCAGGCCCGTGGTGCAGCCCGCCACCTCGGCCACCGCGCGGATGGTGAGGCCCGCGAGACCGCGCTCGGTGAGCACCGACCAGGTGGCCTCCGAGAGGCGCTGCTGCTGGTCGGCGAGGTTGCGGGGGCGGGCCATGGGATCCTTCCGGGTCGGTGGTCGACAAGCATAACAACTGTTACGGTAATAACTGTTACGAAAGGAACCGCCGTGCCCCGTCATCCCGCTCTGCCCGTCTCCGTCGAACGCGTCGCCTTCGACCACCCCGAGGCCGATGCTCTGCGCCGAGCCCAGCGCGTGGAGCTCGACGCCCGCTACGGCAGCGACGACCACGAGCCGGGAGAGGTGCCCACGGCGGCGTCGACGCCCGTGTTCGTGCTCGCGCGCACCGTCGAGGGCCGAGCGGTGGGTTGCGGCGGACTGCGCCCGCTGGAGGGCGGCGGAGCCGAGGTGAAACGCATGTACGTGCATCCGGAGGCCCGGGGTCGCGGTGTGTCGACGGCGGTGCTGCGGGCCCTCGAAGACGAGGCGCGGCTGCTCGGGGTGCGCCGGCTCGTGCTCGAGACCGGTACCGAGCAGCCCGACGCCATGCGGTTCTACGAGCGCGAGGGGTACGAGCGCATCGAGGCGTTCGGCCCCTACGTGGGCTCGGCGCAGTCGGTCTGCTACGCCCGCACGCTCTGACGGTTCCCGGCCGCCCCGGTGTCGGTGGGCGCGGGTAGTCTGGTCGCGTGGTTACCGCCCTGTATCGCCGTTACCGGCCCGAGACCTTCGCCGAGATGATCGGGCAGTCGCAGGTGACCGATCCGCTGATGACGGCGCTGCGCACCAACCGCGTGAACCACGCCTATCTGTTCAGCGGCCCGCGCGGCTGCGGCAAGACCACGTCGGCCCGCATCCTGGCCCGCTGCCTCAACTGCGCCGAAGGCCCCACCGACACCCCGTGCGGCGTGTGCCCGAGCTGCGTCGAGCTCGGCCGAGACGGCCCGGGCTCGCTCGACGTGGTGGAGATCGACGCCGCGAGCCACAACGGCGTCGACGACGCGCGCGACCTGCGGGAGCGCGCCGTGTTCGCCCCGGCCCGCGACCGGTTCAAGATCTTCATTCTCGACGAGGCGCACATGGTGACGCCGCAGGGCTTCAACGCGCTGCTGAAGATCGTGGAGGAGCCGCCAGAGCACATCAAGTTCATCTTCGCCACGACGGAGCCCGACAAGGTCATCGGCACCATCCGTTCGCGCACCCACCACTACCCGTTCCGGCTCATCCCGCCGGCGCAGCTGCTGGAGTACGTGCAGTCGCTCTGCGACTCCGAGGGCGTCGAGGTGGCGCCCGGCGTGCTGCCGCTCGTGGTTCGGGCCGGTGGCGGGTCTGCGCGCGACACCCTGTCGCTGCTCGACCAGCTCATCGCGGGCTCCGAGAACAACCGCGTCGAGTACGAGCGCGCCGTCGCGCTGCTCGGCTACACGCACGGAGCCCTGCTCTCCGAGGCCGTCGATGCGCTCGGCACGCACGACGGGGCAGCCGTGTTCGACGCTGTCGACCGCGTCATCCAGACCGGGCAAGACCCGCGGCGCTTCGTCGAAGACCTGCTTGAGCGGCTGCGCGACATCATCGTGGTCTCGGCCACGCGCGAGCACGCCGCGGCGGTGCTGCGCGGGGTGCCCGCCGACGACCTCGAGGTGATGCGGCGGCAGGCCGGCCTGTTCGGCCACGCCGAGCTCTCGCGCGTCGCCGACATCGTGAACTCCTCGCTCAGCGAGATGACGGGGGCCACCTCGCCCCGGCTGCACCTCGAACTCATGATGGCGCGGGCGCTGGTGCCGGCGGCCGACGATTCGCAGCGCGGGGCGCTGGCGCGCGTCGAACGGCTCGAGCGGCGCATCGGGGTCGATGGGCCTGATGCTCTCGGGGGCCGCGACGCTTCTGGTGCTCCGTCTTCCGTGCAGGCTCAGGCGGCTGTGCAGGCTCAGGCGGCCGTGCAGACTCCGACGGCCGTGCAGACTCCGACGTCCGGGGGTGCTCCGTCTTCGGCGGGTGCTCCGGATGCGGGGCGTGCGCCGGTGGGCGACGTCGCGCGGGGCGGGGTGGCCGGCGCTCATTCGCCGTCGCCCGCGGGGTCTCCGGCATCGAGTGCTCCATCGTCGCCGCGTGACGGCTCGGGGGCCGACGCCGGGCGTTCCGGCCGCGGGAGCGATGTGCGACCCACGGAGACGGGGTCGGGGGCGCCCACCGCGCCGTCCGACTCGGGCGAGGTGGCGGCGCGGGCTGCCGAGGCGGCGCGTCGCGCGTCGGCCGGCGCCGCGTCGGAGCCGAACACTCCCGATGTGCTGGCCGTGCCCCCGTCTGCGGTGCCGGTGCCTGCGGAGTCCCCGGCATCCGTGGCTCGCAGCGCCGGTGAGGTGACGCTGCAGCAGCTGAAAGACTCGTGGCCCGAGATTCTCGAGGTCGTGCAGAAGGCCAAGAGGACGGCCTGGCTCGTGGTGTTCACGGCGCAGGTGCGGGCGCTCGACGGTGACGTGCTGACGCTGGCGTTCCCGAGCGAGAACGACGTGGCGAGCTTCAAGGAGCGGTCGGCGCCCGGCGAGGGCGTGAGCGAGTTCTTGCGGCAGGCGATCGTCGACGTGCTGGGCATCCGCGTGAAGTACATCGCGCGCGTCGACTCCTCGCTGCGCCCGGGCGACCCCGACGCGGGCGCTGCGGCGCCTGCTGCGCCGGTGGCTGCGGCTGCCCCGGTGGCTGTCGCTGCTGCGCCTGCCCCGGCTGCTGCGCCTGCCCCGCCTGCCGCGGCTGCGCCTGCGCCGGCTGCTGATGCAGGTGCGCCTGCACC
Source organism: Herbiconiux liangxiaofengii (assembly GCF_041927335.1). Taxonomy (NCBI): domain Bacteria; kingdom Bacillati; phylum Actinomycetota; class Actinomycetes; order Micrococcales; family Microbacteriaceae; genus Herbiconiux; species Herbiconiux liangxiaofengii. The sequence continues at coordinate 34,392 of NZ_JBHFHD010000008.1, read as the reverse complement.
TGTGGCTGCCGCGCCCACTACTGCCGCGCCTGAGCGTGACGGATCTGCGCCTGCCGCGCCGCCGGTCGGGGGGCAGGCCGCTCCTGCTGCTGCGCCGATGTCGGGGGTTCCCGCTGCAGTCGCGCACAGGTCCGGCTCACCTGCGGCCTCCGCTCCCGGCGAGCCCGCACCAGACGCTGACGGCGACGAGGAGGAGCTCGACGACGACGAACTCGATGAGTTGCCGCCCGTCGAAGATCTTCCTCCCGAGCCGAAAGCGATCGTCGACTCCTCGGGGTGGACCGTGCCCGGCCTGAACGAGAACACAGCCGCCGCGCCCGCCGAGGCGGGTCCCGAGAGCGACTCCGCCGAAGTGGCGCGCATGCGGGCGCAGCTGAACGCGCTCCGGGCTCCGGCACAGGATCCGGCATCGGCTCCGCCGGCGGCACCGCAGGCGCCACAAGCGCCGCAGGCATCACCGCAGCGCAGTCCGCGTGGCGAGGCGTCGTCGCCCGTCGCTCAGAAGCCTCCCGTGCAGCCGCGGGCCGAGCGCCCGGCACCAGACCGCCGATCGCAGACCGCGCCTGCTGCGCCCGCGCAGCCGACCACGACCTGGGACGTCGTCGCCATTCCCACTTCTTCGGATGACGGCGCGCCCGATGCGGAAGACGGCGTCGAGCCGGTGGCCGTCGGCGACATCATCGACTCCTCCTTCACGGCTCCGCCGGCCGCCGCGGTCGCCGAGCCGCGGCCTCCGCAGGTGGCCGCCGGGCGGTCTGCCGCGCCTCAGCAGCCCGACGATGAGGCTCCGTACTTCGACGAGCCGATGCCGAGCGACGAGCCCGACCTGCCGGCCGACCGCGGCGACGCACTGCCCGGTCAGCGGCCGACGTCAGGCGACCGCGGCCCTGCCGGGGCGCAGCCCGCCGCATCGGCACAGGATGCCGCCTGGCAGCAGAACACCTCCCGCCCCGGCCGCCCCGCCGCCTCGCCCAACGGCCCCCGCCAGGGCGACCCCGCGGCCCGCCCAGGCGCACTGCGCTTCGAGGCCAGTGGCGCCGACGAGCCGGGCGCCGCCGCACCGGGCGCCGCCGCACCGGGCGCTCGGCCGTCGTCCCCGCCCGGCTCCCGCCCGCAGACCGCGAGCGGCCAGACCCAAGGCGGCCGTGCCCGCTACGGAGAAGCTGTCGTGCGCGAGATCCTGGGTGCCAGCTTCATCGAGGAGCAGCCGCTCCCCGGGCGGGAATGAGGCGGCGGACATCCGTCACCCGGCCCCCGGTCCGCACCGGGTCGGGAGCCCACACCCGGCCCGGGCCGCCACCGCCCTCCGGCCCATAATCGCCGGCCGCAACGCATCACCCATCCGCACTCCCGAGTCGAGGTAACGACACATGTACGAAGGCATCGTCCAAGAGCTGATCGACGAGCTCGGCCGCCTGCCCGGAATCGGGCCGAAGTCGGCTCAGCGCATCGCGTTCCACATCGTGCAGACCGAGTCGTTCGACGTGAGCCGCCTCGCCGAGATCCTCACGGACGTGCGCGAGAAGGTGCACTTCTGCCAGATCTGCGGCAACGTCTCCGAGCAGGAGAAGTGCTCCATCTGCCGCGACCCGCGTCGCTCGCAGGTGTCGATCTGCGTGGTCGAGGAGGCGAAGGACGTCGTGGCGATCGAGCGCACCCGCGAGTTCCGCGGCCTCTACCACGTGCTCGGCGGCGCGATCAGCCCGATCGACGGCATCGGGCCCGACAACCTGCGCATCCGTGAACTGATGCAGCGCCTCGCCGACGGGACGGTCACGGAGGTCATCATCGCCACCGACCCCAACCTCGAGGGCGAGGCCACGGCCACCTACCTCTCGCGGCTGCTCACGACGCTCGAGATCCGTGTGACGCGACTGGCCTCGGGTCTGCCCGTCGGCGGCGACCTCGAATACGCCGACGAGGTCACCCTGGGCCGTGCCTTCGAGGGGCGCCGCCTCGTCGAGAACTGAGAGCGTCGGCATCGTGACGGGCGATCGGATGCGCGTTCCGCCCTTCGCCTCTCGACGCCGTGTCGCCGCCGAGCCGTCGGGCCGAGTCGGCGGCGATTTCCGGGTGGGCCCGGTTTGCACCCCGCCGTCGCACGGAAGCCGTGACCTCGGCCCCGGCCCTGGTGCTGTTCGCCGGGTGATGGGTCGCCATGGCGGTTCTTTGACGGCAGGCCGAGGCCGCGGAGTCGATCGCTGGGACGCCCGATGAGTTCGGCGACCGCGGGGACCGCGCCGGCGTATGTGCTCGTGGCGGCTCCGCGCCCTGGGCGGGTGTCGCTCGCGCCGCTCGACGCCGACGGTGGCCCGGCGGCCGCCGCATGGGAGCTCGCCCTCGCCGACCTCCCGGCCGCCGTGGCGGAGCTCGAGACTTCCCACCCCCGCTGGGTCTGGGACGACACCCAGCGCTGGTACCCCGCACTCCTGGCCGCCGGCGTGCACGTGGAACGATGCGTCGATCTGCGGCTGAGCCACGCCATCCTGCGTGCCTCGACGCTCACAGCCGCCTCGGCGCTGGCCACCGCGCCCGCCGGCCCGTGGGACGGTGTGGCGCCCGCCGCCGTGCCCACGTCGCTCGCGGCGGCGGCCGAACTGCGGGCCCCGACCGGCCCCACCCTGTTCGACGACGGGCTGCTCGACGCGCCTCCGCCCGCCGAGGAGCGCCCCTCCGGCCTCGAGCCGGCCGCCGACGCACGCCTGCCCGGCGCCGGGTTCACCGCCCGGTCGGCCGCCGATGCGCGCGATCCGGGCCCCACGCGGGGTGTTGGCGCACGTCTGGCGGGAGCCGAACCCCCTGGCGGCTCGGAGGGTGGGATGCGTGCGCGAAGCGCAGCCTCCGACGACGCACAGCCGCCCGCGCCCACGCCGCCGACGCCCGAGGCCGCGGAGTTCACCCTGCAGCGCGCCGCCGCAGCCACGGCTTCCGACCCCAGCCGCATCGCCCTCCTGCTGGCTGCCGAGTCGGCCGGCGCCCTGGTCGCCGCAGAGCTCCGCCACGTCGGCCTCCCCTGGAGCGCCGCCCGCCACGACGAGATCCTCACCGAGCTGCTCGGCCCGAGGCCGGCTCCCGGCACCCGACCGGCCTGCCTCGAGCAGCTGCTCACGCGCATCCGCACTCTGCTCGACGACGAGACCGTGAACCCCGACTCGCCCGCCGAGCTGCTGAAGGCGTTGCGCCGCGGCGGCCTGCAGGTCTCGAGCACCCGCTCCTGGGAGCTGCAGAGCATCGAGCATCCGGTGATCGAGCCGCTGCTGGAGTACAAGAAGCGCTCGCGCCTGCTCACCGCCAACGGCTGGAACTGGCTCGACAGCTGGGTGCAGAACGGCCGCTTCCATCCCAACTACCTCCCGGGCGGTGTGGTCACCGGGCGGTGGGCGGCCGAGGGCGGCGGCGCGCTGCAGTTGCCGAAGCAGATCCGCGGTGCGGTGGTGGCCGACCCCGGTTGGGTGCTCGTGGTGGCGGATGCAGCCCAGCTCGAGCCGCGCATCCTGGCCGCGCTGGCCGGCGACCGCGCCATGGCCGCCGCCGGGCGGGGCCGTGACCTGTACGACGGCATCGTGGCCTCGGGCGCCGTCGACACCCGGGCACATGCCAAGGTCGGCATGCTCGGCGCCATGTACGGTGCCACCACCGGTGAGAGCGGTCGCCTGCTGCCGCGACTGAACCGGGCCTACCCGGCGGCCATCGCCTACGTCGAGGCGGCGGCGCGCACCGGAGAGTCAGGCGGGGTGGTCACCACCCGGCTCGGCCGCACCAGCCCACGCCCGGGCGATGACTGGCACGACCTCCGCGACGAGGCGTCGAGCGACGCGGCGACGGATGCGACGCGCAGCCGCGCGCGCACCGCCTCGCGCTCCTGGGGCCGGTTCACCCGCAACTTCGTGGTGCAGGGCACGGCCGCCGAGTGGGCCCTGTGCTGGATCGGCTCCATCCGTCGCCGTCTCTGGGCACTCGACACCGCACCGGATGCGCCGATCACCGCCCGCCCGCACCTCGCCTTCTTCCTGCACGACGAGGTGATGGTGCACGCCCCGGCGCACCTCGCCGACACGGTCGCCGCCGAGCTGCGGGCCGCGGCGGCCGAGGCGGGGCGGCTCATCTTCGGCGACGCCCCGGTGGAGTTCCCGGTGACGGTCGCGATCGTCGACAGCTACGACCTCGCGAAGTGAGACATCGCCTGAGCGGCATGTGCCCCGCGATATAGTCGACGAGCGGGCTGGAGATGCCCCGCACACCCAGCCCCCGCGCCACCAGGAGTACCACGTGAGCTTGATCGTGCAGAAGTTCGGCGGTTCGTCCGTCGCCGATGCGGAGAGCATCAAGCGGGTCGCGAAGCGCATCGTCGAGACGCGCAAGGCCGGCAACGACATCGTCGTGGCCGTGAGCGCGATGGGCGACACCACCGACGAGCTGCTCGACCTCGCGCACGAGGTGGCCCCCATCCCCGCTCCGCGCGAGATGGACATGCTGCTCAGCGCCGGCGAGCGCATCTCCATGGCACTGCTGGCCATGGCCATCGAGAGCCTCGGCCACACGGCCCGGAGTTTCACCGGCAGCCAGGCCGGCATGATCACGGATGCCCGGCACGGCGCCGCGCGCATCGTCGACGTCACCCCGGTTCGCCTCCGCGAGGCGCTCGACGAGGGCGCGATCGTGATCGTGGCCGGCTTCCAGGGCTTCAACCGCGACACCAAAGACATCACCACCCTCGGCCGCGGCGGCTCCGACACCACGGCGGTCGCCCTGGCGGCGGCGCTGAACGCCGACGTGTGCGAGATCTACACCGACGTCGACGGCATCTTCTCGGCCGACCCGCGGCTGGTGCCCCGGGCGCACAAGATCGACCGCATCACCAGCGAGGAGATGCTCGAGCTCGCCGCCAACGGCGCGAAGGTGCTGTACATCCGCGCCGTCGAGTACGCGCGCCGGCACGGCGTGACGCTGCACGTGCGCTCGAGCTTCAACAACAACGAGGGAACCATCGTCTACAACCCGTCGGATGCCGCGACCGGCCTCCCGACGGCGGAGCAGAACGGGCCGGCGGAGCAGGCCGGGCAGACCGAACAAGGAGAAGGTGCCGTGGAAGAGCCACTCATCGCCGGGGTCGCCACCGACCTGAGCGAAGCCAAGATCACCGTGGTCGGCGTTCCCGACATCCCGGGCAAGGCCGCTCAGATCTTCACCATCGTGGCCAAGACGGGTGCGAACATCGACATGATCGTGCAGAACGTGTCGGCGGCGAGCACCGGGCTCACCGACATCTCGTTCACCCTGCCCAAGAGCGAGGGCCAGCTCGTACTCACGGCCCTCCGCGCCGAGCAGGACGAGGCCGGCTTCAAGGCGCTGCAATACGACGACCAGATCGGCAAGCTCGCCCTCGTGGGCGCCGGCATGCGCACCAACGCGGGCGTCTCGGCGAAGCTGTTCACGGCCCTGTTCGAGGCGGGCATCAACATCGAGATGATCTCCACCTCCGAGATCCGCATCTCGGTGGTCACCCGCGCCGACACCATCAACGACGCCTTGCGCGTGGTGCACACGGCCTTCGGCCTCGACGCGGCCGACGAGGCCGTCGTGCACGCCGGCACGGGTCGCTGACCCCCCATCCCGCGCATCCGACCGTCGCAAACCGCCCTCTGAGGGCACGCAGAGGGCGATCTGCGACGGGTCGATCCGGCGCAAGACAGAGCAAGACCCTGAGAGAAGGAACATCGTGAGCAAGGCACTCAACGTCGGCGTCGTCGGCGCCACCGGTCAGGTCGGCAAGGTCATGCGCCGCCTGCTCGAGGAGCGGGACTTCCCGATCGCCTCGATCCGCTTCTTCGCCACCTCCCGCTCCGCGGGGACGGTGCTGCCGTTCAAGGGCCAGGACATCGTGGTCGAGGACGTCGAGACCGCCGACCCCGCAGGGCTCGACATCGCGCTCTTCTCGGCCGGAGCCACCGGCTCCCGCGCCCAGGCACCCCGCTTCGCCGCCGCCGGCGTCACCGTGATCGACAACTCCAGCGCGTGGCGGATGGACCCGGACGTACCCCTCGTGGTCTCCGAGGTCAACCCGCACGCCATCGCGCAGGCCACCAAGGGCATCATCGCCAACCCGAACTGCACCACCATGGCGGCCATGCCCGTGCTCAAGGTGCTGCACGAGGAGGCCGGCCTCGAGCGGCTCATCGTGAGCACCTACCAGGCGGTCTCCGGCTCCGGTCTCGCCGGCGCCGAGGAGCTCGCGAACCAGGCCAAGGCGGCCACGGCCGACGAGCACCTGCTCGACCTCGTGCACGACGGCTCGGCCGTGACGATGCCGGCACCCGAGAAGTACGTGCGTCCCATCGCCTTCGACGTCATCCCGCTCGCCGGCTCGATCGTCGACGACGGCGACGAGGAGACCGACGAGGAGAAGAAGCTCCGCAACGAGAGCCGCAAGATCCTCGAGCTGCCCGAGCTGCTGGTGTCGGGCACCTGCGTGCGGGTTCCCGTGTTCACGGGCCACTCGCTGTCGATCAACGCGGAGTTCGCCTCCGACATCACGCCCGACCGTGCTCGCGAGCTGCTCGCCGCCGCCCCGGGCGTCGAGCTGTCCGACGTGCCCACCCCGCTGCAGGCCGCCGGAAGCGACCCGAGCTTCGTCGGCCGCATCCGTCAAGACCAGTCGGCGCCGGGCAAGCGCGGGCTCGCGCTGTTCATCTCGAACGACAACCTGCGGAAGGGCGCTGCCCTGAACGCGGTGCAGATCGCCGAGGTCATCGCCGCCGGTGCTCCGAGTGCCGCCGGCGCCGCGGTGCCCGCCTGACAATCCTCCGAAAGCAACCAATCCGTTCCGGCAGCGGCGACGAATCACCGGCATGGATGTTCGTGCCGCGCGCCTCATCGTCATCGGGGTGGCCTTCGTGGTCGCCGTCTGCGCTGTTCTCGCGACCGTGTCGATCGTGTCGGGCCGGGCATCCGGTGACCGCCAGGCGAGTGTGACGATGGGTTCACCGGACTCCGCAACCGCTCCGGATGCCGCGGCCGACCCCGATGCGCCGGTGGTCTCCTTCTACGGCGACTCCTACACGCTCGGCACCGGGGCCTCCGACCCGTCGAAGCGCTGGTCGAGCGTGATCGCGGCCGATCGCGGCTGGACCGAGCGCAACCACAGCGTGAACGGGCTCGGCTTCGTCAACCACCGGCAGAGCACCCCGCCCGACTACGCTGCCGACGACCTCGTGACGCTCTCGATCGCCGACGACCCCGACATCCTCTTCATCACCATGGGGCTGAACGACAACTTCTCGATGCCCGCGCGCGCCGAGGCGATCCGGAGCGCGATCGGCACCGATTTCGCCACCCTGCGCGAGGCCCTGCCCGAGACCCGCATCGTGGTGGTCGAACCGTTCTGGTACACCGACGACCGCCCCGACTCGGTGGAGCAGATCATCTCCTGGGTGAAGGCGGAGGCCGGGGTGATCGGCGCCGACTACATCCCGGGCGCCTCGCACTGGATCGAGGGGCATCCCGAGTGGATGGCCGCCGACGGTCTGCACCCGAACGACGACGGCTACGCGGCGATGACCGAGCGGATGGACACGGCACTCGCCGGACTCGGACTGTGACCCCGCCGGTGCCGGACCCCGATGCTGACGGGGCCGCGGCGGGACGACGCCGTGCGGATAAACTCACGGCATGACGGTGCGTGAGTCGATGCGGTCGAGCTCGGTGCTCGTGCCGGTCGTGTTCGTGGTGATCGCCGTGTCCACCATGGCGGCCGGGGTGGTGGCCGCACTGATCGACCCGCCCGAGAGCTGGGTGGCCAGCGTCGTCTTCGTGCTCAGCGTGGGTGTGACGGCCGTGTACCAGCGGCCGATCGGGCGCGTTCCGGGCCTTCCTCCCATCGGCATCTCGACCTCGCTGCTGGTGATCGCGATCCCCGGCACGAACCCGGTGCTCGACGTGGGCACCTGGACGGCGGCCTACTACGTCTCGAAGGCGGTCACCTCGCGGTCGCCGTGGATGGCGGCCCAGTGGTCGGGCGTCGCGGCGATCGGCGCGGTGGCCTTCGTGCTCGCCGGCCGGGTGCTGGTGGAGGCGGGGCTGAGCGTCTACCTCGCGATCGTCGTCGCCGTGATCGCCCACCTCGTGGTGGTGCTCACGGTGTACTTCGTCTGGCAGCAGGGCCGCTGGAGCTTCGACCGCTCGGTGGGGGTGTCGGGCATCAGCCCGATGCGGCTGACCAGCGTGGTGGTGCTCGGGCTCCTGGTGGCCATCGCGGTGCACGTCGCCTCGGCCGGGGAGCTGGGGGTGTTCGACGGCTCGGCGGCGGGTGTCCAACTGGCCCGCACGACCATCCCGCTGCTCATCGTGGCCCTGGTGTTCTACGGCGCCGCCAAGCGAACCCAGACCCGCAGCAGCGAGCGCCGCCTCGGCGGAGTCGTCGACGCGGCGCGGGCTCTGCCGTGGGACTCGACCGCGCCCACCGAGGACACGATGATCGAGTTCGCCCGGCGGGCGATCGACGCCACCGACTTCGAGGTGCGCCGCACGCCGCCCGGGCGCAACGAGATCGGTGCCCGCTACTCGGCTCTCGACACCACCGACCCGCAGCTCACCCCGGAGTCGCTGGTGCCCGACGAGGACGACGTCGAGAACGAGCATCGCGAGGATGCCGTGGAGCCCCAGCACTACCTCGTGGCCAGCCGCAAGAACGGCGGTGCGCCGTTCAGCCCCGACGACGAGCTCGCCCTCGACGCCATCGGCCACATCGCCTCGGAGACCGCGCGGGTGCGCGGCGCCTACGACACGCTGCTGGACCGGGTCGACCGCGACTCGCTCACCGGCCTGCCCAATTACAACGCCTTCCAGCGCTCGCTCGCCCGGCTGAACGAAGACCGCAGCTACGCCTCGGGCATCGCCGTGCTGTTCATCGACCTCGACCAGTTCAAACGCCTGAACGACACCGAGGGCCACCACATCGGCGACGAGATGCTCTCGGTGGTGGCCACCCGGCTGCGCGCCTCGGTGCGCCCGCACGACTTCGTGGCCCGGGTGGGCGGCGACGAGTTCGTGGTGGTGCTCACCAAGCTGCAGTCGCTGGCCGAGGCGAAGGTGGTCACCGACCGCATCGTGGCGAACGTGGGCGCCGCGGCCACGCTGGGCGGCCGCGAGTATCGTCCGCTGGTGAGCGTGGGACTGGCCTACTCCGGTCACCAGGAGACCGATCCGCAGTCGATCGTGGTGGATGCCGACCACAGCATGCTCGCGATCAAGAAGTCGCGCCGACAGGGCGGTCCGGCGTTCGAGTCGAGCGTGGGCATCTCGCCGCACCGGTCGAGCCGTATCAACGAGATCGTGGCCAAGGCCATCGACGACGGGGTGCTGAACGTGGTCTACCAGCCCATCGTGAACACGGTCGAGGACAAGATCTGGGCGTTCGAGTCGCTCGTGCGCTACACGCATCCCGAGCTCGGCCGCATCTCCACCTCGTCGTTGATCGAGAAGGCGAAGGGCCTCGGCCGGATGGATGAGCTCACCCGCCAGGTGATCTCCACGTCGCTGAAGTCGGCGCGCGAGTTCCGCAAGCTCGTGCCGGGCATCACGGTGATGACCATCAACCTCGAGGTCGAGCAGATCCGCGACGAGCACGTGGGCGACTTCCTGAAGGACATCGTGCCGCGCTACCCCGACGTCACCCTCTGCCTCGAGCTGAACGAGCGCTCCACCAAGGACATCGACGACGATCTGCGCGCCCAGGCCGAGCACTTCCGCCGGCTCGGCATGCTCATCGCACTCGACGACTACGGCTCGGAGGCCTCCAGTGTGGGAGCCCTCGTGCGCATCCCGATGGACATCCTGAAGATCGACCGCTCGCTCGTGGACAACCTCGACGACACCCGCCAGCGCGAGGTCGTGCGCGCGCTTCAGGGCTTCGGTGACGCCTTCGACTACTCCACGATCGTGGAGGGCATCGAGACCCAGGATGCGGTGGACGTGCTCGTGGGCATCGGCGTGCGGCACGCCCAGGGCTTCTTCTACGGCCGGCCGGTGCCGTTCGGGCAGACCATCACGCGGTTGAAGACCTACGGTGCCGTCGGGACCCTCGGCCGCTCAGCGTCGACCGTCTCCGCGGGATAGCCCTGCGGGGATAGGATCGCAGCGTGGCGAATCAGGGTGACGTGCGGGTTCTGCCGCGGATCGGTCTGATCGTCGCGGTGGTGGTGATCCTGGCGCTGCTCGCAGCGATGGTGGTCGGCATCGGCTCGATCCTGTCGCAGGGCGGGGTGGCCGCGAGCAACCCGTTCGCGGGCCGATCGCTCTACGCCGATCCCGCGTCGAAGGCCGCTGTGGCGGCCCAGGCGGCGACGGATGCGGGCGACACCGACTCCGCTGCCGTGTTCACCCGGATCGCCGAGGTGCCCACCGCCATCTGGCTCACGCCCGAGAAGCACCCCAACGGTGAGGTGGGCGGCTACGTCGCGGGAGTGGCTGCGGCGGCCGCGAAGCTCGACCAGACCCCGGTGTTCACCGTCTACGGCGTGCCGAACCGCGACTGCGGCAACTACTCCGGCGGCGGGCTCACGGCCGAGGAGTATCCGGTGTGGGTCGACGAGATCGCCTCCTCGCTCGAGGAGAGCGCCGCGATCATCGTCCTCGAGCCCGATGCCCTCGCACTCGCCGACGAGTGCGACAACGTCGACGAGCGACTCGCCGAGGTGGGCGCCTCGGTCGACTCCCTGGCGGGGGCCGGCCTCACCGTGTACATCGACGCCGGCCACTCCAACTGGGGCCCTCCGGCCGAGATGGCCGATCTGCTGAACCGCGCCGGCGTCGACCGGGCTCGCGGCTTCTCCACCAACGTCTCCAACTACAACACCACCGAGCGCGAGCAGCAGTACGCCGAGAGCATCTCGGCCCTCACGAACGGCGCCCACTACGTGATCGACACCGGCCGCAACGGCAACGGCTCCACAGGGGAGTGGTGCAATCCGGCCGGCCGGGCGCTGGGCGCCGAACCGCAGGTGGCGGGCTCCGGTTCGGCCGAGGATGCGACGCTGTGGGTGAAGCCCCCCGGCGAGAGCGACGGCACCTGCAACGGTGGCCCGGCCGCCGGCGAGTGGTGGGATGCCGGCGCCCGCGAGCTGGCGGCGGACGCCGGCTGGTAGCGAGGCCGTTCAAACGCTTTGCACGCGCGGATCCGTTGGTAGCATCGTGGCAATGGACACTCATGGGGAACGTCGGGTCGCTGTCATCATCGAGGACGATGCCGACATCAGGCATCTGCTCGAGACGGTGCTGACACAGGCCGGCTTCGAGGTGATCGCGACGGGCAACGGGCTCGACGGGGTGCAGGCCGTCCGTGCCTACGACCCGATGGTGACCACGCTCGACGTGAGCATGCCCGGCATCGACGGGTTCGAGGCCGCGAAGCGCATCCGGGCGTTCAGCAACACCTACCTCGTGATGCTCACCGCGCGCGACGAGGAGATCGACACGCTGCAGGGCCTCGAGGCCGGCGCCGACGACTACCTCACCAAGCCCTTCCGCCCGCGCGAGCTCCGCGCGCGCGTCGAGGCCATGATGCGTCGGCCGCGCCAGGTGTTCGCCCCCGACGGCTCGGGCCCGGTGGCACCCGTGGCTCAGCCCGTCGTGGCGCCGCAGCCGGTGGCCGCTCAGCCCTACGCGGCTCAGCCCTACACAGCGCAGCCCTACACAGCGCAGCCCTACACGGCGCAGCCTGGGGGTGCGCAGCCGCTCCAGCCGGTGGCGGCGGGAGCCCCCGTGGCGGCTCCCGAGCCCCTCGCGCCGGTCGCGGCGGTGGCCGAGCCTGCCGCCCGCAAGACCTACGACCGCGAAGACGGCTGGATCGACCACAACGGCCTGCACGTGAACTCCGAGATGCGCCTGGCCGAGAAGGAAGGTCGCGCCATCGACCTCACCCGGAGCGAGTTCGATCTGCTGAACGCGCTGATGGAGAGCCAGCGCCGCGTGCGCAGCAAGGCCGATCTGGCGCTGCTGCTGCGCGGCGAGAGCTACGTCACCGCCCACTTCGTGAGCGAGGCCGACAAGCGGGCCATCGAGGTGCACATGGCGAACCTGCGCCGCAAGCTCGCCGACTCCATCACCAACCCCCGGTGGATCGAGACGGTGCGCGGAGTCGGTTACCGGCTCGCGGCCTCCGACAACGACTGAGGCGAGCCCGGCTGCGGGCCGGCGCGCATCGAGTCGAGCACCGCGAGGAGCTCTCGGCAGGTGGCGCCGCCCACCTCGTTCAGCCGAGCCAGGTGGCGAAGGCTGCCCTGCAGGTCGAAGCCCTTCACCGCGGCGTGGATCATGCCGGCGATGGCCTCGAGCGGCCAGGCCCCCAGCATCGTGCTCGACGACCGGATGCTCAGCAGCACCACGTCGGCGTCTTCGAAGTCGTGGTCGCCGAGCGCCTTCATGAGGCGCTGTGAGCGGGTCTCCCACATCGAGATGAAGTCGTGCACGAAGTGCCCTCGCCGGTCGTCGTCTGCTACCGAGTTGAGCAGTGAGATCAGTGCCTCATGGTCGACGTAGCGGGTCAAACCTTGTACCCGCGGTAGCGGCGCAGAACCTTGGTGACCATGGACAGCGTCTGGATGATGGTGATGATGCCCAGGATCGGCCAGCCGATCCAGAGGATGGTGGACTGCACGAACGGGTCGAGCTGGAACCAGCCGAGCACCAGCACCGCGATGGTGAGGAAGATGACGACGAAGGGGATGAGGTAGCTGTTGCCTCGGCCCTTCTCGGCCTTGGCCTGGGCGGCCCAGTTGTCGGTCTGCTTGCGCGAGAGGAATTTCGTCCACGCGCGGATGAAGTGCCCGAGCCTGACCCACATGTAGATCTCGGCGGGGAACAGGGCCACGGCGAAGAAGATGTCGCGGCCGCTGCGGTCGTGCATCGACAGCGCGGTGCGCAGGTTCAGCAGGATGGCCACGATCGGGGGCAGCAGCCAGATCGGCGAGAACACGAACGCGCTGATCGACAGCGACGCGAGCAGCAGCAGCACGAACAGCACGCGGGTGACCAGGTTCGTGAGCATCGAGAAGTTCTCGAGCCAGCGCAGGCGGAGGTTGGGGTGGAAGGGCTGGCCCTTCGTGTCGCCGCGCTGCCCGGGCCACATCAGCTCGATGGCGCCGAAGTTCCACTTCACCTGCTGGCCGTCGAGGCCGCGGATGGTGGTCATGCCGCCCACGTCGGCGCGGGCCTGCGCCGAGATCTTGGTGAGGTAGCCGGCGCTCTTGATCTGCAGCGACAGCAGCGAGTCCTCGACCTCGGAGTCTTTCACCCAGGGGGTGTTCTGGTGGTTCTCGACCATGATCTGGCGCAGCGCCTTGGTGCTGAAGATCGAGAACTGGCCGCCGAGCACCGCCATGTTGCGGCCCTTGAGCATGTTCTGCATGTTGAAGGCGGCGAACTGGAAGCGCTGGCCGGTGATCAGGAACTTGGCGATGAACCCCTTGATCGGCTTCTCGTCGATGGAGAAGATGGCCGAGATGCCCCCGATGCGCGAGTCGGACGTGATCTCCTCGGCGAGCCGTTCGACCGCATCCGGAGCAGCCGTGGTGTCGCCGTCGACGCCCAGCAGGAAGTCGCAGCCCTCGACCAGCTGGTAGCCGTAGTTGAGCGCGCCGACCTTCTTGTCTTTGTTCTTGCCGATGTCGTGCACGTACACCTCGGTGAACTGCTCGATGCCGTCGATCTCCTTCAGATGCGGGCCGGCGTACTGGGCGGCGATCTTCACCGTGTCGTCGGTGGTGTTGTTGACCACCACGTGGATGACGTCGGGCAGGCGCGTCTGGCCGAGAAGGGACTCGATCACGTCGGCGATCGACTCGGCCTCGTTGTAGGCCGGGATGATGCACCCGATGGTGGGCCGGTAGCTCGGGAGCGACTCGACCGATTCGATGAAGTCGTTCTCGAACTCGTCGCCGTACTCACCGGCATCGGTGCGATCGGTGACGTAGGGGTTGATGTTCTCTGCCATGGCCTCAGTCTCCACCACGGCCCCCAGCGTTCGATAGTCAATGCGCCAGGGTCGTGTCAAGATCGCCTTAAGATTGCATCAATCGAACGTAAGGACGTGGGCATGGCACTCTCGAGGCGCGGCAGCGGCATCGCGGCGGCACGGGCGACGGGAGTCGCGGCCCTGGCCATCGCGGGCGTGATCGGCCTGAGCGGCTGCGGAACGGCGCCGTGGGACCAGTCGCGTTTCGCCACCGACGACCCCACCGCATCGCCCACGCCGACGGTGCTGCCCACCCCCACGGCCACCATCACACCGGTGGTGAACGAGCTGGCCACCGGCTCCGCCCAGCACCAGCTGCAGGCCGGCGACATCGCCCTCACCATCGACTACTACTCGACGCTGAGTATGGATCAGTGGACGGCCGAGGCGAACAAGCCCATCACCTTCTCGCTCACCGGCAAGCTCGGTACCGACGACGGTCAGAGCTTCTACCTCTCGCGGGTGTCGGTGACCCCCGCCGTCGGCGGCCCGCTGGGCTCGCTCACGGCGCCCCCACCCATCACCGACCAGGCGTCGGTGGCCCCGGGCTACTACATCAAGGGCCCCTACAGCTACAGCCAGACGTTCATCCTCCCGGCGCTCGACCCGGCGGCCACCTCGGTGACGCTGTCGTTCACCTACGAGATCCTGCTGCAGACGGCACCCACCTCGAGCGACTACGCCAAGCAGACCGCCTCCGACACCATCACGGTGGCTATCGCGCCCACCGCGGGCTGACGGCTCAGGCCGGGGTGCTCTGCCGCCCGATCACGATGGAGTTGCCGCCCTGCGCGCGCGCCTCGCTGGCCGCCTGGTCGAGGGCGCTCCGCAGCACGGGCAGCCCGTAACCGAACGTATCGGTGTCGACCACGCCGAAGCTGGCGGTGGCCCGGAGCGACTGCTGCGGGTCGATCGGCTCGTCGACCAGGGCGGTCTGCAGGCGGATGGCCAGCTGCTCGGCGTCGTTCGCCGTACCCACGACCGCCACGATCACGAAGCGACCGGCCCCGGTGTGGCCGAGAAGCGAACTGGTGGGCGCGTGGTGGCGGATGATCTGGGCGACGGAGCGGATGGCCCGGTCGCCGAAGTCCCGGCCGAAGGCCACGTTCATCTGGGGCAGGTTGTCGACGTCCATCGCCACCATCGCCAGGCGCTCGTCGTGGAACGAGGAGCGCTCGATCCAGTCGGCCCACTGCTGGAGGAACGACGCCGCCGACAGCACACCCACCACGGAGTGCACTCCCACGGTCACGTCGCCGAGGGCTCTGGCTCCGGATCGCTCGGCCTGCAGGATCGACAGCGAGATGGTGCTCAACAGCACCAGCAGGATGGTGATCATCGTCGTGGACTGCGTTCCGAAGTACGAGCTGAAGACCTCGCTCTCGGGGCCGAGGCTCACGAAGATCGAGGCGCGGAGCACATAGTAGGCGCAGACCACCCACAGGCAGAGGCTGAGCACGCGCGCATTCAGATTGCGGCGCATCCGGGCTCGCATGGTCTCGGTGGCGCCGAGGCCGGCGAACAACGCCACCCCCGTGAACAGGCCTGCGGAGCCCGTCCACTGGCTGCCGCTCGGCGCTTCGACGGCGGTGAGCAGGGCCACCACGCCGCCGGCTGCGAGCGTGATCCAGACCAGCCCCGGGCGGCCGTTGAACACCCGGGCGCCCGCCCAGAGCGAGCCGATGGAGATGACATAGGCGCAGTTGCCGATGGCGAGCACCCACCAGAGTGAAGGGGTGACCGCCCAGACCGAGTAGGCCAGCGCGGTGAGCATGCCGCCGAGGAACGACACGCTCCACAACCGCCCCGAGGCGTCGTTGCGGCGCATGGCGGTGTTCAGGATGAACGAGATGCCGCAGAGCATGATCACGAGACTGGCCACGAGCAGCAGCGTGATGGTGTCGAGCTGCATACCAATCTCCCCTGAACGCGGTGCGAACGCAGTCTAACGCGAGCGCGGGATGCGGGCCGTGAACGTGGTGCCGATACCGGCCGTCGAGGCCACGGTGAGGTCGCCCCCGTGCCGGCGCACGATGTCGCGGCTGATGGTGAGCCCGAGCCCCGATCCGTGGATGGTGGACTGCCGCACGCCCTCGGCGCGGAAGTAGCGGTCGAACAGCTTCGACTGCTCGAGCTCGCTCAGCCCGATGCCGGTGTCGCTCACCGCCAGGTCGACGGCGTCGTCGGCGAGGGTGGCCGCCACCGACACCCTGCCGTTCTCGACGTTGTACTTGATGGCGTTGGTGAGCAGGTTGTCGACCACCTGGCGCAGCCGGAAGCCGTCGGCCTCGAGCGGCACCGGGCCGGAGATCAGGTTCTCGATCGCGATGCCGCGCTCGGCTGCGGTGAGCCGGTGCGCATCGATCGCCTGCGTCACGATCTCGCCGAGATCGCAGGCGCTGAACGACATCACGATCTGCTGATCCTTCTCGCTGGCGGCGGTGAGCAGGTCGGCCACGAGGGCCAGCAACCGGTCGGAGTTGGCCGAGGCGACCTCGAGCATGGAGCGGGTCGACGGGTCGAGCGTCTCGTCGTCGAGCGCGAGTTCGAGGTAGCCGAGGATGGAGGTGAGGGGCGTGCGCAGCTCGTGCGACACCGACGCGACCAGGTCGTCACGGGCCTGGATGGCGTTGATCTCGTTGGTGATGTCGCGCGAGACCAGCACTCCGCCGTCGAGCTGGCCGTCGGATGTGGTGAGCGGTCTCGCGGTGATCGACAGCGCAACGCGGTGCTGGCCTGGCTCGCCGAGCCAGGCCACGAGCTCGTCGTAGCGCTCCCCGGAGGTGGCCCGGCGGAACGGCTTCTCGTCGTCGGAGTACGGCGTGGTGCGGTCGGGCTTGTACAGCACCGGCTGATCCACGGCGGTCTCGGGCAGCCCGAACTCCGCCTGCACCGACCGGTGGGCCCGGTTGATCAGCGTCTCCTTGCCGGTGCGGTCGAAGGCGATCACACCGAAGGTCACCGCGTTCAGCACCTCGTCGAGCGTCTGCTCCTGGCGGCGGGCCCGGCGCAGCGCCACCTCGAGCAGGCCGGCCTGCTGGCGCAGGAGGCCCCGCTGTGCCGCGGTGCGGCTGGAGGTGGCGAGCGTGGTGGTGGCGATGAAGGCGAGGGTGGTGGGCAGCACCAGCAGAGCCGGGATGCTGCCGAGCCCGATGCCCTCGCCCCGACCGGCCGCCACGGCCCAGAGCAGCACCGAGGAGCCGGCCACGCCGGTGACCGCGCCGGGCAGCCCGTAGTGACTGGCCAGCCAGATCACGGGGAACACCAGGAGCAGTCCTGCCCCGAGAGAGGGGTTGCCCTCGCGGATGGCGATGATGGCCACGATGTCGAGCAGGGGCAGGAGCGCCGCCCAGGTGTGGTCGTAGCGGGCCCACGGGATGAGCGCGGCTGCACCGGTGAGAGCGAACACCACGGCGACGCCGCCGAAGAAACGGATGTCGACCACCGACGACGGCTGGAACACGAAGGCCGCGACGACCAGAAGCAGCGTTGCGGCCGAGAGCAGCAGCTGCGACTGGAAGATCGCACGATTCATCCGGGAGCGCCGTTCCGCCTCGGTGGAATCGGCTCCCCTGCTCATGTGTTGAGAGTACAGGCAGAAAGCGCCACCGGATTGGACGCTCCGGAGTGCGCCCGATAGCATCGCGAGGGGGTCTGGCGATGATGGTGAACAGCGGAACCGTGCACACGGTGGGCATCGTCGACGACCACGAGCTCATCCTCGACGGACTCTCCGGCTGGTTCGCCGCCCACGCCGACGACGTGTCGGTGGTGGCCACGGCCACCTCGTGGATCGACCTCGCCCGCCATCCGGCCTTCCCGCCGCAGGTGGTGCTGATGGATCTGCAGCTGAAGGAGCCCATCTCGCTCGAGGCGCGCATCCGGATCTGCCGCTCGGTGGGCGCCCCGGTGGTGGTGCTCAGCGCGCTGGACGCGCCCGAGAACGTGCGGCGGTCGCTCGACGCCGGGGCGGCGGCGTTCGTGTCGAAGTCGCGGCCGGCCGAGGAACTGCTGTCGGTGCTGCGGAGCGTGCTCGTGCCGGGCGGGCCGGTGAGCGGGGCGGTGCCCTGGGACGAGCCTGCACTGCCCAGGCGCGGCTCCCCATCGAGCGTCCGGTTCAGCGACGACGAGGAGGAGACGCTGCGGCTGTACGCCTCCGGCCACAGTCCCGTGGAGGTCGCGATGATCCTCGGCACGAACATCCAGGCGGTGAAGAACGCCCTCGAGCGGGTGCGCCAGCAGTACGCGTCGGAGGGCCGCCAGGCCGATCGCAAGCAGGACCTCATGCTGCGCGCGGCCGAGGACGGCTACCTCGCGTGAGCGCGCGATGACGCTGCAGATCGCCACCGACGTCGACGGCGTGGCCACCAGCCGGGCCCTGGCGAGATCGGCGACGGCCCTCGCCGTCGTGTTCCTCACGGCCACCGCGGTGATCGCGGCCCTGTTCATCCCCGTAACGGGGCGCACCGACCTCCTACTCGGCATCCTGGCCCTCGTGGTGGTGGGGCTCGGGGTGGCCGCCGCGCTGGCCACGGCGAACCATCTGCGCGCCGTGATCTACACCGTGGTGGCCGGCGTAGCCCTCTACGCCTACGCGATGGTGGTGATCGGGGTCACCCTGGCCGACTCCGGTGCGAACGCGCCGGCGAGCGACTTCGTGCTGCTGTCGATGCCCGAGTTCGCCGTGCTGGTGGCCGGAGTGGCCGCGAGGTCGCTGGCGCGCTCGCTGGCGCTCGGGCTGGTGGCGCTCATCAGCGGCCCGGGGCTCGTTCTGGTCGCCGCGGCCCAGAACGGTATGCGTCTGGCCGTCGACGTGCCGGTGCTCGCCGCCTTCGTCACCCTGTCGCTGTTCGTCACCGCCCTCTGGTTCGGCCGGCGCGAGGCCGCCCGCGGAACGATCCAGATGCTCGGCTCGGCGCTCGCCGAGGAGGGCGATCTGGCGCGGGCCCGGTTCACCGCCCGCGCCACCGACTGGCTCGGCGACACCGTGCTCGCCGATCTCCGGGCCATCGCCGCCACCCCGGCCGGGCCGCTGCCCGAGAGCACGCTCCAGGCCATCGACCGCGATCTGCTGAACCTCACGGATGCGAGCCAGGTGCTCACCGGCCCCGACATCGGCGGTTCCGCCACGCGGTCGCTGTCGTCGGTGCCCCTGCTCATCGCCGTGGTGCGCACGGCCGAGCAGAAGGGATTGCGCATCCGCATCACCGGCGACGTCGAAGCGGTGAACGATCTGCGCGCCGCGGTGATGCGCAACCTCGAACGTGCCATCGGGGAGTGCCTCGACAACGTGCTGCGGCACGCCGGCGTGAGCGATGCGGAGATCGCCGTGTACTCCAGCCGGCCCGAGATCAGCGTGATGATCTCCGACTCGGGAGCGGGGTTCGACGTCGACGCCGTGGGCGACGACACGGTCGGACTCCGTCTCGCCGTGGTCGACAGCATCTCCGAGGTGGGCGGGTCGGTGCAGATCTGGTCGCGGCCCGGCACGGGTACCGCGGTGTTCATGACGGTTCCGGTGGGCCGGTCGTGAGCGCGGTGCCCGGCCGGCGGCCGCCGCATCCGCCCGTTCTTCCTCCGCGCGGCACCACGGCTCTCGACCTCGATCCTTTGGCGGTGATCAGCGCTCGCGGGTTCCTGATCGTCGTGGCGGCGGTCTCTCTCGTCACGGCTGTGGGCATCACCCTCACCACCACGGAGCAGGTGTCGTCGTGGCCCCTCGCCGTGGCCGGGCTCGTGGCCCTCGTGGCCGGCTACGGGTGGATCATCCGGTGCGCGTTCGACTTCGGGCAGGGGCTCTCCAGCGACCGGTTCGTCACGGGCTTCGCCCTCGTGGCGGTGGCGACGGTGCTGAGCTCGTTCGGCTCGCTCGGCTCGAACTCCGTGGTGCGCGACGACTGGGGGCTCATCACGCTCGCCCTCGTGCTCATGGCGGCAGCCCCGTTCCGCGCCTACACCGAACTGGGCTTCTACACCGGCATCTCCACCGCGCTGGCCGCGGTGCTCGCGCTCCTGCACGTGTTCTTCAGCCCCCTGCAGTCCGTGCCCGTTCCCGTCACGGTGGTGGTGGCGGCGGCGCCCGTGCTGGCCTTCGGTCTCGGGGCCGTGGGCTACGCCCGCACGCTGCTCATCGGCATCTACGGCGAGCGGCTGGCGCAGGCCGAGGCGCGCGACGTGCAGTTCGAGTCACTCCGCCGCGCCTTCATCGACGACGACGGCATCGGCGCCGTCGGAGACGTGCGCTCCGACGTGGTGCCGTACCTGGCCCGGTTGCGCGGAGCGGGGGAGCTCACCGCCGACGACCGGGCACGCGCCGCCGAGCTGGCGGCCTCCCTGCAGGCGGCGATCGCCGCCTCGCGCCCCGTCGACTCGCTCGGCGACCTGGTCGATGTGCTGATCGACGAGAGCGGCCTGTCGCTGCGGTTGCACGAGGACGACCGGGCCACCATCCGCTCGGTGCTGAAGGCGCTTCAGGAGTCGCCGCACCGCCGCCCGGGCACGCTCGTGTTCGAGCTGCTCGAGGGGGAGTCCGACCGGTTCGGCATGATCCGCACCTCCAGCGACGACGTGCGGGCGCTGCGCACGGAGACCCTCCCGTTCCTGCGCATGATGCGGCTGATGATGAGCACCGCGAGCGACGAGGTCGTGGGCGACGAACTGCTGCTGCACTTCGATCTGCAGCGCTTGGCCTGAGCGCTGCCGTCTAGTCCAGGGGGGCGTCGAGCGCCTCGCTCGCGTCGTGCAGGAATCGGTTGAGGATGGCGGCCTGGTGGTCGTCGAGGGTGCGCGCCACCTCCATCATCCGGGAGTGCATCGCGCCCAGGGTGTCGCGCACCTCGGCGTCGCCGCCGATCGTGGCCACCACCGCGAGGCTGCGGCGGTCGCTCGGGTGGGGCATGCGGGTGAGGTGGCCCGACTTGGTGAGGCGGTCGAGCATCACGGTGACGGATGCCGACTTCATGCCCAGATGGTCGGCCAGGTCGCCCGGGGTCACGACGGTGCCGTCGCGTTGGGCCTTCAGAAGAAATCGCAGGGCGGTGAGGTCGTTCTCGCCCATCTTCATCGACTCGCGCGTGCGGCGGCGCATGGCCTCCTCGGCCGCGCGATACGAGCGGAGCTCGGCGATCACCTCGGCGTTCTTCGGCGAGGCGACCTCGTCAGGTCCGGTCATCGACGTGGGCGTCGACCTGATCGACGGCCTCGCGCATCTCGGTGAGGAAGCCGATGATGACGTTCACTTCGTCGGGGGTGAGTCGCTCGACCACGTCGACGAGCTCGGGCCGCACGTCACCGAGGGTGGCGGCCTCGATCGCGTCTTTCGGAACAGTGGGAACGATGATCAGGGCGCGCCGGTCGAACGGGCTCGGCTCGCGGTGGATGTGGCCGTTCTTCTCGAGGCGATCCAGAAGCACCGTGATCGAGGCGCTGGTGATGCCGAGGTACTGGGCGAGCTCCTTGGGGCCGACGGACTTGCCCTGTTCGGAGGCCCGGAGGAGGTAGCGCATGGCGATCAAGTCGTTCTCGCCCATGCCCATCGACTCCTGCGACCGCCGACGCATCGCCGACTCGGCGGCGCGGAAGGTGCGCATCGCCTCGAGCACCGAGACGCTCCTGTCGCGTTCGGCGTCATCTCCGTACCAGTAGTGAGGCGCCGAATCGGGGGGATTCGTGGTCATCCCTTAACCGTAGACCAACTCTTTACTAGTCGGGCTAACAATTAGACCGATCTCACCATCTCTTTTCGCCCCGAACGGGGGATGGAGAAAATGATGATTTCTCATGTACCGTACGGAGTCCAGGGGGTGCTCACTCGGTGGCGACCCCGCCAGGAGAAATGGGGATTCATCATGAACAGAGTAGCAAAAGGCGCCGTGGCGGCGGGAGCCGCGGCCGTTCTGCTGGCCGGTGGGGCGGGCACCTTCGCCCTGTGGTCCGACCAGGCCACCGTCGCCGGTGGCACGATCACGGCCGGGCATCTCTCGCTCGACATCACCGGTGGTCAGTGGAGCGACATCTCCTCCGGCACCCCCACCACGTTCGACCCCGAGTTCGACGAGATCGTGCCGGGAGACGTGGTGCAGTACACCGCTACCGCCGTGGTGGAGGGCGACGGCAAGAACCTGCAGGCCCAGCTGGTGGCCGACACGGCCGACATCGGTGGCGATCTCGCTCCGTACCTCGAGATCACCCTCGGGGTCGACACCACGTTCACCCAGTCGCTCACCTACGACCTGGGCCACGTCGACGGCACCACGCTGCACCCGGTCGTGCTCACCTTCGAGTTCCCGGAGTCCACACCGCTCACCGAGGGAATGGGCACCACGCTCTCGCTGAACGACTTCGAGCTCGCACTCGAGCAGACCACGCCGTGACCGGTTCCGTCGGCTCGCTCGGGTCTCGGCGCGGGTGGGCGCGCCGGGCCGGGCGGGTCGGCGGGTGGCTGGCGCTGGGGGTGACGACGGCGGTGCTGCTGCTTCTCGTGGTGCTGCCGCGGTTGGCGGGAGCCTCGGCCTACACGGTTCTCACGGGGTCGATGGAGCCGGTGCTGCCGCCCGGGGAGCTGGTGGTGGTGCGGCCGGTCGATCCGGCGGCCGTGCGGGTGGGCGACATCGTCACCTATCAGGTGGAGTCGGGCCGGCCGGCGGTCGTCACGCACCGTGTGGTGGGGGTGGGGGTCGACGGCTCGGGGGAGCGGTCGTTCCGGCTCCGCGGCGATGCGAACGGGGCCGACGACCTCGATCCGGTGCGCCCGGAGCAGCTCCGCGGCGTGCTCTGGTATCACGTGCCGCTGCTGGGCCGGCTGAACTCGGCCCTCACCGGAGGGCAGCGCTCCGTGGTCGTGCCGGTGGTGGTGGGCGGCCTCCTCCTGTACGCGGCGATCATGTGGGGTGGGGCTCTGCGGGCCCGGCGACGGGTGGGCCGGCCCGGTCGGCACCGGGGACCGAGGGGGTCTGTCGGGGCTCGCCCCGAATCGTCGGCGACTGATGCGGGGGCGTCGCCATGAGGCCCGGCGCGGCCGGCCGGCGGCGGGTGGGCGTCGTCGCGGCGGTGCTGGTGGCGGCCGGTGTGCTGCTGGGGTGGGCGGGGCCGGCCGCGGCGGCGCCGGGGGTGGAGACCGGGCCGGTGGTGGAGGTGAGCGTCGACGGTGGCGCCTGGGGGCAGGGGCCGGTCGCCCTGATTCCGTCGGAGCACCGGTTCGTGCCGGGAGACGCACTCGAGGTGCAGGTGCGGGTGCGGGTGCGGAACTCGTCGGGGGAGGGCATCCGTCTGGGGGTGGGGCTCAGCGGCCGGGCCACCGATCCGCTGTGGACGGCCCTCGTGGTGCGGCTGTCGACAGCGGGGGAACGGGCGGTCGACGTCAAGGAGTCGGGCGCCGCGGCCGATTCGCTCCAGGTGGAGGGAGAGGTGCGCGCCGGGAACGCGCTCGCCGTGAACGTCGGCGTCGCGCTGCCGGCGTCGGCCGGGCCCGAGTTGCAGCGGCTCGAGACGCCCGTGAGCCTCGTGCTGCAGGCGGCCGTCGTGCCGACGGACGCGGCGGGTGCCGAGGCGGGTGGTGCGCTCGCGGCCACCGGGATGACGGCCCCCGCCGGAGCATGGTTCGTGGGTGGGCTGGCGACAGTAATGGGGGGTGTGCTGACGCTGCTCCAGGTGATATGTGGGTGGCGGCATGGCGACTCACTATCCTGGAGACGACGTGCCGCCCCGAGAACGCGGGCGGCACACTGATCGCAAGGGGGTATGCGCAGTGGCCGAAGAGCTCGACGACGAGTCGGCGGACTACGCCGACTCGCAACGCAGGCGGTCTCGCATCCGGGCATCCGAGGTGCGCCGCCGCGTGCTGGACGTGGCGATGGAGCGGGTGGAGGGCATCGGGCTCACCATCGGCTTCGAGCACATCGTGATGGACGACCTGATCCGTGAGGCGGGTGTGCCGCGCAGCTCGACCTACCGGCTCTGGGACTCCAAGGAGGCGTTCGTCACCGAGCTGCTGATCGAGATCGCCAAGGAGACCTCGAACAAGCTCACCGACGACGCGACGCTCGCGCTGAGCGAGCGCATCCTGTTCGACAACATCGAGGTGCTCGGCACGTCGTCGAACCGCAAGAAGGTGATGTACGAGGTGACGCGGGTGGCTCTGGAGCACAACTACCGTGCCGTGATCGCGTCGGTGGCCTGGCAGTCGTACGTCGGGCTGTCGGCCACGTTGCTCAGCCATCTCGACTGGGCCGCCCGGGAGGAGATCGAGCGGGCCCTGCGCACCGGCAGCACGGAGTTCATCGAGCGGATGGCCGTCTTCCATCGCGAGTTCTCGCAGGTGCTGGGCTACCGGCTGAAGCCGGAGTGGAACGACGACTACCGGCCGTACGCCACCGTCATCTCGGCCGTGGTGGAGGGCCTCGGTCTCCGCCACCTCGGCAACCCGGGCATCGTCGACGCCGTGTACCGGGGGCCGGCCACCATCTCGTCCGACGACCCGGAGTGGGCCCTGCCCGCCGTCACCCTGCTCGCGGTGCTGGAGCACTTCCTGGAGGACGACCCCGACTACGACGCCGACGCCGCCATGGCGAGCCTGCGTGCGGTGGCCGCATCCCGGGAGGCGGGCGCCGCCGCGGGGCCCGGCAGCGTCGAGCCGCTAGCGTAGAGGCGTGGCCGACTTCTCCGTTCTGACCGTGTGCACCGGCAACATCTGCCGATCGCCGATGGCCGAGCAGGTGCTGCGCGCCCGTCTCGCCGACCTTCCCGCCCTGGCCTTCGCGAGTGCGGGAACCTACGCCGGCGAGGGCGACCCGATGACCGAGCAGGCCGCCGCCCTGTCGCAGCGCTTCGGCGGCGACCCCAGCTCACACCGGGCACGGTATCTCGTCGAGCAGTACGTGGCCGACGCCGATCTGGTGTTCGCCATGTCGCGCAGCCACCGCCGCGAGATCGTGGAGCTGGTGCCGCGCAAGGTGTCGGTGACCTTCACCCTTCGCGAGTTCGAACGGCTCTCCGGCGAGCTCGACGACGCCGTCATCGCCGACGCGGCTGCCGGGGCGCCGTCACTGCGGGCGGCGCTCGCCGAGGCCGTCGCGCTGGTCGCTTCGCGGAAGGGCCAGCAGGGTCTCGCGGTGTCGGCCGGCGACGACGACATCGTCGATCCCTACCGGCGCAGCGATGAGGCCTACGAGCGTTCGGCCGCCCAGCTGGTGCCGGCGGCCGAGCGGGCCGCCCATGTTCTGCGCGTTGCGGCGAACGCCTTCCGCGGCTGACGCGCATCCGTCGGGAACCACCCCTGAAACACCGAAACACCGGCCTGCGCGCTGTCGGGTGGGGAGTCGAGCGCGTCGGCCGGTGATTTCGGGTTCATGCAAGGCTATCGACGAGCGGGGCCTTCTCGGTTGTCCCCTTTCGGGGGACAAGCGGCCGGCTGCTACAGGATGGCGCCCGATCCCACGGCGAGAGCGAGCAGGGCGCCGGCGGTGGCCACGAGCACCACGATCATCCCGGCCTTGAACTCGAAGCTGCCGAGCACCTTCTCGCGGGTCGAATAGAGCTCTGGCCGATAGAACCGCCCCTTGGGATGGTGCCGGCCGACGGAGCCCGGCTCGGCGAGCACGCCGGGCCGGATGGTGTCGACGTCGATGCGGAAGGCGTCGACCGCGCCCTCGGCGGGCTCCCCTCCATTGGGGTGGATCTGTTCAGTCATGGTGCGGACATCATAGGCACACTCCGGGGTTCACGCCTCACCCCTTGTACCTCGAACGAGTGACTGGGCCGCGCGGGCGGCCCAGTCTCACTCCCCGGAGGTGGCCCCTGGGCCGGCCCCCGCGGTGGCGAGTGCCTTCTCCACGGCCTGCTTCACGCGGGCGTCCTCGCGGGCCGCGCGGGCGGCGCGACCGCGTCGGCGCAGCACGATGGCGGCCGCGACCAGGGCGAGCACCACGAGCCCCGTGATCACGAGCGTCCACGGCACGGCCCATCCGGTGGCCTCGGCCGACACCGGGTCGAGGCTCGTGGTCGAACCCGAGGCGTCGAGCACCACCGGCGCGACCGTGGCGGTGGCGGTGAGCAGGAACAGCGGCGGCACGCCAGAGACCGGCACGCTCACCGTCCACGATTCGCCGGGAAGCAATTGCGGCGCGGCCGGGATGGCCTCCGCGTCGGCCTGGAACCAGCCGAACGGTCCGGAGACCCCGGCGGCCTGTTCGGCCGTGATCACGGCGTTGCCGGTGTTGTGCAGGGTGTAGCCCACCGTCGCGTCACCGGCCACGAAGGGCAGCCAGCCGCCGTCGTAGTCGACGTGCATGTTCTCGACGGCGAGCCCCGGGGTGAGGTCGCCGCCGATGCGCAGGGAGACCTTGATGCCCAGTCGGCGGTCGACGTTGATGCCCTGCGCGTCGTCGGTCTGTGCCAGAGAGGTGACGATGGCACCCGCGTAGTCGCCGGGGGTGGCGTTCTCGGGCACGGTGAGGGTGAACGGCAGGTCGGCGGTGGCGCCCGGCTCGAGGTGCACGGTGGGGTTGGCCGAGTGCAGCCAGGCCCCCACGGCCGTCGACTCGGCTCCGCCGACCACCACGTCGAACTGGCCGCTGTCGGTGGTGTAGCCGTCGGCCGCGTACACACCGAGATCGAGGGCCTCGGCGCCGTGGTTCACCACCACGAGGGTGTCCTCGACCGAGGTTCCGGGGTCGAGGGCGTAGCTGTAGCTGGTGCGATCCGACCCCTGGTCGTTCGTCGCCGTGCGCACGGCCCAGTCGGCGTCGCCGTCGGCGGCGTGGGCGATGCCCGCGGGGGCGATCAGCAGCCCGAGGGCGACGAGCGCGGTCACCGCGACGGAGGCGGCGAACGAGGAGAGGGCGCGGGCGGAGCGGGCCGGGGTGGTGGTCATGGTGATCCTCGGGGGGAGAGGGTGGGTCGTGCGGGGCGGGTGGTGCGAGATGCCGGGTGGGGCGGGAGCGGTCGCTCCCACCCCACCCGGTCATCCGGAGGGCCTCAGCTGCTGAGTGCGGTGAGGGTGAGGGTGGCGCGGTAGCTGCCCGGGTCGACCAGCGACGGGATCTTCAGCTCCAGGTCGGCGCCCACCTTGGCGGTGCCGCGCTCGTGACCGGCGTCGGCGAACGACAGTCCGCGGGAGACGGACAGGCCCTTGCCTGCCTCGTAACCCGACGGGATCGCCGCTCCCGCGGTGGCTCCGGCACCCTGCTCGATCACCTTCGGCGTCCAGCCGAGGTACTTACCCGAGAACGTGTCGGTGCCGTCGCGGAAGTCGCCGACCGAGGCCGAGATCGACCACGGCGAGAGCGACTGGCGGGTGTCGGTGACGACGATCGGGTTGATCTGACCGCTCGCCTCGAAGTAGTCGCCGTCGTGGTCGGTGGCGGTGCCGAGGTCGACGAGCGTGTTGCGGCCGTCGATCTTCCAGCCGAACTCGCCGGGGGCGGCCGTGGGCACGGTCACCGCGATCTCCTGGTTGTCACCGTGGTTCTGGTGGATGGTGACGGCGTCGACCACGGAGCCGACCGGCTGGGCCGGGGTGGCGCCGCTGTCCGGCCCGCACCACGCCTCGTTGCCGAGCTCGACGGCGGCGTTGGGGGCGTCGCACGTGCCGCTGCGGATGTTCTCGACCACGAGCTGGTCCTTCTTCACCTGCACCTTGACGTAGCTGCGCACGTGCTCCTGGTTCTGCACCGAGTTGTACCAGTAGCTCTGCGGGTTCAGCGGGTCGGCGCCGTTCCCGGCTCCCGACGTGCCGCTCGAGTCGGGCGCGGTGATGTCGTAGTACTTCGAGCCGGAGGCCGAGTTTGCGGTGACGTAGATGACGCCGCCGGGGCCGGGGTAGACCTCGTTCTGGCCGGGCTGCTCATCCGGGTTCGCCTTGGCGCCGTTCTTGATCTCGTAGCTGCGCGAGTAGCTGTGGTCGTGGCCCTGGAGCACCAGGTCGACGCCGAGGTTCGAGAACACGGTGGGGAAGTCGATCTTGCGCTGCTTGTTGTCGGCGTCCTTCGCGTGCGAGGCCGGCGAGTAGATCGAGTGGTGGTACACGAGCACGGTGTACTTGGCCTCGGCACCGTGCTGGTTCACGACGTCGGTGACGTAGCCCACGTGGGCGTCGTCTCCGCCCCCGCCCTGCGAGGTCTTGTAGCTGTTGCTGTTGAGGTCGATGAACAGCACGTCCTTGTAGATGTACCAGTAGTCGCCGCCCGAGGTGTTCGAGGTCGGCTGGCCGTTGGAGTAGTACGCGGCCGAACGGTCGGTGTTCGGCGTGAACAGGTGCTGCTCGTACGCCTTTCCACCCACGTCGTGGTTGCCGATGGTGGCGGCCCAGGGGTACTGGCGCAGTTTGTCGGGAGCGAGGAACGCGTCCCATTGGGTCTCGGTGTTGGCGGTCTCGACCTGGTCGCCGCCCGACACGAGCAGCTCGGCGTTGGGGTTGGCGGCCAGCGACACGTCGAGCGTGTCGGTCCAGCCGGCCTGATCCTTCGCGAGGTTGCCCGACGAGCCGATCTGCGGGTCGCCGTAGAACAGGAAGTCGTAGTCGCCGTCGAAGGTCTGGGTGGAGAAGGAGTAGGTGGCCGACCAGGCGCCCTCCGAACCGACCCGGTAGGAGTACGCGGTGTTCTCCTTCAGGCCGGTGATGGTGGCGTGACGGTTGAATCCGCCGCTGGTGGCGATGTTCGCCGTGCCGAGGGCCGAGAAGGTGGAGGCGGTGGCCGGGAACTGGCCGTTGCTCACCGAAGCGGTCGGGGCCAGCTGAACGGCCTGGGTGGTGTCGGCGGAGGTGTACCAGGTGACGATGCGCTGTGATTCGTCTGCGCCGACGCCGAGGATGATGCCGGTCGAGGTGACCGTATCGGCGGCGTGAGCCGGGGTGGCCGCGAGGGCGCCCACCAGGGCCGAGGTGCAGAGCGCAGCTGCCGCAAGCCACGCGGTCGCGCGGGTGGCCGCGCGCCGGGGTCGTGCAGATGCAGTGAGAGAAGACATTCTCATCCGTTCTCGTGATCGAGGGTCTCCCACGGAGCGTGGGCGAGAGTGATGTTCCGCCGGTGTGGAGAACTCGACGTGAACGGCGACTTCCGTAGGCGTGGCCGGGCAAGGAATGGTTCTGGGCAGATTCTCAGGTTCGTGAGATTGCTTCACGAACTGCAGAATTCTCTCGCCCCTGTGCCCGCGCATCCGCCACCCCCCTCAACCCACACCCACTCAACCCACACCGAGGATGCGCTGCACGAACCAGACGAGCCCGGCCACCGTGACCGAGACGGCCAGGGCCCCCGTGGCCCAGAGCCCCACCCGGGGCGCGCGCCGCCGCAGCAGCACCAGCAGCGGGAACACGATGGCGATGATGGTGAGCTGCACCGCCTCGATTCCCACGTTGAACACCAGCAGCGACCAGAGCAGCGTCCACGACCAGGGCTGGTCGATGCCGAGCGCACTGGCGAAGCCGAGGCCGTGCACCAGCCCGAAGGCGAACACCACCACGAGTCGCAGCCAGCCGGCACGGTCGAGCCCGAGCGGTCCGCTGGTGGAATCGAGCTCGGTGGCGGCTTCGCCCCGCCGCCAGAGCCGCCAGAGGTACCAGGCCGCCACGATCGAGATCGAGATGGCGATCACGGGCTCGATGATCTCGGCCGGAACCGAGACGAGCCCCGTCGCCGCCAGGATGAACGTGATCGAGTGCGCGATGGTGAACGCCGTCGCCGCGAGCACCACCTCCCGCAGCCGTCGCGACCCCGCGATCAGCGCCAGCAGGAACAGGATGTGGTCGATGCCGGTGAGCAGATGCTCCGCCCCCAGGTGGAAGAACTCCCAGAACCGCTCCAGCACGCTCTGCTCGGTGGAGAACGAGGGTTGCGCGGCATCGAGCGAGGCGCTGCCGGTGCGGCCGTCGATGTCGTACGACACGATCGTCTTGGTGCCGGTGACGTACTGCTCGGAGTCGGGGAAGAGCTCCGAGCGGATGACGTGCCCGTCGCCTTCGTCGGGGCAGGCGAGGTCGAGCGGGAGCACCGCGTACGGCGCGCCCTCCTCCTCGGTCATCGTGATCGGCCCGGCCACCGAGGGCTCGCAGGCGGTGCCCGAGGGTGACGTGACGGTGAAGCGATCCTGAACGTAGGCCAGCACCGAGTCGACGTGGCCCTCCAGCGCCGCCGCCTCGGCCACGGGGTCGCCCGCCTCGAAGGCCGCTGTGCCCGCCTGGAAGAGCGGGTCGTCGCCCTCGGCATCGGCGGCCGACACCACGAGCAGGTCGTACTCGAGTTTCAGCTCCGCATGCAGCCCCGTGTCGTCGGTCGACAGGTCGGCGAGCACCACCGACGAGAAACCGTGGGCGGATGCGGCGCCGGGTGCGCCGGCCAGACTCAGCAGGCCGAGTCCCGCCGCCACTATCAGCAGTGCGGTTCTCGTCGTTCTCGTGACCATGGTCGCCCTTCCGTTCGGCGTCGATCAGGCTGTCGCCGAGCGGTGAACGGATGCCCGACCCGAGGAGAACGTCGCGGGAACAGTCGGCGGTGGGGAGGATGGGCCGCCATCCGCTGGGCCAGGCTTGAGCCGCCCCACCCGCTGCCTGCTCCCGGAGGACGAATCCCCTTGCGCCCGCGCCCGCGAATCCTCGCGACGACCGTCGTCTCCCTGCTGGCCGCCGCGCTCCTGGCCGGCTGCGCCTCGAGCGACTGGAGTCAGCCGCATCCGGCGCCGACGGCCATCGGGGCCCTCGGGGAGGGGTTCCTGCCCACCGACCCGCCGAGCCCCGAGGCCACCATCGATCCCGCACCCGGCTCGTGGGACGACGTGCGCCCCTCGCCCGGGTTCCGCGTGGTGCTGCTGCACTCCGGCGACGAGCCCGAGGTGGCCACCCTCACCGACGCGGTGCGCGACTGGGCCGCGGCCGACGACGTCGACCTGCGGGAGGTTCCGGTGGGCGAGCATCCGATCGACTCGGTGGTCGAGGCGATGGACCTGCATCCCGATCTCATCATCAGCGCGGGCAACGACCTGATCGACCCGCTCGCCGCGGTGACGCCCAGCCACCTCGATCAGCTCTTCCTCGTGGTGGGGGCCGAGCTCGCCGAGCCCACCGAGAACGTCACCTCGGTCGACTGGACGGGGGCGGCCTTCCGGGGTGAGGGCCTGGGCGCGGCCTCGCAGTACGACCCCGCGAGCTTCACGGCCGAGCGCTGCGCCGCCGCCGTGCGCGCGGGGGTTGCGGCCGTGCTGCACGGCGACACCGGCATCGTGCTCTGGATCGACTGAGCGTCGCGGGCGCATCCGAAGGGATGGTCATAGGGTCGGGAACGACCGAGCACCGAAGAGAGAGGATGCCTTATGACCGACAACGACGGATCGACCGACGTCAGCGAGCAGGAGAAGAAGCGCGCCGAAGACCTGCCCGACGGCTCGAGCTCCGATGGCAGCACCTCGGAGCCCGGTGAGGACACCGTCTCCGGCGGTGGAGCCCAGGACAGCGGTGACCAGGATGACTGACCCCCGCCACGACGACGCCCCCGACGACATCGACACCGAGGTCGCCAAGCCCGACGACGTCGACCTCGACGACGGCACCGAGGCCGACGGAACCCCCGTCGAGAACCCCTCGGGCTAGACCGCCCACGAGAACGGGCCCCCGTCGTGAGACGGGGGCCCGCATCCGTCAACCGGGGCGAAGGGCGGCTACAGCTCGATCTTGGCGTTCTCGCCCTCGTAGGTCTCGCCGGTGACCTTCGACTTCACCAGGCTGAACAGGGTGGCGACCTTGCCGCCGGGGCTGTCCCAGTACTCGGCGCCGTCGGCGGCGAACTTCAGCAGTCGCACGTTCGGGTCGTCGGGGCCCTCGGGGAACCAGGCCTCGAGGGTCGAGCCCCACAGCTCCTTCACCTTCGCCCGGTCGTCGACCACGCCGGCGGTGCCGGTGAGCGACACCCAGGCGTCGTTCGAGCTCAGTGAGACGCCGGCGCTCGGGTTCACCAGCAGGTTCTCCAGCGATGAGGCGTGGGCGCCCACGATGAACCAGAGGTCGCCGTCGAACTCGGCCTCCTGCACGGTGAGCGGATGCGCGACCAGCTGCCCCTGGTCGTCGACCGTCGTCAGCATGGCGAAGCGGAACTTCTTCACGAGCTCCGCAAGGGTCTCGATGTCGCTTTTCTCAGTCATGCCCGTGACCGTACTGCTGTTGGCGGATTTCGGCTCGCGTGTCTTCATTGGAGGACAGCCCGCGCACGAGAATCAGGACACCATGCCCGAACCCCGCTCCCTCCCGTACCCCCTCGGAATCAGCTTCGTCGACGGGCGCGCGAACGCCGCCGTCTACAGCGAGACCGCCGACGCCGTGTACGTCAGCACCTTCGACGACGGCGGGGAGGAGACCCGCACGATGCTCGCCGAGCGCACCGGTCACGTCTTCCACGGCTTCGTCGACGACCTCGGCGTCGGCACCCGCTACGGACTCCGGGTCGACGGACCGTGGGATCCGGCACGGGGCCTTCGTCACAACGTGAACAAGCTGCTGCTGGACCCGTACGCCACCGCCATCGAGGGCGGCTACGACTACAGCCGCAACGAGAGCCTGTTCGGCCACGAGCTCGGCGACCCCGAGGCGCGCAACGACCGCGACTCCGCGCCGGCCTCCCCGCGCTCGGTGGTGACCTCGGGGCCGGAGGGCAGCACGTTCGACTGGGCCGGCGACCGCGCGCCGCGCATCCCGCTCGCCGACACGGTGATCTACGAGACCCACGTGAAGGGCTTCACGAAGCTGCACCCGGGTGTGCCCGAGGAACTGCGCGGCACCTACGCGGGCCTCGCGCATCCGGCCGCGCTGAGGCACTTCACCGACCTCGGCGTCACCTCGGTGGAGCTGCTGCCCGTGCACCAGTTCGTGCAGGACAGCCACCTCGAGGAGAAGGGCCTGCGCAACTACTGGGGCTACAACTCGATCGGCTTCTTCGCGCCCCACAACGAGTACGCCTCGCGCGGCGCCGTGACGCCGGGCGGTGAGCTGGTGGACGAGTTCAAGGCGATGGTGAAGGCGTTCCACGCGGCCGGCCTCGAGGTCATCCTCGACGTGGTGTACAACCACACCGCCGAGGGCAACGACCTCGGCCCCACGCTGAGCCTCAAGGGCATCGACAACGCGGCGTACTACCGGCTGGTGCAGGGCGACGAGCAGCACTACTTCGACACCACCGGCACCGGCAACAGCCTCAACGTGAGCCACCCGGCCGCGCTGCAGCTGATCATGGACTCGCTGCGGTACTGGGTGACCGAGATGCACGTCGACGGGTTCCGCTTCGACCTCGCCACCACGCTCACCCGGCAGGGCGGCGACGCGGAGCTGCACAGCGCCTTCCTCACGCTCATCCAGCAGGACCCGGTGCTCGCGCCGGTGAAGATGATCGCCGAGCCGTGGGACACCGCGGGTTACCAGGTGGGCGGGTTCCCGGCCGACTGGTCGGAGTGGAACGGCAAGTTCCGCGACGACGTGCGCGACTTCTGGAACGGCGCCGACACGGTGCTGGGAACCGTCGCGCAGCGCATCCTCGGCTCGCCCGACGTGTACGAGGCCGACCGGCGCTCGCCGCTGTCGAGCGTGAACTTCATCACGGCGCACGACGGCTTCACCCTCGCCGACCTCACCTCGTACGCGCAGAAGCACAACGCCGAGAACGGCGAGGACAGCAAGGACGGCGAGAGCGACAACCGCTCCTCGAACGGCGGCGCCGAGGGCCCCACCGACGACGAGGCCGTGAACGCGCGCCGCGATCGCAAGCGCCGCAACCTGATGGCCACGCTGCTGCTCTCGGCGGGCGTGCCGATGATCCTCGGGGGCGACGAACTGGGCCGCACCCAGGGCGGCAACAACAACGCCTACTGCCAGGACAACGAGGTGTCGTGGTTCGACTGGGCGGCCGCCGACGAGTCGCTGCTGGAGTTCACCCGCTCGCTGCTCACGCTGCGTCGCGAGAGCCCGGCGCTCAGGCCGCAGTGGTTCCGTCAGGCGCCCGATGCCGACGTGCCCGAGGAGATCGCGGGCGACACCGTGGTTCCCGTGCGCAGCGACGGCAAGGAGTTCGCCGACCACGACTGGGACAACCCCAACGCCCGCACCATCACGCTGGTGTTCGAGCACGAGGGCGACGACAGCTTCGCGCTGCTGCTGAACGCGGCCGAGAACGGTGTGGAGTTCCAGGTTCCGGATGCGCCGGGCGCCGAGTGGGAGCTGGCGCTCTCCAGCGACCCCGATCAGCAGGTGGTCGCCCCCGTCACCACGCTCATCGCCTCGGGGGGCTCGTTCACGCTTCTCCGCTCCCGCGCCTAGGCTGCGCCGAGTTGGGGGGGGGGGGGGGGGTGGAGGGGGGGGGGGGGGGGAGAGGAGAGGAACACGGAAGGGGGGGGGGAGGGGGGGGGGGAGGAAG